>NZ_JBYCZQ010000007.1:0-227869 GCF_057586315.1 Caulobacter sp. SRI_014 | reverse complement strand
TCATGGACGGGAGACGGAAGGGGTCAGGTTCGCGCGGCGCCGTCGCGGATCGCCTCTTTCAGGACGTCCAGATCGATGTCCTTCAGCGCCCTGAACTTGATGCAGTAGCCGGTGACACTGGCCTTGCCGAGGCGCGGGCCGTAGGCGTTGGCCAAGTGCGTCTTGTCGTCGATGCCCATGATGTAGACCGAGACGCCGGTCGTGTTGGCGCTGAGGCCGACCTGGTAGAAGTCCCGCGTCTTGCCGTCGGCGTAGCGGATGGTGCGCTGGCCGTAGCCGATGTTGGGGTTCGAGACGACCTTGCCCGTCTCATCCCGGCCATCCAGGAACCACAGGCGGCAGCCTGGCATCTCTTGCTGGATGACGTCGTGGAGGGTTCGCAGGTCGCCTTGCTTGGCGTCCGGCTGGCCGGCGATGTAGGGGTCGATCTCGTCCCGAATCGTCATCTGTCGCCGCCGGTCTCCACAGGTGCGGCGAGAACATATATGAAACGGTCCAGGCTGCCAGCCGTGGCCCCGAGGACCCCTACAGACCATGAAGGCCTTCTGCCGCGACTGCTTCTGGACCGGGGAGACGGCGCCGCGCCGCTGCCCGGCCTGTGGCTCGCCGCGTATGGTCGCGCACGATGAACTGGCGACCTTGAGCATCGCCCACATGGACTGCGACGCCTTCTACGCCTCGGTGGAGAAGCGTGACCGGCCGGAGCTTCGGGACGTGCCGGTGATCATCGGCGGCGGGGTGCGGGGGGTGGTCTCGACCTGCTGCTACATCGCCCGGATGAGCGGGGTGCGGTCAGCGATGCCGATGTTCACGGCCCGCAAGCTGTGCCCGCAGGCGGTGATCCTCAAACCGGACTTCAGCAAGTATGTGCCCGAGAGCAAAAGGATCATGGAGATGATCCGGGACCTGACGCCGCTGGTGCAGACGCTGTCGCTCGATGAGTGCTGGATCGACCTGTCGGGGACCGAGCGGCTGCATGGGATGGCGCCGGCCTTGACCCTGGCGCGGCTGCAGGCGCGGATCGAGGCGGAGGTGGCGATCACCGTCTCCATTGGTCTGGCGCCCAACAAGTTCCTGGCCAAGATCGCGTCGGAGCTCGACAAGCCGCGCGGGTTCTCGGTGCTGGGGGCGGAGGCGGCGTCGGTGCTGGCCCCCAAGTCGGTGCGGATCTTGCCGGGGGTGGGGCCGGTGTTCGCGGCGACGCTGGAGAAGGCGGGGTATCGCACGGTGGGCGATCTGGCGCGGGCCGAGCTGAAGGACCTGGCGACCGAGTTCGGCAGTCACGGGATGAGCCTGCACAAGCTGGCCAACGGCCAGGACGCCCGGGTGGTCAATCCGCGCGAGGGGCGCAAGACGATCAGCGCCGAGACCACCTTCAACGAGGACTATTCGGACCGCGAGACGCTGGAGAACATCCTCTGGCCGCTGTGCGAAAAGGTGGCGCGGCAGCTGCGCAAGGAGGGCATCACCGGCCGGGTCGCGGTGCTGAAACTGCGCCGGACCGACTTCAAGATCATCACCCGCCGGCGCACCCTGCCCGCCCCGACCCAGACGGCGCGGACGCTGTTCAATACGGTGCGCGAGCTGTTGGCGAACGAGACGGACGGCACGCTGTACCGGCTGATTGGGGCGGGGCTGTCGGACTTCGAGGAGGCGGGCGCGTCGGGGGGGGATTTCTTCGCGGGGGATGAGACGCGGGCGTTGAAGCATGAGACGGCGATGGACCGGCTGGCCGAGAAGTTCGGCAAGGGGGCACTGGTCACTGGGCGGGCGTTGAAGACGGCGAAGGACTAGACCGACCGACGGTGAAGTGTTCGCGCGGCGCCACCCCAACACCGTCATCCCGGCCGCAGCGCGAAGCGCGGAGAGCCGGGACCCAGGGGGTAACGGAGCGACCTATCGCAGCCGCGACCAGCCCTGCGCGCCGCCCCTGGGTCCCGGATCGTCCCTGCGGGCCGTCCGGGATGACGGTAGGGGGCGGAGCATTTTTCCGTCAGCCCCCCGAAGCCTCGAACACCGCGTACTGGGCTTCGAAGGCGCGCCTATAGGCCGGGCGGGATTCGGCGCGCATGAGGTAGGCGCCGAGGGCTTCGTAGTCGCTCAGCAAACCGGAACTGCCCAGGCGGCGAATGACGTGGACCATCATGATGTCGGCGGCGCTGAAGTCGCCGTCCAGCCAGTCGGCGTCGCCGAGGTGGGCGGTCAGCTGGTCCAGCCGGGGGCGGACACGCTGTCTCACCGCCGGCAGGCGCTGTTCGAACCAGCCCTCGTCGCGCTCGAGCAGGACGTGGTTCTGAAGCTCGATGATCGGCGGCTCAACGGTGCTGACCGCCGCGAACATCCAGGTGATGGCGCGGGCCCGGGCGGCGGGGTCGGCGGGCAGCAGGCCGGGGTGATTGCGGGCGATCTCCATGAGAATGGAGCCGGTTTCGAACAGGGCGAGGTCGCCGTCCTCATAGGTCGGGATCTGGCCGAAAGGGTTGAGGGCCAGGTGCGCCGGTTCCTTCATCGCCCTGAAGGAGACGAGGCGGACGTCATAGGGCTGGCCGACCTCCTCCAGCGCCCAGCGCACGCGCATGTCCCGGGCCAGGCCCTGGCCCCGGTCGGGCGAGGCTTCGAAGGCGGTGATGGTGATGGCCATGCGGGGTCTCTGCGCTGTCTGTTTGGTAGACGAACGGCTGAAGGCGGTTCCGACACCCTACATCCGAGAATTCACCACACCACCGTCATCCCGGCCGTAGCGCAGCGAAGAGCCGGGACCCAGGGGCGGCGGTCGCGTTCATCGCCGCCGCCCAAAGCGCGCATGGTCACCCCCTGGGTCCCGGATCGGCCTTGCAGGCCGTCCGGGATGACGGTGAATGTTGAGGCCACCCACTGCCAGGTTGATCGGCTGCTTCAAGCTTGGCCGCGCGGGCGCAGGGCGTAGTCTGGCGCCATGAGCGAAGCGGGTTGGATCGAAGGTTGTCGTTGGCAGGGCGAGCAATGCGCCGCGCTGGGCTCGCCGTTCTCGGCGGGATTGCTGGTCGCGGCGGCCGACGGCGGGCTTGGGCCCCTGGAGGACCTGTTCTCTGAATGGGAGGGCCAGTCGCTCGGCGTCCACATCCGTGAGGCGACGCCGCTGAGGCTGCTGGGGGCCCTGCATTATCTGGTGCTGACCGGCGAGGCCCCTGCCCTCGCCGCCCTCTATCCGGAAGCCGCGCCGCAGGCGGACTGGCCGGCCGTCCTGGCGGCCGCGCGTCTGCTGCTTGAGGCACGGCGTCCGGCCGTCGCCGCCTTCATGGCCTCGCCGCCGCAGACCAACGAGGTTGGGCGCTCATTGTGCCTGGCGCCGGGGTTCCTGAGGATCGCCGCCGAAACCAGGCTGCCGCTGTCGATCCTGGAGATCGGCTCCAGCGCCGGCCTGAACCTGCGCTGGGACCGTTACCGCTACGATCTGGGCGGCAAGGCCTGGGGCGATGCGGCCTCCCCCGTCCTGTTGAGCGGTGACTGGCAGGGGCCGGCCCCCTCCGAAACGCCCGCCGCCACGGTCGTCGCCCGGGCCGCCTGTGACCAGAGCCCCATCGACCTGACCTCCGACGAGGCCGCCCTGCGGCTGCAGGCCTACGTCTGGGCCGATCAGCCGGCGCGGATGGCGCGGCTGCGGGGGGCCATCGCGGTGGCCCGCAGCGTCCCGGCAAGCCTCGTCAAAGCCGACGCCGCCGACTGGGTGGCGGCGAATCTCTTCCCCTCTGAAGGGGTCGCCACGGTGCTGTTTCACTCGGTGATGTGGCAGTACATGCCGCAGCGCACTCAAAACGCCGTGAGCGAGGCGATCGCCGCCGCGGCCGCCAAGGCCACCGCGACCGCCCCCCTCGCCCACCTGAGCATGGAGCCCGATCCGTCGCGGGAGGGCTTCCCAATGGCCGTGCGGCTTACCATATGGCCGGACGACCGCAGCGTTCACCTGGCCGACGTGCATCCGCACGGCGCCTGGGTGCGTTGGCTGGTCGATTAGTCGCAGCGCACACTCAAAGCGTCGCAGGTCGCATCCGGCCCCTTCCAATGGGCCGATGTTTCCATATCTAATCATCAAGAACGGCGGCCGCCCCCAGCGGACCGTCCCACGAGTCGAAGGTCGGTATGGCTGAACGGAAGTCAGGAACAGGTACGGGTCCGGGTGGATCGGGAACGGCGGTGGTCACACAGACCAAGGCCAAGACCGCCAAGCCTTCGCTGTACCGCGTCCTGATTCTGAACGACGACTACACACCGATGGAGTTCGTCGTTTACGTGCTTGAGCGTTTTTTCAACAAGTCGCGCGAAGATGCGACCCGGATCATGCTTCATGTGCACCAGAACGGCGTGGGGGTCTGCGGCGTCTTCACCTACGAAGTCGCCGAGACAAAGGTCGCCCAGGTAATCGACGCAGCCAGACGGCATCAGCACCCGCTGCAGTGCACCATGGAAAAGGATTAGAGGAGCCACATTTGCCCTCGTTTTCGCGCAATCTCGAAGAAACACTTCACCGCGCAGTCGCTTACGCCAACCAGCGAAAGCATGAGTACGCTACCCTCGAGCACCTGCTGCTCAGCCTCGCCGACGACGAGGACGCCGCCGGGGTGATGAAGGCCTGCGATGTCGACCTCGCGGAGCTGAAGAAGACCCTCGTCAACTACATCGACACCGAACTCCGCGCCCTGATCGTGGACGACGGCGAGGAAGCCAAGCCGACGGCCGGCTTCCAGCGCGTCATCCAGCGCGCGGTGATCCATGTGCAGTCCTCCGGCCGCGACGACGTGACCGGGGCCAATGTGCTGGTCGCCGTTTTCAGCGAGCGCGAGAGCCATGCCGCCTACTTCCTGCAGGAGCAGGACATGACGCGGTATGACGCGGTGAACTACATCGCCCACGGCATCGCCAAGAAGGCCGGGGCTTCCGAGCCCAAGACCGTCAAGGGCGCGACCGAGGAAGAGGAGAACGGCGGCAAGCCCAACACCAAGACCGGCGGCGAGGCCCTCGAGGCCTATTGCGTCGATCTCAATGAGAAGGCGCGGCTGGGCAAGGTCGATCCGCTGATCGGGCGGCTGGCCGAAGTCGAGCGCTGTATCCAGATCCTCTGCCGGCGGACCAAGAATAACCCGCTGCTGGTCGGGGACCCGGGGGTGGGCAAGACCGCCATCGCTGAGGGCCTGGCCCGCAAGATCATCAACCACGAAGTGCCGGAGGTGCTGGAAGGCGCCACCATCTTCTCGCTCGACATGGGCGCGCTGCTGGCCGGCACCCGCTATCGCGGCGACTTCGAGGAGCGGATCAAGCAGGTCATCAAGGAGCTGGAGAACCACCCCAACGCCATCCTGTTCGTCGACGAGATCCACACGGTGATCGGCGCCGGCGCGACCAGCGGCGGGGCGATGGATGCGTCAAACCTGCTGAAGCCGGCTCTGGCCTCGGGCACTCTGCGCTGCATGGGCTCGACGACCTACAAGGAGTTCCGTCAGCACTTCGAGAAGGATCGGGCCCTGGTCCGGCGCTTCCAGAAGATCGACGTCAACGAGCCGACGATCGACGACACCATCAAGATCCTCAAGGGCCTGAAGGTCTATTACGAGGAATTCCACAAGCTGAAGTACACCAACGACGCCATCAAGACGGCTGTGGACCTGTCGGCCAAGTACATCACCGACCGCAAGCTGCCCGACAAGGCGATCGACGTGATCGACGAGGCGGGCGCGGGTCAGATGCTGCTGCCGGAAGGCAAGCGGAAGAAGACCATCGGCGTGAAGGAGATCGAGGCCGTTGTCGCCAAGATCGCCCGCATCCCGCCCAAATCGGTGAGCAAGACCGATACCGAGGCGCTGAAGGAGCTGGAAACGGATCTGAAGCGGGCGGTGTTCGGCCAGGAAGAGGCGATCATCCAGCTGAGCGCGGCCATGAAGATGGCCCGGGCGGGCCTGCGCGACGGCAACAAGCCGATCGGCAGCTACCTGTTCAGCGGCCCGACCGGCGTCGGCAAGACCGAAGCCGCCAGGCAGCTGGCCTCGACCCTGGGCATCGAACTCCTGCGCTTCGACATGTCGGAGTACATGGAACGTCACACCGTCAGCCGCCTGATCGGGGCTCCCCCCGGTTACGTCGGCTACGATCAGGGCGGCCAGCTGACCGACGCCGTCGACCAGCATCCGCATGCGGTGGTCCTGCTCGACGAGATCGAGAAGGCGCACCAGGATGTCTACAACATCCTCCTGCAGGTGATGGACAACGGCACGCTGACCGACTCGAACGGCAAGAAGGTCGATTTCCGCAACGTGGTCCTGATCATGACCACCAACGCGGGGGCCTCCGACGCCCAGAAGAACACCATCGGCTTTGGCCGGGGTCGCAACGACGGCGAGCAGGAAGAGGCGCTCAAGCGTCTGTTCACCCCGGAGTTCCGCAACCGTCTGGACGCCGTGGTGGCCTTCAAGCCGCTGACCCAGGACATCATCCGCCAGGTGGTCCAGAAGTTCGTTCTGCAGCTGGAAGCCCAGCTTGCCGACCGCAACATCACCATCGAGACCACGGACGAGGCGGCCGACTGGCTGGCCAAGAACGGCTTCGACGAACTCTATGGGGCGCGGCCGCTGGCCCGGGTCATCCAGGAGCACATCAAGAAGCCGCTGGCCGACGACATCCTGTTCGGCAAGCTGGCCAAGGGCGGCCATGTGAAGGTCGTGCTCAAGGACGGCAAGATCGCCTTCGAGTTCGAGATCGACACGCCCCGGCGCGAGCCTGGCGCGCCGGAGATCGAAGAACCGGCGCTGACCGAATAGGTCGGCGACAGATAAGGAAATTGGGCCGGCGGAGGCGACTCCGCCGGCCTTTTTCTTTGCGCCGCTTGTCTTGGCCGGCGGTTCGACCCAATTGAGTGATCAGGGTTCAGTCAGGGGCACTCCAATGAAACGCAGCGTCGTCGTCACCGGCGTCTCCACCGGCATCGGCCATGGCGCCGTGAAGGTGCTGACCGACAAGGGCTTCCACGTTTTCGGCAGCGTCCGCAAACAGGCCGACGCCGACCGGCTGAAGCAGGAATTCGGCGACGCCTTCACCCCGCTGATCTTCGACGTCACCGATGCGAAGGGCGCGAATGCGGCCGCCGAGACGGTGCGGGCGGCGTTGGGCGGCCAGACACTGGCGGGCCTGGTGAACAACGCCGGCATCGCGGTGGCGGGTCCCCTGCTCCACCTGCCAGTCGACGAGATGCGCCACCAGCTGGAGGTCAACGTCACGGGCGTGCTGATCACCACCCAGGCGTTCGGGCCGCTGCTCGGCGCCGAGCCGGACCTGAAGGGGCCCAAGGGCCGGATCGTCAACATCAGTTCGGTCGGAGGGCGGAACGCCTCGCCGTTCGTCGGGCCGTACAGCGCCTCGAAGTTCGCCTTGGAAGGCTTCTCGGAAAGCCTGCGGCGGGAGCTGCTGATCCATGGCATCGATGTGGTGGTGGTGGCCCCCGGCGCTGTTGCGACGCCGATCTGGGACAAGTCCGAGGAGATCGACACCAGCCTCTACAGCGGCACGGTGTTCGGGCCGGCGCTGGAGCGGATCAAGGCCTACATGCTGCAGCTGGGCAAGAACGGCCTGCCGCCGGAAGCCATCGGCGAAGCGATCTGGAAGGCGCTGACGTTGGCGAAGCCGAAGCACCGCTATGTGGTGTCACCGTCGCCGTTCGAGGTGCTGATGACCGAGGTGCTGCCGCGCCGGACGATGGACCGGATCGTCGGCAAGCGGCTGGGTCTGCTGCCGTAAGGCGGAAGCGCAAACCTCAGCTCTCCGCCCCTTGGGCGGAGGACCGCTTTCGAGCCTCAAGCGAGAAAGCAGGAGGCGGGCCCACCGTCGGCGGGGATTTCGCGCACCCCCTTACACGCCGGCGTCCGCGGACGCAGCGCACGACCGCCGGTGGAAGTCCCGCCTCCTGTTTTGTCGCTCACGCTCCAAAACGGTCCTCCGCCCCAAGGGCGGAGAGCTTGAGGGCCGCGCCGGCTCTAGGCCAGCAGCAGTCCCGCCATCGCCGCGCTCATCAGGTTGGCCAGCGAGCCAGCCACCACGGCCAGCAGGCCGAGGCGCGCGATGGTCGGCCGCTTTTCCGGGATCAGGCCGCCGAGCACGCCCATCTGGATGGCGATGGAGCTGATGTTGGCGAAGCCGCAGAGGGCGAAGGTGACCACCGCCTGGGTGTGGGGCGACAGGGACGCCTTGGCCTCGCTGTAGTGCAGGTAGGCGACGAACTCGTTGAGGATCAGCTTTTCGCCGAACAATTCACCGGCCTTGCGGGCCTCTTCCCAAGGGACGTTGAGCATGAACATCACCGGGGCGAAGACGTAGCCGAGGATCTGCTGGAAGCTCAGCTCGGGATGGCCGAACCAGCCGCCGATGCCGCCCAGGATGCCGTTGGCCAGCGCGATCAGGGCGACGAAGACGATCAGCATGGCGCCGACGGCCACGGCCAGCTGTACCCCGTCCTGGGCGCCGTTGAAGGCGGCCATGATGATGTTGGTGGCGCGTTCTTCCTCTTCGGGCTCGGGCGTCACGGCGGCCACGGCCTGGATTTCCCCATTTTCTTCAAGAGGGGCGGCTTCGGCCGGCGGCGGCGCCTTCTCGTCCGGCATGATGATCTTGGCCATCAGCAGGCCGCCCGGGGCGGACATGAAGGCGGCAGCCAGCAGATAGCGCAGGTCGGCGCCCATCGAGGCGTAGGCGGCGAGGATGGAGCCCGCGACCCCGGCCATGCCGGTGACCATCAGGGCGAAGATCTGGGCGTCGCTGAGGCCGCGCAGATAACGGCGCACGACCAGCGGCGATTCCGACTGGCCGACCAGGACGTTGGCGGCGGCGTAGAGGCCCTCGACCTTGTCGACGCCGAGCAGCCAGCGCAGGGCGCCCCCGCCCCACTTCACGATGAACTGCATGACGCCCAGGTAGTAGAGGATCGAGACCAGGGCGCTGAAGAAGATGATGATCGGCAGGATGTTGATGGCGAAACTGGCGACGCCGTTCACCTGGGTCAGGCCGCCGAACACCATCTCGATGCCGACCTTGCTGTAGCCCAGCAGGCTCTCGACGCCGTGTGCGGCGCCGGCCATCGCGGCGCGGCCGGCCGGGATGTAGAGCACGAAGACGGCAATGGCCGCCTGCAGGGCGAAGGCGCTGACCACGATCCGCCAGCTTATGTTTTTGCGGCCGCGCGACAGGGCAAAGGCCGCCGCCAGGATCAGAAGGATGCCGCCAACGCCGATCAGGATGTGTTGCATGTCTCGCTCCCCAGGCGGCATCAGTAGCCCAACCGGTCCGCGGCGGGAACGATCAAGGGCTTGCGGGCGCGGCGGC
Source organism: Caulobacter sp. SRI_014 (assembly GCF_057586315.1). Taxonomy (NCBI): domain Bacteria; kingdom Pseudomonadati; phylum Pseudomonadota; class Alphaproteobacteria; order Caulobacterales; family Caulobacteraceae; genus Caulobacter; species Caulobacter sp. SRI_014. The sequence continues at coordinate 218,530 of NZ_JBYCZQ010000007.1, read as the reverse complement.
GGCGGTCATCCGGTAGCCGAACTTGCCTTCGGGAGCGACGGCCAGGTCGAGGTCGCCGCGTCGCTGCGCCTTCTGGCTCAGCAGGGCGGTCGCGTCGGCGTCACTGCTCTTGCCGGTGACGACCCAGAGCAGACGGCGGGCGTCCGCCAGTCGAGCCGTCTCGAAATCCCGCGCCATGGGCTCTCCGTACAGCGCCACGGAGGTCGCCTGGCCGGCCGGATCGGCGCAGGCGAGCCAGCTTCGGCTCGGCGTCTGCAGCGACCAGCATTTGGCCTGGGCGGGCAACGGGCTCCAGCCCATGTCCGGGGTCGCCCGCTCGACCTCCAGAACGCGAGCCTTGATGTTGTCGATCGGTGCGGGAAAGCCTTGCCATCCGGCGCGCATGTGGACGCCCAGGGCGACGCTGGAGTGGCGGTTGCGCTCGAACCGCCAGTCGAGCCACTGCTCGCGCAGGGCCCAGCCGACGAGCGGCAGGCAGGTCAGGGCCACCAGGGCGTGGACGACCATGGTCGCCAGCAGGCCGCGCCGGCGGTCGCCGTCCATCCAGCCCAGCCGCTGGATCAGCCGCGGCGCGCCGGCCCAGGCCGAGGTGTAGGCGACAAAGCCCAGAGCGAAGAGCCACCGGTTCTGCAGGATCAGGCCGGCGCCCACCAGAAAGAACAGGCCCCAGGCGAAGCCCGCCCGCTGGCGCCAGTCGAGGGTGAAGGAGGGCCTGGCCGGCGGCTTGAGCAGGATGGCCGCCACGGTGAGCGGCAGGACGATGACCGCGAACAGGACGGCGCCGAAGCCGACCTCGGGCCGCTCGCCAAGAAACGTCCAGATCTCACGCCACATGCCGCCCCTCACAGGCGGGCAGATTAGGCTCTGGAATCGCCCGCCGTCGAGCCATGCTCGACCTGTCCGCTGGCGACCTCGGTGCGGGAGAAGACCTCTTCCTGCCCGTCGTTGAGGGTCTCACCGCCGGCGTCCTCGGCGGCGCGGCGGGCCGCGATGGCAAGGGCTTCGGCCTCGGTCTCGGCGGTGATCACTTCGTCGCGGATGCAGCCCTGGATGGCCGTGTCCTCACCCAGCCACACCTGAACTCGCCATTGCGCCGGCATGCGTCTCTCCTGTTCGCAGGAGCAACGCGGGGCGGTCAGTCCAGTTGCCGGGCCTTGATGACGCAGATCAGGCCGTCCGGCTCATAGCGCAGATCGACCGCGCCGCCGAGTTCGCCGACCAGGCCCTGGCGCAGCAGGCGGCTACCGAAGCCACTGCGGCTCGGCGGCGTGACGGGCGGACCGCCCTCCTCCCGCCAGATCAGGTCCAAGCCGCCGTCGACCGGCGTCCAGCTGACGGCCACGGCGCCCGACGATCCAGACAGCGCTCCGTACTTGAGGGCGTTGGTGGCCAGTTCGTGCAGGGCCATGCTGATGGCCAGGGCGGCGCGCGGCCCAACCCGGATGGCCGGGCCTTCGGCGCCATGGCGGCCGGCATCGTAGGGCCGCAGGGCGGCGGCGACCACTTCGGTCAGGTCGGCGCCCTCCCAGTTCTCGCGGGTCAGCACATCGTGCGCCGCCGACAGGGCCAGCAGGCGGGCGGTCAGGAGGTCGCGGGCCTCACGCGGTGTCGAGCCGTTGCGCAGGGTCTGGTGGGCGATGGACTGGACGGAGGCCAGGGTGTTCTTCACCCGGTGGTTCAGCTCGTTGATCAGCAGTTGCTGATGCTGTTCGGCGCGGCGGGCCTCGGTGACATCGACATTGACGCCGATCATGCCGATGAAGCGGCCCTCGACGTCGTGGCGCGGGTCGGCGCGGGTGAACAGGGTGCGGATTTCGCCGTCGGCGCGGCGGTAGCGGGCCTCGACCTCGAAGGCCTGCTGGCGGGCCATGGCGGTTCCGAAGGTCTCGAACAGGCCGGGCGCGTCGTCCTCGAGGAGGGTCGAGGCCCAGGTGAAGCCGGACAGGTCCTCCGGCACGCCCCAGAAGTCGCGCAACAACCGGTTGAGATAGACGCAGCCGCCATGCTCGTCGCCCATCCACAGCATGACCGGCGCGCTTTCGGCCAGCAGACGGAAGCGGGCTTCGCTTTCGCGCATGGCGGCCTCGGCGGCGCGCATCTCGGTCAGGTCGATGGCGATGCCGACATAACCCTGGAAGCCACCCTCGGGGGTGAGCCTGGGCTTGGCGCTGGCCAGCATGGTGCGCCAGACGCCATCCGCGCGTCTGAAGCGGGCCTCGAAACTGTAGGGCTCGATGTTCAGCCGGGCCGAGGCGCGGGCGCCGAGCACCCCCGGCAGGTCGTCGGGATGCAGCATGTCGATCCAGACGTTGCCGAGCAGGGTGTCGGTGGGGGCGCCGGCGTACTCGCCGAAGGCCTGGTTGGCGAATTCCATCTCGCCGGCCGCGGTGGTCATCCAGATCGGGGCGGGCGCCTGGTCGGCCATGGCCCGGAAGCGGCGTTCGCTCTCTTGCAGGGCGGCTTCGGCGCGGGCCCGCTGCAGCGCCGACCAGGTGCGGGCGGCGACGTCCTCGACGAGGGCGGCCTCGGTGTCAGTCCAGACCCGTGGCTGGGTGTCGTGGACGAACAGGACGGCATTGAAGCGGCCGTCACGGATCAGACCGACGCTGAGCTGGGCGATGATATTTCCGCGCCGGTAGGCGTCGACGTGGGCGGCGGTGCGGGGGTCGTTCTGGCTGTCGTCGATACGCAGGGTGTGGCCGGCCCGCAGTTCGTCCATCACCGACGGGCCGAAGTTGTCGAGGCGGAAGCTGCGGCCGCCCAGGCTGTTGACCCCCTCGATGGTCCAGTCGCCGGGCACGGTCATCATCTCGCCGGCCGCATCGACCTCGCCGAAGCCGGCCCGGGCCACGGCCAGGTGCAGAGCCAGCTCACGGGCGGCGATACGGGTGATCTCGACCGGGTCGGCGGTGGCCCGCAGGCGCTCGGACAGCTGCAGCAGGAAGCTCAGACGCTGGCGGGTCCGCACGTGCTCGCTGGTCTCGGTGACGGCGGCGAAGACCCCGCCGACGGCCCCGACCTCGTCATGGATCGGGGTGTAGGACAGGGTGTACCAGCCCTCCTGGGGATAGCCGTTGGGCGAGACCACGCGGCGAACATTCTCGGCCAAGGTCGGTTGGCCGGCGTAGGCCGGATCGATCAGGATCCGGGCGTCCTCGTAGAACTCCGGCCAGACCCCGGAGACCGGCAGGCCCAGGGCGACGGCGTCGCGATCACCGAGGATGCGGGCGTAGGCGTCGTTGTAGATGATGGTCCGCTCTGGCCCCCACAGGACGAACATAGGCTGGCGGGCGTTGAGCATCAGGCCGATGGCGGTGCGCAGGCTCTGGCCCCACTGGTCGATCGGGCCCAGCGGTGTGGCGGCCCAGTCGTGTCGGCGCACGCGGTCGGCCAGTACGCCGGCCGCCTGGGGAAAGGCGGTCGCCGTCATTGGCGTCGAAGGTGACTGATCGTCCGGCAAGCCATCCCCGCTGTGGACGGCCGGCGCCCCGCCTCGTCCCAAAGGACGAGAATGCGCGAGTCGGGCGTTGGTTCCAGCCGCTTAGCGGCCGGGAGCGACCACCATGCAGGTCTGGCGCTTGGCGCTGAGCGCCTTGCAGGCGGCACGGGCGTCGTCGGCGGTCAGGCCGGTGAAGCGCACGCGGAAGAAGCCGTCGACCTTGGCGCCGATGACGCCCTCGGCGTCGTCGAGGACCTTGCCGAAACGCTTCTTGATCGTGCCCATCTGGGTCTTCGCCTGGTCCTTGCTCTTGAAGGCGCCGGCCTGGACCGTCCATTGGCCCTTGGGCTTCTTGGGCTGAGCAACGGCTTTCTTGGGCGTTGTGACCTTCTTCACGGCCGGATCGGGAATTGCCTTCATGCTGCCGACCACGGCGACGTTGCCGACGTCCGGGCCGGCGGTGAAGTAGGCGCGCGGCACGTCGGTGTCGCCCTGTGCGGTGTCGTACTGCAGCGGTGCGGGCGGCGGCGGCGGCTCGAAGAGGTTCTGGGCGACCAGGATGCGTTCCCCCCGGTCCCGGCGACGCATGACGTCAAAGCCGGTGGTCAGCAGTTCCTGCACGTGGTTGTCGCGGGCGGCGTTGGAGGTTCCGCCGAGCATGACCACGATCAGGCGGCGACCATCCTGCACGCCCGAGGCGGCGAGGTTGTAGCCCGAGGCATTGGTGTAGCCGGTCTTGAGGCCATCCACGCCCGGCATGCGGAAGAGCAGCCGGTTGTGGTTGTTCATGCTGACGCCCCGGTAGGTGAAGGTGCGCAGGTTGAACAGGTTGTAGTACTGCGGGTAGTCGCGCATCACGGCGCGCGAGAGGATGGCGATGTCGCGGGCGCTGGAGACCTGGCGGCTGTCGGGGAGGCCCGACGCATTGACGAACCGGGTGTTGAGCATGCCCAGCTCCTGGGCCCGCAGAGTCATCAGGGCGGCGAACTTGGCTTCCGAGCCATTGGCCATGTGCTCGGCGAGCGCCACGGCCATGTCGTTGGCGGACTTGACGGCCAGCGCCTTCATGGCGTCGTCGACCGTGATCACTTCACCGGCGGAAAGGCCGAGCTTGGTCGGCGGCTGGGCGGCGGCCTTGGCTGAGACGGTGATCAGGTCGGTCGGCTTCAGCCGCCCCTCGTTGATCGCCTCGAAGGCCAGGTAGAGGGTCATCACCTTGGTGATCGAGGCGGGGTAGCGCGGGCTGTCGGCGCGCTTGGCGTAAAGCACTTCACCCGAATTGGCGTCGACAACGACGGCGGCGTACTTGGGTTGCGCGGCAGGGTTGGCGCGCGGGGCCGTTTGAAGCTGGGCGTAGGGAACCTGAGCGGCCGCCAGACCGTTGATCATCGGCGCGAAAACCATCGCGGCGGCGGCGAAAGCTGCGAACACTACGCGGCGGGCGGGCTGGTACATGCTGCGTCCGTCGAAGAATCAATGGGTTACGCCACCCCCCTGTTGGTGGCGACTGCACCATAACATGCACGACCACGCCTTACGCCAAAGTAAACACCTCTTGAGCGAAATCGCCGCAGGGGCCTGAAATGGCGGCGTTTTCTGTTCACGGGAGCGTCATTGTGCACTGCACAATAAATCGTTGACTGCTGCAGTGCAGCATGAGACAACGCCGCTACGCCGAACCTCCCCGTGACGGCGATCCAGATCACATCCCAGCAATGGGCAAGCGCTTTCAAGGAGACCTCTCATGGCCGCCGCCGAAACCCTCAAAGCCACTGTCGAACAGTTCACCGTCGCCGGGAACCAGGCCTTCAAGGACCAGGTCGAGAAGAACCTCGCCGGCCTGAACGAATTCAACGCCCACTCCAAGAAGAACCTGGAAGCCGTCGTCGCCTCGGTGACCGCCGCGACCAAGGGCGCCGAGTCGCTGGGCGCGCAGTACATGGCCTATTCCAAGACCGCCGTGGAAAACCAGGTCGCCGCCGCCAAGGCCCTTTCGGGCGCCAAGAGCGTGCAAGAAGCCGTGGAGCTCCAGACGAGCTGGGCCAAGAGCGCCATGGAGCTCTACATGGCCGAAGTCGGCAAGATGGGTGAAACCGTCGCCGCCGCCGTCAAGGACAGCTTCAAGCCTCTCAACGAGCGCGTCACCGCGACCGTCGAGAAGCTGCAGTCGGTGAAGTAGCCCTCTCCCCCCAGCTTCACCAACTCGTGAGGGCCCGGATCGGTAACGATCCGGGCCTTTTCCGTTTCCGGCCCAGGGTTTGAGGCGCTAGGTATCGGCCATGTCCAACGCCGAAACCCGTCTGGCCGCCGCCGGCATCACCCTGCCCGCCCCGGTCGCCCCGATAGCCAACTACGTGCCCTTCGTCCGGTCGGGCAATCTGCTGCATATTTCCGGTCAGGTGTCGCTGGACGCCAACGGCGGGATCACCGGCATCGTCGGCGAGGACGTCGATGCGGCGACCGCCGTGCAGGCGGCGCGGCTCTGCGGCATCAACCTGATTGCCCAGATGAAGGCCGCCACCGGCGACCTCGACAAGGTGGTCCGGGTGGTCAAGCTGGGCGGCTTCGTTCAGGCGGGGCCAAGCTTCTTCGACATACCCAGCATCATCAACGGCGCTTCCGACCTGATGGTCGAGGTGTTCGGCGAGGCCGGACGGCACGCCCGCTCGGCGGTCGGCGTCTATCGCCTGCCGCGCAACTTCGCGGTCGAGGTCGATGCGGTGGTGGAGCTGGCCCCATGAAACATCATCCACGCCCGCAACCTTCGGAATTCGGCCAGGCCTGGGAGCTGTTGTTCAGCCCACCGGTCGCGCACCGGGGCCTGTGGTCGCCGGACGGCCCGCCGGAGAACAGCCTGGGGGCTTTCCATGCCGCCTGCGCCGCCGGTTACGGCATCGAGCTGGATGTTCACCTGACCGCCGATGGCGAGGCCGTGGTGTTCCATGACTATGGCCTCGACCGCATGTGCGGCGTCGAAGGCAAGCTGAAGGACCGCAGCCTGGCGGACCTGCGCGACCTGCGCCTCAAGGGCACCGACGAGGGCATTCCCACGCTGGCCGAAGCCCTGGTCGAGATCGGCAGCAAGGCCCTCGTCCACATCGAACTGAAGACCCCGTTCGGCGAGGTCGGCGACCTGGAGAAGCGGGTCAGCGAAGTGCTACTCGACCACCATGGCCCGACCTGTGTGATCGGCTTCAACCCCTACAGCCACGCCTGGTTCGCGGACCACCATCCCCAGATCCTGCGAGGCCTCGACAGCTATGCCTGGAACGATGAGGCGGCGATGAAGCTGGCCCCGGAGATGCGCAAGAGCTTCGCCAACCTGGAGCATGTCGAGATCGCCCGGCCCGACTTCCTGGCGCTGGACACCCGCATGCTGCCCTGCCCGCGTGCAGAGCTGTACCGCAGCCGGGGCATGCCGATCATCGCCTGGACGGTGCGCACCCTGGAGGACGGCGAGCGGCTGGAGCCCTACTGCGATAACGTCATCTTCGAGGGCTTCCGCGCGTGAAGCTGAAGCCGGCGGTCCGCATCCACCGCCGAATTTCCGAGATTGGGAAGGCCGCCTGGAGCGCCTGCGCCGGCGAGGGCAACCCCTTCGTCGCCTACGACTTTCTCGACATCTGCGAGGAGAGCGGCTGCGCCTCCGACCGCACCGGCTGGGCGCCGCATCACCTGTCGATCGAGGACGAGGCGGGCGCGGTGGCGGCCGTCATGCCCCTCTATCTGAAGAGCCACAGCCAGGGGGAGTATGTCTTCGACTGGTCCTGGGCCGACGCCTATGAGCGGGCCGGCGGGCGCTACTATCCGAAACTGCAGTGCGCCGCGCCCTTCTCGCCGGTGACCGGACCCCGCCTGCTGGTGCGGCCGGATGTGGATCCGGCCGAGGGCCGCAACATGCTGCTCGGCGGGGCCTTGACGGTCTGTGAGAAGCTGGGGGCGTCCGGCCTGCATGTCACCTTCCCCGAGGAGCGCGACTGGCGGTTCCTGACGACGGCCGGGCTTCTGGCGCGGCAGGATCAGCAATATCACTGGGAAAACAAGGGGTACGGGACGTTTGATGACTTCCTCGCCGCCCTGTCGTCGGGCCGGCGCAAAACCATCCGGCGCGAGCGTCGCGATGCGCAGACAGGCGTCGAGATCGTCGGCCTGACCGGCGCGGACCTGACCGAAGAGCACTGGGACGCCTTCTTCGCCTTCTACATGGACACCGGGTCGCGCAAGTGGGGCAGCCCCTATCTGAACCGGCGGTTCTTCTCGATGCTCGGCGAGCGGATGGCCGACCGGGTGCTGCTGGTCATGGCCAGGCGCGAGGAGCGTTGGATCGCCGGCGCCCTCAACCTTGTCGGCGACGACTGCCTCTACGGCCGCAACTGGGGCGCGCTGGAGGAACGGCCGTTCCTGCATTTCGAGCTCTGCTACTACCAGGCCATCGAACACGCCATCCGCCTGGGCCTGAACCGCGTCGAGGCCGGCGCCCAGGGCCAGCACAAGATTGCCCGCGGCTACCTGCCCTCCCCGGTCTACTCGGCCCACTACATCGCCGACCCGATGCTGCGCGAACCAGTCGCCCGCTATCTGGACCAGGAGCGGGCCAATGTGCAGGGCGAAATGAACTGGTTGGCCGAGGAGTTTTCTCCGTTCCGGCAGGGCTAGCTGGCGTCCCAGGAGTCCTTGAGAAGCTTGCTGATCGAGGCGTCCACCTCACCCGGCGACGACAGGGTGATCGCCGCCTTGAGGCGCTCGGACCAGCCCTCGTTCCTGTAGGGTTCCAAGCGTGGGTCAGCGTCGGGCGACACGCAGAGGCCCAGCCGGGCCTTGCCTCCCTTGAGCGGACGGACCGAGGCAAACTGGAAGTTCCGCGACCACGCCGAGAAGCCCTTGCGCTGGCCGGTGACCAGGCCCGGGTAGTCCTTCACCTGGGCTTCGACGGCCTCGAAGATGGCGGTTGAAGCCGGATCCTTCCACAGGGCGATGCGCAGGGCCGGGCCGTCGTCCCAGCCGAGGTCCGACGGGAAGGCCTCGTTCAGGACATGGGCGGCGCGGTTGACGCCAAGTCCGTGGTGCTCGCGCAGCCAGTCGGCCTGTTTGCGGCGACTGGTCTCGGGGCAGGATTTGGCGATGGCCACCCATTCAGCCAGGGTCTTGCCGGTGTCGCGCTCCAGACTGGCCTGGACCGAGGCGAACCACTTCTTCTGGCGCTCGGTGAGGTGTTCGGCCATCGTTGGAAATCCCCCGGTTGGAGCGAGCTTGATGAGTCTGGACGGAACCTACGACGACGCCAACATCTTTGCGAAGATCGTGCGGGGCGAGATCCCCAGCGCCCGGGTGTTCGAGGACGACGACGTCCTGGCCTTCATGGACGCCTTTCCGCAGTCGAAGGGCCATTGCCTGGTCATCTCCAAGACGTCGCGGGCGCGCAACCTGCTGGACGTCGAGCCGGAGGTGCTGGTCAATCTAATGGTCGCTGTTCAGCGGCTGACGCGGGCAGCGCGCAAGGCGTTGAAGCCCGACGGGCTGGTGGTCACCCAGTTCAACGGGGCGCCGGCGGGGCAGACCATCTTCCACCTGCATTTTCACGTCATCCCGCGCTGGGAGGGCGAGGCGCTCGGGCGGCATGGCGGCGGCATGGCCGACCCGGCCGAACTGCAGGCGCTGGCGGCGCAGATCAGGGCGGCGCTGGACTGATGCGCGCGGCCGGCCTCGCCCTGATCGCGGGCCTGGCGGCGACGCCGGCGGCGGCGGCGGATTTCCGCATCTTCGCGGATGACCTCGAGGGTCTGGGGGTGGTCGACCTGGACAGCATCGTCATGACCGGGACCTACCAGAGCTTCGAGCTGGTGCTGATCTATGGCGAGGAAGGCCCGGTGCAGGTCGCGATGATGCCGATGCAGCTGTCCTGCGGGCGGCGGCAGTTCCGGGCCAACGGGCCGGCGCGGGGGCTGGATGCGCAACTCAAGGTGGTCGAGACCAGCCCGGTGCCGACCGACTGGAAACCGACAGACGGCAGTCAGATGGCCCGGGTGGCGGCCCATATCTGTGATGGCGCGCCAATGCCGTTGGCGCCGGGGAGCAGTGTCCAGGACCTGATGGCCAAGCGGATGGCGCGGGTTCCCAACTAGCGCTTGAGCAGGCGGTCGCGGGCGGCGTTGAGCTGGGCCGCGAGGCCGGCGGTGCCGCCCCTGTCGGGGTGGGCCAGGCGGATCAGGCGGCTGTAGGCGGCCTGGATCTCGGCTTCGCCGGCCTCGGGGGTGACGCCGAGGATGGCGCGGGCTTCGGTGTCGCTGGGGCTGGGCAAAGCCTGCTTCCTGGGCAGATGGACGCGGGCTCCGAAGGCCAGGCCAACACCGACAACCAGCAGGCTGCCGCCCAGCACCATGCTGCCGCGCATGGCCGCGGCGATGCCGCCCAGGAAGGCCAGGGCCCCGAGCGCGCCGCTGGCCACCCGCCAGTCGCGGATGTTCAGCTTCGGCAGGCTCTTGCGGCCCATCCAGACGAGGACGCCGACCGCGGCGGCCAGCAGCAGATAGATCATGAACTCACTCCCCGCCCTATTCGGCGGCGAGCAACTCATCGCCCGAGAAGGCCGAAAGGCCAAGCGAATGCATCAGGGCGCGCAGTTCCTGACGCGCCGCGACATGGCTGAGGGCCACCGGGATCGGGCGGACCTTGGCCGACAGGTCGGCGATGGTCAGGCCGAACGGGAAGAGCTCGCGGTAGATGACCCGGTCGCGCAGGCCGGGGCCGGTGCGGAAGCCGACGCGCTTGGCGAGGGCCATCAGGCGGTCATCGACCCGCTTGCGGTTGCGGGCGTCGACGCTGGCCAGGCGGTTGCGCAGGACGACCCAGTCCAGCATCTGGCGCTGGCCGGTCAGGGCGCGCTGTTTGCGGGCTTCCCAGACGGTCTCGGAGTAGAGACTGGGCTTTTCCAGCTCCAGGGTCACCGGATTGACGCTGCCCAGCATGTCGAAGTCGACGAAACTGTCGTTCATCGGGGTGACGATGAGGTCGGCGCGGGCGTGGGCGGCGCGGCTGAGCGGGGTGTCGCCCCCGGGGGTGTCGATGACCAGGAAGTCGGCGTCCTGGTGGCCGGCGGCGAAGGCGGTCTCGAAGGCGGCCATCTGTTCGGCGGCGTCGGCGCGGTGCAGCGCAACGCCATCCTCGGATGGGTTCCGGATCAGGGGCTCAGGCAGGCTGACCCCGGGCTGCGAAGCGAGCCAGGCGTGGCGGTTGCGGTAGAATTTGGCGAGCGAAGACTGGCGCAGGTCGAGATCCATGATCGCCACCTTGGCCCCGCCGTGCAGCAGGGCGGCCGTCAGGTGGATGGCGATGGTCGACTTGCCGGCCCCGCCCTTCTCGTTACCCACGACGATGACCCGAGGCATTTGCTTGGGGGCCTGATGCATGGCGGTCTCCTTCCGCGATGGCCGCGACTCACCGAGCCCGGGCCGTTAACGATCCACCCCGCGAGGGCTGAGAGCAATGTGACCGGCGCGATTGTCCACAGGCGTGTGGAGAACCCCGGTCTCGCTGGACTTGGCCCGCGGGGACGGGCGATAAGCCGCGCCTGTTGACCTGAAAGGGAGGCCAAGCGTGGTCAAGCGCCCCGCCATCGTCCGAACCGTCACCGACCTGCGCCAACAGGTCGCGGCCTGGCGCGCGGCCGGAAAGCGCATCGCCATGGTCCCGACCATGGGCGCCCTGCATGAGGGGCACCTGTCGCTGGTCCGGCTGGGGCTGGAGACCTGTGACCATGTGGTGGCCTCGATCTTCGTCAATCCGGCCCAGTTCGCGCCGCATGAGGATTTCGACGCCTATCCGCGCGGCGAGGGCCGCGATGCGGAACTGCTGGGGGCGGCGGGCTGTGAGCTGATCTTCGCGCCGGGCGTGGAGGTCATGTACCCGCCGGGTTTCGCGACCAGGGTGACGGTGGACGGCGTCTCCGGACCGCTGGAGGGCGAGAAGCGGCCGCAGTTCTTTGGCGGGGTGGCGACGGTGGTCTCCAAGTTGCTGATCCAGTGCGGGCCGGACGTCGCCCTGTTCGGCGAGAAGGACTACCAGCAGCTGCTGGTCATCAAGCGGATGGCGCGGGACCTCGACCTGCCGGTGGAGATCGTCGGTGGGCCGACCGTGCGCGAGGCCGACGGTCTGGCCATGTCCTCGCGCAACGCCTACCTCAGCGCCGATGAGCGGCGGACAGCGGCGCTTGTGCCGGCGGTGATGGCCGAGGCCGTGGCGGCCCTGCGCGGCGGCATGGCGGTCGAGGCGGTGGAGGCTCAGGCGGTCGCGAAGCTGGAGGCGGCGGGCTTCGGGCCGGTCGACTATGTTCAGGCGCATGACGGCGAGACCATGCAGAGGCTGGGGCCTGGACCGGTTGGGGCCGGGGCCCGGCTGTTCGTGGCGGCGTGGCTGGGCAAGACCCGGCTGATCGACAACTGGGCGGTCTGATCCTCCCCCTCTCGGGGGAGGTGGCAGCGGCGCAGCCGCTGACGGAGGGGGTCACCGCTGAGGTTTGCGGGTAACCCGGCCGTAGCGACCGCCGGTGGGGACCCCCTCCACCACCGCCTTCGGCGGCGGTCCCCCTCCCCCGATGGGGGAGGATCTTTACCAGGCGCCCAGTTCACGCAGCTGTTTCGCCAGTTCCTGGTCCATCGCCTCCCCTTCCCCCTTGGCGAGGTCCGGCGGAGCGTCCTTGGCGTCGAGATAGCGCCAGCCCTGGAAGGCGCGGCGGGGCTGGGGGGCGGTCTCGATCAGTTCGGGCGCCAGCATGAAGCGGACGGGTTGTTGGCCCGGGACGTCGGTGCGGATTTCGGTGATCGCCTGGCGGCAAAGCACCTGGCCCTTGATCACCCAGTATAGCGACCCGCCATCGAGCACCTCGGCGGCGCGCTTGGGGGCCATGCGGGTCGGGCAGTAGGACGGATGACCCTGCGCCGCACGCTGGGCCCGCCAGTCGCGCAGGTCCTGCAGGCTCTCGACGCCGACGCAGAGCTTGATGATGTGAAGCGGCATGGGGCGGATTTAGGCGATCTGGGCGGGGATGGAAGGCTTATCGAAGCGGGGGACCATTATACCGCAGCAGGGACATCAACACAGACACCCGGCGATCGGTAGCCGAGGTTCGACGTTCCGGTTAGTCGATTGTTTTTGTGTGACTTTAGGGTAGCGGGAGAGGCCGGGAATGTAGGCGCCGGTGTTGACATGGCGTAGGCGCCGAGGCGGGGAATGTTGGCGCCTTGTGACAGGCCGATATCAACGCGACCCTGTTGGCGGGCTCTGAACCGTCGTTGCGGCCGGTTTTGCGAGATGAATATGTCTAGACATATTCGCTAAGTCTCTGATTTTGCAGGATCCACATAGAGATATTCCGCGAGCCGTTTGCATTGCGGCGCAGGCATCCCTAGATCAGGAACGCTCTTCGGGGAGTAGCCGGCCGCGGTTCCAGCGGGATCATCGTCACCAATCCTGGCCCGCGGGCCCTGGCGATGAGGACGGATCAGATCGATCCGGATTGGCGAGACCGACGACACCGCCCCCGCCATGGGCCAAGGGGACGGCCTGTCGCCTGTGTCTGGATGGCCCCCGGGATATCGATCATGACGCTGACCCTGCGCTCCACCGGCCCCGTGCTCGGCCTGCTGGCAGTCTCCGCCCTGCTGCTGTCGGCCTGCGAGGATGGGGCCGCCGCCCTGCAGCAGGTGGAAGACGCCGCCGCCAACGCCCGCAACACGGCCCAGAGACTCAACGAAGGCGCCGAGCTTGCCGAGCAGGCGGTGCGTGATCCGGCCGGCGCGGTGCGAGAGCGCACCCTCAGCGCCCGGTTCAACCGCGCGCCGACCGCCCAGCCCAATCTTTTCGTGCTGACCGACATCGCGACCGGCTGCCAATACCTGGCGACCTATGCCGCCGATGGGACGACGGTGCAGTCCGTCGCTCCGCGCATCGATGGCGCGGACGGCAAGCAGCGCTGCCTGACGCCCAGCGGCGAGGCCCTGCCCGCCCCCGATGCGGCGAGCCTGGTCGGCAAGACCATTCGCGGCCTCGGCGGCGACGGCGGCGAAGCCGCGCGATAGCTCAGCCGGCCTCGAGCTTCGCCAGCACGACGCCCTCACTGACCTGGCCGCTGGCGACGGCGTTGAGTTCGGCGACCGTCCCGTCGAAGGGGGCGGCCAGGGCGTGTTCCATCTTCATGGCCTCGAGGACCAGCAGGGTCTGGCCCTTGGTCACCGTGTCGCCGGCCTTGACCGAGACGGAGACGACCTTGCCGGGCATGGGGGATAGGATGGCGCCGTCGGAGGCGCCGGACTGTCCGGCCGCCGCCAGCGTCCATCGGAACTCGTAGATCTCGCCGTCGATGATGATGATCCGCGTATCGTCATCAGCGCAGATCACGTTGAAATAACTACCGTTCAATCGCGCATGGTTTTCCGAGCCGCTCATCCGGGCGGTGCAGCCGTCGTAGCTGCCATCGAATTCCGGGTCTAAGGTGTATCCCTCTTCTTTGTGCGGGAGACCTGTAAAGGCGAGCGTTCTGCGTTGACCATCTTCGTACATCGTCAGCGGAAAAGTGGGGTCAGCGTTCAACCGGAAGCCGACCATCAAGTTCTCCCAGAGGAGTTCCTCCGTTTCGCCGGACCGTGCCCGCCGACGCTTCGTTCGAGCAAACGACTGCCCAGCAGCCAGAACGGCCAGAGCCGGCGCAGGGCCCTTCCGAACGAGATCGTCTAACCGGCGCTCAATGAAGCCGGTATCCACATCACCCGCGATGAATTGCGGGTCGGCGGCGCAGCGCCCCAGGAACGCGGCATTCGTCTTGACGGGCCACACCCGAACTGCACGACAGGTCTCTGACAAGGCATTCGCTGCCTGCTCCCGAGATGCTCGATGCACGATCAGCTTCGCGATCATAGGGTCGTAGAACGGCGAAACGCTGCCGCCTCTCTCGACTGCACTGTCAATCCGGGCGTCGCCTTCAGGAAGATAGAAGACGTCGAGATCTCCCGTGCTCGGCAGGAACCCCGTCGCCGGGTTCTCCGCATACAGCCGCGCCTCCATCGCCCAGCCGTCGATCTTCAACTGGTCCTGCGTCAGCGGCAGCGGCTCGCCGCTGGCCACCCGCAGTTGCCACTCCACCAGATCCTGCCCGGTGATCATCTCCGTCACGGGGTGCTCGACCTGCAGGCGGGTGTTCATTTCCATGAACCAGATGCGGTCGGCCTTCAGGCCCTCGGACGCATCGGCGATGAATTCGATGGTGCCGGCGCCTTCGTAGTTCACGGCCTTGGCGGCGAGGACGGCGGCCTCGCAGACGGCGGCGCGGGTGGCCTCGTCCATGCCGGGGGCCGGGGCTTCCTCGATGACCTTCTGATGGCGGCGCTGGAGGCTGCAGTCGCGCTCGAACAGGTGGACGACGTTGCCGTGGCTGTCGCCGAACACCTGCACCTCGATGTGGCGCGGGCGGGTGACATACTTTTCGATCAGCACCTTCTGGTCGCCGAAGCTGGCGGCGGCCTCGCGCTGACAGGAGGCGAGCGCGGCGGCGAACTCGCCGGCTTCCAGCACCTTGCGCATGCCCTTGCCGCCGCCGCCGGCCACGGCCTTGATCAGCACGGGATAGCCGATGGCGTCGGCTTCCTTCTGGAGGCGATCAGCCGACTGGTCGTCGCCCAGGTAGCCCGGAGTGACCGGCACGCCGGCCTCGGCCATGCGCTTCTTGGCGGCGTCCTTCAGGCCCATGGCGTCGATGGCGGCCGGCGGCGGGCCGACCCAGATCAGGCCGGCGTCGATCACCGCCTGGGCGAAGCCGGCGTTCTCGGAGAGGAAGCCGTAGCCGGGGTGGACGGCGGCGGCGTTCGTCGCCTTGGCGGCGGCGAGGATCTTCTCCTGGACGAGGTAGGACTCGCGGGCCGGGGCCGGGCCGATGTGCACGGCCTCGTCGGCTTCGCGGACGTGGGGCGCATCGGCGTCGGCGTCCGAATAGACGGCGATAGTGCGCACCCCCAGCCGGCGGGCGGTGCGGATGATCCGCCGGGCGATCTCGCCACGGTTGGCGATGAGGACGCTTTCAAGCATGGGAACTTCCCAGGACGATGATGGCGGCGATGCCGAACACAAAGATGAAAAGGCTGAGAAGGGTCAGGACGCCCATGACCACGCCGGTCATGACGGCGCCGGGCCACTTCATGGCGTAGGCGACCTTGAGGTGCCTGACCGCATGGATGGGCACGAAGACCATTAGACCAAGAGTCCAGAAGTCCCGGGGCCCCGGAGGGATCGCTTCGCCGATGGATATCAGGAGGGCGGTGAACCCCAACCCGTAGAGGGCGACCGTCGCGTGGTCGTAGAGGGTGTAGCCACGCTTGTAGAACAGCAGCAGCCACAGGATGGCCACCGAGATCGGCACCATCAGGAAGCCGAGCTTGTAGAGCATGCTGACAATCTTGAGCATGTAGTAGTCGAACTTCTCCGACTTCTTCATGATCGTGTTGGAGATCGAGAGCATGGTCTTCTCGACCTGACTGGCCTTTTCGCCAGGCTTGGCCTTCATGGCCTCGAGCTTTTCGCTCTGCTGCTTCATCAGGGCCTGACGGCCCGCCTCGTTGCGCTCCACCGGCGCGCCGTTGACCTTCACCACGCCGCCACCCGGATATTGGATGACGCTCGGGATGGTGAACATCAGGAACAGGGCGAACAGGAAGATGTGCAGCGGGGCCACGTAGCGAGCCCGCTTGCCCTCGATCCAGTCGCGGCTGAGGCGGCCGGGGCGCCAGGCCAGCAGCGGCAGGGTGCGCCACAGGCGGCCGTCGAAGTGCGCAATGCCCTCGACGAACTCGTGCAGCAAATGGCCGAGCTTGTTGTGCAGGTGACCCTGCTGGCCGCACTCATGGCAGTAGTGGCCAAGCAGCGGCGTGCCGCAGTTGGCGCAGGTCTTTCCGGGGTCGGCCGGCATCGGAGGCTGGCCGGGCCTGGGATGCTCCGGGTCAATCGCGGGGCCGGCTTCGGCCACGGCGGCAGCCGCCGCTGGCTTGGGAGCCCGCGGCTTGCGCGGTTTGGCGGCGGGTTTCGCAGCCGCCGCCTTCCTGGGTTTGGCCCCCTGCGTCATCCCTACTCCGCCCAGCCCGGTTTGCGCTTCTCGAGGAAGGCGGTGACGCCTTCACGGCCCTCTTCGCTGACCCGGCGGGCGGCGATGCGCTTGGCCGTCTCTTCCATGACGCCGCGGTCGATCTCGGCGCCCTCGATGTCGTTGACCAGGGCCTTGGCGTCCGCGACGGCGCCGGGAGCACAGGCCTTGATGGCGGTGGTCAGACCGGCGCGGACAGCGTCGAAACCGGCGGCGTCCGGGATCACCTGGCCAACCAGGCCGTAGCCCTGCGCCTCGGCGGCGCTGAAGACCTGGCCGGTCGCGAACAGGGCCTTGGCGTTGCGGGCCCCGATGGCGCGGATCACGTAGGGGCTGATGGTCGCCGGGGTGAGGCCGAGCTTCACCTCCGAGAAGGCGAAGGTCGAGCGTTCCGTGGCCACGGCCATGTCACAGGCGGCCGCCAGGCCGGCGCCGCCGCCGAAGGCCGGGCCGTCGATCAGGGCGACGGTCAGCTGCGGCAGGTCGTGCAGGGCTTTCAGCATGCTGGCCAGGCCCATGGCGTCTTCGCGGTTCTCGGATTCCGACCACTCGACGGCGGCCTTCATCCACTCCAGGTCGGCCCCAGCGCTGAACGAGGCCCCTGCCCCGGTCAGGAAGACCAGCCGCACGCCGTCGGCGTCGCTGAGGGTGCGGAAGGCCTCGTGCAGAGCCGAGATGACCTCGGCGTTGAAGGCGTTGCGGCGGGCGGCGCGGTTGATGGTAACGGTGGCGACGCCGTCGGGGGTGGCCTCGATGAGGACGAGGTCGCTGAGGGTGTCGGTGTCGGGGACTTCGACGAGGGGGTCGGCGATGGGGTTGGTCATGTTGGGAACCTATGGTGTGGCTGAGGCGTGGGAAACGCCTGAGCGGTGACGCCGATACCGTTGTTCTTTTTTTGTTCCATACTAATCTCCGTCATCCCGGCCGTAGCGCGCAGCGCGGAGAGCCGGGACCCAGGGGCGGCGCGCAAGATGTTGGCGGCCGCAACCGGCGGAGCTTCCGGCCCCTGGGCCCCGGATCGGCCTTCGGCCGTCCGGGATGACGGAGTGGGGAGGATATGGAACGACACTTCTACGTCTACATCCTGGCGAGCCGGCGCAACGGCACGCTCTACACGGGGATCACCGGCGACCTCGCCCGACGCGTCGCGCAGCATCGTGAAGGTGAAGGCAGCGCCTTCGCCAAGAAGCACGCGGTGCGGATGCTCGTCTGGTACGGCCACTTCGAGACAGCTCACGAGGCGATCCGCTTCGAGAAGCAGGTCAAGCGCTGGCGGCGGACCTGGAAGCTTGAGTTGATTGAGAAGCTGAACCCGCAGTGGCTGGACCTGTACGAGACGTTGAATTGTTGAGCTGGGAACGCGGCTGATCCGTTGGCGGCGGCCGCCCCTGGGTCCCGGCTCTACGCTTCGCTTCGGCCGGGATGACGGAGATGGGTGGTGGATCAGCATCATTACATCCGGAAGACGCCGAACGGCGTCTCGGGGATCGGCGCGTTGAGGCTGGCGGAGATGGCGAGGCCGAGGACATCGCGCGTCTGGGCCGGGTCGATCACCCCGTCGTCCCAGAGGCGGCTGGTGGCGTGGTAGGGGTTGCCCTCGTCTTCGTAGGTCTGGCGGATGGGGGCCTTGAAGGCCTCTTCCTGCTCCGGCGTCCATTTATCGGCGTCGCGGTGGACAGTGGCGAGAACGCTGGCCGCCTGTTCGCCGCCCATGACGCTGATCCGGCTGTTGGGCCAGGTGAAGAGGAACCGGGGGGAATAGGCGCGGCCGCACATGCCGTAGTTGCCGGCCCCGAAGCTGCCGCCGATCAGGACGGTGAACTTCGGCACATTGGCCGAGGCGACGGCGGTGACCATCTTGGCCCCGTCCTTGGCGATGCCGCCGGCCTCGTATTTGCCGCCGACCATGAAGCCGGAGATGTTCTGCAGGAACACGAGCGGGATCTTCCGCTTGCAGGCCAGTTCGATGAAGTGGGCGGCCTTCTGGGCGCTCTCGCTGAACAGGACGCCGTTGTTGGCGAGGATGGCGACCGGATAGCCCCAGATGCGGGCGAAGCCGCAGACCAGGCTGGTTCCATAGAGGGCCTTGAACTCGTCGAAGTCGCTGCCGTCGACGATACGGGCGATGACCTCTTTCACATCGTAGGGCGCGCGGACGTCCGACGGGACGATGCCGTAGAGCTCGGCCGGATCGAAGGCCGGGGGCTTGGGTTCGCGGACGTCGAGTTCCTGAGGCTTCAGGGTGTTCAGACCGGCGACGATGTTGCGGACGATCTCCAGGGCGTGCTCGTCGTTGGCGGCCACGTGGTCGACGACGCCCGAGCGGCGGCCGTGGACGTCGGCGCCGCCAAGGTCCGTGGCGGAGATGACCTCGCCGGTGGCGGCCTTCACCAGCGGCGGGCCCGCGAGGAAGATGGTGCCCTGGCTCTCATCGCCCGCGCCGCGGACGATGACGGTCTCGTCGCTCATCGCCGGAACGTAGGCGCCGCCGGCGGTGCAGGATCCCATGACGCAGGCGATCTGGGGGATGTTCTCGGCCGACATGCGGGCCTGGTTGTAGAAGATGCGGCCGAAGTGTTCGCGGTCGGGGAAGACCTCGGCCTGGTGGGGCAGGTTCGCGCCGCCGCTGTCGACCAGGTAGATGCAGGGCAGACGGTTCTGCTGGGCGATCTCCTGCGCGCGGAGGTGCTTCTTGACCGTCATCGGGTAGTAGGTGCCGCCCTTCACGGTGGCGTCGTTGGCGACGATCATCACCTCGCGGCCAGAGACTCGGCCGATGCCGCAGATCAGGCCGGCGCCGGCGATTTCGCCGTCGTAGAGGTCGAAGGCGGCCAGCTGGCCGATTTCCAGGAAGGGCGAGCCCGGGTCCAGCAGGCGCTCGACGCGTTCGCGCGGGAGCAGCTTGCCCCGGCTGGAATGGCGTTGGCGCGAGGATTCCGGCCCACCAAGCGCGGCCTTGGCCACGCGCTCGCGCAGCTCGGCGGCCAGGCCCTGGTTGACGGCGGCGTTGCGGGCGAAGGCCTCGCTGGATTTGTCGACGGTCGTGCTCAGTTTCGGCATGGGTGAGGGATAGCTTGTCCCTTGAAGCGGGGGAAGCGGCAGGATTGTGCCCATTGAGGCCGACGACGTGCCGGCGGGTTCATTTCGGAGACTCGTGATAGGCTGGCGCCGTGGTCGGGCCCATCACCTATCGTCAGGACAGCGCCCTCACCCGCCTCTTCGAGCGCGAGTGGGAGGCCGGCAACGCGCGCTGGTTCTCGCTGCCGGGCGGAGCGACCCTGTTCGAGTCGGGCGAGCGGTCGGGCCAGATCTTCCTGGTCCACGCCGGCAAGCTGGGGGCCTTCCGCAAGGAAGAGGGTCTGGACCGGCAGTTCGTCGGCGTCATCCGGCCCGGCGAGCCGGCCGGCGAGATGGCCCTGGTCGGCGGCACGGCCCACACCGCCCGGGTCGTCGCCTTGCGCGATTCCGAGGTGCTGGCCCTCGACGCCAAGGCCTTCTTCGAGGCCGCCGACGACGATCCTCACGTCATGCTGGAGATCGCCAGGCTGGTGCTCAACCGGGCCCGATACGCCAGCACCCGCGCATCGACGGGCGACCCGGCCGTGTTCGGCTTCGTGGCGGCCGACAAGACCGGCAAGATCAGGACGTTGATCGGCAAGATCGCCCGGTCGATGGCCGCGATGGGCCATTCGGTCACCGTGGTCGGGTCCGAGGCTGCCAGCGCCCCGACCGAATGGTTCTCCAACGTCGAGGCCGATCACGAGTTCGTCCTCTATGTCGCCGAGGCCGGCGAGCGGGCCTGGGGCGACCTGGTCGGGCGGCAGGTGGACCGTCTGTTCCGGGTCGGCCGCGGCGACCGGCCGCCGCCGTCGACAAGCGGCAAGGCGTCGGAGACGCTGGAAGCCTACAAGCTGGTCGATCTGATGCTGATCCAGCCGGCGACCCTGACCCAGCCGAAGGGCTCGGAGGCCTGGCTGGAGGCGACCGGGGCGGCGCGGCTGTTCCATGTGCGCGAAGGCAGCGAGCCCTGCGCGGCGCGGATGGCGCGGTTGCTGACCGGCCGGTCGGTGGGGCTGGTGCTGTCGGGCGGCGGGGCGCGGGCCTATGCCCACATCGGCGCCCTGCGGGCCCTGAAGGCGGCCGGGGTGCCGATCGATTTCGTCGGCGGGGCGTCGATGGGCGCGATCATCGGCGCCAGCCTGGCCATGGGCTGGGAAGAGGCCGAACTGGAGCGACGCATCCGCCAGGCCTTCGTCGACACCAGCCCGCTGGACGACATCGCCTTTCCCCTGATCGCCCTGACCCATGGGCGTAAGGTCAATCACCGGCTGGAAGAGCATTTCGGCGAGGTCGAGATTCCGGACCTGTGGCTGCCGTTCTACTGCATCTCCTCCAACCTGACCCAGGGCACCTACGAGCTGCATCAGCGGGGGGTGCTGCGCCATGCGTTGCGGGCGTCCATCGCCCTGCCCGGGGTCATGCCGCCCTCGACCCTGGCCGGCGAGGTTCTGGTCGACGGGGCGGTGATGAAGAACTTCCCGGCCGACATCATGCGCTCGATCCAGCGCGGGCCGGTGGTCGGGGTCGATGTCACGCGCGGCCGCAGCATCACCACCGAGGACATCGCCCTGCCCTCGCTGCTGAAGTGGGTGCTGTCGGGCGAATGGCGCAAGGGGCCGCCGATCGTGGCCTTGCTGATGCGGGCGGCGACCCTGTCGACCAACCGCGAGGTGCTGGCGGCGCGGGACGCCACCGACGTCCTGGTCCTGCCGGACGTCGACCACATCGACATCCGCGACTGGAAGGCCTTCGAGATCGCGGCCCAGGCCGGGCTGCTGGCCACCGAAAAGGTGCTGGCGGGGCTGGAGCGGGCGGTCGTCGATTTGCGCCGGGCCAAGACCTGAATGGATTGAGCCCGGCGGCGGCGCAGCGCTAGGGTGGCGTCAGGGTATCGGGGGATTTCATGGCTATCGAGGAGCGGCGTCGCGCCTGGTTCAATTTCGGCCGGGTTTTTTCCAGAGGGTTCCAGTCGTTCGGCAAGGCGATGATGCCGGCGATCCTGATCGCGCTGATCTTCATCGTCGCGCCCTACGCGGCGCTGATCGGCGCGTTGGGGACCCTGACCACGGCGGCGGACTACGAGCGTCTGATGGCGTCGGGGATGATTGCCGCCTGGTTTGGCGGCGCCCTCGTGGTCGGGCTTGTCGCACTGGTCGCCCAGACAGGCCTCATTCACCTGGCCCTCAGCGTGCAGCACGGCAGAGACTTCAGCTTCGGGAGCAGCCTGAGGGCCGGCGTACGGCTGTTCCTTCCCGCCTTGGGCATGGGGATCCTGGTCGGCCTGGGAACCATGCTGGGGCTGCTGCTGCTGGTCGTCCCCGGTCTCATCCTGATGGTCATGTGGTGCGTCGCCCTGCCCGCGCGCATCCACTACGGACCGGGCGTCACCGCCGCCATGGAGGAGAGCGCGGACCTGACCAAGGGCGTCCGCTGGATCGTCTTCGCTCTTCTGCTGGTCAGCGGCGTTGTTCTCTACGTCCTGGGCCAGGTGACGACCGCGCCGATCGCCCTGCTGCCGCCCCAGGTCGCGATGGTCGCCGCCGCCATCATCGTGCCGGTCACCGCCGGCGCCACGACCCTGGCTCAATGCTTCGGCGCCGCTTCGCTGTTTCACGAACTGAAATGGGGCGATCGCGATCCCAATGAAGAGGTGGCGGCCGAGGTGTTCGACTAGGCCTGGCGGGCGACCAGGAACAGGCGCGGGAAGGGGAACAGGGTCACCCCGTCGGCACGTGGCGGAAACGCTTTGGCAGTCCGGGCGGTGAACTCGGCCAGGAAGGCGGCGCGTTCGGCGGCGTCGGTCAGGGCGTCGAGGTAGGGTCGCAGGGCCGTGCCCATCATCCAGTCGACAACGGGGTCCTCGCCCTCCAGCACATGCAGGTAGGTGGTGGTCCAGATGTCGACGGCGCCGCAGCTGCGGGCCAGCCAGCCGTAATAGTCGTCGAAGGACGGGGTCGGGACGATCAGCCGGGCCGGGGCCGTTCGCGCCGCCCAGGGCCCCTCGTCGGCGGTGCGGCGCAGGATCTGGTGGTGGCGGGTCTCGAAGGCGGTCGGCATCTGGCAGGCGAAGACGCCGCCGGGGGCCAGGGCGGCGGCCAGGCGCGGGAACAGTTCGGCGTGGTCCGGCAGCCATTGCAGGGCGGCGTTGGTGAAGATCAGGTCCGGCGGCGTGGGCGGACCGAAGCTGGCGATGTCGCCTTCGATCCAGGTCACGGCCTCGGGCCGGGCGCGGGCCTTGGCGAGCATGTCGGGACTGGAATCGAGGCCGAAGACCCTGGCGCGGGGATGACGCCTGGCCAGCAGCGCCGCCTGTTCGCCCGTGCCGCAGCCGAGGTCCCAGATGATGCGGGGGTCGAGGTCGGATGGAACCTGCAGCAACAGGTCGAGGGCCGGCCTGTCGCGGTAGGCCTTGTAGCGTTCGTAGACGGAGACATCCCAGGACGGCATGGGCCAAGCCCTACACGGGTCGTTGCAGGTTATCCACAGGCCGCGACTTTTGCGCCGCCCCCCTCAGATGACCTTTGCATTGGGCGGCGAGGCGCCCATATCCTGAAGGTCCTGTTCTCAACAGCTGAAAGGAGGTGATCCAGTGTCTCACCAAAAACACACGGCAACCGCTCACGGATCGACGGGCGGGGATTATTCCCTCCTCTAGACTGTGAAGTCGTCTAACGACGCGGTTCAACCGTCGTTTGGTGTGGGGCCGGCTCTCGTAAGGGGGCCGGCCCTTTCCATTTGAGGTCAGGTGTTCGGCGCGGCGGCCGGCGGCGGGCTGTCCAGGAATCGCTGGATCAGGACCGGCAGCTCGACATCGACCAACTGGTTCGACTTTCGCAGAGCGGCGTCGCAGGCGAGGTCCAGCAGATCATGGCCGACGGTGTTGGGGGGCAGTTTCAGCCAGGCGGTGCGGCTGTCGGTGTTGAGCACCTTGCCCGCGCGGTCGTAGCCGACGTGCTCCAGGATCCGCATCCGGCCGCCCTTGCAGTCCAGCTCCAGCTTCTCGACCTCGTAGTCGACGCCGTTCTCGGGGTTGCGGTAGATCCAGGTCGAGACGATTTCGACGGAATTGCCGTCGCGCGCCTCGGTGCCGAGGTCCATCAGCACCAGTTCGTTGTCCTTCACCGAGACCACGTAATAGTCGTTGGCGGCCGCGGCCCCTGCCGTCGCAAGCCCGGCCGCCAGAGCAGCCGCCGCAATCCATCGTTTCATCGTTTCCCCCACCGGCCCGTTCAACCGAAGAAGCCCATCACCCAGTAGGCGACGGCCGCGACCAGCACGGTCAGAACGACGCCCAGGAGAACCCGACCGAACAGCCGGCCGTAGCGATCGGCGGCGGGACCACGCTCGGCCAGCGCACGGCGGCGGCGCGCATCGCGCTCGGCCATGGCGGCCGCCCGCTTCCGGTCGGCCTCCTGCTCACGGCGTTGGTCGAGGCTGACGATCTTGTCTTCTTCGCGGGGCATGGGTCCGATCTAGCGCTGACCGGACACCATTCCAAGCCTTGGCGGCCAGGCCTTAGCCGCCAACCAGTTCGCGGCCGATCAGGAAGCGGCGGATTTCGTTGGTGCCGGCCCCGATGTCGTAGAGCTTGGCGTCGCGCAGGTAGCGCTCAACGGGCCATTCGCGGGTGTAGCCGGCGCCGCCGAGGGCCTGGATGGCGTCGTTTGCCACCTTCATCGCATTTTCGCTGGCCAGCAGGATGGCGCCGGCGGCGTCGAAGCGGGTGGTCTTGCCGGCGTCGCAGGCGCGGGCCACCGAATAGACGTAGGCGCGGGCGCTGTTGAGGGCGACGTACATGTCGGCGACCTTGCCCTGCATCAGCTGGAAGCTGCCGATGGCCCTGCCGAACTGCTTGCGGTCGCGGACGTAGGGCAGGACCACGTCGAGACAGGCCTGCATGATGCCGAGCGGGCCGGCGGAGAGGACCGCGCGTTCGTAGTCGAGGCCGCTCATCAGCACGCCGACGCCGCCGTTCAGCGGGCCCATGATGTTCTCTTCCGGGACTTCGCAGTCCTCGAACACCAGCTCGGCGGTGTCCGAGCCGCGCATGCCCATCTTGTCGAGCTTCTTCGAAACGCTGAAGCCCTTCATGCCCTTCTCGATAAGGAAGGCGGTGATGCCGCGGCTGGCCCCTTCCGGGTCGGTCTTGGCGTAGACCACCAGGGTGTCGGCGTGCGGCGCGTTGGTGATCCAGAACTTCGTGCCGTTGAGGACATAGCGGTCCCCCTTGTGATCGGCGCGCAGCTTCATCGAGACAACATCGGAGCCGGCGCCGGCCTCGCTCATGGCCAGGGAGCCGACGTGTTCGCCGCTGATCAGCTTGGGCAGGTAGCGGCGCTTCTGTTCGGGCGTTGCCCAGCGGCGGATCTGGTTGACGCACAGATTGGAGTGGGCGCCGTAGCTGAGGCCGATGCTGGCCGAGGCGCGGGACACCTCTTCCATGGCGATCACATGTTCGAGGTAGCCGAGGCCGAGGCCCCCGAATTCTTCGTCGACGGTGATGCCGTGCAGGCCCAGGTCGCCCATCTCGGGCCAGAGCTCGCGGGGGAAATGGTTGTCGGCGTCGATCCGCGCGGCCATGGGCGCGATGCGGTCGGCGGCGAAGCGGGCGGTGGTTTCGCGGATCGCCTCGGCGGTCTCGCCGAGGCCGAAGTCCATCTGGGGGGAGTGCGTCATGGCGCCGAGATAGCAGACGCCCCGCGGGTCGCACAGACCCACGGGGCGGTTACGCCATGCTACGCGGCACTTACGCTTTACTGCCCCCTGTCGCCGGCCATCACTCGGCCGGCGCATTCTCGCTCTGTTGAGCCTCGTCCTCGTCATCCATCGGCGGCAGACCGAAGGCCGACAGCCAGCGCCAGGCCGAGAACAGCAGAACCCCACCACCGCCCAGAGCCATCGACCAGGCGGCGATCTTGATGGTGGTGTCGCCGGTGCCGTCGACCAGGCCCCAGGCGATGCCGCCACCGCAGACGAACAGGCCGATCACGGCCCCGCCCAGCCAGGCCATGCCCGGAATGCGCGGCTGTTCCAGCGGCGTGGCGTCGAAGGCCGGATCGAAGTTGGCGGCCAGGACGCGCTCGTCCTCTTCCACCAGGCGGCGGATGTGGTCTTCGTTGAGCAGCGGCTGGCTGCGGACGCCGCTCATCTCCGGCTCGAAGGGCTGGCTGGAGATGTCGAACAGGCCCGGCTCGGACTCGTTGGCGGCCTCGAAGCGGAAGGGATCGCCGGCGTCGCTGGCGACGGCCACTTCATGCTCGGGCGCCGGGGTCAGGACGAAGGCGCGGTCGCCGTTGCCGACGGCCAGCACCGGGGTCGCCGGGTACGGGGTGTAGCTTTCCGGCTGTTCGGGCAGGGCTTCGACCGGGGCCGGCGGCGGCGGGAAGGCCAGGGCGTCGGCGGCCGGAACCGGGGTCGGGTCGGCCGGGGTGCGGGAGAACTCCAGCACCGGATCGGCGTCGCTGGCCTCGGCGTCGGCGAAGTCGGCTTCGGCGGCCGGCTCCTCGGCGGTGACCACCTCGGCCGAGGTCGGCGACCAGGAGAGGCTTTCGTCGGCGGTCTGTTGCGGGACAATTTCCTCGACCGGCGTCTCAACGACAGTGGCGCTCAGAGACTCGTCGGCGACAGGCGCGGACACCACCGGCTCGACGGTCGGAACCGGCGGCGGCACGACGACCGGTTCCGGCACCAGTTCCGCCAGGCGCGAGGTGACGGCGGCTGCGGCCGTCATCGTCTGCGTGGTCGCCGGCGGCGGGGCATGCGGCGAGGGCAGCGGTTCGTCGCGCTCGGCGACGGCCTTGTCGGCGGTCAGGTCGGTCTTCAGGGCCGTCGGGGTCTGCCGCGGCACGAAGTTGACGGCGTCGTAGTCCACCTTGGGCCGAACGATCGGCGACGGGGCCGGCACCCAGCCGTTGGCCGGGGTCAGGAACAGGGTCTTCTCGGCCGAGCGGCGGCGGACCAGGGCGTCGACGACGATGCGCTCGCCCTCGAAGTCGGCCTTGCGCCACATCTCCATGGCGCAGGCCGCTTGCAGCAGGCTGCCTTCGTTGACCCGGCGCAGGACGCTGGAGCGCTTGAAGTTGTCGACGCCGACGTTGAAGGCGAAGCAGCACAGCGCGTCGAACTGGTTCTGCGTCAGCGGCGTGAAGGTCTGCTCGTTCACCGCGTGGGCGACGGCGATCAGGTCGTAGAGCAGCAACGCCTCGGCGTCCTGTTCCGAGACCTGCGCCCCTTCGCGGGCGGTCAGGGTGTGGCCAAAGCCGATCGTCCAGCGGCCGTCAGGCAGCTGAGCCGCTTTGGAACGGTAGCCTTCGAACGTCTTGATCAGTTCGACGGCGGCCTTGGAGACCTGATGACGGGGTTTCATGCCCATTTTGACCCAAATTGATACGAGCGCCGGTGCGTTCAACTACCCCCGGGCAAGATAGGGGCCGTTTTGCGCGAGCGCTGAACTGAGGGTCTCACCTTACAGGAGAATCAACGCCGCCAGACCCAGGAAGGACAGGAAACCCATGAAATCGGTCAGGAACGTGACGAAAACTGAGGATGAAACCGCAGGATCGCGTCCGAGCCGGTCCAGGGCCAGCGGCACAAGGATGCCGGCCATGCTGGCGATGAACAGATTGATGACCAGGGCCAGGCCGATGGTCAGGCACAGCAAGGGGTCGCGGAAGAACAGGAACACCGCCAGGGCCATGATCGAGGCCAGCACGGCCCCATTCAGCAGGCCGACGCCCAGTTCGCGGAAAACGATCCGCATGGCGTTCGACGCGTTCAGCTCGCGGCTCGCCAGCGCCCGCACGGCCACGGCCAGGGTCTGGGTGCCGGCATTGCCGCCCAGGGAGGCGACGATGGGCATCAGGATGGCCAGGGTGAGGATCTTGCTGATCTCCTCCTGGAACGCCCCGATGACGCTGGCCGCCACGGCAGCGGTCAGGGTGTTGACCACCAGCCAGGGTAGGCGCGACCGGGCGATCCCCCAGATGGTGGCGTCACGGCCGGCGTCGCTCACCCCGGCCAGGGCGAGGATGTCTTCCTCGGTCTCTTCCTGGATAACGCCGACGATGTCGTCGACGGTGATCTGGCCGACCAGACGGCCTCCACTGTCGATGACCGGGGCGCTGATCAGGTGGTACTTGTCGAAGATGTAGGCGACCTCTTCCTGGTCCATGTCGACGTCGATCTCGGTGACCGACTCCATGATCTCGGCCAGGTGCTGATCGCGCTGGGCCCGCAGCAGGATGCTGACCGGGACGGCGCCGGTCGGCTTGTGCGAGGGGTCGATGACGTAGACGTCGAAGAACAGCTCGGGCAGGTCTTCGCTGTGGCTGCGGATGTGGTCGATGGTCTGGCCGACGGTCCAGAAGCTGGGGGCCGCCATCAGGTCGCGCTGCATCAGGCGCCCGGCGGTTTCGTCCTCGTACTTCAGGGCGGTGACGATGGCGTCCCGCTCTTCCTGATCCATGGCGGCCAGGACCTGGGCGCGCTTGTCGTCTTCCAGGTCCTCGACCAGGTCGACGGCGTCGTCGCTGTCCATCTCCTCCAGGGCGCGGGCCAGGGTGGTGCTGGGCACCGATTCCATAACCTCTTCGCGCAGGTTGGTGTCGAGCTCCGACAGCACCTCGCCCAGGGTCTCGGCATCGAGCTGGGGGATGACCTGCTCGCGGTAGTCAGCGGTCAGGAAGCCCATCAGGTCGGCGACGTCTTCCGACCGCAGGGCCCCGACCAGCTCGCGCAGACGCTCGTCATCGCCGCGGTCGGCGGCGTCGATGACCAGTTCCACGTATTCGGCGTTGAGGGCGTAGTCGTCGCCGAGCGCGAGGTCTTCGAGGTCCTCGGGGGCGGCGATGGCGCGAACGTCCATATCTTCGGTCAGGTCGGCTTCGTCCCGGGTCATGGGGGCCTCCTGGCTGAAGTGGCTTCGTCTTTTCGGCTAAGGACCCGGGTCTGCCGCTGGCAGGCCCGGATGCTTGTCAGAAAGCGACTGGTAGATCGCCTTCATTCATCGATTCACTGGTGCGGTCGAGAAGACTCGAACTTCCACGGGTTGCCCCACAGCGACCTCAACGCTGCGCGTCTACCAATTCCGCCACGACCGCTCGTAGTGAGGCGCGGGGGGTAGCAAAAGCCGCGCGCGATGGGAAGCGCAATATTCAGTCGATCCCGAATGCGGCCACCACCTGATTGCCGCCGCCGCGGCCGCCCCAGCCCCAGCTGTTGTTGCCAAGCTTGGGCGCGATGGCGAGCGCGTACTCCCCGGGCGTCAGGGGTTCGGCCGGAATCAGGGTCCAGCCGGCGGCGTCACGCGTGGCGTTCAGCGCCACGGCCGAGGCGTTCTTGACGTTGCGCGTGCCGTAGCCGAGCGGGTTCACCTTGCCGGTGGTCAGCCGGCGGGTGTTCTTGACAGTGGACAGTCTAAACAGGCCGAAGATCTGCTGGGGATCGACGTCGGCTGGCTCGCCGCTGCTGAAGGCCAGGCTGTCGGCGCTCTTGAACCGTGCTGTGCTGGCCGCGCCCTTCAGTTCGTAGAAGACGTCCGCGCCGCCATAGCCCATCGCCTTCATCTGCTGCTTGAAGGCAGCGGTCTGAACTTCAAGGGAAGCCGCAGCGCCGTTCGCGCTGACTCCGAACGGCGAGGCCGGCGGCGCTTTAGCGGCTAGCGCCGGGCCAGCGACAAGCGCGGCGGTCGAGGTCAGGATGAAGGCGCGGCGGTGCATGGCTTACTCCCCAGAATGTGGGGAGACAGTGCCCGGAGTCAGAGAACGCCGCTTCCTCGGAATGGGGGGCCTTGATCCCCTAATCGACGCCGAAGGCGTAGATTCCGACATTCGGCGCGCCATCCTTGCCACCAAAGCCTTCCCATCCGCCGGACTTCGATCCGACCGCCGCAGTACTGACCCAGGCGTACTCGCCGGGCGTCAGGGGGTTCACAACGTCCAGCTTGAAGAAGTCGGCCCCGTATCGGGCGGCGGTGAAGGCGACCTTGTAGCGCTCCTGGATATTGAGGTTGGTCGCGCCGCTTGCGATCGTTCGCCCGGTTTCCAGATGGCGGGCGCGCTTGGCGGCCGTCAGGCGGAAGAGCGCGTAACGCGCCATCGGATCGGCATCGGCCGGCCCGTTGACCACGAACGAAGGAACAGTCGTCGGCGTGAACCGCACCCGGCTGCGCTCGCCCCACAGCTCATAGAAGTTGATCAGGACCGCGCCGACCGGATCGCGCTTCTTGACCTTCATGACCGCCGTCTGCCGCTCCAGCGGAATGGCGCCGATGTCGGAAAAGCCCGTGAAGCCTTCGACCACGGCATCCGCCGCGTGGGCGGTCGAGGCCAGGCCAGCCATCAGGCCACCGATCAGAAACGCACGTCTTTGCACTGAAATCCCCCTGGAACCGAGGGGCTCTTCAAGCACGATTTGCCGCGTTTGTCTTCGCGGCCTTGCGCCCTATGCCGTGCCGTCTCCGCGCCCCAGCGGATCACGCAGCGGCTCCCCTGCACCGACGAATTCCAGCGACACAGAGTTGATACAGTAGCGCAGGCCGGTCGGGGGAGGGCCGTCCGGGAAGACGTGGCCCTGGTGGCTGTCGCAGCGGGCGCAGCGGGTCTCGATGCGGCGCATGCCGTAGCTGCGGTCCTCGACGCCCTTGACGTTGGCCGCGGCGATCGGGGCGTAGAAGCTGGGCCAGCCGGTGCCGCTCTCGAACTTGGTTTCGAACTTGAACAGCGGCAGGCCACACAGGCGGCAGCAGTAGACGCCCGGCCGCTTCTCACCCAGCAGGCCGCCGCAGAACGGCGCCTCGGTGCCGTGGTGAAGGAGGACGTCGCGCTCTTCCTGGTTCAGGTCGCCTTCGAGGACCTTGCGTTCGGCTTCGGTCGGCGGGGTCAGGTCGTAGGTGGTGGCGGTGTCGGTCATGACACCCAATCTAAGGCGGGCGGGCCGATCCGCAATCATACGAAAGGGCAAGCCGTCGTGATCACCTCCACCACCCCCACCGTCCCCGGCCGCGAGGTCGTCGAGAGCCTGGGCGTCGTCAGCGGCGAAGCGATCATCGGGGCCCACATCTTCCGCGACTTCTTCGCCGGCATCACCAACATCATCGGCGGCCGGGCCGGCGGCTATGAGAAGGCGCTGCGCCAGGCGCGCGACATCGCCTTGCAGGAGATGGAAGACGAAGCGCGCGAGCGCGGCGCCGGGGCGGTGATCGGCGTTGATCTCGACTACGAGACGCTGGGTCCCGACAACGGCATGATGATGGTCACCGCCAGCGGGACGGCGGTCAGGCTGGCTTAAGCCAGCTCGGCCTTCATCCGCCGCCGCACATCCCAGAGGTAGGCCAGAACGAACAGCACGGCGTAGATCTCTATCGACTCGCGGATGGCGATGTACTGCGGACGGAACTTGTCCTCCATGTCGGTCGCCACCAGCAGCCGCTCGGATATCCGCATGACCCAGGTCAACGCCGCCGCCGGCCAGATCAGGCTGCTGGGCCAGATCCAGCTGAACCAGCCCTGACCGAGGTAGGGGCCGCGCTTTTTCGCCCAGGCCCAGATTGGCCAGATGATCCCACCCAGCAGGGCAGCGAGGATCAGCATCGTCTTGGGA
This sequence comes from Caulobacter sp. SRI_014, assembly GCF_057586315.1. Classification (NCBI taxonomy): domain Bacteria; kingdom Pseudomonadati; phylum Pseudomonadota; class Alphaproteobacteria; order Caulobacterales; family Caulobacteraceae; genus Caulobacter; species Caulobacter sp. SRI_014. The sequence goes on along the minus strand of NZ_JBYCZQ010000007.1, from coordinate 187,313 downwards.
ATTTCCTCAGTCAGGGAGCTGAGGTTGTGCAGGTTGGTCTCGCCCTGGCGATTGATCTTCGCGTACTCCGCCGGCGTCTCCCAGCGGAACCAGCTCTGCCCCCAACTGGCTTCCTCGCCGGCGAAGAGGAACAGCGCCAGTACGAACAGGCCAAACCACCAGACCATGGCCGGATGCGGCAGCCGGCGCCGGTCGCGGATAATCTGGATCGCCTCCCAGCATCCCCAGAGCGCAAAGATGATCGTCGGTATCTCGACAATCCCAAGCTCGCCCGACAACCAGCGACGGCCTTCCTGTGGCCAAGGGAAAAGGGCCACGGCGAGGAGCGTCGTGGCGGCCAAAACATAGAGCGGCAGGCGGCGGCTGAATGAAAGATTCATTCCGTCACAATTGCCGGAGGCGCGACTGCTTCGCAACATCCTTCTCAGACCGGGAGAGGGGGTATGCTGACCTAGCGTCGCCGTTGCCAACGGGACGTGGGCGGTCTAACCCCCGTCGCGCAAGAACCCTGCGTGCAAGAGGCTGCCTCGTCGATGTTCTCGAAGATTCTGATCGCCAACCGCGGCGAGATCGCTGTCCGGGTCATCAAGACCTGCCGTCGCATGGGTATCAAGACGGTGGTGGTCTATTCCGAGGCGGACGCCGACAGCATGGCCGTGGAAATGGCCGACGAGACGGTCTTCATCGGCCCCCCGCCCGCCAACCAGTCCTACCTGGTCGCCGAGAAGATCATCGCCGCCTGCAAGTCGACGGGCGCGGAAGCCGTGCACCCCGGTTTCGGCTTCCTGTCGGAGAAGGCCGAGTTCGCCCAGCTGTGCGCCGACGAGGGCATTGTCTTCATTGGTCCCAACCCCGGCGCGATCAGCGCCATGGGCGACAAGATTGAATCCAAGAAGTTCGCCCAGGCCGCCGGCGTCTCCTGCGTGCCCGGCCACATCGGCGAGATCGACGACACCGCCCATGCCATCAAGATCTCCGAGGAGATCGGCTATCCGGTGATGATCAAGGCCAGCGCCGGCGGCGGCGGCAAGGGCATCCGCGTCGCCTGGAACGAAAAGGACGTCGAGGAAGGCTTCCCCGCCGTCCGCGCCGAAGCCAAGGGCGCGTTCGGCGACGATCGGATCTTCATCGAGAAGTTCATCGTCGATCCGCGCCACATCGAGATCCAGGTGCTGGGCGACAAGCATGGCCACGTCGTCCACCTGTTCGAGCGCGAATGCTCGATCCAGCGCCGTAACCAGAAGGTCATCGAGGAGGCCCCCTCCCCGCTGCTCGATCCGGCCACCCGTGAGGCCATGGGCGCCCAGGCCGTCGCTCTGGCGAAAGCGGTGAACTACGACAGCGCCGGCACCGTCGAGTTCGTCGCCGGCCAGGACAAGAGCTTCTACTTCCTGGAAATGAACACCCGCCTGCAGGTGGAACACCCGGTCACCGAGCTGATCACCGGCCTGGACCTGGTCGAGCAGATGATCCGCTCGGCCTACGGCGAAAAGCTGGCCTTCGAACAGAAGGACCTGAAGATCAACGGCTGGGCGATGGAAAGCCGCATCTACGCCGAGGACCCCTACCGCAAGTTCCTGCCGTCGATCGGCCGCCTGGTCCGCTACGACCCGCCGGTCGAGGGCGTTCAGGACGGCTACACCGTGCGCAACGACGCCGGGGTGCGCGAGGGCGACGAGATCTCGATGTTCTACGACCCGATGATCTCCAAGCTCTGCACCTGGGGCAAGACGCGGGACGAGGCCATCGCCGGCATGGGCCGGGCGCTCGAGGACTTCCACATCGAGGGTCTGGGCCACAACATCCCGTTCCTGTCGGCGGTCATGGACCATCCGGTGTTCCAGTCGGGCAAGCTGGCCACCAGCTTCATCGCCGAGGAATATCCCGACGGCTTCCACGGCGCCCCGCCCAGCGACGCGGCGCTCGACATCATGACGGCCTCGGCGGCCGCCATGCACCTGGTCGGCCAGCAGCGGATCGGTGAAAGCAAGCGGACCGACTGGATCGTGGTCATCGGCCATCGCCAGATCCCGGTGACGATCTCGGGCGGCGGCGCGTCCGTCACGGTCCGCCTGACGGAGGGAACCCGCACCCTGGAGCTGACCGACATCGCCTGGCGTCCGGGTCAGCCGCTGTTCAAGGCGCGCCTCGGCGGCAAGCCGTTCAGCGTCACGGTCAAGCCGGCCGCCGAGGGCTTCACCATCCGCCACCGCGCCACCTCGCTGAAGGTGCTGGTCCTGACCCCGCGCTCGGCCGAGCTGCACACCAAGCTGCCGGAACGCAAGGCCGCCGACACCTCCAAGATGATCATCAGTCCGATGCCGGGCCTGGTCGTCTCGATGGACGTCGAACTGGGCCAGCAGGTCCGCGAGGGCGAAATCGTCTGCGTCATCGAGGCGATGAAGATGCAGAACATCATCCGCGCCGAGCGTGACGGGGTGGTCAAGGCGGTGTCGGCCAAGAGCGGCGACAGTGTCGCGGCCGACGAAGTGTTGGTGGAATTCGCCTGAAACCCGGGCAAAGGGACGGGCGGGTAACGGTCGGGCTGCCGACCAATTCTGTTGCAAAGGTGCGACAGGCCGCCGCAGTTCGACTGCGGCGCGTATCGAGAACGCATCGAAACGCCGGAGATCGGCGTTAGGCTCCCGTTCAGGACGGGTGCATCGGACATGGGCGTTCCGCATATCTACAGCCTTGAAGGCCGTATCGGCCGGCGCGAGTTTGTGCTGACCCAGATCGGCGTCTTCGTGGGCTGGTACTTCTTCACCTTCCTTCTCATCGTCGTCGGCGGCGCGGGCTACGCCAGCCAGACCGGCGTGCGCGGAATCTGGGAGGCCGGGGCCAACCTGGCCGGCTGCATCGCCGCCAGCCATGCGATCTGGATTTCCCTGGCGGCGGCGGTGAAGCGTTGCCATGACCGCTCCCTGAGCGGGTGGATGCTGCTGTTCGCCATGCCGCCGGTCATCGGCCAGCTGTGGCTGATCCTCAACCTGATCGCGGGGGCCGGCGAGGCCGAGGACAACGCCTATGGCCCAGCCCGCGACAGCGACACGCTTTCCGAAGACCTCGCGCTCGCCTAGATAGGGACCGACCGGGGCCTATGGCCCCCAAGCGAGTCGGAGCGGCAAGGCGGATGAACGGCCAACTGGACTGGGCGGAGCTCTTCTTCTCCTCGACGGGACGGCTGGCGCGCACCCCCTTCCTGATCACCAGCGCTCTGCTGTTCGGGGTCGCCTTCCTCTACTACTGGGTGACGCCTGGGCCGTTGCAGTGGGTGACCGGCTTCGTGGTCTATCCGGTGCTGCTGATCAGCGGCTGCTGCCTGCTGGCCAAGCGGCTGCATGACCGGGGACGGTCCGGCTGGTGGGCCGGACTGATCATTCTGGCGGTTGTCGCCGTGTTTCCCTGGCCGCAGGGCTTTTTCGACTTCGTGTTCTCGGCCATCGTGATCTGGGCCTTGGTCGAGCTCGGCGTCATGCCGGGCGAGGCGGGGGCCAACCGTTTCGGGCAGAGCCCGCTGAAAACTGCCTAGCTGGAGTAAAGAGATGCGTTTCGTGACCGCCGCGGCCGTGTTGGCCCTGACGTTTTCCGCCGGCGCGGCCATCGCCGCCGAGGACCTGAGCCCCGAGGCCCAGGCCGGCGTCGATATCGCCAAGAACTACGCCCGCACCCCCAAGGTGAAATTCCGCAAGGTGAAGGTCGGCGCCGACGGCAACGTCTGCGGCCTGGTCGCCGTCGGCGCGGACCGCGAGATGGAGTGGATGGTCAACCCGTCCGAACAGACCCTGTGGCTCAACGAGGGTGCGCAGGAACCCGAGAGCGTCTTCGGCTGGGGCGAAAAGATCCTGCGCAGCAACGGCGACCGCAAGCAGTTCCAGACCTGGAAAGCCTGTCAATCCGGCAAGTAGGAATGGCGGGCAAGTAGGGCCTATATCGGCGCCGGAACCTCGGTGACGGCGCCGAACACCCGCTCGAAGCTCGACTTCAGCGCCGCGTCAGTCTCGTCCATGGTCACCGGCAGGCCGAGGTCGACCAGGCTCGTCACCCCATGCTCGGTGACGCCGCAGGGCACGATGCCGTCGAAGTGGCTCAGGTCCGGTTCGACGTTCAGGCTGATGCCATGGAAGCTGACCCAGCGGCGCAGCTTGACCCCGACCGCCGCGATCTTGTCCTCGCGCGCCCAGCCCGGCCCCTTGCGCTCGACCCAGACGCCGACCCGGCCGTCGCGCAGTTCGCCGACCACGTTGAACGCCCCCAGCGCCTCGATCACCCAGGTTTCCAGGGCCGTGACGAACCGGCGGACATCCCGCCCGCGCCTGGTCAGGTCGAGCATCACATAGGCCACCCGCTGGCCCGGCCCGTGATAGGTGTACTGCCCGCCCCGGCCGCTCTCGAACACGGGAAAGCGCGAGCTGTCCTTGAGGTCGCCGTCCTTGGCCGACACCCCGGCGGTGTAGAGCGGCGGATGCTCCAGCAGCCAGACCAGCTCCCCTGCCCGCCCCTCGGCGATGTCAGCGGCCCGTTGCTCCATGACCGCCACGGCGTCGGGATAGGCCACCGGCGCAGTGGACACCGCCCATTCGGCCGTAACGCCGTCCTCGCGGCCGAAAAGCGGCGTCGCGTCTTCGGAACTTAACTGGTGATCAAGCATGTTCCGGCCAATGTGGGGCCTGCGCCGAGTTTGCGCGAGGGGTTGGTGGGTCTAAGTGAGCCAGGTCAAGTCGGTCAACGTCGAGATTTCCGTGGTCCTGGGCCGCTCGCAGCTGCCCATGGCCCAGCTGTTGCGCATGGGCCGCGGCGCGGTCATTCCGCTCGATGCCAAGGCCACCGACGAAGTCTGGATCCTGGCCAACAACCACCCCGTCGCCCGCGGCGAAATCCAGATCAACGACGACAAGATCAGCATCGCCGTGACGCGCGCGGCGGATGTTTATGACTTCATGGCCGGGGGCGGGTGAAGCCCGCAGGGACCGCTCGGCCTTTTGCCATCCGCTTCTACCGCCAACGAATGCCTGCGAGGTTCGATCCGTTGATCGTAGATGCACAAGACTACGAGATAAGATGCCGCTTCAGAATGGTCAGAACAGTTCATCGCTAACTGCTGCCGGGTGCGTTGCAGCGTGAAAATCAGCCCCAAAGCGCGTCATGTACACTCTAGTGCACGTTATCACGACATCATCCAGCGGTGTGAGATTTGCAACATCTAAAACTACAAGTCCATTCTGGTGAAGAACTTCCAACGAATCGATATCGCTTTTCACATCGACCCAAATGGGCTTGCTTACTGTTTCTCCACCCCTCGGGTGCACCCCAACAGAAAGCAACTTGTGACCAGAAAAATCCATACATTCAATAATGTTTGAAAAGAACTTCTCCATGTCTCCGTCGTATTTCTCCCAGCGAGTTTTGAATTCGCGATTTATCATCTCATCCGGATAGGCAATTGATTGCATGTCATCTTTAGCATCGACGCCAATCATGATTTTCTCAAATACACCGGCGTCGTGAGCGTTAATCTTTGAGAGAACTTCCTTAAAAAGAATATGCTTCGAGGAGAAGGCACCACCGGCGCTAATCATCAAATGCGCCCAGAGGTCGACCATCTCGTCTTCTTCCTCGAGGGAAGCAGCTTCCATAAATGGAATCAGAAACTTTATGGCGGGCATTTCTGCGGGGCCCACCTCCCCCATTTCCTCGCTGATCTCCTTCGCGCGGAGAGCGATCTTTCTCAAGGCGTTCTCTCGATGAAAGCGGACTTTGTCCGCCAAGTAGAGACCGAACTCTCTAAACGCGGGGCCAAAAAGGTCATTGAAGGCTGCAACGATGCCCTTCTGAGCTTCTTGTCCGATATCTGGCAGCTGAACCGTCATAGTGGTATGTTATCGTGCTTCTTCCAGGGGTTGGAAAGCTCCTTCCCACGCAGGCTCTTGAACGCCCGCACCAGCCGACGCCGCGTCCCATGCGGCATGATCACGTCGTCGATGTAGCCACGGCTCGCCGCCACGAACGGGTTCGCGAACCGCGCTTTGTAATCCGCTTCCTTCTCGGCGATCTTTTCCGGGTCGCCGATGTCGGCGCGGAAGATGATCTCGACGGCGCCCTTGGAGCCCATGACGGCGATCTCGGCGGTCGGCCAGGCGTAGTTGACGTCGCCGCGCAGGTGCTTGGAGCTCATGACGTCGTAGGCGCCGCCGTAGGCCTTGCGGGTGATCAGGGTGACCTTGGGCACGGTGGCTTCGGCGTAGGCGAACAGCAGCTTGGCGCCGTGCTTGATCAGGCCGCCGTACTCCTGCTTGGTCCCCGGCATGAAGCCCGGCACATCGACCAGGGTCAGCAGCGGGATGTTGAAGGCGTCGCAGAAGCGGACGAACCGGGCGGCCTTGCGGCTCGAGTCGATGTCCAGGACGCCGGCCAGAACCTGCGGCTGGTTGGCGACGATGCCGATGCTCTCACCGTCCATGCGGGCGAATCCGCAGACGATGTTCTTGGCCCATTCACTTGAAATCTCGAAGAAATCGCCTTCGTCGACGATCTTGAAGATCAGCTCCTTGATGTCATAGGGCTTGTTCGGGTTGGCCGGGACCAGGGTGTCGAGGCTGGGCTCGGCGCGGTCGCCCGGATCGAAGCTCTCGCGCGACGGGGCCTTCTCGCGGTTCGACGAGGGCAGGAAGTCGATCAGGCGGCGGACCTGGGTCAGGGCTTCCAGATCGTTGTCGAAGGCCCCTTCAGCGACGCCCGACTTGGCCGCGTGGACGCGGGCCCCGCCGAGGTCCTCGTGGCTGACCTCCTCGTTGGTGACCGTCTTCACCACGTCGGGGCCGGTCACGTACATGTAGCTCGTGTCCTTCACCATGAAGATGAAGTCGGTCATGGCCGGCGAATAGACGTCGCCGCCGGCGCAGGGGCCCATGATGACGCTGATCTGCGGGATGACGCCGCTGGAGAGCACGTTCTCGAGGAAGATGTCGGCATAGCCGGCCAGGCTGTCGACACCCTCCTGGATGCGGGCCCCGCCGGCGTCGAACAGGCCGATGATCGGGGCGCCGACCTTGGCCGCCTGGCGCTGGACCTTGACGATCTTGGCCGCGTGGGCGCCCGACAGGCTGCCGCCGAAAACGGTGAAGTCCTTGGAGAAGACAAAGACCACCTTGCCGTTGATGGTGCCCCAGCCGGTGACCACGCCGTCGCCGGCGATCCGCTGGTCCTGCATGCCGAAGTCGTGGCTGCGGTGTTCGACGAACATGTCGAACTCCTCGAAGCTGTCCTCGTCGAGCAGCAGGTCGATACGCTCGCGGGCCGTCAGCTTGCCCTTGGCGTGCTGGCTGGCGATACGGCGCTCGCCGCCGCCGGCCCGGGCCTGTTCGCGCCGACGTTCAAGCTCTGCGAGGATATCTTTCACGCGCCTGCTCCACACAATGATCTGCGCACGGGTTAAAGCGCGGATGAGAGCGGCGCAAGCGTCCCGCTAGGTCAGCGTAAGGCGTCGAACCAGGCGCCCAGCATGCGGGCCTCGCCCAGGCGGTTGGCGGTGCGGTCGGCGGCCTCCTCGTCGACACCCCAGCGCTCTTCCTGGAAGGCCTCGTCGACCCGGGCCAGGTGGTGGGCTTCCTCGCCGGTCAGGCGGCCGCGCTGCACGGCCAGGGCCAGCAGGGCCGAGCCGAACAGGCTGGTGGCGCTGAGCAGGGCGATCAGGCTGAAGTCGTCCATGGCGAGGGCCAGCGCCCTCGCCTGCTCCAGCGTCTTGACCGGCTGCGGCCGGTGAATGACGCCGGCGGCGCGTTCGAAGGCGAGGTTGTGCTCGGCTTCCGCCCACTGCAGCACCGGCTCCCAGGCCGCCGTCTGGCGGGCGATCAGCTCAGTCGGCTGGTCGGCGAAGTAGCAGAGCGCGTCGCTGCCGGCGTAGCGGGCGAATTCGTCGGCCAGGGCGGCGCGCGACGGCGCGGTCTTCTCGATGGCGGTGAAGGCCAGCCGCGTGGCCGGCATCTGGGCCATCAGGATGAACTCCTTCTGGCGCTCCCACTCCCCCGCGACCAGGTCCGCCAGCGCCTGGGTCGGCGTGACCATGGGCAGGCCGCCCGGGCTCCTGGGCGAGCGCCCGTCCAGCAGAACCGCAAAACCGCCATCGACGGGGGCCACTGTCACGGCCTTGTAGAACCGCCGCGCCGTCTGCACGGTGTCGTCCGGACCTTTGAGCGCCATCTCTTCTTCCTGGTTCGCGACGGAAGCGTGTCGCGCGGGCGTGGAAGTGGGGCAAGCCGGCGAATGTTGCAAGGGAGCGTGACTTGGCCCTGCCCACGAAAGACCTGATGGCGTCGATCGCCGCCACCCGGTTCGGCCTCGGCGCCCGACCGGGCGAGATCGAGGCCGCCCGGTCCGATCCGCAAGGCTGGCTGGGCCGCCAGATTGTCGGCCGGGGCGCGGACCTGGGCGTCGCCAACTACGATCTGAGCGCCGCGCGCATCGCCGAATTCCGCAACTTCCGCGCCGACCGCCGCGAACAGCGGATGGAACAGGCGGACATGAAGGAAACGCCGCCCGGGAATGACCCCGTCCAGATCGCCGGCCGCATGATCCGCGAAGGCGCCGCCGAGGACTTTCTCCTCCGGGCCCGCAACGCCGCCAGCACCGACGCCAGCTTCCGCGAGCGCTGGGCGATGTTCTGGTGCAACCACTTCACCGTCTCGGGCGTGAAACTGATCACCGCCGTCACCGTCGGCCCCTTCGAGGCCGAGGCGATCCGGCCCCGGGTGTTCGGCAAGTTCGAGGACCTGCTGATCGCCTCCAGCGCCCACCCGGCCATGCTGCTCTATCTGGACCAGGCGCAGTCGACTGGCCCGGGCAGCCGCATCGGCATGGCCCTGCAGCGGCGTCCCAATCAGCGCAACCGCACCGGCGGCCTCAACGAAAACCTGGCCCGCGAAATCCTCGAGCTGCACACCGTCGGCGTCGATGGCGGTTACAGCCAGGCCGATGTCACCGAGTTCGCCCGATGCATGACCGGCTGGAGCGTCGGCAATCAGCGAGAGCCGGAGAAGTTCGGCAGGTTCGTGTTCCGCGAGTACGCCCACGAGCCGGGCGACCGCACGGTCATGGGCAAACGCTACAAGGACGCCGGCGTCGACCAGGCGGCGGCGGTGATGAAGGACCTGGCCGCCAACCCGAAGACGGCCCGCTTCATCTGCGCCAAGATCGCCCGCCACTTCGTCGCCGACGCGCCTCCGCCGGCGCTGGTCGCCGACCTGGAGAAGGCCTGGCTGGCGAGCAATGGACATCTGGGCGAGGTCGCCCGGGCCCTGATCGCCTCGCCTCACGCCTGGGCGCCAGAGCCGCACAAGTTCAAGACGCCCTACGAGTTCGTCCTTTCCGGCTATCGCCTGATCGGCGGTCAGCCGGGGGCCATCGAACACATCGCCCCGACGCTCAACGGGCTGGGGATGCGGGCCTATTCGCCGCCCTCGCCCAAGGGCTGGCCGGACGACGGGGCCTATTGGGCGACGCCCGACGCCCTGATCAAGCGCATGGCCTGGGCCGAGTCCTTCTCCGCCGTGGTCGCGCCCGAGCGCGACCCCGACGCCCTGGCCCGCTCGGCCCTCGGCGCTCGGCTCAGCGAGCGCACCGGCAAGGCCGTGGCCCGCGCCGAATCCCGTCCCGAAGCGCTTTCCCTGCTTTTGATGTCCCCGGAGTTCCAGCGCCGATGACCGTCCCCCTCCTGACCCGCCGCTCGCTGCTGGCCGCCGGGGCCGGCCTCAGCGTCACCTTCATGGGCGCCAATGCCTTCGCGCAGGCGACCGGCCACAAGCTGGTGGTTGTGGTCTGCCGGGGCGGTATGGACGGCCTCAGCGTCTCGCCGCCGATCGGCGATCCGGACTACGCGGCCCTGCGAAAGGGCATCGCCATCCCGGCCGACGCGGCCCTGAGACTCGACTCCACCTTCGCCCTGCATCCCTCGCTGGCCGCCATTCACGCCATGGCGCGGCAGGGCGAGGCCCGCATCGTGCCGGCCATGGCCAGCCCGGACCGCGCCCGCAGCCACTTCGAGGCCCAGGACGTGCTGGAGACCGGGGCGGGCGGCGTCTACGCCACCGACAGCGGCTGGCTCAACCGCGCTCTGGCGGCCATGGGCGACCGCAGGGTCCCGGCCCTGTCGGTCGGCGCCACCTCGCCGCTGATCCTGCGCGGCCCGGTGCAGACCGGCGCCTGGTCGCCCGGACGGGCCAGCGAGAAGAGCCCTCGCCTGCCGGGCCTGTTGATGGACCTTTACGCCGGCGATCCCCTGCTCGCCCCCGCCCTCGCCCAGGGTCTGGAGACCGAGGACATGGCCAAGGCGGCCCTGACCAGCATGAGCAAGGCGCCCCCCGGCGAGATGGGCGGCGGCCTGGCCGGCCTGCAGCGCCAGGGCCAGGCCTCGGCCAAGCGCATCGGCCAGACGGTTGCCGGCTTCATGGTTCAGCCGGAGGGTCCGCAGATGGTCGCCCTGTCGGCCGAAGGCTTCGACACCCATGCCAACCAGGGGGCGGCCCAGGGGGTGCTGGCCAACCGCCTCGCCTACCTCGACTCCCTGGCCGAGGGTCTGCGCGAGGGGCTGGGCGCCCAATGGAACAAGACGGTGGTGGTGTTCGCCACCGAGTTCGGCCGCACGGCGCGGGTCAACGGCACCGGCGGCACCGACCATGGCACCGGTTCGACCGCCATCCTGCTGGGCGGGGCGCTCAAGAAGGGCGGCATCGTCGGAGACTGGCCGACCCTGAAGGAGACGGCCCTCTATGAAGGCCGCGACACCCGCCCGACCGTCGACAGCCGGGCCCTGTTCAAGGGCCTGCTGGCCGACCACATGGGCGTCGACCGCCGCGCGCTCGACACGACGGTCTTCCCCGACAGCGCCGGCGTGGCGCCCGTGACGGGTCTGGTCTAGGCCGGGACCACGTCGAAGGCGATCGTCAACCGGGGCTCGTCGCCGCCGAACGGCTCGGTGCCGTGCCACATGAAACTGGGGAACAGCACCAGCATCCCCGGCTGCGGCTTGACGCGGTACTCCGCCTCCAGCGGCGGCTTGGTCGGCGTGCCCGGATGGCCGAAGCGCAGGGAGCCTTCGTCGCCATCGGCCTGCACGCTGGGCGGCAGGGCGACGTAAAAGGCCGAGGAAATCCAGCCGCCGGGATGCAGGTGGTCGACATGCCGCCCGCCCGGCGCCAGCCGCACCGACCAGCTGCCGGTGTACCGGTAGCCGTCGCCGTGCGGACGGCCGCGCATCGGATCGTCGCCCTCGCCAAGCCCCGCGATGTAAGCGCGGATCGGCGCGTCAATGGCCTTGAAGAAGGCCTGGATGACCGGATCGTCGCTCTGGTCCAGCCGGCCTTTAGACTGGGTGCCGCCGCGCAGGGTCTGGCCGATCGGATGGGCCTTGGCCTGATGCACCGCGTCGAGCGCCTTGGCCAGGTCGGCGAGGAAGGCCTCCAGGCTGGACCAGCCCTCCGGGGTCTCGATCACGACGGCCTTAACCAGCGCCGCATGATCGGCCAGGGACGCGTAGCGGGGATCGTCCTTCATCCGCCAGGCCGTAGCCTGCAGGGCGATGCCGTGCTGGTCGAGCGGGTCGATGCGGCGCAGCTTTTCGGCCGTGACCTCGGCGCCGTTGACGTCGCCGGCGGCCAGTTGCGCCTGGGCCAGGGTGGCCAGGCCGAAGGTGTCCATCGGCGCGCGGCTGACCGCCTGGGCGGCCAGCAGGGCGGCCCGGATCGGATCGCTCGCCAACACCACCTGCGACGCCGCGCACAGCAGATAGTTTGGCGCGTCCGGATGCTCGGCGGCGGGAACCAGGGAGGCGATCGCGCCCTCGGTGTCGCCGGTGTATTCCAGCAGCTGGCCCTTCACGACCAGCAGCGGCGCGGCCGCGTTGCCGGTCTTGCCGGCCAGGGAGGCGTCGAGGCGGGCGCCGGCGGCGGCCACATCCCCGGTCCGGGTCCAGATCAATTGCGAGAGGTCGCGGTGCGTGCCCGGATCGTCCGGATCCTGCGTCAGCGCCGCCTCGAAGGCGGCCTGGGCCTCCTCGAAGGCGTCGCGGGCCAGCAGGTAGTGGCCGAGGGCCCGATGCAGGGTCGCCGAGCCGGGCTGGCGATCGATGGCCTTGCGGATGGTCGCTTCGGCCTCGGTCGGGCGGCCGGCGCCGGACTGCGCCATGGCCAGGTTCTGCAGCGCCAGCGGATCGCCGCCGGAAGCGGCGACGGCGGCCTCATAGTCCGCCAGTTCCGCCTGGGTGTCGCCGCGATGGCCATGGGCGCTGGCCCGCACGGTGAGGAAGGACGGATCTGGCCCGCCGGCCAGGCTCTTGTCGAGCACGGCGATCGCCTCGGCCGCCTCGCCCTTGTCGATCAGGTACTGCGTCAGGCTAAGCGTGCCCGAAACGAAGCGCGGATCGCGCCTGTGGGCCTCGCGCCAGGCCTCGGCGGCATCATCGCCCCGGCCCTGTTCGTAGAGGAACTCGCCCAGCGCGGTGGGCGCCAGCGGCCCGGCCTTGTCCAGCTCGGCGACGCGCCGCAGGGCCTTCTCAACGCCGGCCGGATCGCCGGCCATCTGGGCCAGGGTCGCCTGGGCCCACCAGACGCGCGGCTCGTTGGGGATGGCCCCCGCGACATGAGCCAGCACCTGCTGCGCCTGCTCGGGACGGCCGCCCTGCAGGTGGAATTCAACGGTGGCCATCATACGGGCCTGTTCGGGGGTCAACGCTTGGATCTCCGGGCAAAGGGGTCTTCATCGACTTCCGATTCATGGAAGCCGAAGCGCTCGAAGCCGGCCCGCAGTTCGGGGCTGATCGGCGCGGTCACATCGATGAGGCCGCCGCTGGGATGCGGCACGACCAGGCGGCGGGCGTGCAGTTGCAGCTTGATGCCACCGCTGAGTTCGCTGCTCTTGTCATTGGAATATTTCGGGTCGCCCAGGATCGGGTGACCGATAGCCTGCATATGGGCGCGCAGCTGGTGGGTGCGGCCGGTGTGCGGGCGCAGGGCCATCCAGGCGGCTCGGTGGGCGGCCCGGCTCAGGGTGACGTACTCGGTCTCGGCCGGATCGCCGCGCGGGTCCTTTGGGTCGGCCGCGACGACCAGTTCGCGGTCGCCGACACCGGTCTTCATCAGGGGCAGTTCGATGACCCCTTCGGCGGGCTTGGGGTTGCCCGAGACGATGGCCCAGTAGGTTTTCCTGGCCTTGCGCCGGGCGAAGGCCCCCGACAGCTTGGCGGCCGCGCCCGGGCTCTTGCCGAGGATCAGGACGCCGGAGGTGTCGCGGTCAAGACGGTGGACCAGACGCGGCCGCTCCAGCCCCTCGCCCCATGCCGACAGCAGCCGGTCAATGTGGTGTGGCGTCTTGGTGCCCCCCTGGACCGCCAGGCCTGCGGGCTTGTTAAGGGCGATGACCTCGTCGTCTTCATAGAGCACCAGTGAACGGACGTAGGCCGCGTCGCGGTCGCTGATCTTCTTCTTCTCGCCGGCCGGCGGGGCGTCGGGCAGCGGCGGCACGCGGACGATCTGGCCGGCGGCCAGCCGGGTGTCGGGCTTGGCCCGCCCGCCGTCGACGCGCAGCTGGCCGGTGCGGGTCAGCTTCTGGATCTGGATCTGGCCAAGGTGCGGCCAGCGCCGCCGGAGCCAGCGGTCCAGGCGGCTGCCGTCCTCGCCATCGGCGACGATCAGCGACTTGACCTCTCTGACGCTCACGCGAAGACCCTCCGGGCCAGCATCAGCCCTGCAAAGACAGCGGCGACCGACGCGATCACCGACACCGTGGCGTAACCGGCCGCCCCGGCCATGTCGCGCCGCTCGATCATGCCCACCACCTCCAGCGAGAAGGCCGAGAAGGTGGTGAAGCCACCCAGGAAGCCGACGCCGGCCAACAGCCGGATCCGCTCCTGCCCGTCCCCGCCACGCAGGGCCAGGGTCCCGATCAGAAGACCCATCAACAGGCCGCCGAGGATGTTCACCGTCAGCGTACCCCACGGCCATCCGCCCCAGCGCGCGGTCAGCGTCCCGGTGAGATACCGGGCCACCGAGCCCGCCGCCCCGCCGGCGGCCACCAGAAATAGCTTGTCCATCCGCGCCTTATAGCGAAACCGGGCGGTTCCGCACCCCCTTGGGTCAGTTGTAGCTGGCGCAAAGCGCGCGGCGTTCGGCGCGGCGTTCTTCCGCCTTCCTGAACTTGGCGTCGATCTCTTCGGTCGTGTCGATGTGGTCGTCGTCGACACTGAAATCGAAGTCCTTGCTCACCTGATCGGAAAGGATCCCGAAAGCGGCTGCCAGCGACTGATCGTAGGAGGCCGCATCCCGCTGCCGGCGGAGCCTGTAGAAACGGGTCTCCGTGTCCAGGGACGCGGCTCCGACAACCAGCCGGACCATCTCTGCCTGGCCCAGACATATGACCAGATTGTCGTCATCAATCATTGGGCTGTCAGGTCTGAAGTCCATGTCTCCGAAATCAGCCGGATCGAGCGCATCCGTCATTTCAAAGGTGCTTTGATTGTCGACCGATCGCACGACGAGAAGGTCCCGGCAGCGCTGCTTTTCGTCGTACAAGTCGCCCTGCATCTCGCCCATCATCATGGGCTTGAAGGTTTTTCCCAGTGTCTCGGCTTCCGCCGCGATCTCGTTGTCGCCAAGGCCCCGGGCACGCCAGTCGGCGACAAGCGCCTTCTCCCATCCGAGGAAGAGCGCACGTGGGTCGGGGCCGGGTTTCTCCCCATCTTCTTCAGTCTCGTCGAGATCGACAGGCTCTCTGCCCGCGGCCACATCCTCGGCGTTCAACCGGGCTTCGATGCCCGCACGCATGTAGCGGATCGAGGCGAGGCGAAAGCAGGTCCGGATAGTCTCCGGGTCGGACGGCTTCACCATCACCGCCGGCTCCGCCGCGAAGGCCGGCGACACCATCAGGCCGTACAGGACGACAAACAGAGCAGGCGGCAGGCGCATCATGGAAGCCTGCCTGATCCTTCGCCCGGCCGCCAGTATCGGGCTCATGACGGATCGACGTCGAAGGCGATCGTCAGTCGCTCCTCGCCGTCCTCGAACGGTTCCGTGCCATGCCACATGGCGCTGGGGAACAGGGCCAGCATGCCGGGCCTGGGCTGGATCCAGCGTTCGGCTTCCAGCGGCGGGGTCGTCATCAGCCCCGGCTTGCCCAGCCGCAACCAGCCGGCCTTGCCGCCGGCGTCGACCTCGGGCGGCAGGGCGACGTAGAAGGCCGAGGAAATCCAGGCCTTGTGCAGGTGGTCGATGTGCACACCGCCGGGCGCCAGCCGCACCGACCAGGAGCGCACGACCCGGTGCGGCCTCGCCTCGCCGGTCATGCCGAGGATATGGGCGGCGATAGGCGCCTCTATCACCTGGAAGAAGGCGCGGATGGCCGGATCGTCACTCTCGGCCAGGCTTTTGTCGGTCTGGGTGCCGCCGCGCAGGGACTGACCGACCGGATGGGCCTTGCCGCCGTGCAGCGCGCGCAGGGCCACCGCCAGGTCGGCGAGATAGGCCTCCAGACTATCCCAGCCAGGCGGCGTGGCGATGGTCTGGGTCGAGACCATGGTCTCGTAGTCGCAGGCCTCGGCGTAGCGGGGATCGCCGTTCAGACGCCAGACCAGCTGACGGATCGAGTGAGCGTGCTCATCGTGGGGGGCGATGGCCAACAGACGCTCGACCGCCGCATCCGCCGCGAGGGTGTCGCCGGTCGCCAGCATGGCCTCGGCCAGGGCGGCCAGGGCAAAGGGATCGTCGGCTTCCCGGGCCAGGGCCCGCTGCGCCATGCCGGCGGCCGCTTCCGGATCGACCGCGATGGCCAGCCGGGCGGCGGCGCTGAGCACCAGCGGCGGGGCGGCGAAATCGGCGGCCGCCTCGGCCAGCACGGCCCTGGCGGCGTCGGCCTCACCGGCGTATTCCAGCACCCGCGCCTTGAGGACCAGCAACCCCGGCTCGCCGGGTTTGAAGGCCAGGGCCGTGTCGATCTCGCGCGTCGCTTCGGCGGCGTCGCCGGTCAGGCTCCAGCGCAGGGCCGCAAGGTCGCGATGCAGTCCCTCGTCCTCCGGCCAGTGGCGCAGGCCGTCGCGCAAGGTCGCCTCGCAGGCCGCCAGATCGCCGCTCAGCCGCTCGCCATGCGCGATCAGTTGGGTGAGGTCCGCCGACTTCATCCCCAGCGCCTGGGCCCGCCGACCGGCCTCGACGGTTTCGGCGCCCCTGTTGAGCTGAGCCGAGACGGCGGCGCGGTCGAAATGCACCTCGGCCTCTTCCGGGGCCAAGCCGGCGGCGATCCGCAGGTCGTCGAGCGCCTCATCCAGGCGGCCCAGCCGGCGATAGATCCAGGCGCGCACGCCGCGCACCGCCAGGGTCCCGACCTCAGGCGGCTTCGAGAGCGCCGGGGCGAGGATGGCCAGCGCTTCTTCGGTGTCGCCCTCGAGGGCCAGTTGCTGCGCCACTGCCGAAGCCACGGGATGGTCGGGATCAGCCGCCAGGGCGTTGCGCCAGGCCTCCAGCGCCTCTTCGGCCCGCCCGGCGGCGGCCATCACCTCGCCCAGCGCCACCCAGCCCTGAGCCCTGCCCCCGTCGATCCGGACCAGATGGCGCAGCGCCCGCTCGGCGCCGACTGTGTCGCCCGCCGCGCGGCAGGCCGCCCCCAGGGCCCACCAGACGGGCGGCGTGGTCGCCGCTTCCATGCCCACGGCCGCAAGCATGGCGCGGGCTTCGACGGGCCGGCCGCCGCGCAAAAGCTGTTCGGCCTGGCGGAAGCGATTCAACTGATCGGGGCTCATGGCGCAGTTATACCCGCAACCCTCCACAGCGATATCGTTCCTCAACCTGGGCATATATACGCGGCGTTAAGCGCACCTGCGGCACCGTGCCGCGCAGATGAACGCTCCGCCCCTCGACCGCATCGCCGCCGCCGATGTCGCCGCCGTTCTCGAACGGGTGGCCGGCGCGGATCTGGCCGCGCGCGGCGGGATCACGGTCATCAGCGTCGAGGCCGTCCGCGACAAGGTCGGTGAGCGCTGGGAACGCAACCGCGCCGCCGTCTGGGCCTATGTCCAGCGTCGCATGGCCGAGCATCTGCAGCCCGGCGACATCTTCCAGCGCATCGGCGACACCGACTTCCTGATCGCCATGACCAGCGAGCACGGCGCCGCCGCCCAGGCCGTGGCGCTGCGCATTCTGGAAGAGGTGCTCAGCCACTTCCTGGGCGAGGCCAAGCCCTCCCAGCTGAAGCTGCGCACCGTCACCGAGGTCAACGGCGACGAGCTGCGCTGCGCCGAGCTGGACCCGCGCATCATCGCCGTGGCCCGCCGCACCGAAGACGCCCCGGACTCGCCTCATCGCTTCGGCATCGACCCGCGCGAGGAGTCCCGCCGCAACCCGGCCAGCTTCGTCACCGCCAGCGGCGCCCGGCTGCGGGTCGATTTCGCGCTGGAACATCTGGTCAGCCTGCGCCACCAGGTCACCGCCGCCCTGCGGGTCGAGCCGACCGTCACCGACGAGGCCAGCGGCCGGGTATTCGCCGCCCGCCAGCTGATCCGGCTGAGCGACGACGAGCTGGAGCAGATCGATCAGGCGACCATGGACTATGGCGCCCTTTTCCTGCCCGCCGGTCAGGACCGGTCGCGTACGCCGCTGATCCTGCCGGCCTCCTTCCGCACCATGATGGCCCGAAAAGGTCGCGGCATGCTGATCGCCGCCGCCGGCCAGGCCCCGGACCTGGCCCGCACCGGCCTGCTGGTCGAGCTCAACGACGTCGACCGTGGCACCCCGCCCGGGCGGCTGATCGAGGTGGTGGGGCTGCTCCGCACCCTCACCCGCGGCGTCTTCGTGCGCGGGGGCCTGGCAAAGGACGCGCTGGAGCCGCTGCGCGGGGCGCGGCTGGCCGGCGTGACCATGGACGCCTCCGAGCTGACCAGCGACGCCTCGAAACTGGCCGCCAGCCTGCTGGACTTCGGTCGCCAGGCGCGAGGTCTGGCGCCTGCCGTGGCCGTCCAGGGCCTGCCGTCAGACGACTATTTCGCCGTCGCCGAAGTGGCCGGCATGACCCACGCAGCGGTGCGCGGCGCTGTCCTCACCGCCACCCGGTCGGCCGCCTAGAGCAGGCTTCCGCGGCCGCTGGTCACTTCGCTGTAGCGGTGCACGCGGGTCGACAGCACCAGGCCAAAGCCGATCATCACGGTCATCATGACGGTGCCGCCGTAGCTCAGCAGCGGCATCGGCACCCCGACGACCGGCGCCATGCCCATGACCATGGCCCCGTTGATCAGCACATAGAGGGCAAACGTCGCCGTCACCCCGGCCGAGCCCAGGCGGCCGAAATGGCTGTGGCTGGTGGCGGCGATGCGCAGGGCCATGAAGATGATCCCGACGTAGAGCAGAAGCACCGTTGCGGCGCCGAGGAAGCCCAGCTGTTCGGACAGGGCCGCGAATATGAAGTCGGTGTGCTTTTCGGGCAGGTAGTCGAGCTGGCTCTGGCTGCCCAGACCCAGGCCCTTGCCGAGGAAGCCGCCGGAGCCGAGCGCGATCTTGGACTGCAGGATGTGATAGCCGTCGCCGCTCGGGTCCTTTTCAGGTTCGAGGAAGGTGAAGACCCGCTTTCGCTGGTATTCCTGCAGAACGAAGAAAATGAAGGGCGGCAGGGCGGCCAGGGTGGCGACGATGCCGCCGACGATCAGTTTCCAGTCCAGCCCGGCCAGGACCATGATCGCGACGCCCGTGGAGCCAACCAGGATGGCGGTGCCGAGGTCGGGCTGGTGGGCGACCAGCAGAGTCGGGGCGGCGATCAGCGCGAGCGGGATCAGCAGCCACCAGCTCATCCGGGCGCTCTCGGCCGAAACCCCGTGATAGAAGCGCGCCAGGGCCAGCACGATGCCGATCTTCATGATCTCGGACGGTTGGAAGCGCGCCGGGCCGATCTCAAGCCAGCGCTGGGCTCCCTTCGAAACGTCGCCGAACAGCTCGACCAGCACCAGCAGGAAGAGGCCGACCGCATAGACCGGATAGGCCGTCTCGAACCACCACCGCAGCGGGACCATGGCCAGCACGATCATTGCGACAAAGAAGATGCCGTAGCGCACCAGATGTGCGGCGGCCCAGGGCGTCCAGCTGGAGCCGGCGACGAAGTACATGATCAGCGACCCGGCGCCGGCGATCAGGCACAGCAGAAGGCAGAAGACCCAGTCGATCTCTAGAAACTTGATCAGCGGCCGGTCACGCTCGCCGGGCCGGGACAGGGCGGACATGGTCATCGGCCGGGTGCTCCGGGAACCGCTGCGGGCGGCGGGTTCGAGATGCCTTCGCCCGCCGGGGCCAGCGGCTCGATGCCCTCGGCCGGTTGGGCCGGCTGGGCGGGCTGAACGCCCTCGACGTCAGCGTTGGGATCGAGTTCTGGCGGGGGCAGCGGCTTCTCGATGCGGGCCCTGATTTCCGGGTCCTTGAGCAGCGCCGTGCGCATGATCTCACGCGCCCGCGGCGCCGCCGCCAGCGAGCCGCTGACGCCGCCGTGCTGGACGATGACCGACAGGGCGTAGCGCGGATTGTCGACCGGTGCGAAGGCGATGAAGAGGTTGTGGTCCTTGAGCTTCCAGGCAAGGCCGGCGTTCTTGCGCGACTCGCCGACCTTGTAGTCGCGCGACTGGGCCGTGCCGGTCTTGCCGGCCATCAGCACGTCGCCGAGACCCAGCTGGCTCTGACGATAGGCGCCGCCGGTGGTGTCGTTGGCCACCGCCGCCATGGCGTTGCGAACAATGTCCAGGTGCTCCTTGGGGATCGGCAGGTCGGGAACGGCGGCGCCCGAGGGCAGCTCCTTGCCGCCGACCGACTTGATAAGCCGGGGATTCAACGCCTTTCGGCTGTTGGCGATGCGGGCCGTGGCGACGCAGAGCTGCAGGGCATTGACCGTGACGGCCCCCTGCCCGATCGCCACCGACAGCGTCTCGCCCAGGTGCCAGACCCTCGCGTCGGGATTGGCAGCCTTCTTGAAGGCCTCCTTCTTCCAGGCCTTGTTCGGGATGAGCCCCCGGGACTGGCCCGGAATGCCGATGTCGAAGACCTGCTGGAAGCCCAGCTTCTTGGCGGTATCGGCGATCAGGTCGATGCCGGCGCGGTTGCATAGATGGTAGAAATAGGTGTCGCAGCTGTTCTTGATGGCGTCGTGCATGTCCTGCGCGCCATGGCCGCCGGCCTTCCAGCAGCGGAACGTGCGGTTGCCGTAGTGGTAGCCGCCCGTGCAGACCACCCGCTCCTTGGGATTGATCCCGGCCGCCAGCAGGGCCAGCGCCGTGGTCGGCTTGAAGGTCGAGCCGGCCGGGTAGGTCCCCGACAGAGCCTTGTCGAGCAGCGGGTTGCGTTCGTACTGCGCCAGAGCCCGGTACTCCGGTCCCGAAAGGCCGCGCACGAAGCCGTTGGCGTCAAAGGCCGGGGCCGACATCATGCAGAGGATGTCGCCGGTGCGGCAGTCCATCAGCACCGCGGCGCCGCTCTCCTCGCCGAACACCTCCAGCGCCCGCCGCTGAACATCGACATCGAGAGTCAGTCTGATTTCGTCGCCCGGCACCGGCGGCAGGTCGCCGCCGGGGTCCTCGGCCACCACGCGGCCCTTGGCGTCGACCTCGACCTTCTTGCCCCCGGCCTTGCCCCGCAGCTCCAGATCGAAGGCCTTCTCAACCCCCTGGCGGCCGATGCGGAAGCCGGGATTGAACAGCAGCGGGTCGGGCGTCTGGCCGGCGTCCTTGACCTTCTTGATGTCCTTGTCGTTGACCTTGGCGACATAGCCGATGACGTGGGCGAAGGCGCCGCCGTAGGGATAGACCCGCACCTCGGCCATGTCGGCCGAAACGCCCGGCAGTTCCGGCGCGCGGACGTTGATGCGGCTGAACTGCTCCCAGGTCAGGTCTTCCATGACCGGCACCGGGGCCTTCTTGGGCGCGCGTTTGATGTCCTTGATCAGCCGCGGAATCCTGGCCGGATCGATGGGCACCAGCTTGGCCAGGTTGTTGACCACCCGCTCGACGTCGGTGTCCTCGTCCCGATAGACGGTCAGCCGGAAATTGGGGCGGTTGGAGGCCAGCACCGCGCCGTTGCGGTCGAGGATCCGCCCGCGCGGCGGCGGCACCATGATGAAGTTGAACTGGTTGGAGCTGGCCAGCATCTGATAGCGCTGGGCCTCGACCACCTGCAGATAGGCCAGCCGCGTCCCGAGCGCGGCCATGCCGAGACCCGTGATGCCGCCCAACAGGAAGGCGCGCCGGTTGAAGTCGCCCTGACGGCGATTGACCTCGCTGAAGAAGATGGACGGCTCGCTCACCGGAACCTCACATCCGCGTCGTCGAAGCGGTCGATCAGTCGGTGCGCGAACGGATACAGCAGGCTGGTGGCGAGAAGTTGCCAGATCATGCCGATGACGTTCGGCGTCGCGCCCGACTGCAGCATCGTGAACAGAAAGCCGGCGATCAGCACCACGCCGGTGACGCCCGCGTACCAGGCCCACATCATCATCCGGCTCTGGCCCGTCATCATGGCCCGCATGGCCAGGGTCAGGCCGTAGCCGATCAGCATGGAAAGGCTCCAGAGGCCGAACGGCGTACCCCACAGCAAATCGAGGATCAGGCCGATGACCAGGATGACGATCGGCGACAGGATCGAGGGCCGGATCACCGCCCAGGAGAAGACGCAGATCATCGGAAACACCGGCTCGGGCAGCTGCAGCCCCAGCAGGCGGAACGGCAGGCCAAGTAGCAGGGTGGCCAGCAGGCAAAGCAGGGCCGGCGCGCCCATCCAGCGCCAGGGATCGAGCGGCCGAGCGGCCTGCAGGCTCACGGCATGCCCCCCGGCGTCGCGTCGGGTTTGGCGGCCGGCTTCGGCGCCGGCGGCCTGGCGGCCGGCGGAGGCGCTGCGGTTTTCGGTGCGGGCGGCGGCGCGGTCTTGGCGGCCGGCGGAGTCTGGGCCTTTACCGCAGGCGTTGCAGCGGGCGGCGGCGCACCAACCGGAGCGGGCGGCTTGGGCGCCGGGGCCAGGATGGTCCTGGCCGCCAGGGCCGCTGGGTCCTCGGTCTTGATGTCGGGCATGACGCCGGAGTTAAGCGCCTTGTCGTCGGCCAGCTGGGAGAAGTCCTTGAATTGAATGATCCGCACCCAGTCGAGGGCCGTGGCGTCGCTGTCCAGGGCCACCCGCCATTTGCCGTCCAGGCCCTTTACGGCCCGGCCGACCGGCAGACCGCGCGGATAGACACCGCCGTCGCCGCTGGTCAGCACCCGGTCGCCCGGCTTGACCGGATCGGGGCCGCGCAGGTTGTCGAGGCGCGGATTATCGCCGCCATCGCCGGTCAGGATGGCGCGGGCGTTGCTGCGGGCGATCATCACCGGCGTGCGCGAGGAGACGTCCTTCAGGAGCAGGATGCGGCTGGCATTCGACGACACGCCGACCACCCGACCGATGACGCCGCGCTCGCTGATAACGGGATAGCCGATGGCCACGCCCTTGTCGGTCCCGGCATTGGCCAGCTGAGCCCGGCGGAAGGGGCCGCGACCGTCGAACACCACGCGCGCCGTGATCATTGGCATGGCCGGCTCGGTGCGGACGTTCAGCATGGTGCGCAGCCGGGCGTTTTCCAGCGCCAGGGCGGTGGCCCGGTCCTCGACCCGGCGGGCGTCCTGCAGCTCCTGTTTCAGCCGGCGGTTCTCACCGGCCGCGTCGAAATAGCTTCCCAGCCAGGAGAAGCCGCCGCTGATCCAGCGACCAGGCTGGGCGACCACATCGCCGACCGGGGCCACGACGTTGTCGACGGCGGTCTGGGTGGCCTGTTGGGCGGTGTTCTCGACCGTGCCGCGACGGTCCGACAGCATCAGGGCGATGGCGATGACGACGCAGACGACCAGGGCGACCCCGGCCGTCCAGGCGAGGGGCACCTTCAGATCGCCAAACGTGTCCTGGCGGAACGCCACCCGATATCTCCCCTAGATCCGCAAAGCGGATCTAGAAATGTTTGGTTGGGAAGACGACGGGCGGCGGAACCGCACACACTTCCGCCTGCCGTCTTCCCGCTGGGACAAGAAGTCCCGATTCGAGAAGTTTAGACGAGCGTGCTCTCGAGAACGCCCTTCATCCACTTGGGGTGTTCAAGAACCTTGCCACAGCCAAGCGCCACGCAGGACAGCGGATCGTCGGCCACGGTGACCGGCAGGCCGGTGTGGTCGCGGATCTCGGCGTCCAGGCCGCGCAACAGGGCGCCGCCGCCGGTCAGCATGATGCCCTTATCGGCGATATCGCTGGCCAGTTCCGGCGGGGTGGCTTCCAGGGCGACCTTTACGGCCTCGACGATCTGGTTGACCGGTTCGGCCAGCGCATCGGCGGCCTGCTTTTCCGAAATACGCACTTCGCGCGGCACGCCCTGCATCAGGTCGCGGCCCTTGACGTCGATCGACAGGCCTTCGCCATCGGCCGGCGAACGGGCCGTGCCGATTTCCTTCTTGATACGCTCGGCGGTGGTCTCGCCGATCAGCAGGTTATGGTGGCGGCGCATGTAGCTGATGATGGCTTCGTCCATCTTGTCGCCGCCGACCCGCACGCTGCGCGAATAGACGATGCCCGACAGGGACAGAACCGCCACCTCGGTGGTGCCGCCGCCGATGTCGACGACCATCGAGCCGGTCGGCTCATGGATCGGCAGGCCGGCGCCGATGGCGGCGGCCATCGGCTCGTCGATCAGGCCGACGCGGCGGGCGCCGGCGTTCAGGCAGCTGTCGTTGATGGCGCGGCGTTCGACGGCGGTGGCGCCCGACGGCACGCAGACGATCACCTTGGGGTTCACGAAGCCCTTGCGGTTGTGAACCTTGCGGATGAAGTACTTGATCATCTCCTCGGCGACTTCGAAGTCGGCGATGACCCCGTCGCGCATCGGACGGATGGCTTCCATGTGGCCGGGGGTGCGGCCCAGCATCTGCTTGGCTTCGATGCCGACGGCGTGGACGCTCTTGCGGCCGCCGATGTTGCGCAGGGCCACGACCGACGGCTCATTCAGAACGATGCCCTTACCCTTCTGATAGATCAGGGTGTTGGCGGTGCCGAGGTCGATGGCGATGTCGTTGGACATGGCGCCGAAGAGAGAGCCGAACATTCAGGGCCTTGAGGTCAGGTGCAAATCGGGACGGGCGAAGCGCTGCCCTGCAAGCCCTGCACCATGCGAAAAAGCCCCCGGGGCCCCCAGATTCGCGGTTTGGTCCAAAGCATTGCGGAACGTGACGCGTTTGCCCCGCGAACGTGTTGATTTCAAGGTCTAAACTGAGCGCCGTTTCACCAAGTCACGGAACGTTTGGTCGGGAACCCGGACTTAGGGGAACGGCAGCGGTTCGAGGTTGTTGCTGCCGACCGAGGAAAAGGCGTTGTCGGAGCCCGGTTCGACACGAATTTGCCATTCCGGGAACGGCTCGAACTTGAAGGCCACGTCCGGCTTTCCCTTGACGTCGGAGGGCTTGCCGCCCTTGTGGCAACTGACGCTGACGACGGTTCCCGCCGTCCGTCCGACGCACCAGAAATCGGCTTCCGGAACGCCCTTGCGTTTGCGCACCATGAGCCAGGTCAGCAGTGTCGGGTCCTTCCTGTCCGGCCCCTGGTAGTCGAACGACCAGATCGCCGGCACCTGGTCGGAGCGCCCGCCACGATCCGGCAGGACGGTGCGTTCGAGCTTGAAATCGAGCCCCTTCACCTCACGCAGCCACAGGTCGGAGCCGTACCACTCCCCGCCCCCGCTGGCGCCGCCGAACATGTAGCCGTCGCGGTGCGCGGCCAACTGAGTCAGGGCGTCGCCCAGGTTGGCCGCCACACCGGGATCGAGCCGGCGCCCGCCACTGGGCGCCGGGTTCAGCGGCGTCAGCGTCAATCGTTCTCGAAAGCCGCTCTTCACCACCCGCAGGCCGTCGGCCGACAGGCGCAGGGTCCAGATGGTGTCCGGCGGCCGCAGGGCCCGGCTGCGCAGGGAAGACCGGCTGAAGCACTGAATCTCATAGCGATCGGCATTGCCGCCGCCCCGGCAGAAGCGGCCGGTATCGAAGTCGGGGCCTGTGTCCGGCCAGATGTCGTCGTATTTGAAGCCCTTGCCGTTGTAGCGAAACACCTGCGGCGGAGCGTCCTTGTCACGCCGGATTTCGACGACCATCACGCCGTCCTCGACCGACACCCGCGCCCTGGCGTCCGGCAACACCGCGCCAAGCCCTTCGGCCACCCGAAGGTCCTGCGGACCTCGGGCCGCCAGCTGCTCGATGAAGGTCGGCTCGGCGGCCAGGGCGGCCGGCGCCGACAGGAGCAGGGCGAAGCTCAGACAGACGGCGCGCATGCACGGCCTCCTTCAGCCCGAAACATGCGGCCTGCCAGGGGTTGCCGCATCCCCAGAACGAGGGGGTTCAGGCCAGCGCCGCCAACAGCACCCCGACCGCCGTCGCCCCGCCGAACAGCCACTGCCAACGACTGATGTGCTCGGCGAACAGCCGCTTGCCGGCCAAGGCCGCGATCGGCATCTCGACCACCCCGACCGCCCGCACCAGACCGGCGGGGGCCAGGGCCAGGGCCACGAACCAGCCGGCCGAGGCCAGGGCCCCGAACAGGCCAGCGCCCATCGACACCCGCCAGGACCGCAACACGGCGATCAGGGCCGGGCGGGCGAACAGCAGCATCCAGCTGCCCAGCGCCAGGCTCTGGATGGCCTGGACCACGGCCACGGTGACCAGGGCGGCGGGGATGGGATGGCTGAGGTCCAGCGCATGGCTGGCCTGGCGGAAGGCGTTGGCGCTCACCGCGAAGCTGGCCCCCGATACCGTGCCCAGGATGGCGGCGCTCCAGTCGCGCGGCCCCTCGATGCGGCGTGGCCAGCTCAGCGCCGTCAGCCCCGCCGTGGCCAGCAGGATGCCGCCCCAGGCCGCGGCGCTGAGGTGATCATGGAAGACGAAGAAGCCGATCAGGGCCGCGAACGGCAGGCCGCTCTGCTGGAACGCGGTGCCCAGCGCGAAGCTGGAGCGGTGCATGGCGACCAGCAGCGCGGCCGTAGCCCCGATCTGAGCGAAGGCGCCGAGCGTGGCCCAGGCGAAGAAGGCCGGGGTGAACTGCAGGGCGTGCGGCGCCACCCCCATGGCCACGGTCGCGAAGACGCAGGCAAACGGCAGGCCGAACAGGAACCGCACCAGGGTCGCGCCCCACGGCCCGCCGGCCCCCAACAGACTGCGCTGAGCAGCGTTGCGCGCCACCTGGAAGGCGGCGGCGGCGACGGTGACGGGAATCCACAGCATGAAGAGGTTCGCCTACACGCCCCTCCCCGCCCCGTCATCCTCCGGCTTGTCCCGAGGATCCATGGTCAGGTCAGGCGCGAACGTCGCCGCGGACCGCGTGGATCATCACCACGGCCCGTGCGAGCGGAAGAATGGGTCCTCGGGACAGGCCCGAGGATGACGACGTTGTCAGAACCCGCTTGCGATGGCCGTTTCCGGCCGGCTCTTTTCCTTGCGGGAGAAGAGGTTGTTGAGCGCGTTGACGTAGGCCTTGGCGCTGGCCGTCAGGGTGTCGGTGTCCGCCGCCTGTCCGGTGGCGATGCGGCCGTCCTCCTCCAGACGCACCGAGACCTGGGCCTGGGCGTCCGTGCCTTCTGTCACCGCATGCACCTGGAACAGGCGCAGGGCGGCGGCGTGGGGCACGATGGCGTGGATGGCGTTGAACACCGCATCGACAGGACCGTCGCCGGTCGCCTCGGCCGTCTTTTCCTCGCCATCGACATCCAGGGTCAGCTCGGCCGACTGGCCGTCGGTGCCGGCCACGACCCGCAGGCGGACGACGCGGATCTTCTCCGAACCGCGCGCCAGGGCGTCGTCGACCAGGGCGATGATGTCGTCGTCGAAGACATGCTTCTTCTTGTCGGCCAGTTCCTTGAAGCGGACGAAGGCCTCGTTCAGGGCGTTCTGGCCCAACTCATAGCCCAGCGCCTTCAGCTTCTCGCGGAAGGCATGACGGCCCGAATGCTTGCCCATGACCAGGTTGGTGGCGCCCTGCCCGACGTCCTCGGGCCGCATGATCTCGTAGGTCTCGGCGTTCTTCAGCATCCCGTCCTGGTGGATGCCGCTCTCGTGGGCAAAGGCGTTCTTGCCGACGATGGCCTTGTTGAACTGCACCGGGAAGCCGGTGATGGCCGACACGTAGCGGCTGGCGCGGGTGATGTGGATCGGGTCAACGCCGCTGTCGAAGCCCAGGTCCTCGCCGCGGACGCGCAGGGCCATGACGATCTCTTCCAGCGCCGCGTTGCCCGCCCGCTCGCCGATCCCGTTGACCGCGCATTCGACCTGACGCGCCCCGCCCTGGATGGCGGCGATGGAGTTGGCCACGGCCAGGCCCAGGTCGTTGTGGCAGTGGGCCGAGAAGACCACTTCGTCGGCGCCGGGCACCTTGGCGATCACATCGCGGAACATCGCGCCGTACTCTTCCGGGTACGAATAGCCGACGGTGTCGGGCAGGTTGATGGTCTTCGCGCCGGCCTTGATGGCGGCTTCAACGCAGCGGTACAGGAACTCGCGGTCGGTGCGGGTGGCGTCTTCCGCCGACCATTCGACATCGCCGCACAGGTTGCGGGCCTTGGCGACCGAGGCGGTGACCGCCTCCAGCACCTGCTCTGGCTCCATCTGCAGCTTCCACTTCATGTGCACCGGGCTGGTGGACAGGAAGGTGTGGATGCGGCCGCGGGCGGCCGGGCGGATGGCCTCGGCGCAACGCTCGATGTCGCCGGCGGCGGCGCGGGCCAGGCCGCAGACCGTGCTTTCGGTGACGATCCTGGCGATCTCGCGCACGGCCTCGAAGTCGCCGTTCGAGGCGATCGGGAAGCCGGCCTCGATGACATCGACCCCCATCTCCTCGAGGATCTTGGCCAGCTCCAGCTTCTCGTCCAGGGACATGGAGGCGCCGGGCGACTGCTCGCCGTCGCGCATGGTGGTGTCGAATACGATGACGCGCTGGGCGCCGGTGATGATCGAACTCATGGGGTAAAATCTTTCGTCGCGTATGGCTTGGGCGGGTGGAGCTTTTTGCCCCTGGGCGACCCGCCGCGACGTATGCGCAGCTAGACGGTCATCCAGGGGCAGCTAAGCCCGAGGAGCCGAAGAAGACGCAGGGTGTCGCGCTGGCGATCCATGCTGCCGATGTACAGATTCACCCTGAATCACGCAAGCTTTTTGCGCCGATGCGCGATTATGCCGCCTGCTGAGCAAGAACCTTCCGCACCGCCGGCCGCAACCTGACCCGCTCGCGATGCTCGTAGACTTTCGGGAACCGGCGGCAGTCCACCCCGTCGCCCTCCAGCCAGTCGGCCATGGCGAAGAGGTAGAGGTCACAGACGCTGAAATCCTCGCCCAGCACCCAGGGTCCGATGAAGAGATCGTCCTCGATCACCTGGAACACCCCGGCCATGGTCTCCGGCACCTTGGCGGTCAGATGGGCGATGGCCGCCGGATCGTCCGCCCAGCGATAGCCGCGCATCTTGTGGGCGTGGGCGACGTGGACGGTGGTGGCGAGGTAGGCGTTGAAGGCCTGGGCCTGGGCAAAGCCGAACGGGTCGGTCGGCGCCAGCCGGGCCTCCGGATAGCTCTGGGCGACCCAGGCAAGGATGGCCATATTTTCGGTGATCACCCCCTCGTCGGTGACCAGCGCCGGCACTCGGCCCTTGGGGTTGATCGCCAGGTACTCGGGCGTGCGCTGCTCCTGTTTGGAGAAGTCGACGCGCAGGGCGTTGTAGTCCGCCCCCGCTTCTTCAAGCGCGAGACGGGCGACATCAGAGGCGGAGCCGGGCACGTAAAACAGGGTCAGCATGGGCGATACCTTTCGCCCTCACCCCTACTGCGGCCGGGTAACGATCGGGAAGTCTCCTTTCGGTGCATCGAACCACCCGAGCATTTTCACCAGCGCCCCGACGTTGCCCTCGACCTTGACGCCCGACTGACCGGCCAGGCCCTTGCCGCTGAGCAGCGCCTGCAGGAGCATGGCCCGGGGCAGCGTCACCGTCGCCTCGGCCGTCGCACCCTCGCCGGCCGGACGGGCGACCAGCACCTGGTTGCGCACCGTCACCAGCACCCGCTCCTGCCGCTCGGGGAAGACGAACAGAACCGAAGCCTGGCCATCGCCGACCTTTTCCGGGTTCAGCCGCACGGCCAGCAGGTCGAACAGCATCGGCGTGGTCATGCTCATGACGATGTCCGGCGAGTTCGAGACCACCGAAGGCGGCGGCAGGCCATGGCGCAGCTCGCCGGCCCCGGTCAGGTAGATGTTGCGCCACAGGCTGCTCTCGGCCTGGTAGCCCAGCTGGTCATAGGTTCGGGCCAGCTGTTCGGCCGCCGCCTTGTCGGCCGGATCGGCCTGCACGACGTTGTTGAGCAGGGTTGCCGCCCAGGCATAGTCGGCCGCGTCAAAGGCCTTGGCCGCCAGGGTCCGCACCTTCTCCGCCCCGCCCATGGCCTCGACATACCGCCTGGCCTGCTCGGCCGGCGGCAGCACCGCCAGGCTCGACGGGTTGGCGTCGTACCAGCCCATGTAGCGCTGATAGACCGCCCGGCTGTTGAAGCTCATCGTCCCGTAGTAGCCGCGGTTGAACCACTGGTTCGCCAGGACCGGCGGCAGCTTGATGCGGTTGGCGATCTCGGCCCCGACGTAGCCCTGGTTCATCAGCCGCACCGACTGGTCGTGCAGGAACTTGTAGGCGTCGCGGTGGCTCAGCAGATAGTCGTTGATCACCGCCTGGCCAAAGCGCGGCCAGCCATGGCTGGTGAACATCACGTCGGTTCTGGGGCCGTACAGCTCAACCGCTTC
This sequence comes from Caulobacter sp. SRI_014, assembly GCF_057586315.1. Classification (NCBI taxonomy): domain Bacteria; kingdom Pseudomonadati; phylum Pseudomonadota; class Alphaproteobacteria; order Caulobacterales; family Caulobacteraceae; genus Caulobacter; species Caulobacter sp. SRI_014. Next base: position 157,491 of record NZ_JBYCZQ010000007.1, on the reverse strand, counting down.
CGACAGGTCGTCGGCCCAGACCTTGGCGTCCCGCACCAGCGCTCCGCGCGGCGTGAGCACATTGTGCATGGTCGGGTTGGCGTTCTCGGCCATGCACAGCGCACGGAACTGCGGCAGGTAGATGTTCATCTCGGCCGGCGCCTCGGTGCCGGGCGTGAACTGGAAGACCATCTCGATGCCGTCCACCGTCATCGTCTGGCCGGTGCGCTCGATGATGTCGCGCGGCGCGATCAGGGTCACCGTGCCCTTGGCCACGGCCTGGCCGATGCCGGAGCTGACCTGTCCCTGCGGCCCGGGCGCCAGGTTGTGGCCGAACTGGTAGTTGGCCCGCCGGCTCATGGCCGTGCCGGCGATGACGTTCTCCGACACCGCCTCTTCCAGGAAGCCGTGCGGTGCGATCACCCGCACGTCGCCCGGCCCCGTGCCGACATCCTTTTCGTCGATCACCCCCCGCACCCCGCCGAAGTGGTCGACATGGCTGTGGGTATAGATGACGGCGACCACCTTGCGGGCCCCGAGCGTCTCGTTGACCAGGTCGAGCGCCGCCCGGGCGGTCTCGGTGGTGGTCAGGGGATCGATGATGATCCAGCCCGTGTCGCCCTGGATGAAGGTGATGTTGGCGATATCGAAGCCGCGCACCTGCCAGATCCGGTCCGAGACCTTGAACAGGCCGTTCAGCGACAACAGCTGGGCCTGTCGCCAAAGGCTGGGGTTCACGCTGGCCGGCGCCTCGCCCTCGATGAAGTCGTAGGCGCCGAGGTTCCAGGCCACGCTGCCGTCAGCCCGCTTGATCAGCGGGTCCTTCCGCGTGGTGACGAAGCCGCGCCGGGCGAAGTCGAAGTCCTGCCGATCCGCGAAGGGCAACTCCGCCTTCAGCTTGGCCTGCGCCGCCGCGGTGGCGGCGGTTGGGGCTTCCGCCGCTGGCGCATGGCCCGCCATCATCAGGGCGACCACCGCCGCCGTCGCCGCCAGTCCACGCATGCAGGCCTCCCCATTCTGTCACTGAAGAATGGCAGACCGGGGCAGCACCATTTGTAACTGGAGTTACAGTTTTTGCAGGACCGAGTTCAGGACTCAGCCTGCTCCAACGCCGCCTGCTGGGCCTCATGCTTCTTCAGCCAGCGGCGGGCGTACAGGCCGATGGCGATCCAGGCCGCCACCACCAGGGCGATGCTGATGTAGTGGCCAACGTTGCCCTGGCCCTTGAAGCTCTGGACCAGGGAATTGCCGGCGAAGGCGGTCAGGGCGATCTTGGGAATGATCCCCAGCCCCGTGCCGGCCGCGAAGTCGCGCTGGCGCATCGGCGCGACGCCCGCCGCCATGTTGACGACGATGAAGGGCGCCGAGGGCACCAGCCGCACGATAAGGCTGGCCAGGAAACCGTTCTCGCCGATCAGCCGCATGAAGCTGTTGACGCCCTTGCCACCGACGTTGCGCAGCAGCTTGCCGCCGAACATCCGGCCCATCCAGAAGCCGATCTGGGCCGACACCAGGGTGCCGATCCAGCTGTAGGTCATGCCCAGCCACGGCCCGAAGGCGACGACGGCCGCCGCGATCAGCACGATCTGCGGCACGCCCAGGAAGGCCAGCACGGCAAAGGCTCCGACCGCCACCGGCAGACCCCAGATCCCGTGCACCGAACCCAGCCAGGTCTCGATGGTCGATTCCCCGTCCAGGCCGATCAACGGCGCCCCGAACAGGAAGACGATGCCCACGCCGCCGAACAGCAGAAAGCTGACCGCCACCGACCGCCAGGCCCTGGCGTCCATGTTCAGGACGAATTCGATAAAGGCCTTCATGTGAGCGAAGGCCTCGCCGATTGCCGCGATGGGGTCAAGCGAAGGTTGCGGGAGCGCACGGGTGCGGCTGCGATCGGGGGCGGCGTAGCTCATCACAACTCCATCGGCCCCGAGCCGCTTCAACCGGTCCGACGACGGAGCGGTTCCACAAACCCTTGTATGACTTTGGTTCCCCCTTCTTCATTTTGAGAGGATGGGCCTTTGCGGCTACGCTCCCGGGATGAACCTCCTCGGCGTCTCCGGCAGCCTGCGCGCGGCCTCCTTCAACACCACCCTGCTGCATGCGGCCCGGGACCTGCTGCCCGACGGCGTCAGCCTGACGATCCACGGCCTGCACGATCTGCCCCTGTTCAATCAGGACGTGGAATCTGAGGGCGACCCGCCCGCCGTCACTGCCTGGAAGGACGCCATCCGCGCCGCCGACGGCATCCTTTTCGCCTGCCCCGAGTACAACGCCGGCATCACCGGCGTGCTCAAGAACGCCATCGACTGGGCCAGCCGCGGCTCCCCTGCCCCGCTGACCGGCCAGATCGCCTGCATCGTCGGCGCCAGCCCCGGGATGACCGGCAGCGCCCGCGCCCAGGACCAGCTGCGCCTGATCCTGCGCCGCACCCTGACTCGCGTCGCCCCGATCGGCGAGGTTCTGGTCTTCCAGGCCCATACCAAGATCGTCGATGGCGCCCTGACCGACGAGAAGACCACCACCTTCCTCGGCGCTCATCTGCAGGGCTTCGTCGACGAGGTGCGCCGCTACCGGGCCGGCTGACACCCTCTCCACGAAAACTGCACGGCTCGGCATGTTGCGGCGCGGCGCCCCCGCGCGTAAGACCCCCGCAATCCTGAAATCATCAAACCTCCAGGGGAGCCCTTACCGATGTCGCTCGAATCCGCCGCTCTGGCCCGCGTGAAGCCGTCCGCCACCATCGCGGTCACGGCCAAGGCCCGCCTGCTGCAGCGCGAGGGGCGAAACGTCATCGGCCTGGGCGCCGGCGAGCCCGACTTCGACACCCCGGACAACATCAAGCAGGCGGCCATCGCCGCCATCAACGCCGGCAAGACCAAATACACCGACGTCGACGGCATCCCGGAGCTGAAGGAAGCCATCTGCGCCAAGTTCGCGCGCGAGAACGGCCTGACCTACAGACCCAGCCAGATCAACGTCTCGCCGGGCGGCAAGCCGGTCATCTACAACGCCTTCGTCGCCACCCTGAACCCGGGCGACGAGGTGGTCATCCCGACCCCCTACTGGGTCAGCTACCCGGACATGGTCTACCTGGCCGGCGGCGAGCCGCGCTTCGTCCAAACCAGCGCCGCGACCAACTTCAAGGTCGAGCCCGCGGCGCTTGAGGCGGCGATCACGCCCCGCACCCGCTGGGTGCTGCTGAACAGCCCGTCCAACCCGTCCGGCGCCGCGTACACGCGCGACGAACTGCGGGCCATCGGCGAGGTCCTGCTGCGCCATCCGCAGGTCTGGATCCTGACCGACGACATGTACGAGCACCTGGTGTTCGACGACTTCGAGTTCACCACCATCGCCCAGGTCGTGCCCGAGCTCTACGACCGCACACTGACCATGAACGGGGTGTCGAAGGCCTACAGCATGACCGGCTGGCGCATCGGCTACGCCGGCGGCCCCGAGCCGCTCATCAAGCTGATGGGCAAGGTGATGAGCCAGTCGACCTCCAACCCCTGCTCGGTCTCGCAATGGGCGGCGGTCGAGGCGTTGAACGGGCCGCAGGACTTCATCAAGCCCAACGCCAGGCTGTTCCAGGAGCGCCGCGACCTCGTCGTCTCGATGCTGAACCAGGCCAGCGGCATGCACTGCCCGACCCCGGAAGGCGCCTTCTACGTCTATCCGTCGGTGGCCGAGCTGATCGGCAAGACCGCGCCCACGGGCAAGGTCATCACCGATGACGAGGCCTTCGCCAGCGAACTGCTGGAGTCGGAGGGCGTCGCCGTGGTGCACGGCGCCGCGTTCGGCCTCTCGCCCCACTTCCGCATCAGCTACGCGACCTCGAACGCGGTGCTGGAAGAGGCCTGCAGCCGGATTCAACGGTTCTGCGGCGCGGTCCGCTAAGCTCCGTCGCCGGACGAAGCACCCCGGTTTGGGACGTTACCCACCGGTCACATCTCCGCGACTAAATCGGCTTTGGAAATATTTGGGTAAGCATTCGCGTGATGCTTGTAGTTCAATCGCACTAAGCGCGAATCGAACGCATCATCATTTTGAGGCCTGCATCCCATGCCCTTCACCGCCGTAGTCGCCCTGACCTCGCTTGACGGAACCACCGGGACCCAGATCACGGGTGAAGCCGCCAGCAATTACGCCGGCCAGTCCATCGCCAACGTCGGCGACATCAACGGCGACGGCATCGACGATTTCGCCGTCGGCGCCACCGGCGTCGGCGGGGCCAGCCAGGGCGCGGTCTATGTCGTGTTCGGCACGGCCTCAGGCTTCCCGGCGGCGTTCAACTTCAACACCCTCACCGGCGCCAACGGCTTCCAGATCAACGGCGGCGAATACGCCCAGGACTTCGTCGGCGTCTCGGTCGCCGGCGCGGGCGACGTCAACAACGACGGCATCGACGACCTGATCATCGGCGCCTCGGGCGCCGACCCGGACGGCGGCGGCTCCGGCGCGGCCTATGTGCTGTTCGGCAAGAACGTGGCGGTCGATGGCGCCTTCGCCAGCGACATCGCCACCAGCAGCCTGACCGGCACGACCGGCTTCCAGATCAGCGGCACCAACGGCGGCGACGGCCTCGGCTTCTCGGTCGCCCTGGGCGACTTCAACGGCGACGGCATCGAGGACATGCTGATCGGCGCCAACCAGGCCGACAGCTACCGCGGCGCGGGCTACGTGATCTTCGGCAAGGACACGGCCGTCGACGGCGCCTTCGCCGGCAACATCGACGTGGCCACGCTTGACGGCACCAACGGCTTCAAGATGCCGGCCATCAACTCTTACGACTACGTCGGCACCTCGGTGTCGAACGCCGGCGACGTCAACGGCGACGGCATCGACGACATCGCCGTCAGCGCCCAGGGCGCCGACCCCAACGGCTCCAACTCCGGCGCCGTCTACATCGTCTTCGGCAAGAACACCGCCTTCACCGCCACGGTCAGCCTCAGCGCCCTGGACGGCACCGACGGCTTCCGCATCTCCGGCACCGCCGCGGGCGACCAGTTCGGCATCAGCGCCGCCGGAATCGGCGACGTCAACGAAGACGGCATCGACGACGTCCTGGTCGGCTCCAACGGCCTGACTAACAATGGCGGCGCCTTTGTCATCTTCGGCAAGGACACCGCTGTTGACGGCGATTTCGCCAGCAACGTCAACGCCTCCGCCCTCGACGGAACCAACGGCTACCGGATCGACGGCGAGCTCTCGGGCGACAACCTCGGCATCCGCGTCGCCGGTACGGGCGACGTCAACGGCGACGGCGTCAACGACTTCATCGTCGGCGCCACCGGCAAGGACGACGCCGGCTCCAACGCCGGGGCCGCCTACGTCATCTTCGGCGGCGCCGGCGTCGGCTCCACGGGCAGCGTGTCCCTGGCCGGTCTCGACGGAACCAACGGCTTCCAGATCAACGGCGAGGCCGCTGGCGACAACCTCAGCCGCGTCGCCGGCTGGGGCGATTTCAACAACGACGGGGCCATGGACATCCTGGTTTCCACCTCCTTCCACGACGCTGGCGGCAACAACAGCGGCGCGGCCTGGATCATCTTTGGTGAAGTCGGCGCCAACATGCTCGCCGGCACCGGCGCCGATGACGACCTGACCGGCACCGCGGGAGTCGACATCGGCGACGGCGGCGACGGCAACGATATCCTGCGCGGCCTGGCCGGCGACGATGTACTTGATGGCGGCGCCCTGTCCGATCAGCTGTTCGGCGGCGACAACGACGATGTTCTCGGCGGCGACGCCGGCGGCGACCTCCTCTATGGCGAAGCCGGCGTGGATGAACTGAACGGGGGCGACGGGGCCGACAAGCTGTTCGGCGGCACGGGGACCGACGAGCTCAATGGGGGGCTCGGCAACGACCGCATGGACGGCGGGACCGATGTCGATAGCCTGAACGGCAACGAGGGCAACGACTACCTCGACGGCGGGGCCGGCGCCGACATCATGACCGGCGGCTTGGCCAATGACATCTACATCGTCGACGACGTTGGTGACCAGACCATCGAACTGTCCGGCGAAGGCTTCGACATCGTCCGCACCGCCCTCGACGGCTGGGTTCTGGCCGCCAACGTCGAGGGGCTTGAGCTACAGGGTTCCGCCGACATCGACGGCAGCGGCAACAGCGGCGCCAACAACCTTCAGGGCAACAGCGGCTCCAACACCCTGAGCGGGGCCGCCGGCGTCGACACCATCAATGGCAACGACGGCGACGACTTCATCGTCGGCGGCGAAGGCAACGACCTGCTGCGCGGCGGCCTCGGCGCGGACACTTTCGTCGTCGCCCATGCCTTCGGCGCGACGCTCGAAACCGACCAGATCTATGATTTCAACGCGGCCGAGGGCGATATCATGGACTTCTCGGCCGCCTATATCGGAACACTCTCCGAGGTGGCCAGCTTCGGCAAGAACGCCGGCGAGATGACCGTGACCTTCGCGGCCGGCATCACCACCGTCCGCCTGGACATCAACGGCGACGGCAAGACCGACTACCAGGTCAAGATCAACGGCGATGTCACCGGCGAGACCGGCGACTGGATTCTCTAGGCGGCTACTGCGGCGGGGGCAGTCCGTAGCGCCCGTCGCAAGCCCGCATCTCTGCGAACAGCGGCTCGGCGGGGGCCTTCTTCTCCAGGAGGATGGCCTTCACTCGGGTTTCCGCCGCCGCCTGGACCTCTTTGCCGATCGCCAGCCGGTCCAGTTTCGGGTTGGCGCCGGCATAACGCAGCAGCGCCCCGTCGGCCCGCTGGAAGAAGACGCCGGCCAACGGCGGATTGGCCTGATTGCCGTAAGACAGGGCCAGGTAGGCCACCGCACAACTCTTGTCGTCGACCACCGGCGGTTTGGCCGCCGGCGGTGGCGGGGCCTTGGCGACCGGTGGCGGCGCCTTTGGCGGCGGGGGTTTGACCGGCGCCATCGAGGGGACCGGGCCCAGGGGCGGCTTGAGACCGAACGCGGCGTCGCAGCGGGCCGCGAGCCGCAGAACCTCGAGGATCGGCTTGGGATCGGAGTCGATGCCGCCCTTCAGAAGCATCATCTCGAAATTCTGGCTGTAGGCCTCCCAGTCGCTCGACTGGTAGTCGGCGACAGCCTTGTCGACCACCGGCGACGAAGCGCGGGCGTCGAAGTCGATCTTGTCGAAGTTGGGCGTCGCCCGAGCTTCGGCCGACAGCGTCATCAGCGACGACTTCTGCTTGTGGAGCGCGTCATAGACCCCCTGGCAGGTCGGCCCGTCGCTCTTCCACGCCTCTGCCGCCAGAGCCGGCGATCCGGCCAGCAACAGGAGAACAACACCCAAACCCAGCCGGACCATCGCGCGCCTCCCCTGTGCACGACGATCTTAAGCTGGAAGAGCGCGGCCGTGCATGCCCGTATTGGGGGGTGCGCGGCCCTTGTGGTCCTAGTGCTTTTCGCGCCAGGCCGCCTTGGCGGCATCGGCCGTCAGGCTCAGCCGGACCTTGTCGTCATCCACATAGTCGACCCAGCTGAGCGGGATCATGTGATGTTTGAAGCCGCCGGCCAGGTCGATCTTGGCCAGCTCGATGTCCGTGCCGACCACATGGTCCACGCGGCCGACATGCTTTTCGTCGGAGCCGATGACTTCCATATGTTCGCGGATGTTGGTGGCGTCGGTCATTTGGCTACTCCCGGACAGGTTACGCGGACCTGCACAACGGCTGTGCGGCGGGAGGGTTTCAGACTAGATTTCGCCCATGGCTGACGTGATCAACCTCAACAAGGCCCGCAAGGCGAAGGCCAGGGCCGCCGGCAAACAGTCGGCCGTAGAGAACCGCGCGAAGTTCGGCCGGACGGGTGCGGACCGCTCCCTGGAAGCCGCCCGCAAGGCCAAGGCCGACCAGGCGCTCGACGGCGCGAAGCTCAGGGACGACGAGCAAACCTAGCTCTCCCCCCGCGAAGTGGGGGGAGGACCGCTTTGGAGCGAGAGCGACAAAGCAGGAGGGGGGTACCCCTGTCCGACGACAATCCCAACCGCCGGTGGGCCCGCCTCCTGCTTTCTCGCTTGGGCTCGAAAGCGGTCCTCCGCCCAAAGGGCGGAGAGCTTGGATGCCGCTACTCGACGCCCAGCTTCGCCTTCAGAATCGCGTTGACCGCCGCCGGGTTGGCCTTGCCGGCCATTTCCTTCATCACCTGGCCGACGAACCAGCCGATAGCCTGCGGCTTTTCCTTTACCGCCGCCGCCTGACCGGGGTTGGCGTCGATCAGCTTCTGCACGACCGCCTCGATGGCCCCGGTGTCGGTGACCTGCACCAGCCCGTGCTTCTCGACGATGGCGGCCGGAGCCCCCTCGCCCGCCCACATGTGCTCGAAAACCTGCTTGGCGATCTTCGAGGAGATGGTTTCCTTCTCGATCAGCTCGACCAGGGCGGCGATATCGGCCGGCGGGATCGGCGAAGCGTCGAATTCCAGCCCGTCGAGGGCCAGCTTGGCCGCCAGCTCGTTGGTCGTCCAGTTGGCCACCAGCTTGGCGTTCCGCCCCGCCGCCGCCGTCTCGAAGAAGGCCGCCAGGGCCGCATCGCTGGTCAGCACGCCGGCGTCATAGGGCGACAGCCCGTACTGGCTCTGCAGCCGCGCCTTCTTGGCGTCGGGCAGTTCCGGCAGGCTGGCTTCGATTTCCTTCACCCAGGCCGCGTCGATGACCAGCGGCAACAGGTCCGGATCGGGGAAGTAGCGATAGTCCATCGCCTCTTCCTTCGACCGCATCGAGCGGGTCTCGCCCTTGGTCGGGTCGAACAGGCGGGTCTCCTGGTCGATCTTGCCGCCGTCCTCGAGGATCTCGATCTGGCGGCGCGCCTCGTACTCGATGGCCTGCTGGATGAAGCGGTAGCTGTTGACGTTCTTGATCTCGCAGCGCGTGCCCAGATGCTCGAAGCTGCCGGTCTCGCGGAACCTGTCATAGCCGCCGACCCGGCAGACCGAGACGTTGACGTCGGCCCGCAGGTTGCCCTTCTCCAGGTCGCCGTCGCAGGTGCCCAGGGTGACCACGATGGCCCGCACCTTCTTCACATAGGCCGCTGCCTCCGCCGCGGTGCGGATATGGGGCCGCGAGACGATCTCCATCAGCGCCGTGCCCGACCGGTTCAGGTCGATGAAGGTGGCGTTCGGATCGAGGTCGTGGATCGACTTGCCGGCGTCCTGCTCCAGGTGCAGCCGCTCGATGCCGACGGTAAAGGTCGTGCCGTCGTCGCGCTCGACCAGCACCTCGCCCTCGCCGACGATGGGCTGGTCGAACTGGCTGATCTGATAGCCCTGCGGCAGGTCGGGATAGAAGTAGTTCTTGCGGTCGAACCGGCTCTTCAGGTTGATCCTGGCGTTCAGGCCCAGACCCGTCTTCACCGCCTGCTCGACGCAATGCTTGTTGAGCACCGGCAGCATGCCCGGGAAGGCCGCGTCGACCAGGCTCACCTGCTCGTTCGGCCCCGCGCCGAAGCCGACCGCCGCGCCGCTGAACAGCTTGGAGTTCGACGCCACCTGGGCGTGGATCTCCAGCCCCATGACGATTTCCCAGTCGCCGGTGCGACCCTTGATGACATTCGCGCTCATCACCACCACCGTTCCGCACGGGCCTTGAACCCGGCGGCCTTTTCAATCGCGCCGGCCACGGAGAACACCGTCCCCTCGTCCAGCGCCCGCCCGATCAGCTGCAGGCCGAGCGGCAGTCCATTCGCGTCCACACCCGCCGGCACGCTGATCGACGGCAGGCCGGCCAGGTTGGTCGTCACCGTGAAGACGTCGTTCAGGTACATGGCGATGGGATCGGCGTTCCGCTCGCCCAGCGCAAAGGCCGCCGACGGCGCCGTCGGGGTCAGCAGCACGTCGCACTGTTCCCAGGCCCGGTCGAAGTCATCGGCGATGCGCCGGCGCACCTTCTGGGCCTTCAGGTAATAGGCGTCGTAATAGCCGGCGCTCAGCACATAGGTGCCGATCAACAGCCGCCGTTTCACTTCCGCGCCAAAACCTTGCGCCCGGGTGTTCTCGTAGATCTCGGTGAGGTTCTTGCCCTCGGCCCGGAAGCCGTAGCGCATGCCGTCATAGCGGGCGAGGTTCGACGAGGCCTCGGCCGGCGCCACGATGTAATAGGCCGGCAGGGCGTATTTGGTGTGGGGCAGCGACACCTCGACGATCTCGCAGCCGGCCTCGCGCAGCCAGGCGACGCCGTCTTCCCACAGCTTCTCGATCTCGGCCGGCATGCCGTCGACGCGGTATTCCTTCGGAACCCCGACCCGCAGACCCTTCACCGACTTGCCGACAAAGCTGGCGAAATCAGGCGTTTCGACCGGCAGGCTGGTGCTGTCCTTGGGATCGTACCCGGCCATGCTGGTCAGCAGAATGGCCGCATCCTCGACCGTCTTGGCGATTGGCCCGGCCTGGTCCAGCGAAGACGCGAACGCCACCACGCCCCAGCGCGAGCAACGCCCATAGGTCGGCTTGATCCCGACCGTCCCCGTGAACGCCGCCGGCTGGCGGATCGACCCGCCGGTGTCGGTCGCCGTGGCGCCCAGGCACAGGTCGGCCGCCACCGCCGCCGCCGAGCCGCCCGAGCTGCCGCCCGGGGTCAGAGACTGGTTGCCGCCCTTGATCTTCCACGGGTTCACAACCGGCCCGAAGGCGCTGGTTTCGTTGGACGAGCCCATGGCGAACTCGTCCATGTTCAGCTTGCCCAGCATGACCGCACCGTCGCCGAACAGGTTGGCGGTGACGGTGCTCTCATAGGGCGGCTTGAAGTCGCCGAGGATCTTCGAACAGGCCGTGGCCCGCACACCCTCGGTGCAGAACAGGTCCTTGATGCCCAGCGGGGCGCCTTCCAGCGGCCCGGCCGTCCCGGCGGCGATCTTGGCATCCGAGGCGGCGGCCATCGCCAGCGCCTTCTCCGGCGTCTCGAGCACAAAGGCGTTCAGCGGCCGCGCCGCCGCGACGGCGTCCACGTGGGCCTGGGTCAGCTCGACGGCGGAAAACTCTTTGGCCTTAAGGCCTTCCAGCGCGGTCTTCAGGGAGAGGGAGGTAAGCGACGACATCTATTCCACCACCTTCGGCACGATGAAGAAGCCATCGACCGTCTTCGGCGCATTCAGCACCACCTTGTCGACATAGGCCCCGTCGGTGACCACGTCCTCGCGCAGCGGCAGCACGGCGGCCACCGCCGAGGTCATCGGCTCGACCCCGTCGGTATCCACCTCGGCCAACTGTTCGATCCACTGCATGATGCCGTCGATCTCCCTGGCCATCGGCTCAAGGGCTTCTTCGGGCACGGCAATCCGGGCGAGACGGGCGACCTTGCGCACCGTGGCGGCGTCAACGGCCATTGGCCAAACTCCAGTCGAAACGAGAGCCGGTGGTTAGCCGCGCCGAGGCCGCTTTGACAAGGAGAACCGGCCTTTTCGGCGCTATTTCCAGCCGAACGCCTACTTGATCTTGATCTTCAGCGTCCGCTTGTCCTGCACCCGGCTGAAGTCCAGCGTCACCGTGCGGTCGCGGCCGTTCTCGATGACGTCCAGTTCGGCGCCGGTGAAGTCGTCCTCGGCCACGATGCGCCAGCGCTCGAAGGCGCCGATCTCATAGGTCAGCCAGCCCGTCATCGACTTCGGCGAGGCGATGGTGATGAACAGGGTCCCCTGGTCCACATAGAGCCAGGTTTCGGTCGGCGCGTCGGCCACCGGATCGGCCCCGCGCGGCGGCGGCGTCCCCATCATCGTGGTCAGGGTGCGGCTCTGCACCGAGACGGACCATTCCTGAGCGGAGGCCGGCGTGGCGAGGAGCAAGACGGCGAGGGCGGAGATGAGGATACGCATGCCCCTACCCTCGCTCGCTTTGATCCGGCGCGCTTCCTCATTTCGGGGGGCTGCGTTTGACCTGGCGCCGGTGCGCGCCTACAGCCCGCCCATGGCCATCCTCGACATCCTCGACCTGCCGGCCGCCCTGCCGCAGTACGCGCCACTTGTCGGCCTCGACCCGGGCGAGAAGACCATCGGCGTCGCGGTCTCCGACATAACCCGCACAGTCGCCAGTCCGCTGGACGTCATCCGCCGCGAGAAGTTCACCAGGGACGCCGAAGCCCTGTTCAAACTGATGGACGAGCGGGGCGCCAAGGGCATCGTCATCGGCCTGCCGGTCAACATGGACGGCACGGAGGGCGTCCGGGCTCAGTCCAACCGCGCCCTGGCCCGCAACCTGCTGCGTCTCCGCGACCTGCCCATCGCCTTCTGGGACGAACGGCTGTCGACGGCGGCGGTGACCCGCGTCCTGATTGACGAGCATGATGTGAACCGCAAGAAACGCGGCGAGGTCGTGGATAAACTGGCCGCGACCTGGATCCTGCAGGGCGCGCTGGAGCGACTGCGCAACGCCTAGACACCAATACCTCCCCCTTTGGGGGAGGGGGACCGCGCGCGAAGCGCGGGGTGGTGGGGGCAGCGCCGGCCCATCAAGCACACCCACGTTCTGGCGCGGCGGCAACAGCAGCGTTCAGGATCAACCCGATACGCCGGTGCTGCCCCCACCACCACCGGCTTCGCCGGCGGTCTCACTCCCCCCTTGGGGGAGGAACTGAGCCCTACCCCGCCACCTTCACCATCCGCTTGCCGACGTTCTCCCCGGCCAGCAGCCCGATCAACGCGCCCGGCAGGCTCTCCAGCCCCTGCAGAACATCCTCCTGCACCTTCAGCTGGCCGCTCTTGGTCCAGGCCTGCAGATCGGCCATCGCCTGATCGTTCTTCTCGGCGAAATCGCTGACGATGAACCCCCGCAGGCGAAGCCGCTTGGTGACGATCAGCCCCGGCACCCCGCGCGGCCCGAACGGCGCGGCGTTCTCGTACTGCGACACCGCCCCGCAGCAGGCGATCCGTCCGTGCACGTTCATCTGGAACAGGCAGGCCTCGAGGATCTCGCCGCCGGTGTTGTCGAAATAGACGTCGATGCCGCCCGGACAGGCCGCCTTGAGATCCTTGAACAGATTGCCGCCCTTGTAGTCGACCGCCGCATCGAACCCGAACTCGTCTACCAGCATCCGGCACTTGGCCGCCCCGCCGGCGATGCCGACCACCCGGCAGCCCTTGATCTTGGCGATCTGGCCGACGAACAGCCCGACCGACCCCGCCGCCGCCGACACCACCACCGTCTCCCCGGCTTTCGGCTCACCGCACTCCAGCAGGCCGAAATAGGCCGTCAGCCCGGCCACCCCGAACACGCTGATAAGATTGGTCAACGGCTCGACCCGGGGCAGTTTGCTGAGGTTCCTGGCCTTCAGCACCGCGTATTCCTGCCAACCGGTGTCGGCGAACACCAGGTCGCCGGCCTTCAGATTGTCGGCCTTTGACTCGACCACCTCGGCCAGCGCCCCGCCGGCCATGACATCCCCCGCCTGCAGCGCCGAGCGGTAGGTCGCCCCCTGCATCCAGGCCCGGTTGGCCGCATCGAGGCTGACGTACAGCACCTTCAGCAGCACCTCGCCCTCACCCGGCGATCCGACCGTCCCCTCGCTCGTGCGAAAATGCGTCGGCTCCAGCTTGCCCTTGGGCAGGTCGGCGAGGACGATCTGGCGATTGGCGGTCATGGCGGCGCTCCCTGAGATTTTCCGCAAGTTCGCACTCCGCGCCGCCCCCGTGAACCCTCCAGCTTCGTGCGGAATTTTACCCGGTAAAAATTCGGTCGCCGGAATTGCGCGCCCAACCACCGCCCGTTCCCAGGTGTTCAGAGGGGGTGGTTTCAGGGAGGACGTTCCCGTGTCGCGCATCGGTCGAAACGCCCCCGCCGGCGGACGCCGAGTAGGTTGTAGATGGGTGCTTATCGACTGAATTATTTGATCTTTTTTTCTTCTACAGAACCCCGACTTGCTCCCTTCGCGGTATAATGGTCGCCGCTTCGGTAAGACCACCCCGGGAATCCCTGTACAGCCGTCCCATGAGCGCAATCCTCCTCGGCGTCCTGCCCGTCTTCGCGATGATCGCGCTCGGCTGGGGCCTGCGGGCCAGCAAGTTCATCCCCGAAGAGCACTGGCCGGCCATCGAGCGGATCACCTATTTCGTCTTCTACCCGGGCTTCCTCGCCCCCGCCGTCTGGCAGGCAGACTTCTCGGCCCTGTCGGCCGGCCCCCTGGCCATCGGCACGATGGGCGGCATCGCCATCGTCGCTATCGCCGTCCTGCTGGCCAAGCCCCTGCTCAAGCTGTCGGACGCCTCCTACACCTCGGTCTTCCAGGGATCCTTGCGCTGGAACGCCTTCGTCTTCCTGCCGCTGGTGGCGGTGGTCTACGGCCCGGCCGGCGCCAGCCTGGGCGCGATGATCATGGGCGCCCTGATCCCGGCCATCAACATCGTCTGCGTCCTGGTCATGAGCCGTTGGGGCGAGGGCCAGGGCGGCGGGATCAAGTCCGCCCTCAAGGGCCTGGCCCAGAACCCGGTCCTCTGGGGCTGCGGCATCGGCGCCCTGCTCAATGTCCTGCACGTCCCCAAGGTCCCGGTTGTGATGACCACCGTCGGCCTGCTCTCCGACGCCGCTTTCGCGCTGGGCCTGCTGGTCGCCGGCGCCGGCCTCAACTTCGCCTACGTCCGCCGCCGCCAACTGCTGATCTTCACCGTCAGCGCCATCAAGATCCTCGTCCTGCCGGTCCTGATGTGGGGCCTCACCCGCCTGGCCGGCGGCGACGAGACCGCCCAGGGCATAGCTCTTCTGGCCGGCTCAGCGCCCGGCGCCGCCGCGTCCTACGTGCTGGCCCGTCAGATGGGCGGCGACGCCCCGCTGATGGCCGGGATCGTCGCCTTCACCACGGTCGCCAGCCTGCTGACCATTCCCGCCCTTCTCATCGTCTTCCACCTGCCGTAAGAGGGCGGCTCATGACGGCCAGCGCCCCGGGAATCGACGACCTCCGAAGCAGGACCTTCCCGTTTCCGTTCCGTCATTTCGTTTCGGCGGGCGATCTCAACATCGTCCAGGTCACCGAACTCCTCGACCTCGCCGACCACTTCGTCGATTTCAACCACCGCGCCTCCAAGAAGCTCGACCTTCTGAAGGGCCGCACGGTGATGAACCTCTTCTTCGAGGCCTCGACCCGCACCCAGTCCAGCTTCGAGATCGCCGCCAAGCGCCTCGGCGCCGACACGGTCAACATGAGCCCGCGCTCCTCGTCGATGACCAAGGGTGAGACCCTCATCGACACCGCCGTCACCCTCAACGCCATGCAGCCGGACATCCTCATCGTCCGCCACGGCAGCAGCGGAGCCGCCGCGCTGCTGGCCCAGAAGGTCGGCTGCAGCGTCGTCAACGCCGGCGACGGCCAGCATGAACACCCCACGCAGGCCCTGCTCGACGCCCTGGCCATGCGCAGGGCCTTCGGCTCGCTAGCCGGTCTGACCGTCGCCATCTGCGGCGACGTCGCCCACAGCCGGGTGGCCCGCTCCAACGTCGCCATGCTCAGCATCCTGGGCGCCGAGGTCCGCCTCGTCGGCCCGCCGACCCTGATTCCGGCCGGGGCCGAACACTGGGGCGTCGAGATCCATCACGACATGAAGACCGGCCTCAAGGGCGTCGACGTGGTCATGATGCTGCGCCTCCAGCTGGAGCGGATGCAGGGCGCCCTGGTGCCCTCGACCCGTGAGTACTTCCGCTTCTACGGCCTTGATCGCGAACGGCTTTCCTATGCCGCCAGCGGCGCCAAGGTCATGCACCCCGGCCCCATGAACCGCGGCGTCGAGATCGACAGCGATGTCGCCGACGACCCGGCCGTCAGCCTGATCCAGAACCAGGTCGAGATGGGCGTCGCCGCCCGCATGGCGGTGCTGGCCAGCCTCGCCCACCGCCTGGACAACGCCTGATGGCCCGGCCGCAACCCACCGCCTTCCAGAACGCCCGCCTGGTCGATCCCGAGAGCCGCTATGATGGTCCGGGCTCCGTGATCGTCTCCGAAGGCGTCATCGCTGACGTCGCAAAAGGGCGTGAATTCAAGGACCTGTCCGGCGATGTTCGCGTCATCGACTGCGAAGGCGCCATGCTCTCGCCCGGCCTCATCGACCTGCGCGTCAAGACCGGCGAGCCCGGCGCCGAGACCAAGGAAACCCTGAAGTCCGCCGCCCAGGCCGCCGCCGCTGGCGGCGTCACATCCATGGTCGTCCAGCCCGACACCGATCCGGCCGTCGACGATCCGGCCATGGTCGACTTCATCCTGCGCCGGGCCCGCGACATCGAGCTGGTCAACGTCTACCCGGCTGGCGCGGCCTCCAAGGGCCTAAAGGGCCAGCAGCTGGCCGAGATCGGCCTGATGCGCGACGCCGGCTGCGTCTACATCACCAACGGCGACCAATCGATTGTAGATTCACGGGTTTTCCGCCGTATCCTGGCCTACGCCAAGGCCTTCGGCATGCTGGTCGCCCACCGCCCCGCCGATCCCTGGCTGACCGGCGACGCCGGCGCCACCGAGGGCGACTTCGCTGCACGCCTCGGCATCCCGGCAGCCCCGACCGCCGCCGAAACCATCATGCTCGAGCGCGACCTGGCGCTGGCCGAACTGACCGGAGCCCGGCTGCTGGTCGACCAGATCACCTGCGCCGCCAGCCTGGCCGCCCTCAAGCGGGCCAAGGATCGCGGCGTGAAGGTCCACGCCTCCGTCTCGATCAACCACCTCAGCTTCAACGAGCTGGACATCGGCGACTACCGCACCTTCGCCAAGCTCGACCCGCCGCTGCGCAGCGAGGCCGACCGCCAGGCCCTCATCGACGCCCTGGCCGACGGCCTGATCGACGTCGTCGTCTCGGCCCACGCCCCTGCTCCGGCCGAGGACAAGCGCCTGCCTTACGCCGAGGCCGCGCCGGGCTCGGTCGGTCTCGAAACCCTGCTGCCCGCCCTGCTGGCCTTCCACCACGACGAGCGCATCCCGCTCGTCGACCTGATCCGCGCCGTCACCCTGGCCCCGGCTCAGCTGCTCGGCCTGCACGCCGGGCGCCTGGCCCCCGGCGCCCCGGCCGACCTGGTCCTCTGCGACCTCGGCGCCCCGGTCATCGTCGACGCCGACAAGCTGCGTTCCAAATCCAAGAACTCCGCCTTCGACGGCCGCCGCCTGCAAGGCCAGGTGCTGATGACCCTCGTTGACGGCAGAACCGTCTACCGCACCGCCGACTGACCTCTTGCTCAGCGACAATCGGCGCGGCAGTGTCGCGTCGGGAGGAACAAACATGGAATCCTTGGCCGGCGCCGTCTATCTGACGCTGGGACTCGTCGCCATAGGCGGCTACCTGCTGGGCTCGATCCCGTTCGGGCTGCTCAGCGCCCGCATCGCCGGGATCGACATCCGCACCGTGGGCTCGGGCAACATCGGGGCGACCAACGTCCTGCGCACGGGCCGCAAGGACCTGGCGCTGCTGGCCCTGATCGGCGACAGCGGCAAGGGCGCCCTGGCCGTGCTGCTGGCCGGCCTGCTGACACACTGGAACGCCGCCGCCATGGCGCTCGCCGCTGGCGCGGCCTTCACCGGCCACCTCTTCCCGGTCTGGCTGAAATTCAAGGGCGGCAAGGGCGTCGCCACCTTCTTCGGCACCATGCTGGCCATCGCCTGGCCCGTCGGCCTCCTGGCTGGGGTCGCCTGGCTGCTGATCGCCTTCCTGATGCGGATCTCGTCCCTGGCCGGCCTGACCGCCGTGGCCCTGGCCCCCTTCTTCGCCCTCGCTACCGAACAGCCCTACCCCGTCGTCGTGCTGGCCGTGTTCATGGCCGTGCTGGTCTTCATCCGCCACCGCGACAACATCGGCCGCCTGCTCAAGGGCACGGAGCCCAGGATCGGCGCCAAGAAGGACGCGCCACCCGCCGCATGACCAACGAGGAGCGCCTCGCCTGGCTGCGCCTGGCCCGCACCGAACAGGTCGGGCCGGTCGCCTTCGAGAACCTGGTCGGCCGCTATGGTTCGGCCGTGGCGGTCATGGCCGCCCTGCCGGACCTCGTCCAGCGGGCCGGCCGCACAGGTCCCTTGCGCATCCCCGGCCTGGACGACGCCCGCCGCGAACTCGAGGCCGGAGAGCGGATCGGCGCCAAGCTCTTCTGTTCCTGCGAACAGGCCTTCCCCTATCTGCTGGCCGCTATCGACCCACCGCCGCCGCTCATCTGGGCCCTCGGCGACCTGACCCTCGCCAGTCGCCCGACCGCCGCCATCGTCGGCGCCCGCGTCGCCTCGGCAGGCGGCCAGAAGTTCGCCCGGGGCCTCGCCGCCCAACTCGGCGAAGCCGGCGTCACCGTCATCTCGGGCCTGGCCCGTGGCATCGACGGCGCGGCCCACCTCGGCGCCCTGCCGACCGGAACCATCGCCGTCCTCGGCGGCGGTCCCGACGACCTCTATCCGCCTGAACACGCCGACCTGCACCGCCAGATCGCCGAGCGCGGCGCCGTCGTCTCAGAAAGCCCGCCAGGCTACCGCGCCCAGGCCCGCGACTTCCCGCGCCGCAACCGCATCATCTCGGGCCTCTCCCTGGCCGTGGTGATCGTCGAGGCTGAACTGCGCTCCGGCTCCCTGATCACCGCCCGCCTCGCCAACGAACAGGGCCGCGAAGTTCTTGCCGTCCCCGGTTCGCCGCTCGATCCTCGCGCCAAGGGGACCAACGACCTGATCCGTCAGGGGGCCCAGATGTGCGAGTCGGCCGAAGACGTCCTGAACGCCATCCGCGACATGTCCCTGCGCGAACGCGACCCGCCCGTCTGGAAAGGCCCCGCCGTCAGCGACCGTGAGATCGACGCCTTGCGTGAGCGCCTCGCGGCCCTGCTCTCCCCGACGCCAGTCTCCCGCGATGAGCTGGTCCGGGCCACCGGCGCGCCAGTCCCTGTGGTGCTCGCCGCGCTTACCGAACTGGCCCTGGCCGGCCGCGCCGAACTCCTCTCCGGCGGCATGGTCACGAGCGGCTGACGCCGTACCCGAGTTTCAAACTGGCGTTCAAACGCTCGTTCGGCCATGATGCCGGCAACAAACCAAAAGCTGCGGGAGACTTCAGGATGGACGCGCAATCGAACTGGACCGGCCTCGACGCCGACCGCCTGGAACGCATCGGCGAGCACCTGCAGAAGCAGTACATCGATAAGGGCCGCATCGCCGGCTGCCAGATCGCCGTCACCCGCCACGGCCACCCCGCCTACAACGCCGTGTTCGGCAGCATGGACCTCGAGCGCAAGAAGCCGCTGACCGAGGACACCATCTTCCGCATCTATTCGATGACCAAGCCGATCACCTCGGTCGCCCTGATGACCCTGTTCGAGCGCGGCTTCTTCCAGCTCGACGATCCGGTGCAGCGCTTCTTCCCCGAATGGAAGAACCAGCGCGTCTGGGTGAGCGGCGAAGGCGAGGACATGGTCACCGCCCCGCTCGACCGCCCGGTCAGCATCCGCGACGTGCTCACCCACATGAGCGGCTTGACCTACGGCGGCGGCCTGCCCGGCGTCGGCATCCAGCACCCGGTCGACAAGGTCTATCGGGCCTTGAAGGTCCGCAGCCTCGGCTCCACCGACAGCCTCTCCGAATTCATGACGAAGCTTTCCCAGGTCCCCCTGCTGTTCCAGCCCGGGACCAAGTGGATGTACAGCCTCGCGACCGACGTCTGCGGCGCCCTCGTCGAACGCATCAGCGGCGTGCCCTTCGACAAATATCTGCAGGACGTCATCTTCGATCCGCTGGGCATGGTCGACACCGCCTTCCACGTCGCCCCGGAGAAGGTCCACCGCTTCGCCTCCAACTACCAGCGCAACCCCGACAAGACGCTGGGCCTGCTCGACGACGCCGGGACCAGCGCCTACCTCAAGCCCGCCGGCTTCCTGTCCGGCGGCGGCGGCCTGACCGGCACCTGCGCCGACTACATGCGCTTCGCCGAGATGCTGCGCCGGGGCGGTGAGCTGGACGGGGTCCGCATCCTCGGCCCCCGCACGCTCGACCTGATGACCCGCAACCACCTGCCCGGCGACCAGGACCTGACCGAGATCGCGCTCGGCAGCTTCTCCGAAACCGCCAACAGCGGCGTCGGCTTCGGCCTCGGCTTCGCCAGCACCATGGACGTGGTCAGCACCGGCACGCTCGGCGAAGGCGACTTCTACTGGGGCGGCGCCGCCTCGACCATCTTCTGGGTCGATCCGCACGAGGAACTCAGCGTCGTCTTCATGACCCAGCTGATGCCGTCGGGAACATTCAACTTCCGGGGCCAGCTGAAGAACATCATCTACTCGGCGATGGTGGACTAGTTCTTGCGCGGCTCGACCGGCTGAGCCTCCGCCCAGTCGCCCGGCCGCTCCTCGCGGACCCAGCGCCAGCCATCTGCCCCGCCATGGTTGCCCTTCGGATCAATCCGGCTGGCGCTGGCGGCGGCGATCAGGCCGGCGCGGCCCTTGGCGGCGCAACCGCCCTCCTCCACCTCGACGCCGGGATAGGGTTCGAGGGTCTGGCGGCGCGGCTTGCCGCCGGCGGTCCTGGTCCCATCGGGCGGGGGCGGGCCACACTTCAGCCGCCATGTCCGCAGGGCGATGACCCGGCCACTCTCGTCGAGCCGAACGCCATCGACGCCATAGTAGCTGTAGTAGCCGTCGGCGCCGGGATCGCTGGGCCCGGTCTGAGCGACCTGGAAGTCGGGGCCCACGCCGACCCGCATGGCCTTGAACAGGGCCGGGTCGTTCTCAACCGCACTGTCGGGCTGGGCCGCATGGCCGCGACGGACGATGAAGGCCGAGTCGCAGTCCCAGGCCGGCAGGTCGAGCGACGCATCGACCGAACAGCCATCCCCGACCCACACCCCATCCCGCGCAGGCGGCAGGGCGTCGCGGTCGGCCGCGAACAGCACCGGCGTCTTGGTGGTCAGAACATCGTCGTTGCAGGCGGTCAGGCCCACGGCGGCGAGCAACAGAGCAACGGATAACAGCCTCATCACGACCTCCTCACGCCCCCGTGAACAGTGCGTGAGAGTCGCGTGATTGTCCAGCCGGCTTATTTGTCCCCATCGCGGACCCAGCGGCTGTCCTCGCCGCCCGATCCCATGTCCTCGAAATGCTCCGACAGACCCGCTGCCGAGATCAGGGCGGTCTTGCTCACCGGGGCGCAGCCGGACAGGTCCTTGTCCATGATCATGCCCGGCGATGGCTCAAGCGTGCCGTAGCGCGGATTGCCGTCTGGCCGTTTGGCGTCCTTGGGCGGCGGCGGACCGCACTGCACCAGCCAACCGGTGTAGGAGATGATCCGCCCCTCCTTGTCGGTCTTGAGAGGACGTAGCCCCATGTAGATGTAGATGGCGGCAGGCTCACCGTTGGGGGTCTTCTTGTTCTTGTCCTCGTCCTCGATGCGGATCTGCATCACGCGGGGATCGCCGGCCGCCAGAACGAAGGGCAGAGCAAAGGCTTCGCCCTTCTCGCTGACGCCGGTCATCGCCGAATCCTTGATCACGATCCAATGGGCGCACTCGGGCCAGGTCGTCGCCGGCTTCTTGAGGTCAAATTTGCAGCCCTTCTCTTCGTTGACCCACAGGCCCTCACGAAGCGCAGGCGTTCCCTGATCCGCGGCCAGGAAGGTCGGCTCTGTCGTTATCACCATGTTGCAGGCCGACAGCGAGGCGGCGAGGCCAACCGCCATCAGTCCCTTGAGCGCGATCCGATGCCACATGCTTAATCCCCCTTCGAAGCCTATTAAGCATTATCCCCCATTGCTGTGATGTCCATCTGGAGAGTCGCCCGTGCCAATGCCCGCCGCCGAACTGGAACGCCGCCTGACCGAGGCCTTCCCGGACGCCGAAATCACCATCACCGACCTGGCGGGCGACGGCGACCACTACAAGGCGCGGATCGTCTCGCCTGCGTTCGCCGGCCTGCCCCGGGTGCGCCAGCACCAGCTGGTCAACAAGGCGCTCAGCGATGTGCTCGGCACCGTGCTTCACGCCCTCGCCCTCGAAACCGCAGCCCCCTAGGGACACCATGCGATACCGCCCCTTTGGCGCCACCTACGGAATAGCCGTTTCAGTGGTCACGCTGCTGCTCGACGATTCCGGCCGCAAGTCGGCCCGCGACTGGCGCGAGTTGATCGAGGCCGCAATGGCCGCCGGCATCAACAGCTTCATGCTGGCCGGTCACGGCGACCCCGTGCTCGACGGCCTGGCTCAAGCCATCGCCGGGGTCGAGCGGCGGTTGCTGTTCCTGGCCTGGCGGGCGCCGGCCATCGGCAACCTGGACCACAGCACCGGCATGATCCTGCGCCGGCTGGACACCGACTACCTCGATCTGGTGGTCGTCGAGGACCTCGATCAGATCGAATTCGCCCGCACGCTCAAGCACAGCCGGTCCG
Source organism: Caulobacter sp. SRI_014 (assembly GCF_057586315.1). Taxonomy (NCBI): domain Bacteria; kingdom Pseudomonadati; phylum Pseudomonadota; class Alphaproteobacteria; order Caulobacterales; family Caulobacteraceae; genus Caulobacter; species Caulobacter sp. SRI_014. The sequence continues at coordinate 135,215 of NZ_JBYCZQ010000007.1, read as the reverse complement.
CCCGTCAGATCGGCCTCGCCGGCTCGGGCGAACTCCTCGACCTGGCGCTCAAAGGGGGCGGCGTCGACTGTCTGATCGCCCCCTACAGCCTGACCTCCATGGGCATGGAGCGGGTTCGCCTGAAGACCGCCTCGGAACGCAACATCGCGGTCATCGCGCGCGACGTCTGCCCGACCGAACTGACCGGCGAGGACAAACCCAGCCTGATCCCGAAGGGCTGGTTCAAGAAGAAGCCGAAGATCAGCGCCCGCAGCGCCTATCACTTCCTGGAGGACACCCACGGCTGGACCGGCGAGGAAATCTGCCTGGCCTACGCCCTGTTCGACCCGTCCGTGACCAGCGTTCAGATGCAGGCCGACAGCCTGGAACGGATCGCCCGACTCGCGGCGGTGCCGGAGCGCGAACTGCCCACCGGCGTCGCGGCGCAGATCGAAATGGCGCGGTTCGCGGCCCGATAGCGACACGAAATGTCGCGGGTTCTTGACCCGGAGCCCCCCGGCGCCTAGCTGAGGGGCAAGTTTTCTTTGAGGATTTGACCATGTCCGAAGCGACCGTCGCCGACCGCGTCCAGGCCTTCATCGCCGGCGCCGTCGCCGAGAACCCCGTTGTGGTGTTCATGAAGGGCGAGCCGGACCAGCCGCGCTGCGGCTTCTCGGCCCAGGTCGTCCAGATCCTCGACCATCTGGAAGTCGATTTCGTCGGCGTCGACGTGTTGCAGTCGGAAGAGCTGCGCCAGGGCATCAAGACCTACAGCGACTGGCCGACCATCCCGCAGCTCTATGTGAAGGGCGAGTTCGTCGGCGGCTGCGACATCATCCGCGAGATGTACCAGGCCGGCGAGCTGAAGACCTTCCTGCAGGGCCAGGGCGTGCTTCCGGCGTGAGCCGGAGCCTGACCCCACCGGACGGCCGCCAGACCTTCACCCTCGATTTCACGCCCGTCCCGGCCGACATCGACGAGAACGGCCACGTCAACAACGTGGTCTATCTGGGCTGGATGCAAGACCTGGCCACCGGCCACTGGCGCGCCCGCCTGCCCGTCGAAGAGCAGTCGAAGTGGGCCTGGATCGCTCTGCGTCATGAACTCGACTACCGGCGCGCCCTGCTGCCGCACGAGACCGCCAACGCGGTCACCTGGATCGGCGAACGGCGCGGCCCGCGCATGGACCGCTTCTACCGGATCGATGGCCCGGACGGGGAAATGTGCTCCCAGGGCCGCTCCGAATGGTGCCTGATCGACGCCATCACCCGCCGTCCCGTCCGCGTGCCGGAGTGGATGGAGCAGATGTTCACCGCGCCGCTAGCGGATTGACGATGGCCACCGGCTGCCCAGGCTTGAGACCCAGTTCGGCGTAGCTGAAGGCGATCTCCATCGGCCGCGGCGCGGCCTTGCAGGCGTCCAGCTTCTTGCGGCCAAACGCGACCGCCGCCTTGCCACCGGCCTTTTCGACGAACCAGACGATGTCCTCCTTGGCCGTACAGCCGGTCGAGGTCACCCGGATGACCAGGGTGTCAGCCCGCACCTCGGCGCTGATCAACGGCTCAAGCTCGACCATCCCGGCGTCCGGCGAGGAATAGACCGCCTTGGTGGCGCAGGCCGAGACGAGCAACAGAGCGGCGAGCAGGGCGTGGCGGCGTGTCATGCCGACAGCAAAGACAGGCCCACCGTTCTTGTCCAGCCTTGGCGGAACTCCGGAAGCCTAAGATCGTCGAGACGTTGCCTCCCAACCTCGTAGTCCCCCAGGACCGGGAGAACGGCTTCCCCCCTGAAGTCCCATAGAAAAAGGGCCCCGGATCGCTCCAGGGCCCTTCAACTCTTGGTCTGGTTCGACGCTTACGAGGCGTAGAATTCGACGACCAGGTTCGGCTCCATCTTCACCGGGTACGGCACTTCGGCCAGTTCCGGGGCGCGGACGAAGGTGGCCGAGAACGACCGCAGGTCCACGGTGATGTAGTCGGGGTGGTCACGCTCGGACGAACCGAGAGCTTCCAGAACCAGCGCCATGTTGCGCGACTTTTCACGCACGGTGACGACGTCGCCCGGCTTCACGCGGTAGCTCGCGATGTTCACACGCTTGCCGTTCACCTGCACGTGGCCGTGGTTGACGAACTGGCGGGCGGCGAAGACGGTAGGCACGAACTTGGCGCGATAGACGATCGCGTCCAGGCGGCTTTCCAGCAGCGCGATGAGGTTTTCCGAGGTGTTGCCCTTGCGGCGCGCGGCTTCGGTGTAGGTCTTGGAGAACTGCTTCTCGGTCAGGTTGCCGTAGTAGCCCTTCAGCTTCTGCTTGGCCTTCAGCTGCAGGCCAAAGTCGGAGACCTTGGACTTGCGGCGCTGGCCGTGCTGGCCGGGGCCGTACGAACGCTTGTTGACCGGAGACTTCGGACGACCCCAGATGTTTTCGCCCATCCGACGGTCGATTTTGTACTTGGCGCTATGGCGCTTGGACATAAGTCACTCATTCATTTTCGATCCGGGCCGGCGACCCCGTCAGTGGGGCCACGATCTCAACGGCGGCAACAGGATCACCCGTCATGTCTTCCGCCACCGTCCGGCAAGCCGGCGGCGTGGAAGGCGCGGTGTATGACGGCGCGAGGCCGACAAGTCAAGGCGCGGGTGGGGCTTTCGGCAGCAGGGCCTCGATGCGGGCGATGACATCATCCATGGCCACAACCTGCACCGCCTCGAGCAAGGCCGCGATCTCCGGATCCGCCACGCCCTCCTTGGCGACGGCGCTGCGTTTCGGCGGCTGGGCTGCCGCGCTGCTGGCGATGACCGTATCGTCGAGGCGCACGGTGATCTCGACGACAAACGGCGGCGGATCCGGCTTGAACTGCTTGGTGTCGTACCAGCCCGACTTGGTGTCCTTGCGTTTGCAATTGAGGGTGTAGGTCGACTCCATCGCGCCGCCGATCAGCCCGCCCGCGAAGGCGCCGGTGCTGTGGATGTACATGATCTGGGCGTTCTGAAAGACCTCATAGCGCTCCAGCACCACCTTGTGGCCGTTCAGTCGGTCGCCGAAATGCTCGCGCAGCCGCTTCTCGACCCGATCGGCCCGCCCCCCGACCAACTGGTCGCCATAGGCGATCACTCCATACTCGCAGGAACTCAGGAACAGGTTCACGAACCGCAGTTCCTGCTTGTAGACCTTGCGGGTGTTGGCCAGCGTCCACGGCGGCGTCGGGGCGCCCACCGGGACCGTCGGAACCGTTGTCGACTCGACCGACGCAGCCGTTGGCTGCACCGTCACCGGCGGCGCCATGTCCTGGGCTCTCGAAGCCCCTGCCGCCAGCGCCAGCAACAGGCCGGCGATGGCCCATGACCCCCTGATACCCATGACACCCCCAACTCCGGTGCGACAGACGCACCCCGACGCCATTGGTAAGGCGTCGGGGACCGCCCTTCAACGTCAGCCGTCGATGGGATCATCCTCCGCCGGCAGCGGCTGGTCGGTGATCGGCAGCGGCCGGCCCAGTTGCGGCGACCAATCGATTGTCCGCTGCATGGTCGGACCCTGGATAGCCACCACAATCTTGCGCTCGGTGATGGAACGAATTTCGACCGCCGCCCCCTCGATACCGCCGCCCAGCGAGGGCGACACCGGTGAGGCCGCGTCGGCCTCGGCCAACCACTGCGCCATCTTCTCGTTCAGGGCCCGTTCGGCCGGCGTCGCCGGCTCGGCCAGTTGGTCGAGCAGCAGCCGGCGGCCGGTGCGCCGCAGCATCGCCCCCTCCGGCGCGTCGGAGATGACGTATCGCGTCAAGGTGACGATGGCCGGGCCCTTGGACAGGCTGGTGTCGAGGTCGGCGGTGCGCTGCTCGTAGGCCCACTCGAGGCAGACCGGATCGTCGGCGCAGGCCGTGCGGGCATAGGTCAGGAAGGAGCGTTGTCCCTCCAGCAATCGACTTCGCTGCCTCTCCGGAAACTTCTCAAGCTGTGCCTTGTAACTCTGGGCCATCCGCTGGTCCGCCACCGCCAGCGTCGGGTTCTCGCAGGCCATTCGCTCGACCGAGGCCTCAGCCTTCGCGCAGTCGAAACTCGGCCTCGGCGGGGGCCTGGGCGCCTCCGCCGCCACCGGCGTCGCGGCCACGGGCGCCGCCGGCGCCTTTTGCTCACACGCCCCCAAAACCGCCGCGAGCGAGGTCGCGGCCGCCACAAGACAGGCCTTCCTTTTCATGGTTGTTCCGCCAGGAAGCCCGACCGGTCCATCCGGCCGCCGCTCCGGTAACGATGTTCATCGCTTCCCCTTTTGTTCCGCAAGTCACCGGTGCGTGTTCGCACGCCTTGTTTTGCGGCTTTCCCTTACGCAAAGTCGCCGCGAGCACGGGATTCGCCATGGCCGACACCACTTCACCGACCCGCACGGTCGCCCCCCACACTGTGGCAATTGTCGGCGGCGGCTTCAGCGGGACCCTGCTGGCCCTCAAGCTGACGGCGGCGAGGCCTGGCTGGCGCATCCTTCTGATCGACCCGGCGGTGCGGCCCGGACGCGGTCTGGCCTACGGCGCCTGCGAGCCCTACCACCTGCTCAACGTGCCGGCCCACCGGATGGAGACCGGCCTCAGCCCGCCCTTCCAGGACTGGCTGTCCGGCGCCGGCCACCACCTCGACGAGGCGCTGGTCGAGGCCGAGGGCGTGCTGGCCGACGCCTTCCTGCCGCGCGGCCTGCTCGGGGACTATCTGCAGGAGCGCCTCGACGACGCCTGCTCGGAAAGCGACGGGCCGGGCCTGGCCACCATCCGGGGCGAGGCGGTCGCCCTCCTCGATCCCCCGCGCCGCGGCGTGCGCCTGCTCGATGGGCGCGAGATCGCCTGCGACCTCATGGTGCTGGCCACCGGCAACCTGCCGCCCCGCGCGCCCCTGCCCCAGGACGCCTGGCTGCACGACCATCCGGCCTTCGTCCCGGACCCCTGGGCGCCCCAGGCCCTGAAAGGCGGCGATCCGGATGCCGCGGTGCTCATGCTGGGCACCGGCCTGACCATGGTCGATGTCGCCCTCAAGCTGGCCGCCGAAGGCCAGAAGGGGCCGATGGTCGCCGTCTCGCGCCGGGGCCTGCTTCCAACGCCGCACAAGGCCGGCGGGGCATGGTCGCCGTTCGTTGCGCCCCTCCTCCCCGCCTCACCGCTGATGCTGACCCGCGCCGTCCGCGCCGCCGCCGCCCAGGCCGAGCGCCAGGGCACGCCCTGGCAGCGGGTAATGGACGCCGTCCGCCCGGCCATCGCCCGGGTCTGGGAGACCTGGACGCCGCGCCAGCGCCGCCAGTTCCTGCGTCACCTGCGGCCGCGCTGGGACGTGCACCGCCACCGCATGGCGCCGCGCGTCGCCGCCCGGCTGGACGCCCTGTTGGAAAGCGCCGCCCTGACCGTCCTTGGCGGCCGCATCGTTGAATGGACCCGCCGCAAGGGCCAGGTCACAGCCCGCCTGCACCTGCGGGGCCTGAAGACCGAACAGTCCCTGACGGTCGGCAAGGTCATCAACTGCACTGGCCCGCGCAGCGATCTGGACCGCCTGGCCAATCCCCTGTTCGCCGACCTCGCCCGCCGCCGCCTGATCCGCCCCGATCCGCTGGGTCTGGGGCTGGAGAGTGACGACTGCGCCGTGCAGGACATCGACGGCCGCGCCTCCGACTGGCTCTACGCCGTCGGCCCGCTGACCCGGCCGGCCCTGTGGGAAGTCACCGCCGTCCCGGAGATCACCGCCCAGATCGACCGCCTGACCCACGAACTGGCCCAGGACACCGAACGGCCGAAGGTCGCCCTGGCCGAAACCTTCATCGACATGGGCGCGGGGATCTAGGGCGCGGGGATCTAGGGGCGCCGCCTCTAAAGCCGCGCCGCGTGCCAGGCGATGTGGTCAGCGATGAAGCTGGTCATGAAGAAGTAGCTGTGGTCGTAGCCGGGCTGGCGGCGCAGGGTCAGATTCTGGCCGGCGGCGGCGCAGGCGGCCTCCAGCAGTTCGGGCTTCAGCTGGCCCTCGAGGAACTGGTCGCCGAGGCCCTGGTCCACCAGGATGTCGTCGAACCTTGCGGCGCCCGCCTCGATCAGCAGACAGGCGTCGTGAGCGGCCCAGGCGGCGCGGTCCTCGCCGAGATAGGCGGTGAAGGCCTTCTCGCCCCAGGGACAGCGAGTCGGCGAAACGATCGGCGCGAAGGCGGACACTGATTTGAACAGGTCCGGATGGCGCAGGGCCAGGGTCAGAGCCCCGTGGCCGCCCATGCTGTGGCCGAACACGCCTCGCCGGGCCGGGTCGGTCGGGAAGGCGGCGTCAACCTCGGCCAGCAGGTCGTCGGTGATATAGCTTTCCATCCGGAAGTGCGGCGCCCAGGGGGCCTGTGTGGCGTCGACATAGAAGCCGGCCCCCTGCCCCAGGTCATAGGCCGGATCGTCGGCCACGCCCTCGCCGCGCGGGCTGGTGTCGGGGGCGACGATGATGACGCCGTGCTCGGCGGCCGCGCCATAGGCGCCGGCCTTGGTGGTGAAGTTGTCTTCGGTGCAGGTCAGGCCCGATAGCCAGATCAGGACCGGAAACGGCCCCTCGCCCGGCGGGACGAATACGCTGAACTTCATCGGCGTGCCGGTGGCGGCGCTGTCGTGGCGGCAGTAGCTGAGGGTTCCGCCGTGGACGCGGTGGGTGGCGGTGATGTCGGGCATGGTCGGCGCGGACTCCAGGGGGTGTCCGCGCCTTCCTAGCGACTTGGTGTTACAGCATCCAGCCGGCGCTGTCGGCGGTCACGTCACCGTCGAGGCGCATCTGGTAGTCGGCCTTGCCGTCGCCATCGACGTCGAGGCGCAGGGTCGTGGTGTTGCTGGCCGCGGTGTAGGCCAGGGTCATCTGGCCGGCCTGCATGCTGAAGCCCGTGACCAAGGTGAAGGCCTGGTCGCCGGCGACGTCCATGTTGGCGTCGATGCCGGACAGGTCGAGGAGGTCGCGTTCGGCCCGCACCAGGTCGGTGACGCGGTCGACTTCGAGCGTCCCGCCCAGTTCGCTGGAGATGACCGACTCCTGCAGGACGACGAAGGTGTCGTTGCCCGTTCCGCCGGTCATGGTGTCGTTGCCCGTGCCGCCGATCAAGCGATCTGCGCCGCCGCCGCCCGACAGGGTGTCGCCGCCGCCGAGGCCTTCAAGCAGGTTCAGGCCGTTGTTGCCGGTGATGCGGTTGACCTCGGCGTTGCCGGTGCCGCGGTAGTTGGCGGTGCCCATGATTTCCAGGGCCTCGACGCCGTCGGCCAGGGTCGAGCTGACCGTGGCGCGGACGATGTCATAGCCTTCGCCCGCGACTTCGAAGACGCGGTCATTGACGTTGTCGACGATGTAGACGTCATTGCCGGCGCCGCCGTGCATCTGGTCGCCGTTGGCGCCGCCGTCCAGGTAGTCGTTGCCGGCCCCGCCATAGAGGGTGTCGTAACCCGCGCCGCCGTCGAGGCGGTCGTTGCCGTCATCGCCCACCAGGATGTCGTTGCCGTTGTCGCCGTTCAGCTTGTCGGCGCCGGCAAGGCCGTAGATTTCGTCATTGCCGTCGCCGCCCGACAGGGTGTCGTTCGAGGCGGTGCCGACCATGGTGTTGTCGGACCCGTCGCCGGTGGCGACCAGGGACTGTGCGGAATCGCCGGGAACAGGCGCGTACTGGGGCGTTACGGCGTCCTGATCAATGGAAACGCCGGTCGTCTTGGCAAGCTTCGCCATCTGGTAATCCTCCCCAGCCGATGGCGCTCACCACCAGCCGAACTTTTTACTGTCGCGGAAATCGCGGACGCACTCAGGGTGCGGAGCTAGTCGGCAACGATCTGTCGGCGACATTGTTCCGGTTTGGCACAGGGGAATATTTTGCGTCGGAAAGTTGCCCAATGGACACGTCTTTCCACGCGAGTAATCGTCGCGTGAAATTTATGCCCACTCTGGGCGATATAGTGCAAATAAACTATATCGTGCGGAAAGCGGTCTAGAAGACCACCACCGAGCGGATGCTCTCCCCGGCATGCATCAGGTCGAACGCCTCGTTGATGCGTTCCAGCGGCAGGGTGTGGGTGATCATCGGGTCGATCTCGATCTTGCCGTCCATGTACCACTCGACGATCTTCGGAGTGTCGGTGCGGCCGCGTGCGCCGCCGAAGGCCGTTCCCTTCCAGACCCGGCCAGTGACCAGCTGGAACGGCCGGGTAGCGATCTCTTTCCCCGCCTCGGCCACGCCGATGATGATGCTTTCGCCCCAGCCCCGGTGGCAGGCCTCCAGCGCCTGGCGCATGACCGTGACGTTGCCGGTGGCGTCGAAGGTGTAGTCCGCGCCGCCGTCGGTCAGGGCGACCAGGTGGGCGACGATGTCGCCATCGATGTCCTTGGGATTGACGAAGTGGGTCATACCGAAGCGGCGGCCCCATTCCTCCCGGGCCGGGTTGATGTCGACCCCGATGATCATGCCGGCGCCGACCATCTTCAGGCCCTGGATGACATTCAGACCGATGCCGCCCAGGCCGAAGACGATGCAGTTGGCCCCGGCCTCGACCTTTGCCGTGTTGACCACCGCGCCGACGCCCGTTGTGACGCCGCAGCCGATGTAGCAGGCCTTGTCGAAGGGGGCGTCCTTGCGGATCTTGGCGAGCGCGATCTCGGGCAGCACCGTGTGGTTGGCGAAAGTCGAACAGCCCATGTAGTGGGCGACCTGCTGGCCCTTGTAGGAAAAGCGGCTGGAGCCGTCCGGCATCAGGCCCTTGCCTTGCGTGGCGCGGATGGCGGTGCAGAGGTTGGTCTTGCGGCTGAGGCAGCTTTTGCACTGCCGGCATTCGGGTGTGTAGAGCGGGATGACGTGGTCGCCGGGCACGACGCTGGTCACGCCGGGGCCGACTTCCAGAACGACACCCGCGCCTTCATGGCCGAGGATCGAGGGGAAGATGCCTTCGCTGTCGAGGCCGTCGAGGGTGTAGGCATCGGTATGGCAGATGCCGGTGGCCTTGATCTCGACCAGCACCTCGCCGGCGCGGGGACCTTCCAGGTCGACCTCCACGATCTCCAGCGGCTTCTTGGCTTCGAAGGCGACGGCGGCGCGGGTCTTCATGGACGGAATCTCCTCTGATCGGAGCGCACCCTAGCGTCTGTCGCGTTCCGGTCCATGGGTTCGATTGTAGAGGGCGGCGGAAACCTCACGGGCCTCGTCCCACCAGGCCTTGACGAGGTCGGCGGCCGGACCCGTCCGGGTCAATGAGGCCCCCTGCCCTGCCCACAAGGACAACACCTCGCCATCGCCGAGGCGGCCGCCGGCGGCGCGCAATTCTCGGGTCAGGCGATTCTGCACCGGATAGGCCGGGACCTCGCCTTCAACGGGGCGCATCGTCCGCATGAAGTCGTTCTCGATGCCCCGCGCGTTGCGGCCGGTGAAGGCGCGGGTGACGGCGGTGGCATCGTCGGGGACGGTCTCGATACGCCCTCGCCAGGGCTTGCTGATCGTCGCCTCGTCGGCCAGCAGGAAGGCGGTGCCCATCTGGGCCGCCGCCGCACCGAGGCTCAAGGCCGCCGCGACGCCATGACCGTCCATGATGCCGCCGGCGGCGATCACCGGCAGATCGACGGCGGCCCGGATGGTCGCGACCAACGCCATGGTTCCGATCAGGCTCTCGGGGCCGGGCTTGAGAAATTCGCCGCGATGGCCGCCCGCCTCGCCGCCCTGGGCGCAGATGGCGTCAGCCCCGACGGCGGCCCAGGCTCGCGCCTCGGCCACGGTGGTGGCGGTTCCGACCACAAGGGTCCCGGCTGCCTGCAGGGCCGCCACCTGATCCCGGCTCAGAACGTCGAAGGTAAAGCTGGCCAACGGAGGAGCCGCCGCCACCAGCGCCGCGAACTGGGCGTCGAAGTCCGGCGCATAGTCGTTGGGCGGGGCCGGCAGGTCGATGCCAAGCCGGTCGTGCCAGGGCGCCAGCCGCTCCAGCGCCTCGGTAACCGCCGCCGGATCGGGCGCGGCCGCACGGGCGATCAGCAGATTGACCCCGAACGGCCGGTCGGTCGCGAGCTTGAGGCCCGCCACCTGCTCGATGATGTCCTCCGGCGCGAGGGCGCCGGCCGCCAGCGAGCCCATGCCGCCCGCCTGACTGACCGCCAGCGTCATGGCGACCCCGGAGGCCCCCAGCATCGGCGCCTGGATGATCGGAATGGCGAGGCGGTCGAACAGCGCAGCGGCGGTCATGTCGCCAAGATGGGGCGCCAGGCCTTCAAGCGAAAGACGGTCAGTCCTGCGGATTGGCCACCAGGCGACGGCTGAGCCAGCCCTTCTCCGGCCGCGTCAGATAGACGTCCTCGATCACCCAGCGGCCATCCTCGACGACCATGTCGATCAGCCGCTCGCGTGCGTCGCCATAGTTCTTGAACGTCACCCGGATCCGCGCTGTCTCGGCGGTCTGTTTGACCACGACGATCTTCAGGTCCTTGTACTCCGGCAGGTCCTGGCCACCCGAGACCCAGTCGAAGTCGAGGTAGTTCATGTCGCGCGTCGCATCGACCGCCAGCAGCGCCCGCAGGCTGGCCGCGTAGAGCGGCGGCGCATTCGGGTCTTCCTCCGGCAGCGGCGCATCCGGGCCAGGATCTGGGACCGGTTTGTAGAGTTCGGCGATGACCTCGGCGGGGCCAGGCGTCTGGGCCAGGGCCGGCGCGCCAAAGGCCAGGGTCAGGCAGAGGGCCAGGATCGCTGCACGCATCGTCGTCTCCATCGTGAAGCGATCCTGCGCCGCGCCAAGTCAGGCGTCTCCCCCCGTTAAGGTGGTCAGGCCGCCGCGATGGCAGGCAGGCGCCAGTCGCCGTTGATCAGCGCCGGCTTGGGCAGATAGCCGCGCCAGGTCACCGTCCAGGGTCCGGCCTTGGGGGCCGGCAGCCAGTTGTCCGTCCGCTCACCCCCGGGATCGCTACGGCCGATCCAGACATCGACCCCGCCATCGGCGCGACGTTTCAGCCCCTTGGTCCGGTCGCCGATGGCGTAGCGGTTCAGCGGATTGTCGGTGAAGAAGAACTGGCCGTCGGCGGTGGCCTCATACATCGACAGCGACCAGAAGGCCCCGACCGGCACATCGGCCGGCAGGCTGAAACGGTAGAGACCTTCGCCGTGAAAGACGCCGTCCTTCTCGCCCTCGGGCCGCATGTACATGGCCTCGGCCGGCGGCAGGGCACCCAGCCCACCGAGCGCCACGGCGGCGCGGTAGAAATAATCCTGGCCATAGTCACCGAGGTTGGCCCGCGGATAGCTCCAACCCTGGATGACCTTCTGGCGGCCCCAGCCGCCCTGGACCAGCTTGCGGGCCTCGGCGACCCCGGCGGCGACAGCCGCCATGTCGGCGTCGGCGACCTTGCCGTCGCCCAGAAGGCCAGGCACGCGGCGCAGGAGTTTCAGGTCCAGCGCGCTGGCCGGATCGCTCGCCAGCAGATCGCGGATGCTGGCGAAATAGGCGGCCGGATCGGCGTCGCGCGTGGCGTAGACGCCAGGCGCCTTGCCGGCCTTGCCCGCCAACCTGAACCCGCGCAGCAACGGCTGCAGCGCCTCCACCTCGGCGGGACCATCGACCAGAACGCGGGCCAGAGCCCAGGCGTGCGGCGTGGCGATCCGCACCGGATTGGGCCCTGTCGACGCCTGGCCAGGACCGCAGAGGGTGAAGGTCCCCCCTGCGCCGCCGACGGTGCGGCTGCCGAGCACGGCGTTGTTGTTGGTGAACATGTCCATGATGGCGACGGACCAGTAGCGGTCGCCGGTCTCAGGCACGGTCAGGGTCACCGGACCTTCGGACAGATCGAGCCAGGCGCTGAGATAGAGAGTGTCGTTGTTGGGCGTGGTGACAACCCGCGCGGTGTGATCAGACAACGCCCGTCCGCCAGCGAAGACGTTGGGCGGCAGACCTTGCTTGACCTGACGGGCCCGGGTCAGAGCCATCTCAATCAGCGGCAGGCCGAAGATCCAGGCGTCGCGAGCGGCGGTCTTGATGTCGGATTGGGCAAAGGTCGCGGGCGCCAATCCGGAGAGGCCAAGAGCGCTGAAGCTGAGCATCAGTTCGCGACGGTTCATGACCTGGCCTCCCGTGATTTGCCAAGAATGTAACCGTACGGTTTCATTTCAGCAAGAGCGGCTACCCGCCCTTCTCGGACGCCGCCTTCTGCGCCGCCAGCTTGGCCAGCACCCGCCCCCGGCCTTTCGACAGAGCCGTAATCACGCCCCGGAAGGTCCGCACCTCCTGGTCGGTCATCTGCGCCTTGCCCAGCGCGACCCGCAGATTCCGCACCATCGACGGCCGCTTGGCCGGCGGGTGGAAGAAGCCGGCCTCGTCCAGTTCCGCCTCGAGCTGTTCGTACAGCCCCATCATCGCCTTCTGATCGGCCGGCGGCAGGGCGTTGTGAGCAAACGCCTGGCGCGGCCCCTCGTCGATGGTCAGCCGCCATTCGTAGGCGTTCAGCGCCACCGCCTGGGCCAGGTTCAGCGACCGGAACCGCTCATCCACCGGGATGGTGACGATGGCCTGGCAGAGGGCGATGTCGTGCGTCTCCAGCCCCGCCCGCTCGCCGCCGAACAGCATGCCGACCGCCTGGCCCGCCGCCACCCGTTCGTGCAGATCGGCCGCCGCCTGGCGCGGGGTGATGACCGGCAACTGGGTCTCGCGCGGCCGGGCGGTGGTGGCGAAGGTCAGGCTGAGATCGCCGATGGCCTCGGCCAGGGTCTCGAAGACTTTTGCATTGTCGAGCGGCCAGCTGGCGCCCGAGGCGCTGGCCCAGGCGCGGTCCTGCGGCCAACCATCGCGCGGCCGCACGAGGCGCAGTTCCGACAGGCCGAAATTGGCCATGACGCGCGCAACGGCGCCGATGTTCTCGGCCAGCTGAGGTTCGTTGAGGATGACGACGGGGGGGCGGAAAGACATGGCGGCTTCCTACTCCAGACCACTAGCTGATGTCGAACCGCCGGCTCGCGCGTTAGGGTCGGACCATGCGCACCCTGATCCTCGCCGCCGCCCTGTTGCTCGCCGCCTGCGGGGGCGAGACCGATACGGTGGCCAGGACGCCGCCCCTGGACATCAAGGTGCTCGACAAGGGCATCACCCAGCTGGCCGACCGCGTTGACGGCCGGCTGGAAGTGGCGGTGCAGAACATCGACGGCGGCGAAACCTGGGCCCGGAACGCCGAGCAGACCTTCCCGCTTCAGAGCGTCTTCAAGGCGCCGCTGGGGGCGGCCGTTCTGGCCGAGGTCGACGGCGGGCGGCTGTCGTTGGACGAGGTTCTGACCATCAGTGACATGGAGCTGTCGCCGCCGCTCAGCCCGATCTCGCAGGCCTGGCCCGGACGGACGACCTACACGGTGCGCGAGTTGCTGGTCGCCGCCGTGCGGGACAGCGACAACACCGCCGCCGACGTGCTGATGCGCAAGATCGGCGGACCGGGCGCCCTGAAGTCCTGGCTGGTCGAGCACCAGATCGTCGGCCTGCGCATCGACCGCTATGAGCGCGAGCTGCAGGTTGAAGCCGTCGGCATGCCGTCGTTCCGCCCGGCCTGGCGCACTCCGGAGGCCTTCGAGGCGGCCAAGATGGCCGTGCCGGAGGCTCAGCGCCGCGCCGCCTGGGAGGCCTACGCCGCCGATCCCCGCGACACCACCATCGCCTCGGGTTCGCTCAACTTCCTGCGGCAGCTGTCGACCGGACAGCTGTTGTCGCCGACCTCGACCAAGCTGTTGCTGGGGCTGATGACGGAGACCAAGACCGGCGCGAACCGGCTGAAGGCGGGGCTGCCGGAGGGGGCCAGCCTGGCGCACAAGACGGGGACGTCAGGGACGAATTTCGGGGTGACGGTGGCGACCAACGACATCGGCATCCTGACGCTGAAGGACGGGCGGAAGTATGCGGTGGTGGTGCTGCTGGCCGACTCCACGGCGGACCTGAAAACGCGCGAGTCGGTGATCGCCGAGGCGATGCGGGTGATCGCCAAGGCGGTGGAGTAGAGCCGAGGCGAGGTAACAAGCTCTCCCCCCGCGAAGTGGGGGGAGGACAGATTTCGAGCCTTAGCGAGAAATCCGGAGGCGGGCCCCACCGGCGGTAGGGAGGTTCCTCCTGCAACAGACTTGCCCGCCTCCTGCTCTGTCGCTCACGCTCCAGAGCGGTCCTCCCCCCACTTCGCGGGGGGAGAGCTTGAGAAGGCCGCCGGCTTAGGCCGAAGCCCGCGACACGACCTCCTCGGCCTTGCGACCCGTCAGTTCCACGCGGTGGTCGAACTCCGCCTCGAAGGCGCCCAGGCCCTGCGTCATCGACCTCAGGTCGATGATGAAGTCCTGGCGCTCCGCATGCGGCATGCAGACCTCGATGCGGTCCCACCCCGGCCAGCCATCCCGGGCGTCATACCCGAGGATCTGCCCGCGCTTGTTGGACAGCGTCGAGGTAATCCGCGCCGTCGCGGTATTCGGCGCATATATGGTCAGCTTCTCGATCGGCTCCAGCAGGATCGGCGAGGCCGCCGCCAGGGCCTCGGTCATGCCGATCCGCCCCGCCGTGCGGAAGGCCATTTCCGAACTGTCGACCGGGTGCCAGCTACCGTCGACCAGGGTCACGGCCACATCGACCACCGGGAAGCCCAGCGGCCCCTTCTCCAGCGCGTCGCGCACCCCGGCCTCGACAGCCGGGATCCACTGCTTGGGCACGACCCCGCCGGTGATCTTCTCGCTGAACTGGAAGCCCTCGCCGCGCGCCAGCGGCCGGACTTCCAGCAGCACATCGCCGAACTGGCCGTGGCCGCCGGTCTGCTTCTTGTGGCGGCCGCGCTGGGTGACCGCCTTGCGGATGGTCTCCTTGTAGGGCGTGGTCGGGGCGTGCTGGGTCACCTCGACGCCGTACCGGCGCTTCAAGCGATCCAGCGCGATACGCAGGTGCGCCTCCCCCTGCCCGGCCAGCCGCATCTCATGCAGCTCGCCATCGTGCACCAGCCGCAGGCCGGGATCCTCTTCCAGCAGCTTGGTCAGGGCGCCGGACAGGCGCACATCGTCCTTGCGGTCGCGGGTCTCGATGGCGATCTCGTACACCGGGAAGCGCGCCGTCGCCGACACCGCCGCCTTTGCCGCCGTCCTGCCGACGCTGAGCAGATCGCCGGCGTGGGCGTCCTCGACCTTGCCCAGCGCCACCACATCGCCGCATCGGGCCGAAGCCACCTTCTTCGTCGCCTGACCCATGACCTGGAACAGGCCGCTGATCCGGCCCTTCTCGCCGTTCGGCAGGGTAACGTCCGAGCCGTCGGCCAGGTCGGCCCCGAACACCCGGGCATAGGTCATCTTGCCGGCCTGACCGGCATGGCTGGTCTTGACCACATAGGCCGCCGGCCCGTTGGCGCCGAGCCGCTGGGCCGCCGCGTCCGGTTCCGGCGCGTCGTGACGCAGGGCCTTCAACAGGCGACGCACGCCGCATCCCTGCTGCGCCACGCCCAGAAAGACCGGGGCGATCTGCGCCGCCCGGGTCTCGGCGATAATGTCGGCGAACACGGCGCTGAGGTCCGGCGTCTCGTCCGACAGAAGCTGCTCCATCAGCGCGTCGTCGAAGTCGGCCATCTGCTCCAGCATGTGGAAGCGAGCATCGGCCTCCTCGGCCTTCAGTTCGCCGGGGATGTCGACCTGCTCCGAGGCCTTGCCGGGCCGATAAACGAAGGCCCGCTCTAGGGCCAGGTCGATGAAGCCGGTGACGTGCTCGTCCTTCCAGATCGGAAGCTGGCGCGCCACCACGGGCGCGCTCGACACTGGCTGCAGGGCATTGAGCAGGTCATCGACATTGCCGCGCGCCTGGTCGATGCGGTTGACGAAGATGGCGCGGGGGATGCCTAGCCGCTCGATTTCCTTCAGCCAGGGCTGGGCGAGGATGGCCTTGTCGGGTTCGGGATCGATGACCAGCAGGGCGAGATCAGCGCAGGCCAGGGCCTGGTCGGCCTCGGCGCGGAACTCGACTGACCCGGGACAGTCGATCAGGGAGTATCGGTCGTCCATGAAGTCGAAGCTGGCGATGTTGAGCTCGACGGACTGTCCGGCCGCCTTGGCCTCGGGGGACCCGTCGCCCACCGAGCCCTGCCCCACCGGGGACTGGCGATCGGTGGCGCCCGCCGCATGCAGCAGAGCTTCGAAGAGTGTGGTTTTTCCCGCGCCGTTCGGACCGACAAGGACAATGGTCCGGACGGCGCCAGCCTTTCTACCCATGGAGTAACCTCCCACCGTTAGGCGGCGAGGCCTCGCGGCCCGGCCGCGGTTGTAAGGGTCAAGGGAGGACCAGACCGGCCCTCCACGCGGCCACTTCACGCCTGTGTGCGGCGCAGCAGCAAGTCCACTTCCGTCAGGTCACGCTTTCGGGATCGGGAACCGTGAGTCATGCTCGCTCCAAACAAGGGGAGCGGGCGGTTGTCTGAGGGATTGGACGCCATCGTCATCGGGTCGGGCTTCGGCGGCCTGTGCGCGGCCATCAAGCTGAAGGAGGCCGGCTTCAGCCGCCTGGTGGTGCTGGAAAAGGCCGACAAACTGGGCGGCACCTGGCGCGACAACACCTATCCCGGCGCCTGCTGCGACGTGCCGTCGCGGCTCTACAGCTACAGCTTTGCGCTCAACCCGGCCTGGACCCGCGCCTATTCCGGCCACGCCGAGATTCGCCAGTACATGGAGGATGTCGCGGTCCGTTTCGGCGTCCGCGACAAATTCCGCTTCAATGCCGAGGTCGAGCGCGCCGACTGGACCGGCGAGTCCTGGACCGTCACCTTGAAGGGCGGCGAGACCCTGACCGCCCCGGTGCTGGTCTCGGGCCTTGGCCAGCTGAACCGGCCAAGCTTCGCCGGCATCCCCGGTCGCGAAACCTTCAAGGGCGAGAGCTGGCACAGCGCCCGTTGGCGCCACGACATCGATCTGGCCGGCAAGACGGTGGGCTGCATCGGGGCCGGGGCCAGCGCCATCCAGTACATCCCGGAACTGGTCAAGGTGGCCGGCAAGGTCGTCGTCTTCCAGCGCACCCCCAACTATGTCGTGCCCCGCCTGGACAAGGCCATGAGCCCGGCCCGCCGCGCCCTCTACGCCACATTCCCGCTCATCGACCGCGCCCAGCGCTGGCTGACCTGGAAGATGATGGACGCCCGCTTCCAGGCCTTCAAACAGGGGACCAAGGCGGCGACGGACTTCAAGAAGGTGGCCACCGACTACCTCGAACGCGAGGTCGCCGACCCTGTTCTGCGCGCCAAGCTGACCCCTGACTACCCGATCGGCTGCAAGCGCATCCTGGTCTCCGACGACTACTACCAGGCCCTGGTCAAACCCAACGTCGAGCTCGTCACCGAGGATGTGAAGGAAATCACCGCCGACGGCGTCCGCACCGGCGACGGCGCCGAGCACGCCTGCGACGTCCTGGTCTTCGGCACCGGCTTCGAGACCACCGACTTCCTGGCCCCCCTGGCCATCAACGGCGAGAACGGCCTCTCCCTCGACGAGGCCTGGAAGGATGGCGCCGAGGCCTACTACGGCGTCACGGTGGCCGGCTTCCCCAACCTCTTCATGCTCTACGGCCCCAACACCAACCTCGGCCACAACAGCATCATCCTGATGATCGAGGCCCAGGTCGGCTACATGGTCGAGGCGATCAAGGCATTGCGGCTGAAGGGCGCGAAGGCGTTGAAGGTGAAACCGGACGCGCAAGCGCGGTTCAACGCCCAACTCCAGCACGACCTCCAAGACACGGCGTGGGCGGGCAGCTGCTCCAGCTGGTACAAGACCACGTCGGGCAAGATCACCAACAACTGGAGCGCCGACACCGCCACCTACATGAAGGTGATGCGCGAGCCGGTGCTGGCGGACTACGAGGTGGCGTGATTTCGCTCCACCCTCACCCCACCCACCGTCATCCTAGGCCTTGTGCCTAGGACCCATTCATCCGCCCGCACGATCCGTTGTGTGGGGTCGCGGCCGCGACCCCACGGCAAGCGTTCGGGTCAGCCCAACCATGGGTCCTAGGCACAAGGCCTAGGATGACGGGGATGTGGGGGCGGGCGGGGTCCAATCGATCAGCTTCGGCGGCCCCGGTATCCAGTTCATCATCTGGTCGTAGAGATCGTCCCAGTGCGGATTGTCCCGCTCGATCAGATTGATCTTCCAATCCCTCGGCCAGCGCTTGAGCGACTTCTCCCGCTGGATCGCCCGGGTCATCAGGTCGTGCTGCTCGTACCAGACCAGCCGCTTCACGCCGTACTTGCTGGTGAACCCCTTGAAGACCTCATCTCGATGGCTCACCACCCGCGATAGAAGTGACCCGGTCACGCCAATGTACAGCGTCCCGTAGGGCCGACTGGCCAGGATGTAGGTTGCGATGAAGGCGTTGTCCCGAGAAACCATCCAAGAACAATGTTCTTGTTTTGTTTCCCGCGCAAGACCCCTAACCACCCCCGATAAACGTCACAATCTCGATCCGATCCCCGTCCATCACCGGCGTATCCGCATACGTAGACCGCGGCACGATCTCCAGGTTTCGCTCCACGGCGACCTTCCTCGGATCGAGCTCCAGAGCCGCCACCAGGGCGGCCACGGTCGCCACGCCGTCAAACGTCTGTTCTTCACCGTTCAGCTGTATCCGCATGCCTGCGCTTGTTACCCCGCCCCTGTGGCGATACAAGGCCCGTCTTGAATCGACGGCGGGGCCGAATGCCGAAACCGATCTTTGTTTTGAGCGGGCCCAATCTCAACCTGCTCGGTCAACGCGAACCTGACATCTATGGATACGACACCCTGTCGGACATCCATGCCCGCTGCGCCGCGCGCGCGGAAGCGTTCGGCCTGACCGTCGAGGCCCGCCAGACCAACCACGAAGGCGTGCTGATCGACTGGGTCCAGGAGGCCCGGGAATCGGCCAGCGCCCTGATCATCAACCCCGCCGGCTATGGTCACACTTCCGTGGCCCTGCTGGACGCGCTGAAGACTCTCGCTATTCCGGTGGTCGAGTGCCACCTGTCGAACCCTGCGGCGCGCGAGGCGTTCCGCAAGACGACCTATGTTTCGCTCGCGGCGACCGGCGTAGTGTCGGGCTTCGGCGCGGCAAGTTATGAACTGGCGATCGAAGCCGCCGCCGGCCTTGTCGGCGCGGCCCGCTCGTAAGCTGATAAAGACAAGAACAAGGTATCACTGATGTCCAATACCCCGGCCGACGACTCCGCCGAGAACAGCGCCGCCATCGACACCCGGACGGTCCGCAAGCTCGCCGACATCCTCAAGAGCACCGGCCTGACCGAGATCGAAGTGGAGCGCGGCGACCTGCGCATCCGCGTCGCCCGTGAAATCACCGTCGCCGCCGCGCCGCAGAACTATGTGGCCGCTCCGGCCCCTGCCGCCGCCCCGGCTCCGGCCGCAGCCCCGGCCTCCGTGGCCGCCGCGCCGGCCGAGGCCGCCGCCCCGGCAGCCCGCAAGGGTGACGAGGTCAAGTCGCCGATGGTCGGCACCGTCTACCTGCAGCCGCAGCCCGGCAGCCCGTCCTTCATCAAGGTCGGCGACAAGGTCGGCGAGGGCCAGACCCTGCTGATCGTCGAGGCCATGAAGACGATGAACCCGATCCCCGCGCCCCGCGCCGGGACCGTGGTCGAAATCCTGGTCGGCGACGCCCAGCCGGTCGAGTTTGGCCAACCGCTCGTGATCCTCGAGTAGCGGCCGTGTTCGACAAGATCCTGATCGCCAACCGGGGCGAAATCGCCCTCCGCATTCACCGCGCCTGCAAGGAAATGGGCATCGCCACCGTGGCGGTCCACTCCGAGCCCGACGCCAGCGGCATGTGGGCCCGCCTGTGCGACGAAAGCGTCTGCATCGGCCCGGCCCCGGCGGCCAAGAGCTACCTGAACATCCCCTCGATCATCGCGGCGGCCGAGATCACCGGCGCCCAGGCGATCCATCCCGGCTACGGCTTCCTGTCGGAAAACGCCCGCTTCGCCGAGATCGTCGGCACCCACGGCATGACCTTCATCGGGCCCAAGCCCGAGCACATCCGCATGATGGGCGACAAGATCAGCGCCAAGCAGGCGGTCAAGGACGCCGGCATCCCCGTGGTCCCCGGCTCCGACGGCGCCGTGACCACCGAGGAAGAAGCCTTCGCGGCGGCCAAGGAGATCGGCTTTCCGGTCCTGATCAAGGCGGCCGCCGGCGGCGGCGGACGCGGCATGAAGGTCGCGGCGACCCAGGACGACCTCTACGAAGCTGTCTCGACAGCCCGCTCGGAGGCCCGCGCGGCCTTTGGCGACGACGCGGTCTACATGGAGCGCTACCTCCAGACCCCGCGCCACATCGAGATCCAGGTTATCGCCGACAGCCACGGCAACGTGGTCCACCTGGGCGAGCGCGACTGCTCCTTGCAGCGCCGCCACCAGAAGGTGCTGGAAGAAGCCCCCTCGCCGGCCCTCAGCGCCGAGGGCCGCAAGAAGATCGGCCAGACGGTCGTCGAGGCCATCCGCGCCATCGGCTACCTCGGCGTCGGCACCATCGAGTTCCTGTGGGAGAACGACGAGTTCTTCTTCATCGAAATGAATACCCGCCTGCAGGTCGAGCATCCGGTCACCGAAGCCATCACCGGCATCGACCTGGTCCGCGAACAGATCCGCATCGCCGCCGGCCTGCCGCTCAGCTTCACCCAGGACGACGTGGTCTTCGAAGGCCACGCCATCGAATGCCGCATCAACGCCGAGAACGCCCGCACCTTCACCCCTTCACCGGGCAAGGTGACGGACTTCCATGCGCCGGGCGGACTGGGCGTGCGTCTCGATAGCGGCCTCTACGCCGGCTATTCGATCCCGCCCTACTACGACAGCCTCGTGGGCAAGCTGATCGTCCACGGCCGCGACCGCGCCGAATGTATCGCCCGCACCCAGCGGTGCCTGGGCGAAATGGTCGTCAGCGGCATCGAGACCACCATCCCGCTGTTCCAGGACCTGCTGCAGAACGAAGACATCCGCAACGGCGACTACAACATTCACTGGCTGGAAAACTGGCTCAAAGCGCAGGCCTAGGCTTCGGGGCAGGATGAAGGACACGGACGACGCCTTCACCGCCGAGGACCTGATCGCCTGCTACCGGCGCGGCGTCTTCCCGATGGCCGACTCGCGGGACGATGAGGGCGTCTTCCTCATCGATCCCCAGCGGCGCGGCGTCCTGCCGCTCGACGGCTTCCAGCTGTCCAGCCGCCTGGCCCGCACGGTCAAAGCCGGGAAGTTCGAGGTCCGCGTCGACACCGCCTTCAACCGCGTCGTCGGCCTCTGCGCCCAATCAGCCCCGGGGCGTGAGGACACCTGGATCAACCCGGTGATCGAGTTCCTCTACGGCGAGCTCCACCGCCGCGGCCAGGCCCACAGCGTCGAGACCTGGCGGGACTGCGAACTGGTCGGCGGCCTGTACGGCGTCTCATTGGGCGGAGCCTTCTTCGGCGAGAGCATGTTCAGCCGCGCCACCGACGCCAGCAAGGTTGCCCTGGTGCACCTGGTTGCCCGCTTGCGTATCGGCGGCTACCGCCTGCTCGACTGCCAGTTCGTGACCGATCACCTGACCCAGTTCGGAGTCGTCGAAATCTCACGCGCCGAGTACCACAGAAGACTGGCACAAGCGCTTGACATATCAGGTGATTTCGGCCGCTTTGAAGGCGACGGTCAGGCTGCCTTGCAGGCAATCACCCAAGCGTCATAGACCGGGTGCTGCAAGGGGTTCAGACCTGGCGACGAGGCAAACATCCAACCCTTGAACACCTGCCGGGTCGGCGGCGTTGGCCGGCCAGGCTGCGGCTTCGGCGAGGAATCCACCAGCACGTAGGCGGCCGATTCCGGGGCCGTCTCGTCCGGGGCCGTGCTCTCGCAGGCGCGCACGGTGAAGACCAGCGACTTGTAGCGGACGGACTGGCCGACCGGCACCTCGAAGCGCAGGGTCTCGGCGGTCACCTTGTCCAGCGCCTGGATGATGGCCGAGCCGGAGCGCACGCGCTTCAGGGGCTCGACCGGCTTGGCCGCGGCGGCTTTGGCCTTGGGGGCGGGTTTGGGATCGGGCAGCGGCACGATCGGCACCGGCGCCACGGGCTGTGACACGACCGGCGGCGGTGCGGTGACATTGGCCGGCGGCGGCTCTTCCGGGGCCGGTGCGGTGGGCGCGGCCTTCGGAACGGGCGCGGCCTTCGGAACGGGCGCGGCCTTGGGCGTCGGCGCCGTGGTTTGCGCGACCGCCGCCCCGCCAATGGCCAGGCCCGCCGCCGCCAGGAGGATCAGCCGCAACGTCATGACTACTCGGGCGTCCAGGGCAGGTAGTCGCCGGTCGCCTTGTCGCGCTGGCCTTCGCCGGCGATGGAGCCCTTGGGCCGCCAGGCGTGGACGGTGCCGGTCAGGTTCGGCCGGTGTTCCTTCTCCCAGCTCCGGCGCGGCAACGGGGCGATGGTCGGCGGCTCGTCGAAGGTATAGCGCAGCCACCCGTGCCAATCCGGCGGCACCTTCGAGGCCTCGGCATACCCGTTATAGATCACCCAACGGCGCTTGCGACCGACGTCGTAGCTGTCCTTGTCGTCGCGGGCTTCGTAGTAGGTATTGCCGTACTCGTCCTGGCCGATCTTCACGCCACGGCGCTTGATGTGGAAGGTCTGCCCCAACGTGGCGCCGTTCCACCAGGTAAAGATCGCTTTCAGCACAGGAGAATCCGTCTGTCGGGGAGGGTCGAATTTCGAGCGGAACATAGAGGGCGCGGCACGAAAAACAAAGCGTTCCTTGTCCCGCTTGTCGGCAGAAGGTGGCCCCCGAAGGGGGGCGGATGAGCGCAGATCGGAAGCGAATGATTGGCCACAGCGCCGAACGCGCCAGAACCCGCGCAATCGTTCACGGCCGGCGCTGCCCTCATCGGTCGGCTTCGCCGACACCGTCTGCCGACAAGCGGGAACAGGGACCGTTGATCGCACCATATCTTGTGGATGACCCTACGCCGCACCCCATCATCTATTGCTCACGCCGCCCCCGCGCCCTACCCTGCCCGCCTTAGCGTGGGAGCGGCGGACGTATGCGTTTCGAGCGGCGGCGAGCCAAGGCCGCGGGGCCGGAAGTCGAGCTTCGCACCCTGGAGGGGACCAGCGCCCTGTCCGGCGTGCTGGCGCCCGTCAGCTGGCCCGGAGCCCGCGTCCAGGCCTGGGCCGACTGGGCCGACACGCTCACCGACCCCGCCACCGCCGATGACCTTCCCAACGTCCTCGGCCAACCCCTGACCCCCATCGGCCTGCTAGGCGGCGGCCCGGCCCGCAAGGCGCAGGACCTCGCCAACAAAGGCTGGACCGCCGGCCTCTTCGCCCGCCCGACCGACGCCGGCGCCTTCCGCGACGAGCTCTTCGCCCTGATGAGCCACGGCATCGCCGCCTTCGCCGCGCCCCAGCGCTCCGCCCCCGTGCCGGTCCTCGACCTGGCCGCCCCCGACGTCGACCGCCGCCTCGCCGCCTTCGCCGCTGACATCGCCGCCCATGACCTGACCGCGCCTGCCCTGCGCACCCTGACCGAGCGCCTCGCCGCCGTCAGCGACGCGGTCCGCCGCTGCGAGGGCGACGCCACCGCCTGCGCCGACCCCAACGCCAATCCGGCCCTGGCCCGCATGGCCCGCGCCGCCCGCGCCGCCGGGGCAAGCGACGCGGCCATCGCCGACGCCATCGGCGCCGGCCTCTGCGGCCTGACCACCGCCCTGCCCCCGGCCGAGGTGGCCCCACGCCCCGCCGTCATCCTCCAGGCCGCCGACAACGCCCATACCGGCCGCGAGCGCGAACTGGCCGCCCTCGGCTGGCGCACCAGCGCCGCCACCTTGGCCCTCACCGCCGAGGACGCCGCCGCCCTCTCGGTCCGCGCCGCCGGCCCGGTCGCCGCCCTCGACCTGATCGCCTTCCAGAACGGCCGCACCTTTGACGTGCCGGGTTTCGAGGCCGCCGCCCGCCTGCTGGCCACGGCCGTCCGCCTCGACGCCGGCCAGGACGCCCCCGCCACCCTGACGCTGGCCAACACCGCCGCCCTGATCGTCTCGCGCGGCCTGGCCTACGACAGCGACGAAGCCCGCGACCTCGCCGCAGATCTGTGGAGCCGCGCCGCCTCCGCCGCCCGTGGCCTGGCGGATGTCGCCCCGCATGAGGACGCCGAACTGCAGCTGCGCCTCGGCGCCGCCTCGATGGCCGCCGCCCCCTGGGCCGGCCCGCTGACCCTTGCCGAGACCGAGGACGGCGAAACCGTCCGCGTCATCGCCGAACCGGCCCTCGACGCCATCGCCTACCTCGGCGAAGACCCCGACGCCCTGCGCCTGGCCCTGCTCGGCCACCGCGACTTCAGCGAAGCGCCGCACATCAACACCGCCTCTCTGGCGGCCCTGGGCTTCACTGTCCTCGAAATCGAATCCATCCAGGCCGTCCTGCCGCTGGTCACCGACCTGCGCGACGCCTTCAGCCCGCTGGTGGTCGGCGAGGGCTTCCTGCGCGACATCCTCGGCGCCGATCCCGAGGCGCTCAGCCAGCCCGGCTTCGACACCCTCGGCCTGTCCGGCTTCACCGACCGGCAGATCGCCGAAGCCGGCGCCTATGTCCTCGGCTCGGCCAGCCTCGACCAGGCGACCGACCTTTCCGCCGCCGCCCGCGCCATCCTCGATCCCGACCAGCCCTTCGCCGCCCGCCTGGCCCTGCATGCGGCCATCGAGGACGCCTGCGGCCACGCCGGTCCCCTGGGTCTGCCGCTGGCCTTCACCGCCCTGCCGTCCGAAGCCGCGCTCCTCCAGGCCCAGGCCCTCGCCGCCGGCGTTCGCGCCCTGCGCCTCGACCGTGGTCTCGCCCCGCTGGCCTACAGCCTCAACCTCCCCGAGGAAGCCGCCCCCGAAGCGCCCCGCGCCGCTCCCGCCCAGGAGCGAATCATCGAGCGGGTCATCGAGCGCGACCGCACCCGCCGCAAGCTGCCCGACCGCCGCAAGGGCTACATCCAGAAGGCGGCCGTCGGCGGCCACAAGGTCTACCTTCACACCGGCGAATACGACGACGGCGAGCTCGGCGAGATCTTCATCGACATGCACAAGGAAGGGGCCGCCTTCCGGAGCGTGATGAACAACTTCGCCATCGCCATCTCCATTGGCCTGCAATACGGCGTGCCGCTGGAGGAATTTGTCGACGCCTTCGTCTTCACCCGCTTCGAGCCCGCCGGTCCGGTGACCGGAAACGACACCATCCGCAGCGCGACCTCGATCCTCGACTACGTCTTCCGCGAACTAGGCGTCAGCTACCTCGGCCGCAACGACCTCTCCAACGCCGACGGCGAGGAACTCAACGCCGATGGCCTGGGCCGCGGCAAGGCCGACGACGCCATCGCCTATGAAGCCGAACCGCAGCCCGCCAGCCGCTTCATTTCCAAAGGCTTCTCGCGTGGCGCCGCGCCCGACAACCTGGTCTTCCTGCCCTTCGGCAAACGCCCCGGCGAGCTGATGATCGACCACCCCCGCGCCGCCAGCGTCTGCCCCAGCTGCGGCGACCAGTCGGTGTTCAGCGGTGTCTGCGACACCTGCGGCGTGGTCGTGGAGCAGAACGCCAGCTCCTAGGCGCCGTTAACCGAACAAAGACCCCTGTCGTGCGATGTTTCGCGCCCATGAAGCGCCTCATCGTCCTCACGCTCGCCGCCACCGTCCTCGCCGGCCCCGCGACCGCCCAGAACGCCGGCCAGATCGGCCGTGTCCAGAAGGGCGCCAGCTGCCCTGGCTGCAACCTGTTCCAGGCCGACCTCATGGGTCTGGAGCGCAGCGGCCTCAACTTCCGCAAGGCCCGTCTGCGCCAGGCGACCCTGACCGCCGTGGTCATGAACCGGGCCAGCTTCGCCGGCGCGGACCTGCGCGACGTCGACGCCTCGGCCGGCGTCTTCGGCGGGGCCAGTTTCGCCGGCGCCAACCTGTCCAACGCCAACTTCGTCGGCAGCTATCTGCAGGGCGCCAACTTCAGCGGCGCCACCCTGACCGGCGCCGTCTTCTCGGGCGCCGAGATGGACCGCGCCGTCGGCCTGACCCAGCGCCAGCTCGACCAGGCCTGCGGCGACGAGACAACCCAGCTGCCGAGGGGCCTGCGAATCCCGCAGTGCTGACCCGGGCGTGACCCGGATCCGGGAAAACCCAATCCTTACCGCGAATTAAGTGGCGCCTTTGGGTGACGTGGGCCACATCTGATTGCGATGAACAAGCTCGCTGTCGCCCTTTCCGCCTTCACTCTCATGGCCGCCGCCGCCGGCGTCGCCGAGGCCCGGGTCATTCCGGACGAGAAGGACATTCCCCGTCAGCTGTCGTTCGGCGGCGCCTGCCGGGCCTGCGACCTGTCGGGCAAGAAACTGGTCAAGGCCCGCTTCACCGGCGCCGACTTCGGCGGGGCCGCCCTGGTCCGGGCCGACCTGCGCGGCGCCAGCTTCGTGGGCTCCAACTTCCAGTCCGCCCACCTGGCCGACGCCGACCTCTCGGGCGCCGAGATGATGGGCTCCAACTTCTCCTACGCCGACTTCACCGGCGCCGAGCTCGACGGGGTCGAGGGCGCCGGGGCGGTGTTCCAGAAGGCCAACTTCACCCGCGCCAGCTTCCAGGACGCCGAACTGCCGGCGGTCAATTTCAACGGCGCCAATCTCAGCGGCACAAACTTCCGCGACGCCGAGCTGCCGCACGCCGTGATCACCAATGCCCAGGCCCCGGGCGCCAGCTTCCGCGACGCCGAACTGGTCGGCGCCCGGCTGATCGGCTCGACCTTCACCGGCGCCAATTTCCGCGACGCTGACCTGTCGGGCGCGGTGCTGATGCGCTCGACCTTCAATAACGCCGACTTCCGCGATGCCGACCTCTCGAACGCGGTCCTGTTCGGCGCCGATCTCAGCCGGGCCCGCAATCTGACCCAGCACCAGGTCAATGAAGCCTGCTCGGACAACTCGACCCGCCTGCCCAACGGCCTGACCCCGCGCATCTGCAAGGGCCGCCGGATCATGGTCTACAACGTGCCGGCTCCGCCCCGCGCGCCCGAGCCGCCCAAGCCCCCCAAAGCCCCGCGCAACTAACGCGGCCTTTCGGCTCCAAACCATCGACGGCATGACCGGCTGAAGCTGGTCGGATCGGCATAGCCCAGCGCCTCGGCGATCCGCGCCTGGGTCAGGCTGCTGTCCCGCAGCATCCGCTCGGCCCGTTCCCGCAGCTCCGCGTCCAGGAGCTGGCGATAGCCGACCCCGGTCTCGGCCAGCTTGCGCACCAGGGTCCGCCGCGACACCCCCATCAGCCGCGCCGTCTCCTCCGCCGTCAGCCGCCCGACCGGCAGGGTCTTCAACAACCGCTCGACCCGCCCGCGCAGCCCGACCGGCTCGGACACCCGTTTCTCCGCCGCCTGCAGCTCCGTGACCGCCGCCGCATGCAGGGCCGGATCAGCGAACGGCGAGGCCACCTCCAGCCAGGCGGCGGGAAACCGCACCGCATTGACCGGCGCGTCATAGACGACGTGCTCTCCCAACACCGCCCGCACCTTGTCGGCATGGGCCGGCTCGGGACAGGCGAAGTGGAAGGCCGCCTCCCGCGTCGGCACGGTCAGCACCGTCGCGAGGATCCGCTGCACTCCGACCATGGCGATCTCCATCATCGGCCGCCACAGCCGCTCCTCGATCGAGACGGTCACAGCATACTCAAGCCGTCGCCAGCCCGGGCCCTTGCGCACCGTCATCTTGTAGAAGGGCGCGCGCACGAAGCCGAACCGCTGCAGCACATCGATCAGCCCGGCGATGTTGGGGGCCGTCAGCCCGGCCACGCCCAGCGGCCCGTGCGAGGCCGGGTTCCACAGATCCGGATGGTCCAGCGCCCAGCCGTCGCCGAACAGCCCGACCATGTTCTCGATCTGGCGGACCTGCTGGAACAGGCTGATGTCGGCGGCGCCGTCGGCCGCCATGGCCTCGGTGACGCCGGTGCCCTCGAGAATGGCCGCCCGCCGCTCGGGCGTAGCGCCATAGCCGCGCAGGATCAGCCGGAAGTATCCCGGCGTCATCGGCAACCGTTCGAGCGTGTTGCGCTCCCCCATGTGGCGCAAAATGCCATGAGATTGGCATTCTGCGCCATCCCCCTCACGCAACGTCACGCCTAGCCTGCACCCATAGACCTGCCTCGAGGCAGGCGACCCTGGAGGAAATCCCGATGGCCGACGGTTCTGTGCACCAGTCCGCGCGCGAGCGCGCCTATTCCATCCCCCTCGACCAGATCGACGTCAGCGCCATCGACCTGTGGGCCACCGACAGCCACTGGCCCTATTTCGAGCGCCTGCGGGCCGAGGACCCGGTCCACTACTGCGCCAACAGCCTGTTCGGCCCCTACTGGTCGATCACCCGCTACAACGACATCATGGCCGTGGACATCAACCATCAGGTCTTCTCGTCGGAAGCGGCGCTGGGCGGTATCGCCATCCTGGACCAGGGCGCCGAGCTGCGCCTGCCGATGTTCATCGCCATGGATCCGCCCAAGCATGACCAGCAACGGAAAGTCGTCAGCCCGGCCGTGTCCCCCGCCAACCTCGAACGCCTGGAACCGCTGATCCGCGAACGGGCCGGCAAGATTCTCGACGAGCTGCCGCGCGGCGAAACCTTCGACTGGGTCGACAAGGTCTCCATCGAGCTGACCACCCAGATGCTGGCCACCCTGTTCGACTTCCCGTTCGAGCAGCGCCGCAAGCTGACCTGGTGGTCCGACGTCGGCGCCTGCATCCCCGGCCCCGGCCAGGTGGTCGAGACCGAGGAACAGAAGCTGGCCGAGCTGATGGAGTGCCTCGCCGCCTTCACCGAGCTGTGGAACCAGCGGGTCAACGCGCCGCCGACCGGCGACCTGATCTCCATGCTGGCCCACGGCGAGGCCACCCGGAACATGAGCCCCGAGGAGTATCTGGGGAACCTGATCCTGCTGATCGTCGGCGGCAACGACACCACCCGCAACAGCATCACCGGCTCGCTCTACGCCCTCAGCAAGAACCCCGATCAGTTCGCCAAACTGCGCGCCAACCCCGAACTGATCCCGTCGATGGTCTCCGAAACCATCCGCTGGCAAACGCCGCTGGCCCACATGCGCCGCACGGCGCTGGAGGACATCGAGTTCCAGGGCAAGACCATCAAGAAGGGCGACAAGGTCGTCATGTGGTACGTCTCGGGCAACCGCGACGATGCCGTGATCGACAACCCCAACGCCTACATCATCGACCGCGAGCGGCCCCGCACCCACATGTCCTTCGGCTACGGCATCCACCGCTGTGTCGGCAACCGGCTGGCGGAAATGCAGCTGCGCATCATCTGGGAGGAAATCCTGGCCCGGTTCCCGGTCATCGAGGTGATGGGCGAGCCCGAGCGCGTCCCCTCGCCCTTCGTCAAGGGCTACCTCAACCTGCCCGTCCGCATCCCGGCCTGAGAGATCCCATGCCTGTCATCACCTATGTCCAGCACGACGGCTCCGTGCACAGCGTCACCCTGCCCGTCGGGACCAGCCTGATGCAGGGGGCGGTCAGCAACAACATCCCGGGCATCGACGCCGATTGCGGCGGGGCCTGCGCCTGCGCCACCTGCCATGTCTATGTCGACCCGGCCTGGATGGACCGGCTGGGCGAGCGCGGGGCCATGGAGGCCTCCATGCTCGACTTCGCGGAGGGCGTGCAGGAAACCTCCCGCCTGGCCTGCCAGATCAAGATTGCCGACGAGCACGACGGACTGATCGTCCGCCTGCCCGAGGCGCAGCACTAGCCAAGGCTAGGCCTTGAGCGGCGGGTTCAGCCGGATGTGCAGCTCTTTCAGCTGCTTGTCCGAGACTTCCGACGGGGCGCTCATCAGCAAATCCTGACCCTGCTGGTTCAGCGGGAAGGCGATGACCTCACGGATCGCCGTCTGGCCGGCCAGCAGCATGACGATGCGGTCGATGCCGGGGGCCAGACCACCGTGCGGCGGCGCGCCATAGCGGAAGGCGTTCAGCATGCCGCCGAACTGCCCCTCGACCACCGAGGCGTCGTAGCCGGCGATCTCGAAGGCCTTGAGCATGATCTCGGCCTTGTGGTTCCGGATCGCGCCCGAGCACAGCTCGTAGCCGTTGCAGACGATGTCGTACTGGTAGGCCAGGATATCGAGCGGGTCCTTGGTCTCCAGCGCCTCCAGTTCGCCCTGCGGCATCGAGAAGGGGTTGTGGCTGAAGTCGACCTTCTTCTCTTCCTCGCTCCACTCGAACATCGGGAAGTCGACGATCCAGCAGAACTCGAACTTGCCCTCGTCGATCAGCTTCAGTTCCGTGCCCACGCGGGTACGGGCCGAACCGGCGAACTTGTAGAAGACGCTCGGATCGCCGGCGACGAAGAAGGCGGCGTCGCCTTCGCCGAGGCCCAGGCTGGTCATCAGCCCCTGGGTCTTCTCTTCGCCAAGGTTCTTTGCGATCGGACCGCCCCAGGCGTTCTGGTCGGCGCTCCAGAAGATGTAGCCGAGACCCGGCTGGCCTTCGCCCTGGGCCCAGCTGTTCATCCGGTCGCAGAAGGCGCGCGAGCCGCCGCCCGGCGCCGGGATCGCCCAGACGGCGTTCTTCCCGGTCTCCAGGATGCGGGCGAACAGGCCGAAGCCGCCGCCGCGGAAGTGGTCGGAGGCGTCCGACATCTTGATCGGGTTGCGGGTGTCGGGCTTGTCCGAACCGTACCAGGCGATGGCGTCGCGGTAGGGGATGCGCGGGAACGGGTAAGGCGTCACCGACTTGCCGTCGGCGAACTCCTCGAACACGCCGTGCATCACCGGCTCAATGGCCGCGAACACGTCCTCTTGCGTCACGAAGCTCATCTCGACGTCGAGCTGATAGAATTCGAGGCTGCGGTCGGCGCGCAGGTCTTCGTCGCGGAAACAGGGCGCGATCTGGAAGTAGCGGTCGAAGCCCGAGACCATCAGCAGTTGCTTGAACTGCTGCGGGGCCTGAGGCAGCGCGTAGAACTTGCTGGGATGCAGGCGCGAGGGCACCAGGAAGTCGCGCGCGCCTTCCGGCGACGAGGCCGTCAGGATCGGAGTCTGGTACTCAAGGAAGCCCTGGCCGACCATCCGCTTGCGGATGCTGTCGATGACCTTCGAGCGCAGGACGATGTTCTTGTGCAGGGTTTCCCGGCGCAGATCGAGGTAGCGGTGCTTCAGCCGGATCTCTTCGGGGTAGTCCGGCTCGCCGAACACCGGCAGCGGCAACTCGGCCGCTTCCGAGAGCACTTCCACGGCGCTGACGCGCACTTCCACTTCCCCGGTGCCCAGGTTGGCGTTCACCGTCTCGGCCGAGCGGGCGACGACCTCGCCATCGACCCGGATCACGCTCTCGGCGCGCAGGCGCTCGACGGCGTCGAAGCCGGGCGTGCCCGGGTGCAGGACCAGCTGGGTCAGGCCATAGTGGTCGCGCAGGTCGATGAACAGCAGACCGCCATGATCGCGCTTGCGATGGATCCAGCCGGACAGGCGCACCGCGGCGCCGGTGTCGGTGGCGCGCAGGGCGCCGCAGGTATGGGTGCGATAGGCGTGCATGAATCTAAGCTTCAGAGTCGGAATTTCGAGAGGCGCGGAAGGGCGCATGGAGCCCCCGGAAAGTCAAGGCAGACGGCGCTTTCAATCGGTCGCTTCGACCATCGCCCAGACGATGTGGCGAACGGCGAAAGAAGCTCCTTCGCCCTTGTTCCAGTGGGCCTCCGGGTTCCAGATCCAGCACTCGCCACCCTCGACCCAGTCGGGGGCCAGGCGCGCCTTGACCGCCTCCATGTCGAAGTCGCTGAAGGTCGGGGTGATCTCGATCCAGCCTTCCTCCTTGTAGTAGGGCTCCACCAACAGGCTCTTCACCGTCGCCGCGCCGTCAAGCACGGCCAGCAGATCACGGGCGACATCGAGCGCCTCAGGCATCGTCGCCACTTTCGCGAAGCTACGCAGATGCCCACCCGGCATGTGTCCCCCATTGCACCGGCCCACGAAGCCGGATCATCTGGCCCCATGTCCGAAGACCTCTATGACCCCCGGTTCGTCAAGGCCGTCTTCGATCGCTGTTCCGACCGCTATATCGCCTTCAGCTACGTCTGTTCGATGGGTTTCACCGAGCGCTGGCGGCGCCAGTGCGTCGCCCTGATGCCGCCACCTGCCGTGGCGGCGCCCAACGGCTACGACTTCATGGCCGGCACCGGCGAGGTCTGGCCGCACCTGCTGAAGCGCTTTCCGGACCTTGGCGCCATCACCGCCGTCGACATCTCTTCGGGGATGCACAGGCGGGCCATGGAACGCCTTCACGCGATGCGGGCCCACAGGATCGCCTTCATAGAGGATGACCTGCTGGCCAGCGAACTGGCCTCCGACAGCGCCGATTTCGTGATCGCAACCTTTGGGCTGAAGACCTTCAATGCCGAGCAGCATGGGCGACTGGCGAAGCTGACGGCGCGGGTGCTGAAACCGGGCGGCGTGTTTTCCATGATCGAGGCCTCCGATCCGAAGGGGTGGTGGTTGCGGCCGCTGTACCGGCTGCATCTGTTGGTCGTGCTGCCGCTGATCGAACGGCTGTTCCTTCGTGGAGCGCAGGATTTTGCGATGATCGGGACCTACAGCAGCAATTTCGGAGATGCGTCCGGGCTGGCGGAGATGATGCGGGCCGAAGGGCTGGAGGTCACCTACCACAGGCTGTTCTTCGGCTGCGCAACGGCGGTGAGTGGGCGCAAGCCCTAGCGAAGCGACCAACAATTATACCACGCGCCCGATGATGTAAGACGGCAATATTCGGCAAGCCGCTGAATTGCCGTGATATTTCAGGTGGCGCCAACGCTGTGAAAGTTGGCGCCGGCGTTGATGAGGCGTAGGCGCCGAGGCGGGAAATGTTGACGGCCTGGTGAGGTCGCCCGCCTACGCGCCAGGATGGATCAATCCCCCACGCTGTCGGCGCCGGCGCCGGCGACGGCTGTCCGGGCCGATCGGGCGCTCCAGCCCGTGCCGAAGATGAATATGTCTATACATATCCATGGGACCGCTCCGTTAAGCCTGTTGTCCACAGGCCGCCGCCGGTTCTCCCCGCCCCTGCGGCGACCGCGCCGTGACCGCCGCGTGGTCGCTTGCTAGAACCCTCCGGTGAGCGCCGCCCAGTTCCGTCTTCCGTTCGAGCCCGCGACCAGCTGGACGCGCGACGCCTTCGTGCTGTCCGACGCCAACCGCTCGGCGGTGATGGCGCTCGACGACTGGGCCAGCCTCGGGCGCGGGGCGCTGGCCCTGATCGGCCCGGCCGGCAGCGGCAAGACCCACCTGGCCCAGACCTGGGCCGACGCCAACGGCGCCCAGCTCGTCTTCCCCGGCCGCAGTCCCAGCCTCGACGGCAACGGCCCGGTCCTGGTCGAGGACGCCGACCTGCTGGGCGAGGACGAGGCCGTCTTCCACCTGCTCAACCAGGCCCAGGCCGGCCGCGCCGTGCTGTTGACTGGCCGTGAACGCCCGCTGGCCTGGCCGACCGCCCTGCCCGACCTGCGCTCCCGCTACAATGCCCTGGCGGTGGCCGAGATCGACCCGCCGGACGACGCCCAGCTGCGCGCCGTGCTCGAGGCTCTGTTCAAGGCCCGCCACATCAAGCCCGACGACGACCTCTACCCCTACCTGCTGAGCCGCATGGAGCGGTCGGTGACCGCCGCCCGCATCCTGGCGGCCCGGATGGATGAGGCGGCCGCCTCGCGCGGACGGGCGATCAACCGCGCCCTGGCCCGGGAACTTTTGGATGAGACCAGCGACCTCTTCGAGGACGCCGAACCGGCCTGACCGGATGATCGCCCGGAAAAAGCCGTCAGCCCCCGGATCAATCCACCCCGGACCGCCGTTCCCTCAACGATCCTCCACCGTTGAAACTGTCGCGGGCATGGGCCAAAGGTGGCCGAACCACCGCATAGAGTCCCGATGCCAAAGTCCGCGACCGCCCGCTCTTCGACCCGAAGTCCGACGGCCCTCCGGGACCTGACTCTCGACGAGACCCTGCTGGCCTCGCCCGAGCGCTTCTTCAACCGCGAACTGTCCTGGCTGGCCTTCAACAAGCGGGTGCTGGAAGAGGCCGAGAACCAGCGCCACCCGCTGCTCGAACGCCTGCGCTTCCTGTCGATCAGCGCCAATAACCTCGACGAATTCTACATGGTCCGCGTCGCCGGCCTGAAAGGCCAGGTGCGCGAAGGCATCCGTAAGGTCAGCCTCGACGGCCTGACCCCCATCGAACAGCTGGACCGCCTGAACGCCGCCGCCTCGGTCCTGATGGATGACCAGCAGCGCATCTGGCGCGCCCTGCGCGCCGAACTCGGCCACGAAGGCCTGCGCCTGCTGGACGCCCGCGACGTGACCGCCGTCGACCTGCCGGCGGCGCTGGAGATCTTCCAGAACAAGCTGTTCCCGGTCCTCACGCCGTTGGCCATCGACCCGGCCCATCCCTTCCCCTTCATTCCCAACCTCGGCTTCTGTCTGGGCCTGAAGATGCGGCGCACCGACGGCAAGCTGCTGTTCGCCCTTGTGCCGGTGCCCCAGCAGGTGAAGCGGTTCTGGGAACTGCCCGGCCCGCCCCGGCGCAAGGAACGGCGGTTCATCGCCCTTGAGAGCCTGCTGATCCTGTTCATGGACCAGCTCTTCCCCGGCTTCGCCATCGAGGGCCGGGGCCTGTTCCGGGTGATCCGCGACAGCGACATCGAAATCGAGGAAGAGGCCGAGGATCTGGTCCTGGAGTTCGAGACCCAGCTGAAACGCCGCCGGATGGGCGAGGTGGTGCGGGTCAAGGTCCAGACGACCATGCCCGACGACCTGCGGGAGTTCATCCTCGACGGCCTGGACGCGCGGCCTGACGACGTGGTGCTGATCGACGGCAAGCTGGGCCTGGCCGCGATGTCGGAGATGATCCCCAAGGATCGCGCCGACCTGAAGTTCCCGCCCTTCGTCGCCCGCTTCCCCGAGCGCATCCGCGACCATGCCGGAGACTGTTTCGCCGCCATCCGCGAGAAGGACATCCTGGTCCACCATCCGTTCGAGAGCTTCGACGTGGTGGTCCAGTTCCTGCGCCAGGCCGCCCGCGACCCGCAGGTCCTGGCCATCAAACAGACCCTGTACCGGACCAGCCAGGACAGCCCGATCATCGCCGCCCTGATCGAGGCGGCCGAGAACGGCAAGAACGTCACCGCCCTGGTCGAGATCAAGGCGCGGTTCGACGAGGAGAACAACCTGCGCTGGGCCAAGGACCTGGAGAAGGTCGGGGTCCACGTCGTCTTCGGCTTCGTGGAGTACAAGACCCACGCCAAGCTGAGCCTTGTGGTGCGCCGCGAGGGCGAGACCCTGCGCACCTACTGCCACTTCGGCACCGGCAACTACCACCCGGTGACGGCCAAGGTTTATACCGACCTCAGTCTGTTCACGACCGACCCGGCGCTGGGCCGCGATAGCGCCCGCCTGTTCAACTACATCACCGGCTACGCCCGCCCCGAACGGCTGGAGAAGCTGAGCTTCTCGCCCGAGACGATGAAGCCCGACCTGCTGGCCATGATCGGCGCCGAGGCCGACAACGCCCGGGCCGGAAAACCCTCCGGCATCTGGGCCAAGCTCAACGCGCTGGTCGATCCGGAGATCATCGACGCCCTCTACCGCGCCAGCCAGGCGGGCGTGCCGATCGACCTGGTCATCCGCGGCATCTGCTGCCTGAAGCCCGGCGTGGCCGGCCTGTCGGAGAACATCCGGGTCAAGTCCATCGTCGGCCGCTTCCTCGAGCATTCGCGCATCGCCGCCTTTGCCAACGGCGAGCCCCTGCCCAGCAAGGCGGCCAGGGTGTTCATCTCCTCGGCCGACTGGATGCCGCGCAATCTCGACCGCCGCGTCGAGGCCCTGACGCCGGTCGATAACCCCACGGTGCACGAACAGGTGCTCAGCCAGATCATGGTGGCCAACCTCAACGACGAGGCCCAGAGCTGGACCCTGGACAGCCAGGGCGGCTACGCCCGAGACCCGGCCTGGAACAAGCGGATGGCCTTCTCGGCCCACGACTACTTCATGACCAACCCCAGCCTGTCGGGCCGGGGCCACAACGTTCGCGACCTGCCCGGCGCCCTGGCCCTGGACCTCGACCAATGACCAGCCACGACGCCGCCGTCGTCGACGTCGGCTCCAACTCGGTGCGCCTGGTGCTGTACCGGGTCGAAGGCCGTTCGATGTGGACGGTGTTCAACGAGAAGGTGCTGGCCGGCCTCGGCCGCGACCTCCAGAAGACCGGCAAGCTCAGCGAGGACGGCGCCGCCAGCGCCCTGGCCGCCCTCAAACGCTTTCGCATGGTCGTCGACCGCCTGCCGCCCGAGCGGGTCTTCACCGCCGCCACCGCCGCCATCCGCGATGCGGAGGACGGCCCGACCTTTGCGGAACGGGTACAGGCCGAGACCGGCATCGTGCTGCGCGTGCTCAGCGGCCAGGAAGAAGCCCGGTACGCCGCCCTCGGCGTCCTCGCGGGCGCCCCGGCCGGCGACGGCGTGGTCGGCGACCTCGGCGGCGCCAGCCTTGAGCTGACCCCCATCGGACCAAAGGGCGCGGGCGAAGGCGTCACGCTGCCTCTTGGCCCCTTCTCCTTCGGCGCCTTCCCTGACGACGATGCAGAGATCCGGCGCCGCGAGGTCGATGAGCGCCTGTCCGGTCTCGAACGCTTCCACACCCCGACCTTCCACGCCGTCGGCGGCGCCTGGCGCAACCTGGCGCTCATCCACATGCATATGACCGGCTACCCGCTGCGTGTCGTGCACCAGTACGAGCTCAGCCGCGCCGAGGCGCTCAACGCCTGCCGCTTCGTCGCCAGCCAGTCGCGCCGTTCGCTGGAGGCCGTCGAAGGCGTCTCCAAGAAACGCGCCGAGACCCTGCCGCACGCCGCCGTCGTTCTCGAACGGCTGATCGTGGCCCTCGGCATCGAAACCGTGGTGCTGTCGGCCTATGGCGTCCGCGAGGGCCTGCTGTTCGAGGCCATGGATCCGGAGACCCAGGCGCTGGATCCGCTGATCGAAGGCTGTGCCGACCTGACCGTCCGCACCGGCGCCGACGCCACCCTGGGTCCGACGCTGGAGGCCTGGCTGAGCCCGGTGTTCACCGCCCTGCCCCCCATCTTCCCGGGCCGCGACCCCATCCTGCTGGCCGCCGCCTGCCGCCTGGCCGATCTCGGCGCCCGGCTGCACCCAGACCACCGCGCCGACCTGGTGTTCGAACAGGTGCTGCGCGCCCCGGTCGCCGGCCAGAACCATGCCGAACGCGCCTTCCTGGCCATGGCCGCCTTCAGCCGCCACACCAGCAGCAACAACACCCCGGAACAGGGCACCATTACCCGCCTGCTGCCTGACGTGGCCCGCAAGCGCGCCCGGGCCCTGGGGGCCGCCATCCGCCTGGGCTGCGACCTGACCGCCCGCGACAGCGCCCTGCTGGCCCATACTCGCCTGAGCTTGAAGAACGACCGCCTGCTGCTGACCACCGACGCCGACCGCGCGGACCTGCTGCTCGGCGAACAGACCGGCCGCCGGGCCGCGACCCTGGCGGGGCATCTGGACGCCAAGGCGGAGATCCGGGCCGACTAATCGGCGGGCATCGTCCCTTCGTGGATGGCGATGCGGCCGAGGATGCCCTTGACGATCAGGTCGAGCGCCGAGCCGTCGGTGTAGTTGGCGGCGGCGACGAAGTTGACCCGGTCCTCGGCGATCAGGCGGTGAAGCTTGGTCTGGTCGTTGGGCTCGGTGCGCGGGTCGTAGACGGCGATCGAATGGCCGCCCTTGGTGTGCATCATCTTCATGGTCGGGACGTCGGTGTCGCCATCGCCGACGAAGATCATCCGCTCGAACGGCACCGGCCGCTCATCGTCGGGCATGAAGCGGTTGATCTTCTCGTGCTCCCAGTTGTTGTGCACGCCCTTGTTGATGCGGAACAGGTACTGGGTCTTGGTGGTGTAGTTGATGCCCACCGCCGGCCATTCGGCCTCGCCATCCTCGTTGTAGACGTAGTGGCTGGCGAAGACGTGCTCGAAGGCCGGATAGATCGGGCAGCCCTCGACCATCTCCTGCAGCCCAGACGAGAGGATGTAGTGCTGGATCTTCAAGCCGTAGTTGGCCCCGAAGGCGTTGATCCGGTCGAACCAGCTCATGTCGCGCAGGCCGTCGAACAGCAGCACGCCCTCGCCGTGCTTCTGCAACATCTCCTTGGTCACGGTCAGGCCGGCCTTGCGGGCCGTCTGCAGCATCAGCTGCATGTACATCAGGATGTCATCGCCATCGGACTTG
The DNA here is from genome assembly GCF_057586315.1 of Caulobacter sp. SRI_014. Lineage (NCBI taxonomy): Bacteria > Pseudomonadati > Pseudomonadota > Alphaproteobacteria > Caulobacterales > Caulobacteraceae > Caulobacter > Caulobacter sp. SRI_014. The sequence goes on along the minus strand of NZ_JBYCZQ010000007.1, from coordinate 96,963 downwards.
ATCGTCTGGGGGCGGACCGTGTCGTTCCAGAACTGCTTGGGCGTCAGACCCAGCGCCGGAATGAAGCTGGTCTCCTGCATGTTGCCGCGGGCGAGCGTGCCGTCGAAATCATAGATGATGGCGGTCTGGAGAAGTTTGGACATCGGGCGCTCTAGGGGCGGTTGCTTGGAGGGACTGTGAATCACCTTTCCGGGGCGATTGGCAAGCTTTGCGAGGATGGCGATTTGGGATTAGGCTCGGAGCATGGCTGACAGCGAACTTACACTGAAGCTGAATCCAGGGGTCGAACGGCGCCTACGCGAGATGGCTGCTGACAAGGGCGTGCCCCCCGAAGAACTTGCCGTGCAGATCATCGCTGAGCAGCTCGCCAAACGTCTTTCCGGTTTCTCTGAAGACGCCACAACGAGTTGGATCGGACCTGATCTGGAGGCTGACCGTGCGGCGCTCGACGAGTTCGAGCGGACGCGTATGGGTGTTCCTTGGGAAGAGGTCGAGGCCTGGATGATGTCCTGGGGCACGGACAATCCGCTGCCGAAGCCGCAGGTCCGCAAGCTTTGAGGATTTTCGTCACGCCTGAGGCGGCGGGCGATATCGAAAGGCTGGAAGCCTGGCTGTTCGACAAGAACCCAGATGCGGGCCGCCGCGCCGTTGTCGCGATCGCCAGCGCGATCCGGTCACTGAATCAGTTTCCGCACCGAGGCTACCTGGCTGGCCTGCGGATGCGGCACCTGCACGTGGCGTTCGGCAAGCGCGGCTACGTCATACGTTACGAGGTGACGGAGACGGACGTTCGAATTCAGCGCATCTTCCACGGCCTGGAAGACCGCTAAGGCGGCGGATTACTCCGCCGCCGCCGCCTTCGGCGCCCGCCGCACCTCGACCACCCGCACCCGGGTGCCGTCCAGCACCAGGGCCAGTTCGCCGCGCTTCAGCTTCAGGGCGTCGTTGCCGAATGCATCCTTCCGCCAGCCGGTCAGGGCGCCGACGTCAGCCTTGTCGTCGTTGGCGATCTTCTCGAGGTCCGAGACGGTGGCGATCAGCTTGGACGCCACGCCCGCATCTTCGGCCCGGGCCTTGAGCAGGACCTTGAGCAGCTCGACCACCGCGCCGGCGGCCGGGTTGTGGACCGTCTTCTCGCGTTCGACGACCGGGGCGTAGGCCTCCGGGTCCTTCAGTGCTTCCTTGATGGCGGCCATCAGGTCGGGCCCGAACTTGCTGCCCGAGAAGCCTTTGGGCACGCCGCGCAGGCGGTCCATGGCCGCCGCGTCGGTCGGGGCCTGGGCGGCCAGTTCGTCCATGGCGTCATCCTTCAGGATGCGGCCACGCGGCTGGTCGCGGGTCTGGGCGGTGCGTTCGCGCCAGGCGGCGACGGCCTTGAAGACGGCCATGTACTTGGCTGAGTGCTTGCGCGGGCGCAGGCGCTTCCAGGCGTTCTCGGGATTGACGTCGTACAGCTCCGGATCGGTCAGAGCCTCCATCTCCTCCTCGACCCAGGCCAGGCGTCCGGCCTTCTCGAGGCTGCCGCGCAGCATCGGATAGAGGCGCGCCAGGTGGGTGACGTCGGCGATGGCGTAGGTCAGCTGGTTGTCGCTCAGCGGCCGGCGGCTCCAGTCGGTGAAGCGGCTCGACTTGTCGAGGTCGATCTTCAGCATCTGGCGGACCAGGGCGTCATAGGCGATCTGCTCGCCGAAGCCCGCGGCCATGCCGGCGATCTGGGTGTCGAACAACGGCTTGGGCATGGCGCCCAGGTTGTTGAAGATCTCGACGTCCTGGCGAGCGGCGTGGAAGACCTTCTGGATGGAGGTGTCGCGCAGCACGTCGAGGAAGGGGCTGAGGTCGATGCCGGGGGCCAGCGGATCGATGCAGGCTTCGGCCCCATTCGGCGCGGCGGCCTGGATCAGGCAGAGCATCGGCCAGTAGGTCGTTTCGCGCATGAACTCGGTGTCCACGGCGACGAAAGGCTGGCCCTTGAGTTGATTGCAGAACGCCGCCAGGTCGGCGGTGGTTGTAATAGGCGTCATGCGGCAGCTATAGCCCCGCGCGCGGGCGAGTCTGCAAGCTTTTGCCGCCCGCGCGACAGATTCTTCGTTTCCTCGTGACCCAGGCGCCAACATGACCGACCGCAAGAACGGGCTGACCTATGCGCAGGCAGGGGTCGATATCGACGCCGGCGCCGCCCTTGTCGAGGCCATCAAGCCCTTGGCCAAAGCCACCAACCGCCCCGGCGTGTCCGGCGGTCTGGGCGGTTTCGGCGCCCTCTTCGACCTCAAGGCCGCCGGCTACGACGACCCGCTGCTGGTCAGCACCACCGACGGGGTGGGCACCAAGCTGAAGATCGCCATCGACACCGGCCTGCACGGCCAGGTCGGCATCGATCTGGTCGCCATGTGCGTCAACGACCTGCTGGCCCAGGGCGCCGAGCCGCTGCTGTTCCTCGACTACTACGCCACCGGCAAGCTGGACGTGGCGACGGCGACCAGCGTCGTCGCCGGCATCGCCGAAGGCTGCACCCTGGCCGGCTGCGCCCTGGTCGGCGGCGAGACGGCCGAGATGCCCGGCATGTACAGTGAAGGCGACTACGACCTGGCCGGCTTCACGGTCGGCGCCGTCAACCGCGACGGCGTCCTGCCGCGACTGGATGCGCAACGCCCGGGTGACGTGCTGATCGGCCTGGGCTCAAGCGGCCCGCACAGCAACGGCTACTCCCTGGTCCGCAAGGTGGTCGAGCGCTCGGGCCTCGCCTGGGACGCGAAGTCCCCGTTCGGCGACGGCACCCTGGCCGAAGCCCTGATGGCCCCGACCCGCATCTATGTGAAATCGGTCCACCCGCTGCTCAAGGCCGGCAAGGTCAAGGGCGTCGCCCATATCACCGGCGGCGGCCTGATCGAGAACCCGCCGCGCGCCATCGCCGACGGCCTCGAAGCCCGGTTCGACTGGAACGCCTGGCCCCTGCCGCCGGTGTTCGACTGGCTGCAACGCGAGGGCGGCATCGACGACCACGAACTGCGCCGCACCTTCAACTGCGGCATCGGATTGCTGCTGATCGTGGCCCGGGACCAGGCGCCCGAGGTGCTGATGGCCCTCCTCGACGCGGGGGAAGACGCTTTCGTCTGCGGCGAGCTCGCCAAGGCATGAGCCGCGCCCGTGTTGGCATCCTGATCTCCGGAACAGGCTCCAACATGGAAGCCCTGATCCGGGCGGCCCAGGCGGCGGACTGCCTCTATGAGGTGGCGGTGGTCATCTCCAACCGCCCGGACGCCGCCGGCCTGAGCCGCGCCAAGGCGCTCGGCATCACCGCCGTCTGCGTCGACCATAGTCTGTTCGGCAAGGATCGGGAGGCCCACGAACACGCCCTGGACGCCGCCCTGCGCCGGTTCAATTGCGGGTACGTCGCCCTGGCCGGCTACATGCGGATCATGACGCCCTTCCTCGTCGGCGCCTGGGAGGGCCGGATGGTCAACATACACCCCTCGCTCCTGCCGAAGTATCCGGGGCTGGACACCCATCGCCGGGCCATCGAGGCTGGCGACGCCGAAGCCGGCTGCTCGGTGCATCTGGTAACGGCGGGCGTCGATGAGGGCCCCGTACTGGCCCAGGCGCTCGTCCCGGTTCTGGCCGGCGATACCGCCGAAACCCTGGCCGAGCGCGTGCTTGCCGAAGAGCACCGCCTCTATCCGCAGGCCCTCGCCGCCCTGGCTTCCCGTGCCTAGCGCCGCCGGGCGTTCGCCGCCCGTGCCTCCATTGGGCCCAGCGCCCCGTTGCGGGCCAGCGTGACCCGGGCCGACTTCATCCTGGCCCGGTATTCCGAACCATACTTCTCCTGCAGCGCGACGTTCCAGGCCTCGCTCTCGGCCTGCATGACCTTGGCGACGCTCATGGCCGTCATCACGTCGCGCACGACCTTGAGATTGCTCTGCTCGCTCTTGCAGACCCGGATCGTCGCCGGAACCTCGGCGCGGGTGATCCCGCCGTCGCCCAGATAGTCTAGATAGACGTAGCGGGCCTCGGGCGACATCGAGACGACGGTCCGGTTGTTGATCCGCCTGACGATGTAGGCCACGGCGGCCGCCTTCGAGGCTTTGATCCCCTGGTCGGTGCAGGGGTCGGCCCCGCCCTCGGCCGCCAGCTCGGCGGCGGCCTGGGCCTCGGTCGAATCGGTCAGGGCGTTCAGGCCCGCGATGTCGCCCTCGCGGTAGGCGGTGACCGCCTGACGAAGCTCATCGGGCTTCTTGGCCAGATCGGCCATCTGGCAGCCGCCCAGCGCCGCTGCCGCCAGGCCCATCGCAATCCAACGCATTCCCGCACCCCCAACTCCATGCGGAAACACAACCACAGGGCCTTTAGCGTCAGCCTAACGGGCCCGACGAACCGGCAAAGAAAAAGCCGGCGGGTCGCCCCGCCGGCTTGCTCCCTTCGAGGGAGGGCTCAGCCTTAGCCGACGATCTCGGCGTCGGTGAAGAACTGGGCGATCTCGATCTTGGCGTTGTCCAGGCTGTCCGAACCGTGCACCGAGTTCTCACCGACGCTGTCGGCGTAGAGCTTGCGGATGGTGCCCTCGGCGGCTTGGGCCGGGTTGGTGGCGCCCATCACGTCACGGTAGCGGGCGACGGCGTTCTCGCCTTCCAGAACCTGCACGACCACCGGAGCGCGGGTCATAAACTCGACCAGCTCGCCGAAGAACGGGCGCTCCTTGTGGATCTCGTAGAACTTCTCGGCCTGGGCCTGGCTCAGCTTGATGCGCTTCTGGGCGACGATGCGCAGGCCGGCCTTTTCGATGACGGCGTTCACGGCGCCGGTCAGGTTCTTCTCGGTCGCGTCGGGTTTGATGATGGAAAAGGTGCGTTCGGTCATGGCCTAGTTTCTTTCAGCCCTACAAAGAGGTGGGATTTGGGAGGTCGCGGGCTTATAGCGGCGACCCTCCCCTACGCCAACACCCCCAAAGCGTTTCATGCTCCAGATCAACGAACTGACTTTCAACGCCTGGGGACGACGCTTCTTCGACAAGGCGACGGTGACCCTGCCGACCGGCGGCAAGATCGGGCTGGTCGGCCGCAACGGCATCGGCAAGTCGACCCTGTTCAAGCTGATCCTCGGCGAACTCCACGCCGGCGACGACGAGATCAAGATCCCCAAGTCCGCCCGCATCGGCACCGTGGCGCAGGAACATCCGGCCACGCCCGTCTCCCTGCTCGACACCGTGCTGGAGGCCGACGAGGAGCGCCACAGCCTGCTGACCCGGCTGGAAACCGCCGATCCCGAGGAGATGGGCGACATCTGGGGCCGGCTGATCGAGATCGACGCCGACTCCGCCCCGAGCCGCGCCTCGGAAATCCTTTCGGGCCTGGGCTTCAGCAACGCCGACCTCAGCCGCCCGATGGCCGAGTTCTCCGGCGGCTGGCGCATGCGCGTGGCTCTCGCGGCCGCCCTGTTCGCCGAGCCCGACCTGCTGCTGCTCGACGAGCCGACCAACTACCTCGACCTCGAAGGCGCCCTGTGGCTTGAGGCGCGGCTGAAGAAGTATCCGCACACCGCCCTGATCATCAGCCACGACCGGGAATTGCTAAATAATTCAGTTGGTTACATCCTTCATGTTCGTGAAGGAAAACTGGACCTTTATACCGGCGGGTATGACAGCTTCGAGGAACAGCGGGCCGAGAAGGCCCGTCTGGCCGAAGCCATGCGCGGCAAGATCGAAGCCAAGCGCGCCCATATGCAGGCCTTCGTCGACCGCTTCCGCGCCAAGGCCTCCAAGGCCACCCAGGCCCAGTCGCGCCTGAAGATGCTGCAGAAGCTGCCGCCGGTGACGATGACGCTGGAAGAGCGCACCGCCCCCTTCACCATCCCCTCGCCGGTCCGGCCTCTGGCCCCGCCGCTGGTGCGACTGGAGAACGCCACCGTCGGCTATGGCGGCCCGCCGATTCTGAAGAACCTCAACCTGCGGATGGACATCGACGACCGCATCGGCCTGCTCGGCGTCAACGGCGCCGGCAAGTCGACCTTCGCCAAGATGATCGCCGGGGCCCTGTCCATCCAGTCAGGCGACCTGCACCGCGACCGCCGCATCAAGGTCGGCTGGTTCCACCAGCACCAGATCGAGGCCCTTGATCCGGTCGACACCCCGATGGACATCATCCGCCGCGCCCTGCCCGAGAGCAGCGAGAGCCAGCGGCGCTCGAAGCTGGCCCAGTGGGGCATCGGCTACGAAAAGGCCGAAACCACCGTCGCCAACCTGTCGGGCGGCGAGCGCGCCCGCCTGCTGCTCAACATGGTGGCGATGGAAGCGCCGCATCTGCTGATCCTCGACGAACCGACCAACCACCTCGATATCGACAGCCGCCGGGCCCTGCTCGACGCCCTGAACGAGTACGAGGGGGCGGTCATCCTGATCACCCACGACCGCTCGCTGATGGAACTGGTCGCCGACCGGCTCTGGCTCGCGGCGGATGGCGGCGTGAAGCCCTTCGACGGCGACATGGACGACTACGCCAAGTTCGTTCTCGACCGCGCCCGCGTCGCCGCCCGCGCCCCGACCCAGGTCAAGGGCGAAGAGCCGAAACCCGTCCGCAACGACAAGGCCCCGGTCCCGACCGGCCGCGATCCAGCGGCGATGGCCGGTCCGCTGAAGCGCAAGCTGGCGGCGGCCGAGGAAACCCTGGCCCGGGTGACCAAACAGCTGGCCGAGATCGACGAAAAGCTCGGCGATCCCAACCTCTACGTCCGCGAACCCACCGCCGCCGCAGACCTCGGCAAGCGCCGCGCGAAGATCCAGGCGCAGGTGGATGAGGCCGAGGCGGCGTGGATGGCGGCGGCCGAAGCCCTCGAAGCCGTGGCCGGCTGACCACCCTCCCGGAATGGGAGGGACAGTGTTAGCCGCACTTGACCTCTTTGATGATGCCCGTATCGGCATCGAAGAAGATGTTCAGCCGCTCGGGGTTGTAGTCCATCGTCACCGGGCACGTGGTGCAGGTCACCCGCCGCTTGGTCGGGTCGACCGGCACCGGGATTTCGCTCTTCTGCTTGCCGACCAGGTACTGCAGCGGCTTGGCCCCGCAACTATCCTTTGGTTCTTCCGCCGGCATCGGCGCGGGCGCCTCGACCTTCGGCGGCGGGGGCGGCGGAGCGGGCGCCGGCTCGGGTTCGGGCGTGGCGCAGGCAAACAGGGCCATCAGACCCAGAACCGAAACCGCCACGCGAACCGTCTTCATGCCTGCTTCTCCCAACCCTTGCGTTCGCCCTGGCGCCAGTAGGAGGCCGACAACCCTTGCGCTTTCACAGATTTCCACAGCCCCCGCGCCCCGGCCAGCGCTTCCTCGTCGCGACCGTCGAACAGGACGATGCAACGCTCAAAGGGCTGCAGGTCGCCGGGCTGGGCGCCGTCGATGAGGAACAACGCCTGGGCGCCGTTCGGGTTGTCCTCGCCCGTGGTCAGCAACACGGGCTGATGATCGGCGAAGGGTTCGCCGGTCACCCCGTGCGGCAGGAAGCCGTCCTCCTGGAAGGTCCAGAGGAAGCTATCCAGCTGCTCGAGGCGCTCGGGCTCGCTGCTGCGGACCAGGGCCCGCCAGCCGCGCTGCAAGGTCTTGGACAACAGTTCAGGCAGCACCTGATCGAGCGTCGAGCGCTCCAGGTGATAGAACCAGACCTCGCAGGCGGTGGCGGTCAGCGCCCTACCCTTCGTATTTGTCGGCGACCATCTGGTTCAGCAGACGCACGCCAAAGCCCGTCGCCCCGTCCGGTATCGTCGGGTCGGTCGAGGGCTTCTTCCAGGCGGTCCCGGCGATGTCGAGGTGGGCCCAGGGCGTCTTGTTGACGAAGCGCTGCAGGAACAGGCCTGCCGTGATCGACCCGCCGGCGCGGCCGCCGGTGTTTTTCACGTCGGCGATCATGCTGTCGATCTGCTTTTCGTAGGCCGGCGGCAGCGGCATGCGCCACAGCTGCTCGCCCGTCGCCTTCGACGCCGCCAGCAGGTTCTCCGACAGCTCGTCGCTGTTGCTGAACAGGCCGCTGACGTCGTTGCCCAGCGAGATGATAATCGCGCCGGTCAGGGTGGCCAGGTCGACCATGAACTTCGGCTTGAAGCGGTCCTGGCAGTACCAGAGCGCGTCGGCCAGCACGAGGCGGCCTTCGGCGTCGGTATTGATGATCTCGATGGTCTGGCCGGACATGCTGGTAACCACATCGCCCGGACGCTGGGCGTTGCCGTCGGGCATGTTCTCGACCAGGCCGAGGATGCCGACGACGTTCGCCTTGGCCTTGCGACCGGCCAGCGCGTGCATCAGGCCGGCCACGGCGGCCGAGCCACCCATGTCCCACTTCATGTCTTCCATGCCGTCGGCCGGCTTGATCGAGATGCCGCCGGTGTCGAAGGTCACGCCCTTGCCGACGAACGCGATGGGCTGGGCGTCGCCGCCGCCCTTCCACTGGATGACGACGAGCTGGCTGTCGCGAATCGAGCCCTGGCCGACACCGAGCAGGGAACCCATGCCCAGCTTGGCCATCTCGGCCTCGCCGAGGATCTCGACCTCCAGGCCCATCGACTCCAGCGCCTTGATCCGCTGGGCGTAGCTTTCCGGATAGAGGACGTTCGGCGGCTCCGACACCAGGTCGCGGCTGAAGAAGATGGCCTCGGCCAGGGTCTTCAGCTCGGCGAAGGCAGCCTCGGCGGCGGCCGGATCATCGACGGCGACCTTCACGGTCGTGACGGACGGCTTCTTGTCCGCCTTCTCGGTGGTCCGGTACTTGTCGAACCGGTAGCTGGCCAGCTTGGCGCCGAAGGCGGCGCGGGCGGCCTCTTCGCCGCTGACATCCTTCAGCACCAGGGTCAGGGTTTCGGCCCCGCTGGCCTTGACCAGGGCGTAGGCCGAGGCGCCGAACTGCTCGGCGGCTTCGGCGTTCCACGCGTCGTTTGCGACCCCGATCATCGCCACACGAGCCTTCTCAAGCCCGGTCGGCGCGACCAGCTCCAGGCTGGCCCCCTTGGCGCCCTTGAAGCGACCGGCGGCGACGGCGCGGCTCAGGGCGCCGCTGGTGGCCTTGTCCAGGGCTTCGGCCCCGGTGGACAGCTTGCCGCCCTCGATGACCACGGTGGCGACGGCGCCTTCCGACGGCAGGTTGGCCAGATCAAGCTGTACGAACTCGATACGCATGAAGCGCTCCTCAAAAAGTCTTGGGGAGCGAGATAGGCCTTTCCGCCTGATTGGGGAAGCGGGGGAAGATTTCGCCAGTCAGGGCAAGGAATCGCGCCCGCCCGGGTTCCGTTCGCGGCCAACGCGCACTACTAACAACCCTCCGGCGGCCCGACAGAGGCCGAGCTTCCAAGTCCGCATGCGCCTGATCGAACGCTACCTCTTTGGCCAGCTGCTATGGCCCACGCTGCTGGCGACGGCGGCGCTCGCCGCCGTGGGCCTGCTCAGCCAGAGCCTGGGGCAGCTGGACATCATCATCGAGCAGCGCCAGAGCGCCTGGATCTTCCTGAAGATCATCGTCCTGGCCATGCCGCAGCTGGCCAACCTGATCATCCCCATCGCGGTGCTCGTCGCCGCCTTCGTGGCCCTGAACAAGCTGCAGGGCGATCAGGAGCTGGTCGTCTGCTACGCCGGCGGCATGAGCCGCTGGCGGGTGATCAGCCCGGCGGTGAAGCTGGCCGTGCTGGCCACCCTGACCTGCCTGGTCATCAACCTGTGGGTCCAGCCGGCGGCCTATCGCGAGTACCGCAAGCTGATCTTCCAGGCCAAGACGGACCTCGCCGCCATGCTGGTCGTCGAGGGCCAGTTCACCGATCCGGCCCCGCGCCTGACCGTCTATGGCCAGACGGTCGACAGCAACGGCGCCATCCACAACCTCTTCATCCACCAGATGACCGAGGACGGCCAGGCGACCACCTATACGGCCAAGGAAGGCCAGGTGCTGTTCAAGAACGGCGCGCCGCTGCTGCTCATGCGCCACGGCTCGACCCAGGAATTCTCCGACCGCGGGGTGCTGAACTACCTGACGTTCGATGAGTACGCGCTCGACCTGAAACCCTACCTGAACTCCAACGAAAGCATCCGCTTCAAGGCCTCGGACCGCTACCTGCACGAGCTCTTCTATCCGGACCTCAATCAGGAATACGAGAAGAAGAACCGCAAGCGCATGCTGGCCGAGGGCAACTCGCGTCTGGCCTCGCCGCTCTACGCCCTGGCCTTCATGGCGATGGCCCTGGCGGCCGTGGTCGGGGCCGGGTTCAACCGCATGGGCTATGCCAAACGCATCGCCCTGATCGGCGCCGCCGCCGGCCTGGTGCGGATCATCGGCTTCGCGGTCCAGGCCGCCTGCGAGGACAGCGTCGCCTTCAACGTGCTGCAGTACTCGATCCCGATCGGGGCGATGATCTGGGGCTTCGACCAGGTGTTCCGCCCGGTCGAGAGCCGCGTCGGCTGGCAGGCCTGGATTCCCTTCATGCGTATGCCCAAACCTCCCGTGAAGGGGCCGCCTCAGGGTCCCGCGCCGGTGGGAGTCGCCGCATGAGACTTCTGCCCGGACGCCTCGAACTCTACGTCCTCAGCCGCACCATGCTGTCGGTGGCCGGCGCCCTGGCCATCATCGGCGCGGTCATCCTGCTGATCGATTTCGTCGACGTGTCGCGCAACGTCGGCGGACGGGCGGACGCCGGCTTTGTCGTCCTGCTGTGGCTGACCCTGCTCAAGGCGCCCTCGACCATCCTGACCCTGCTGCCGTTCGCCTTCCTGTTCGGGACGCTGGCGGCCTTCGTGGGCCTGAACAGACGCAGCGAGCTGATCGCGATGCGGGCCGCCGGGGTCTCCGCCTGGCGCTTCATCCTGCCGGCCGCCGCCGCCGCCTTCGTCGTCGGGGCCCTGACCGTGGCGGTGCTCAACCCGATGGCCGCCTGGATGAACGTCAAGTTCGAGCAGGCCCGCACGGCGGTGATGGATGACTATCTGGCCAACGCCCCCAAGGAGACCTGGCTTCGCCAGACCGATGACAAGTCGCAGGTGGTCATCCGCGCCCGCGGCCATGACCAGGTCGATGGCGTGGTGCGGCTGAAGACCGTCTCGATGTTCATCTACAAGGTCGAGGCCGACGGCGGCCTGCAGTTCGCCCGCCGGGTCGAGGCGGCCGAAGCCCGGCTGTTCCCCGGCTACTGGAAGCTGACCGATGTGCGCGAGGCGACCCCCGGCGCCGGCTCGGTGCGGTCCGACACCCTGACCATCCCCTCGACCCTGGACGACCAGGCGGCGATCGAGCGGTTCACCACGCCCGAGGCCATCGCCTTCTGGCGCCTGCCGGCCACCATCGTCGGCACCGAGAAGGCCGGTTTCTCGGCCCTCGCCTATCGCCTGCGCCTGCAGCAGCTCCTGGCGACGCCCATCCTGTTCTCGGCCATGTCGGTGCTGGCGGCGGCCTTTTCGCTCAGGCTGATGCGGCTGGGCGGACTCCCCGCGCTGGCCGGATCGGGCGTGGTCCTTGGTTTCGCCTTCTTCTTCTTCAACCAAATGTGCATAGCGCTCGGCAGGGCGGAGATCATACCGGCCATGCTGGCGGCCTGGGCGCCGCCGCTGTTGGCGCTTTTGTCGGGGCTGACCCTGCTTTGCTATACGGAAGACGGGTGACTCGCCGCCCTAGTGCTTGGCGAGAGGGAAACAGGGGTTTCATGAGGCTGGACAGCACCGATCCGCGCAACACCCGCGCCCGCCTGCTGGCTGGCGCGACGGCGCTCGTGTTCACCGCCCTGGCCGGTCCCGTCTTCGCGGACGAGGACGGCGCCATCTCGACGGCCCTGCCCGTGCTCGCCGCCGCGCCCGGCCCGGCCGCCCCGCCTGTCGACGATGGTCTGGGGGCCGGCGGCTATCTGCTCGAAGCGGACACCCTGATCCAGGATGACAAGGCCGGCACGATCGTCGCCGAAGGCAGTGTGCAGATCCGCAATCAGGGCCGCACCCTGCGGGCCGACCGGCTGGTCTACAACCGCACCACCGGCGTCGTGGTCGCCACCGGCAATGTGGTCATCGTCGAGCGCGACGGCGCCACCGCCTTCGCCGACGAGGTTGTCCTCGACGACCAGCTGCGGGCCGGCGTCGCCAAGGGTTTCTCGGCCCGGCTGCAGGACAACATCAAGATCGCCGGCGACACCCTGGTCCGACGCGACGACAACACCGCCGAACTCAACAAGGGCATCTACACCCCCTGCGAGCTGTGCGCCGAGGACAAGACCAAGGACCCGACCTGGTCGATCAAGGCCGACAAGGTGGTCCAGGACGGCGAAAACCACCTGATTTACTACGAGAACGCGGTCATCGAAATGTTCGGTGTTCCAGTGTTTTACACGCCGATCCTGTGGCACGCGGACCCGAACGCCGACCGCATGTCCGGTCTGCTGCCGCCGACCATCGTCGGCTCCCAGCGGCGGGGTCTGAGCTACGAGCAACCCTATCTGTGGGTGATCAACCCCTATTCCGACCTGACCGTCAGTCCGCAGATCAACACCAAGGTCAATCCGTTCGTGAACCTCGATTATCGCCAGCGCTTCTACAGCGGCGAGATCGAGGCCCGCTTCGGCTACACCTACGAGAAGGACCTCGACAGCAACGGCAGCAAGATCGGAGACATGACCCACCGGTCCTATGTGCTGGCCAATGGCGCCTTCGACATCGACGACAAGTGGAAGTGGGGCTTCGCCGCCGAGCGGGCCAGCGACGACCTGATCTTCGACAAGTACGACATCAACGACGTCTCGCGTCAGCGCGGCCTGGTGGCCAGCGACAACCGCCGCCTGACCAGCCAGCTGTTCGCCACCCGCCAGGACAATCTCTCCTGGTTCTCGGTCAACGCCATCAGCGTCCAGGGCCTGCGCCCGACCGACAACGACCGCACCTTCCCGACCATCGCCCCCCTGATCGAGGGCCGGTTCGAGCTGCCGATGCCGGTGCTCGGCGGCCGCTTCCGGATGCAGGGCTCGGCGGTGGTCCTGACCCGCGAGCAGTCGCAGTTCGTGGCCAGCCAGCCCGGCGCCGATTCGCGCCGCGCCACCTTCCAGGCCGACTGGCGGACCAACTTCACCTTCACCAGCGGCCTGCGCGTCTCGCCCTTCCTGGAGGCCCGCGCCGACTACTATTCCATCGAGGACTATCCGGCCGCCGGCGGCAGTGCGAGCTTTGGTCGCGGCCTGGGCGTGGTCGGGGTCGACCTGACCTATCCGCTGTTCCGCCGCGACGGCGACCGCACCATCGTGCTCGAGCCCATCGCCCAGATCGCCCTGTCGCCCGACAGCGACCTCGACCCCCGAATCCCCAACGAGGATTCCGTGGTCCTTGAGTTCGACGAAACCAACCTGTTCCGGGCCAACAAGTCCCCGGGCTTCGACCTCTATGAGGGCGGCCTGCGGGCCAATCTCGGCGCGCGGGCGACCGTCTCCTTCGACGATGGCCGCTCGTTCAGCCTTCTGATCGGCCGCAGCTTCCGGGACGAGGAGGACACCACCCTGCCCGCCCGCAGCGGCCTGCAACGCAAGGCCAGCGACTGGATCGTGGCCGGCGACGCCAAGCCCTTCCAGAACCTGACCCTCTACGGCCGGGCCCGCTTCGAGTCGGAAACCCTGGACCTGCGCCGCGTCGAGATCGGGGTGAACGCCACCTTCGAGCGCGCCAGCGGCTACGTCCGCTACCTGCACGACAACCAGGACATCACCGGAGTCGAACGCCAGGACATCGACTTCGCCGCCGACGTCATGGTCAGCAAGACCTTCGGCATCACCACGGCCGGGGTCTGGGATATCGAGAACGACGTCTGGCGCCGCCAGGAACTGGGCGCCTTCTACCGCGACGACTGCCTCGACCTGGCGGTCGTCTGGATCCACGAGGAGACGTTCAACCGCTCTCTGGGACCATCCGACGCGGTGGTCCTGCGCCTAACGCTCGCCACATTGGGCGATAAAGGCTACAGGCGGTGACCTTCCCCGCCGGACGCGCCCCGCGCCGGTGGTTTTGCACTATGGGAACGACGAATTTGCTCTCGACGCTTAAGGTAACGGGCAGGATCCTGGCCACGGTTTCGGTCATCGCCCTGGTCACGGCCGGAATGCCCATGGCCGCCCTCGCGCAGGAGGCTCCCGTCCAGCCCGACATCGCCGAAGGCGTGACGGCGGTCGTCAACGACGACATCATCTCCAGCTACGACCTAGTGCAGCGCATGAAGCTGCTGATCCTGACCACCGGCTTCCAGCCGACTCAGGAAACCCTGCCGCAGCTGCAGGCCGAGGCCCAGCGCCAGCTGATCGACGAGCGCCTTAAGAAGCAGGAACTGCGCCGCGTCGAGAAGGAAAACAAGACCACCATCCTGGCCACCGACCCGGAGATCGACGAGGTCATCGCCGAACAGGTGCGGGAGGAATTCAAGGTCACCCCCGACCAGTTCTACGCCCAGCTCGCCCAGCAGGGCGTCGGCCGCGACACCTACCGCGAGCAGGCCCGCGTCGAATACAGCTGGCAGGGCTACATGCGCGGCCGCTACGGCAGCCGCCTGCGCATCGGCCAGGACCAGATCAAGGCCGTCCAGAAGCGCCTGTCGGACGCGGCCAGCAAGCCGCAGTACCAGGTTGGCGAGATCTTCATCGAAAGCGCCCGCGTCGGCGGCCCGGACGTGGCCCTCAACGGCGCCCAGTCGCTGATCGCCCAGATGCAGCAGGGCGCGCCCTTCCCGCAGGTGGCCCGCCAGTTCTCGGCCTCGCCGACGGCGGCCAGCGGCGGCGACGCCGGCTGGGTTTCGCCCGGCGAAATGCCGCCCGAGGTCGACGCCGTGCTCGATTCGGTCCGTCCCGGCCAGATGTCGGGCCCGATCGTGACCCAGGACGGCGTCTACATCATCCTGGTCCGCGAGAAGCGGGCCGGCGGAGCCGCCAGCCTGGTGACCCTCAAACAGGCCGCCGTCACCGTTGACGCCAGCGCCGACCAGGCCGCCGTCGACGCCGCCGGCAGGTCGCTGGAGCAGCTGCGCGCCCTCAAACCGACCTGCGCCGACCTCGAAACCAAGGCCGGCCAGGTTCCCGAGGTTCTGGCCGGCGACATGGGCGAGATCGAGATTTCCAGCCTGACCGGCGGCTTCGCTGACGCCGCCGCCAACACCCCCGAGGGCCAGCTGTCGGCGACGCCGATCCGCACCGACGTCGGCGTCCACCTGGTCATGGTCTGCGGCAAGCGCAACGCCGGCGGCAACCTGCCTACGGCCGAGCAGATCGAACGCCGCCTGTTCGCCCAGCAGCTGGACCTCATCGGCAAGCGCGTCCTGCGTGACCTGCGGATGCAGGCCACCATCGAGAACCGGTGACCGGGCGGCCTCTCGCCGTCACCCTGGGCGATCCGGCCGGCATCGGCGCGGAGATCATCGTCAAGGCCTGGAACGCCGTGCGCGCCGAGGGCCAGCCCTTCCTTGTGGTCGGTGACGCCGGCGCCCTGCGCTCGGCCCCGGGCGCGCTTGGAACGCCCGTTCAGGCCATCGGCGCCCCGTCCGAGGCGGCCGGAGTGTTCGCCACGGCCATCCCCGTGCTGCACCAGCCGCTGTCGGCCCCCGTGGTCTCCGGCCAGCCCTCGCCGGCCTATGCGAAGTCGGTGATCGGCTGGATCGAGACCGCCGTCGGCCTGGCCCTGACCGGCGCGGTCAAGGGCGTCGTCACGGCCCCCATCGCCAAGGCCCCGCTCTACGCCGCCGGCTTCGGCTTTCCGGGCCACACCGAGTTCCTGGCCGAGCTGACCGCCGCCGAGCGCCAGGACGGCGCCCGGGGCCCGGTGATGATGCTGGCCGCGCCGGATCATGGGCCCAATTCTCTTCTTGGGGGCGGCCTGCGCGTCTGCCTGGCCACCATCCATACTCCGCTTTCAAAAGTGGCGGACAGCCTGACCATCGAGAGCCTGGTCAACGCCGGCCTGGTCACCGCCCAGGCCCTGCGCCGCGACTTCGGCATCGGCCAGCCCCGGCTGGCCGTTGCCGGCCTCAACCCGCACGCCGGCGAAGACGGCGGCATCGGCCGCGAGGAGATCGACGTCATCGGCCCGGCGGTGCGGTCTCTCCGCGACCTCGGCGTGGAGGCGACGGGGCCCTCCCCAGCCGACACCCTGTTCCATCCCGAGGCCCGGCGGCGATACGACGCGGTTCTGTGCATGTATCATGATCAGGGGCTTATCCCTCTGAAGATGCTGGATTTCTGGGGCGGCGTTAATGTAACGCTCGGCCTGCCGATCGTGCGCACCTCCCCGGACCACGGCACCGGCTTCGACATCGCCGGCCGGGGCCTCGCCCGCGCCGACAGCCTGATCAACGCCCTGAAGATGGCGGCCCAGATCGCCGACCGCCGGCTCACCGCATGACCCTTGAAGACCTTCCGCCCCTTCGTGAAAGCCTCGACCAGCACGGCCTGCTGGCCAAGAAGGCGTTCGGCCAGCACTTCCTGCTCGACCTCAACATCACCCGCAAGATCGCCCGCCTGGCCGGCCCCCTGGAGGGCCAGACGGTCATCGAGGTCGGCCCCGGCCCCGGCGGCCTGACCCGCGCCCTGCTTGAGGCCGGCGCCAGGGTCGTGGCGGTGGAGAAAGACCCCCGCTTCGTCCCGCTGCTCGAGGAACTGGGCGAAGCCTCCGGCGGCGCCCTGACCATCATCCAGGCCGACGCCCTCAAGGTCGACGAAGCCGCCCTCATCAAGGAAAATGGGGCGGGCGGAGACGGCCTGGTCGTCGCCAACCTGCCCTACAACGTCGGCACCCCCCTGCTGATCAAATGGCTGACGGGCTCCTGGCGCCCGACCTCGATGAGCCTGATGTTCCAGAAGGAAGTCGCCGACCGCATCGCCGCCCCGGTCGGTTCGGACGCCTACGGGCGCCTCGGCGTCATCAGCCAGGCCATCTGCCGTTGTCGGGTGGTCATGGACCTGCCGGCCAAGGCCTTCACCCCGCCGCCGAAGGTGGCGTCGGCGGTGGTGCGCCTGGATCCTCTGGAGACGGCGCCGTCGGCTCAGGTGATCACCGCGCTGGAGAAGGTCACAGCCGCCGCCTTCGGCCAGCGCAGAAAGATGCTGCGCTCGAGCCTGAAGCAGGTGGGTGGCGCGGCGCTGTGCGAGAGGGCCGGGATCGATCCGGACGCCCGGGCCGAGACCATCGACGTGGCCGGCTTCCTGAGGCTGGCGGACGCCCTCTAGACGTCTTCCTTCAGCAGCTCATCCACGAACGGCGTGATCCACAGGTTGCGGGCCCGCTTCATGCGTTCGGCGTGGTAGATGTGGGCCAGGTCCGAGTAGGCCTTGTCGAAATCCTCGTTGAGCAGGACGTAGTCGAAGGTCTTCCACTGCTCGACCTCGTCCTTGGACCGGGCGATCCGCTGGGCGATGACCTCCTCGCTGTCCTGCGAGCGGGCGTGCAGCCGGCGGCTCATCTCGGCCAGCGACGGCGGCAGGATGTAGACCAGCACCGAGTCCTCCGGCGCCTGGTCGTGGATCGACATGGCGCCCTGGTAGTCGATGTCGAACAGCACGCTCTCGCCGCGATCCAGCGCGTCCATGATCGGCTTGCGCGGGCTGCCGTAGCGGTTGCCGTAGACCTCGGCCCATTCGAGGAAGGCGTTGTCGGCGATCATGGCGTCAAACGTGGGCCTGTCGACGAAGTGATAGTCGCGGCCCTCATGTTCGCCCGGGCGCGGATCACGGGTCGTCGCCGAGATGCTCAGCAGCAGGTCGGAATGGTCGGCCACCAGGCGGCGGGTCAGGCTGGTCTTGCCGACGCCCGAGGGCGCCACGACCATCATCAGCAGACCACGGGTGCGGGGCGTTTCACTCGACATTCTGCACCTGCTCCCGGAACTGCTCGATGGTGGCTTTCAACTCCAGCCCGGTCGCCGTCAAGGCGGGTGTCGCCGATTTCGAGCAAAGCGTGTTGGCTTCACGCATGAATTCCTGCGTCAGGAAGTCCAGGCGCCGCCCCGCCGGCCCCTCGCCGGTCAGCAGCAGGCGGGCGGCGGTCACATGGCCACCCAGACGATCGAGTTCCTCGCGCACATCGGCCTTCACGGCCATGGCGGCGGCTTCCTGCAGGATGCGCTCCTCGCTGGCCGCTTCGCCGGCCAGTTCGGTCAGGCGCTTCTTGAAGCGGTCCCGAATCATCGGCGGCTGCTCACCGGCCTGCGACGTGGCCGTGGTCGTCAGGGCCTCGATGCGGTCGACGAGGCTGGCGAGCACCGGCAGCAGGGCCGCCCCCTCCTCCAGACGCGCCACCTTGAGGCCGTCCAGCGCCAGGGCCACAGAGGCCGCCATGGCAGCCTCCAGCCCGCCGCGGTCCTCCTCGATCGCATCGCTGTCGGTGGTCTCGATGACGCCGCGCAGGCCCAGCAGGCCATCGGCGCTGGGCGGGCTCGCCTGCCCGGACGCCACATAGGGCGCCACTGCCGCCAGATAGCGCTCCAGCTGCGCGATGTTGACGCTGACGTTGCCGACCTGCGCCTCGGCCCGCTTGGCCTGCAGGGTCAGGGACACCTGGCCACGCTGGAACCGCGCCTGCCCGGCTTCCCGCGCCCCGCGCTCCAGGGCGTCGAAGCCCTGCGGTCCCTTGAACCGGATCTCCAGATTGCGGCCGTTGACGCTCCGCGCCTCGACCGCCCAGCTCCAGGCCCCTTGCGCGCCCTCGGCCCGCCCGAACCCCGTCATGCCGGAAAGGGCCATCAGTTCCCCTTGGCAGCCTTCGCGGCCGCCTTCTGCTGCTCGATCGCCCGCCATCTGGCGACGTTGGCGTTATGCTCCTCCAGGGTCGCGGCGAAGACGTGCCCGCCGGTGCCGTCGGCCACGAAGAACAGCTCGTTGGTGTCCGGCGGATCGAGCACGGCGGCCAGGCTGGCCCGACCCGGATTGGCGATCGGCCCCGGCGGCAGCCCGTCGATCTGATAGGTGTTGTAGGGGTTGGGCGCGTCGAGCTCCGAACGCCGGATGCCCCGGCCCAGCGGTCGCCCGCCGTTCAGCCCATAGATGATGGTCGGATCGCTCTGCAGCCGGATGCCCTGGTTCAGGCGATTCATGAACACCGCCGCCACGCGCGGGCGTTCCGAGGCCACCCCCGTCTCCTTCTCGACGATCGAGGCCAGGGTCACCGCCTCTTCCGGCGTGCGGATGGGCAGGCCGCTTTTGCGCTTCTCCCACAGGGTGGCCAGCAGCTGGTCACGGTCGTCCATCATCCGCTGCAGCACGGCGGCGCGTTCCTCGCCCCGCTCGTAGTCATAGGTCTCAGGCAGGATGGTGCCCTCGGCCGGGGTCGCCACGTCGCCGGTCAGGGCGGTTTCCTTCATAAGGGCCTCGACGACCATGGCGCTGGTCCAGCCCTCGGGGATGGTCACCTGGTGGCGCACCACCTTGCCCTTGCGGATGTAGTCGAGGACCGTGCTCATCGGCGCCTTGTTGGGGAATTCGTATTCCCCGGCCTTCAGCTCGCGCGCCGCGCCGGTGATCTGGGCCGCCGCCAGGAAGACCGGCGCGGACCGCACCGCCCCCGCCTTCTCCAGCGAGGCGGCGATCTCGTTGAGACCCGCCCCCCGCCGCAGCATGACCACATGGACGCCGCCGTCCTTGGTCGCCGGTCCGGGACCTTGATAGGTCCACAGCGCCCAGATGCCGCCCAGGGCGGCGACCAGAGCGAGGGTCAGCAAGCCGCTGACCAGCATGATCATCAATCTACGCAAAGCTGGCAGCCCCCCGCCCCGACGCTCCGCCCCGGCCACTAGACCCGGCGGAAAATGACAGCGGCATTGGTGCCGCCAAAGCCGAAGCTATTGCTCATCGCGATGTCGATCTTCATCGGCTTCGCCTTATTGGGGATGAGATCGAGCGCCGTTTCCTGCTCCTGGTTGTCCAGGTTGATGGTCGGCGGGGCGATGTTGTCGCGGATGGCCAGGATCGAGAAGATGGCCTCGATGGCTCCGGCGGCGCCCAGCAGGTGCCCGGTCATCGACTTGGTCGAGCTCATCGCCTTGCCCTTGGCCGCATCCCCCATGAGGCGTTCGACGGCCCCCAGTTCGAGATAGTCGGCCATGGTCGAGGTGCCGTGGGCGTTGATGTAGTCGATGTCGCCGGCGTCGATGCCGGCGTCCTTCACCGCCGCCTTCATGGCCCGGAAGCCGCCATCGCCATCCTCGGCCGGGGCCGTGATGTGGTAGGCGTCGCCGGCCAGGCCGTAGCCGATGACCTCGGCATAGATCTTGGCGCCGCGCGCCTTGGCGTGCTCGTACTCCTCAAGCATCACCATGCCGGCGCCTTCACCCATGATGAATCCCGAGCGGTCCTTGTCGTAGGGCCGCGAGGCCGCCGCCGGATTGTCGTTGTAGTCGGTGTTCATGGCCCGGCAGGCCACAAAGCCGGCGATGCCGATCGGGCAGACCGAGGCTTCCGCCCCGCCGGCCAGCATGACGTCGGCGTCGCCGTACTTGATCAGGCGGCAGGCATCCCCGATGGCGTGGGCGCCCGTGGCGCAGGCCGTCACCACCGAGTGGTTGGGCCCCTTGAAACCATAGCGGATCGACACCTGGCCCGAGACCAGGTTGATCAGGGCCGAGGTGATGAAAAAGGGGCTGACCCGGCGCGGGCCTTTCTCGGCCATTTCCAGCGAGGTCTTCTCGATGGTCGCCAGACCGCCGATGCCCGAGCCGATGATGACGCCGGTGCGTTCCTTGTCCTCGTCGGTTTCCGGGACCCAGCCCGAATCACGCACGGCCTCGTCGGCCGCGGCCATGCCGTAGAGGATGAAGTCGTCGACCTTGCGCTGTTCCTTCGGCGCCATGGTGCCGAGCGGGTCGAAGCTGCCGGGCACGTCCGGCCCGCCGCCGCCCCGGCCATCGATGCGCGGGACTTCGCAGGCGATCTCGCAGCCGAATCCGGTGGCGTCGAAAGTGGTGATCCGGCCCGCGCCGGACTTGCCGGCCTTGATACCTTCCCAGCTGATCTCCGCGCCCTGGCCGAGCGGGGTGATCAGGCCGATTCCAGTGACAACAACACGACGCATGTCAGTAAAGCTCCGTAAAGCCCAGAAACCTTTTTAAAAACAATTCCTTGGTCAAAAACGAAGACCGCCGCGCGCATCAGGTTTAAGCCCATGCGGCGCGGCGGCCAACGTATCAGAACTGTCTAGGCCGGTTTAGGCGGTCTTTTCCGTGATGAACTTCACGGCGTCGCCAACCGTTTGGATGTGTTCGGCAGCGTCGTCGGGGATTTCGATGTCGAATTCCTCTTCGAACGCCATCACCAGCTCAACGTTGTCGAGGCTGTCGGCGCCCAGGTCATCGATGAAGCTCGCCTTCTCGGTGACCTTCTCGGGATCGGCATCGAGATGTTCGATGACGATCTTACGCACACGCTCGAGAATGTCGGACATTCGCTATGGTCCCTCTTGGTCTTTTCAAAGGTCCGCGCCAACGCTGGCGGCGGAAATCGGGTGTCTCGCTAGCAGGTTTTATTCAGGCTTGCCAGCGGCAGAAGGTTTCAGGCCCACGCTAACATTTGCGTGTTCAGATCATCGCCATGCCGCCGTTCACATGCAGGGTCTGACCCGTGACGTAAGCGGCCTCCTGGCTGGCCAGGTAGACGCAGGCGGCCGCGACGTCGGCGCCCTCGCCCAACCGGCCCATCGGAATCTTGACCATCATGGCGGCCTTCTGGGCCTCGTTCAGCTCGTCGGTCATCGGACTGGTGATGAAGCCGGGGGCCACGCAGTTGACGGTGACATTGCGGCTGGCGACTTCCTGGGCCAGGGCCTTGGAGAAGCCGATCATGCCGGCCTTGGAGGCCGCGTAGTTGGCCTGGCCCGGGTTGCCGGTGACCCCGACGATGCTGGTGATGCCGATGATCCGGCCCCAACGGCGCTTCATCATGCCCTTCAGGGCGGCGCGCGACAGGCGGAAGTAGGATTCGAGGTTCACCCGAATCACGTCCTCCCAGTCGGCGTCCTTCATCCGCAGCATCAGCCCGTCGCGGGTGATGCCGGCGTTGGCGACAACGATGTCCAGCTCCTTGCCGGCGGCGGCTTCAGCCGCGGCGATCAGGCCATCGACGCTGGCGGGGTCGGAAAGATTGGCGGCGGCGACCGAGACGCGCTCGCCGAAGCCGGCGGCCAGGTCGTTGAGCACACCCTCGCGGGTCCCGGAAAGGACGACATGGGCGCCGGCGTCATGCAGCGCCTTGGCGATGGCGCCGCCGATACCGCCGGTGGCGCCGGTGACGAGGGCTGTCTTGCCGGTGAGGTCGAACATCCGGGCATTCCTTATCTCTTGGAGCCGATCCGGCTCAGCATATCGACGGCCTGGGCCGTCATTGGTTCCGAAAACATCAGGCGCAACGGGCCATCGAAGAGATCGGCCTTACCCGACAAGGTCAAAATCAGCGAGTCCTTGCCGATGTCCATGGCCTTTACCCCGCCGTACTGACCGCCGGCCTGACCGTTCAGCTCGACATAGTGGTCGGCGCCGAACCAGTCGTCTTCGCCGCCGGCGAGCGGGATCTGCACCAGCCAATAGCCCGAGCCGTCGCTGAACCCCGACCCGACCGTCACATGGCCGGGGTCGGAGCGGTCCAGAACCACCGGCAGGGCCTCGATGGTGGTCACAGTGACTTGGCGAACCCTTCCAGGTCGGCCGGGCTGTTCAGCGGCGTCGCCGTGGCGTCCGGCACGCTGCGCTTGATCATGCCCGACAGCACCTTGCCGGCCCCGGCCTCGGCGAAGCGGGTCACCCCGCCCTCACCGGCCAGCCAGTCCATGGTCTCGCGCCAGCGGACCCGGCCGGTGACCTGCTCGACCAGCTGACGGCGGATGGTCTCCGGGTCATGCACGGGGCGGGCGGTGACGTTGGCGACCAGCGGCGCGCGCGGAGCGATGATGGCGGCGCCGGCCAGGGCGGCGGCCATCTCGTCGGCCGCGGGCTGCATCAGCGGGCAGTGGAAGGGGGCCGAAACGTTCAGACGGATGGCCCGGGCGCCCAGTTCCTCGGCCTTCTCGATGGCCCGCTCGACGGCCGCCTTGGCGCCGGAGATGACCACGTTGCCGGTGTTGTTGTCGTTGGCGACCACGCAGACGCCGACCTCGGCGCCGGCCGCGGCGGCCGCTTCGGCCAGGGCCACGTCGGTCTGCTTGCCGATCAGCGAGGCCATCGAGCCTTCACCAACGGGCACGGCCCGCTGCATGGCCTGGCCGCGCAGCTTCAGCAGCCGGGCGGTGTCCGACAGCGAGATCGAGCCGGCGGCGGCCAGGGCGGCGTATTCGCCCAGGCTGTGGCCGGCCACGAAGGCGGCCCGGTCGATGCCGACGCCGAATTCCTTTTCCAAGGTGCGGGTGACCGCCAGGCTGACCGCCATCAGAGCCGGCTGGGCGTTCTCGGTCAGGGTCAGCTCGTCCTCGGGACCTTCCCACATCAGCTTGGAGAGCTTCTGGTTCAGGGCGTCATCGACCTCCTGAAACACCTCGCGCGCGGCGGCGAAGGCCTCGGCGAGATCAGCGCCCATGCCGACGGCCTGGCTGCCCTGGCCGGGGAAAACGAAGGCGAGAGACATGGGGGGGGGCTCCTTGGCGGGCGCCTGTCAGGCGAAGTGTTTGCGGTTCGCCGCCCGGACAGGCGCCATGAGAATGGGCGGTGAGGGTTAGGCCAATCGCCAAAAAGGGGCAAGCCACCCCCCAAACAGGCCGTGCGCAACGCCCGCGGTCATGGCTAACTCCACGGACATTGGGGAGTTTCCATGCGCCGCCTGATCCTGATCGCCGCCCTCGCTTTGTTGCCTGCCTGCGCCGCCTCGGCCGCGAGCCCGCCGGCCTTGATCGTCGAGGAGGCCCGCGTGGCCATCCGCGAGGCGGTCACCGAGGGCGCGACGCCCGAGGAGATCAAGGAAATCCCGGCCTGGATGCTGAAGGTCCCGCCGAAGATGTTCAGCAAGGTCGACCTCAACGGCGACAAGCTGACCGACTGGCGCGTCAACTACGAAAGCGCGCCCAACCCCTCCTACTTCTGCGGCACCGGCGGCTGCCGCAACATCCTCTACGTTGGCCAGGCCGATGGCACGGTCCGCAAGGTCTTCCAGAACAGCGGCGGCGGCTACAAGCTCACCGGCCCGAAGACCGCCCGCAAACTGGAAGTCAACCTGCACGGCAGCGCCTGCGGCAGCTACGGCGCCGATGAATGCCTGCGCGCCTGGCGCTGGGACAGCGCGACAAGCGCCTATGTCGAGACCCCCAACAGCAAAGGCCTGGCCCTGCTGGCCTCCGGCTCCATTCCCGCCCTCGAACCGGACCTGAAGGATGCGCCCGACGCCGTGAAGGCCGAGGTCGCCGCCCGCGAGGCGGCCTGCAAGGCCTGGGGCGTAGAAGAGTTCGAAGGCATCTCGATCAGCACCATTCCGGATGTCGACGGCGATGGCCGGCGCGACTGGACCGTCGGCTCGGCCTATCCCGACTGCGGCTATGAGAAAGAGAACCCGCCGGCCGGCAAGCTTGCCTTCTTCGTCTCCAACGGCGGCGCGTTCGTAAAAGCCTTCGAGCAACAGGACGCAGGCTGGAACCTCGACATCGCCAAATCTCCGGCGACGATCCAGCTGATCCTCAACGCCGACGACTGCGGCCTCGGCGAGAACAAATGCCCTACCCGCCCCCTCGCCTGGGACCCGGCCAGCAAGACGCTGAAATAGGACCGGAAGCGGGGGTCTGAAGTTTTCACCGGGTGAAATTGTCGCGGCTTTCGGCGCCCTGCCGGTCGCTCAGGCGCCGGCGTAGGCCGGCTCACCACGAAAGGCGCCTACAATCGCAAACCGCATGCCACCCAAAAGCCTACGCCGCGGCCTACAAACGCAGCGTGCCTGCCTACGCCAGTGACTTGTAATGTCTGACGATTTTTCCCATCGCGGTCCTGGCGGTCCCGCCGCCCTGCTATAATCGTAGGCCGCTTCGATAACGCGCCCTTGCCACCCGCCCCCGTGGCGCTAGCTTTCGCTGCCTGCCTGGAGCCACGCCATGAACCGCCGCCTGCTGCTTTCCGCCATCGCCGCTGTCTCTGTCGCCGCGGTTGGGCTGCCCGCCTTCGCGGCGCTCAAGGTCGGGACCAAGGCGCCGGACTTCACCCTGCCCGCCTTCCAGGCCGGCAAGGCCATGACCTACAGCCTGGCCGACGCCCGCAAGAAAGGCCCGGTTGTGGTCTACTTCTTCCCGTCAGCCTTCACCGGCGGCTGCGATCTGGAGGCCCGGCTGTTCGCCGAGGCGGCCGACGACTACGCCAAATCCGGCGCCACGATCATCGGCGTGACCGCCGGCAAGATCGACCGCCTGCAGGAATTTTCGGCCGACAATGCGCGTTGCTCCGGCAAATTCCCGGTCGCCGCCGACCAGGGCGCCAAGGTCGCCAAGCAGTGGGACTCGACCCTGCCGGTCGGCATCTCCAACCGCACCAGCTACGTCATCGCCCCGGACGGCAAGGTGATCTACGTCCACAGCGACATGAACGCCCAGAAGCACGTCGAGCTGACCCTGGCGGCGGTCCGGCAGTGGAAGGCCGGCAAGAAGGGCTAGGACTGAACCTGGCGGGCCATCTCCGGTCCGCCTTCGTCCTCACAGCCCATCTGCTCGCAGTAGCGGGCCATGGCGTCGTCCATGATCCCCGGCAACAGGTCTTTCATGGCCTGGCTGCTGATGCCGCCGACATCGCGTGACTTGGCGACGACCGACTGGCCGAGCGGGCTTTCGTAGAAGGCCACCAGGGCCGCCAGCTCCTCCTCGCTGTAGGCGGAGGCGAGCAGCGGGGTCATCTTCTCGATGTACCGGGGCATGGCCGCGTCGAGCGCCTGCTTGGTCGCGGTCCGCATGGCCTCGGCCTGCTCGGGATCGGCGTCCTCGCCGCCCAGCAGGGCCGGGTCGAGGTTGTCCAGCGCCTTGCCGAGGGTCTCATCGAGCCGCATGGCCTTGAAGTAGCGCTTGGAGAGATCCATCGCCTTGGCGGACGGCGCCGCGGCGGCGGCCCTGGGCGAGGCTGTCGGCGCCAAACCTCCCGGTGTCTGGGCGAACCCGGAGCCGGCCGACAACAGCAGAGCGGCCGACAGGCCGGCGGAAACAGCTAGGCGAAGCACTTCGGAGTCCCCCGATACGCGATACAGCCCAAAGGCTCTCACGGCCGCGACTCGCCGACAATTGGACAGCGAGTCGCGGGGAGGGCGGTCGGCTCAGGAGCTGTGCTTGCGCAGCTTGTCGCGCATCGAAGGCGAGCAGGTCGTCTTCTGGCAATACCGGGTGATCATGTCGTCCATGTAGTCGGGCATGAGCTCGAGCATGGCGGCCATCATCGGCAGGTTGAGATCATTGGTCTTGGCGACCACCGACTTGCCGATATCGCTTTCGTAGAAGGCGACCATCGCTTCCAGCTCGGCCTCGGTGAAGGTCTTGGCCACGATGGGGATCATCGCGTCGACCATCCGCGGCAGAAACGCCTCGGTCGCCTCGCGCGCCGCCGCGGACATGGCCTTGCCATCGTAGCCCTCGGCCTCCTCCTCGAACTCCTCGAACATGTCCATGGTCTCGAACGTGCTCATCATCATCTTTTCGAACTGCATGGCCTCGAAATAGCGCCGGGCCAGCGACAGGGCCCGCTCCGAAGGCTTGGCGGAAGCCGACGCGGCCGGCTCATGCGGCGTTTGCGCGACGCCGGCGACTGGCGACAGCAGAAGGCCGACCGACAGGCCGGCGCAGAGGATCAGACGACGCATTGAACTTGCCCCCCAAGGCAACAACTTGAACAGGTGGAAGGCATCCCACACCCGCCGTCGCCGATCAATCGGCTCGCGGTCAAAAACCCCGGCGGTGCTTGCGTTTGCGGCGCCTTGCCTGTATTAGCGCGCCCTCTCTCGGAAGGCGGTCTTGCGCGGATCCCTTTAGTGGCGGGCGAACTCATCGCTCTCCGACGCGCCAGATCCATCGGAATCGCCGGGCTTGCGCCGTCGTTTTCCGCCGCCTTCCCCATCGCAAGAAGGATAACCATGGCGCTCTACGAGCATGTGGTCATTGCGCGGCAGGACATCAGCCCGCAACAGGCCGAACAAATGAACGAGGACATGAAGGCCCTTATCGAAGGTCAAGGCGGTCACATCGCCAAGATCGAGTACTGGGGCCTCCGCAACCTCACCTTCCGCATCAAGAAGAACCGCAAGGGTCACTACTCCCTGCTGGCCATCGAAGCCCCGGCGCCGGCCGTCAAGGAAATGGAACGTCAGCTGTCTCTCAACGAAGACGTGCTGCGCTACATGACCATCCGCGTCGACGAACTCGACCTGGAACTGAGCCCGGTTCTGGCCCGCCGCGACCGTGACCGCGAACGCCGCGACGACTTCGGCGGCGACCGCCCCGAGCGTGGCGAGCGTCCGGAACGCGCCGAGCGCACCGGTGAGGAGGCTTAAGAATGACTGACGCGACTGAAACCTCGGCTCCGGCCGCCGCCGGCGGCGGCGCCCGCCGCCCGTTCTTCCGCCGCCGCAAGGTGTGCCCGTTCTCCGGCGCCAACGCCCCGAAGATCGACTACAAGGACGTCAAGCTCCTGCAACGCTACATCTCTGAGCGTGGCAAGATCGTTCCGAGCCGCATCACGGCCGTCTCGGCCAAGAAGCAGCGTGAACTGGCCCGCGCCATCAAGCGCGCCCGCTTCCTCGCCCTGCTCCCCTACGTCGTGAAGTAGGAGACAGCACGATGAAAGTCATTCTGCTCGAACGTGTTGAAGGCTGGGGCACCCTCGGCGACGTGGTCAACGTGAAGGACGGGTTTGCCCGTAACTTCCTGCTGCCGCGCTCCAAGGCCCTGCGCGCCACCGCCTCGAACCTGAAGACCTTTGAAGGTCAACGGGCCGAGATCGAAGCCCGCAACGCCAAGACCCGTGAACAGGCTGGGACCGCCGGCGAGAAGCTGGACGGCACCTCCTACATCATGATCCGCCAGGCCGGTGAGTCCGGTCAGCTGTACGGTTCGGTCTCCGGCCGTGACGTCGCTGACATGGTCAACGCCGAAGGCGGCAAGATCGACCGGTCGATGGTCATCCTCGACAAGCCGATCAAGACCCTGGGCGTTCACCCCGTGAAGGTGAAGCTGCATGCTGAAGTGACCATCTCGGTCAACATCAACATCGCCCGCAGCCAGGACGAAGCTGAACGTCAAGCCAAGGGCGAAGACGTCATCGCCAGCCGCTTCGAGGAAGAGGCTCGCGCCGACGCCGAAGCGGCCGCCGACCTGCTCGAAGGCGGCGCCGGCCAGCAAGAGCGCTTTGGCGAAGAAGCCTAAGTCACTCTGCTGACTGACGAAAAAAGGCGGCGCGGAGGGCAACCTCCGCGCCGCTCTTTTTTTGTCCGGCCACGTCGCAAGAAGGACGGTCTCGGACATCCACAGAAGGACCCAAGTTGTCCCCAGCCCATCGCCCGGGTGCGACACCCAGTCATCATCTGTTAGTCTATCGGTAACCCATGGCCATCGTCCCCGCTCTCGACCTGCGACCGGTTCCGACCGAACCGACGGTGCAACACCTGCCCTCGAACATCGAGGCCGAACAGGCGCTGCTCGGGGTCCTGCTGTACGACAACGCCGCCTATGAGCGGCTGAGCGACAAGCTCAGCGGCAGCCACTTCTTCGAACCCTTCCATCAGCGGCTCTTCGTCTCGATGGAGAACCACATCCGCAAGGGTCAGCTGGCCGAGCCGATCCTTCTGGCCGACGAGTTCCGCGCCGACCCTGCCTTCCAGGAACTGGGCGGCCTGCGCTACCTGGCCGACCTCGTCGACCGCGCCCCGCCCGCCGCCAACGCCCCCGACTACGCCCGGGTGGTCTTCGAGCTGGCGACCCGGCGCGAGCTGATCCGCATCGGCGGCGAGATCGCGGCCGAAGCCGCCGTCCCCGACGCCGAACGCAACAGCCGCGACCAGATCGAGGCGGCGGAACAGAAGCTCTACAACCTGGCCGAATCCGGCACCGCCTCGACCGGTTTCGTCCCCTTCGGCGACGCCCTGCGCGGCGCCGTCGAGATGGCCGCCGAGGCCTACAGCCGCGACGGCGGCCTGGCCGGCATCTCCACTGGCCTGATCGACCTCGACCAGAAGATGGGCGGCCTGCACCCCTCCGACCTTCTGATCCTCGCCGGCCGCCCCTCGATGGGGAAGACGGCCCTGGCCACCAACATCGCCTTCAACGTGGCCAAGGCCTACGCCTGGGAACCGCAGCCGGACGGCAGCAAGAAGACCGTCAGCGGCGGCGTCGTCGCCTTCTTCTCCCTCGAAATGAGCGCCGAGCAGCTGGCCCTGCGTCTGCTTTCGGATGCCTCCGGCGTGTCCGGCGACCGCCTCCGCAAGGGCGAGATCGACGCCTCCGAGTTCGGCCGGGTCCGCGATGCGGCCATGGAGATCCAGGAAGCGCCGCTCTACATCGACGCCACCGGCGGCCTGCCCATCGCCAAGCTGGTCGCCCGCTCGCGCCGCCTGAAGCGCTCGGTCGGCCTCGACCTGATCGTCATCGACTACCTGCAGCTGGTCACCGGCGGCGAGGGCAAGAGCGACAACCGCGTCCAGGAAGTTTCGATGATCACCCAGGGCCTCAAGGCCCTGGCCAAGGAACTGTCCGTGCCGGTCATCGCCCTCTCGCAGCTCAGCCGCCAGGTCGAGAACCGCGAGGACAAGCGGCCCCAGCTCTCCGACCTGCGGGAATCGGGCTCGATCGAGCAGGACGCCGACATGGTCATGTTCGTCTACCGCGAGGCCTACTACCTGGGCCGCGCCGAGCCGGACAATACCAAGGACCAGGCCAAGCATCTGGAGTGGCAGGAGCGTCTGGATGAGATCCAGAACGTCGCCGAGGTGATCATCGGCAAGCAGCGCCACGGCCCGATCGGCACGGTCCGGCTGCACTTCGACTCCGACACGACCAAGTTCGGCAACCTGGCCTCGGACGGACGCTTCCAGCGCCGATAAGGCGCCCCTCGTCAGCCAAACCGCTTGACCCATGTTGTCGTGGTGAGCGACATCCTGTCGCACTCTTCGACAGGCGTTCGTTTTGCAGTCACCTCAGTCCCTCGTTCCGGCTCTGCGCAAGGCCATCGGGCCCAGCGTGCGTAGCCGGCTGGTGCTGATGGCCCTGAGCCTGGTCATCCCTGCCGTGGTGCTGATGGTGCTTCTGACCGTCAACGCCTACCGCGAGAGCCAGGCGCGCTACGAACAGCAGCTGATCGCCACGACCCGCGCCCTGGCCGTCGCCACCGACCGGCAGATTTCCCAGAGCCTGGCCACCCTGGAGACCCTGTCCCTGTCGCCCGACCTTGAGGCCGGCGACTTCACGGCCTTCGAGCGTCAGGCGCGCGAGGTCATGAATGGCCGTTCCGAATGGATCGTCCTGGCCGACGAGCAGCGCCAACGGATCAACACCCGCGCCCCGCTCGGCGCGCCCCTGCCCGCCTCAAAGCGCCCGGCCTCGGCCTGGAAGGCCCTGCGCGAGGGCCGCACCACGGTTTCCAACCTGGGCGTCGGTCAAGTCGTCAGCCGGCCGATCATCGCCATCGACATGCCGATCGTGATCGACGGCAAGCTCTACAGCCTGTCCCATATCCAGGAACCCGCCGCCTTCGAGAGCATCTTCCGCTCGCAGAGCCTGCCCAAAAGCTGGACCGGCGGCATCCTTGACCGCGAAGCCCGGCTCGTCGCCCGCTCTCGGGATGGCGAGAGGATGCGCGGCCGCCAGGCCACCCCGGACATGCAGGCGGCCATGACCAGGGCCACTGAGGGCGTAGTGCTGACCCAAACCCTGGACGGCGTGCCCACCCTGTCGGCCTTCAGCCGTTCGCCCAACTACGGCTGGACCTTCATCGTCGGTGTGCCACGCACCGAGGTCTATGCCGTCATCACCCGGTCGGTGATCGGCCTGTCGGCGGCGACGGGGCTGCTGTTCATCCTCGGCCTGCTGCTGGCGCTGGGCTTCTCCGTGCAGATCTCGCGGCAAGTGCGCAGCCTCGCCGCCGACGCCGCCCTGATCGCCGAGAACCGCATTGTAGAGACCCGTCCCGATGACCTGACCGAGACCGCCCAGGTGCGCGAGGCTCTGCATCAAGCCTCCCTGGCCCTGCGTGTCCGCGAAGAGGAACAGGCCGCCGCCGCCGCCCGTCAGGAGGTGATGATCAACGAGCTGAACCACCGGGTGAAGAACACCCTGGCGATGATCCAGTCCCTGGCCCGTCAGAGCTTCAGCGGCTCCGAACCGGCGGCCCTGCACAGCTTCACCGAACGGCTGGTCGCCCTGTCGCGGGCCCATGACCTGTTGACCGAGCGCACCTGGCTCAACGCCGACCTGGCCGAGGTGGTTGAGCGCACCCTCGGCCCCTACGGCGAGCGGGCCCGCTACAGCGGCCCGCCGCTCAGCCTGGCGCCCAACTCGGCGGTCACCATGAGCATGGTCTTGCACGAAATGGCCACCAACGCCCTCAAGTACGGGGCGCTGTCGGCCGAGGGCGGCGTGGTCGAGGTCTTCTGGACCACCGACGGCGACCACAGCCTGACCCTGATCTGGCGCGAGCGCGGCGGGCCGGAAGTCACCGCGCCGGGCCGCGACGGCTTCGGCTCGCGCCTGATCGCCGCCAGTGTTCAGCACGAGTTCGGCGGCCAGGTGCAGATCGAGCACCTGCCCCAGGGCCTGGCCTGCACCATCGTCATCCCGCTGAGCCAGCGGCTGACCGGCTAGTCGGCGTCAGTCTCTTCCGTGCCCATCTGAGGTCCGGCGGGATCCTCCCCCGCCACCGCCCGGGCCACGCTGACCATGAAGGCCTGCCGCGCCTTCAGCGGCTGGCGCGTCGCCCCGACCATTACGGCCACCGCGTAGACCCGGCCGTCCGGGGCGGTGATCAGGCCAACATCGTTGTACCCGGTCGCCAGCGAACCCATCACCTGGCCGGTGCCAGTCTTGTGGGCGATCTTCCAGCCCGGCGGCAGTCCGGCCCGCAGCCGCCCGCCGCCCGTGACGCTGCCGCCCATCACGCTCAACAGGTGCGAGGTCGAGTCCGCCGAGAGCAACCCGCCGCCCTGCAGCCGGCTCAGGGCCTCGACGATGCCCAGCGGCGTCGCCGCATCCGGCGGATCGGCGAGGTAGGCGTCGAGCGCCGCCTTGCGCCGGGCGACGGGCAAGGCCTCCCGCTCTTCCCAGAAGGTGCGATCGAAACTGTACTCCGGCTTCCAGGTCAGGCCGGCCGCCTGCGTCTGCATGACCCGCTCGCCGGGCCCAAAGCGGATGCCGTCGAGATTGCGCCCGACGATGGCCACCTGCACGGCGAACGGCCCGCCCAGCCGCTTGACCAGCGCATCGTTGGCGGCGTTGTCGCTCTGCTGCACCGCGCACTCCATGAGGCTGCGCAGGGAGGCGGTGTAGCCGGCGTCACCGACGAACTTGCGGATCGGCTGATGGAAGATGCTGAGGTCGTCCTTGCGGATGGTGACCTGCTCGTCGAGGCTGAGTTCGCCCCGGTCGGCCGCCGCCAGGATGGCCAATGACACCCACAGCTTGCTGACGCTTTGCTGCGGCATGGGCCGATCACCGTTGACGCTGACCGTCCATCCCGCATCGACCCGCCGCACCGCCACCCCGACATCACCCGGGAACTGCAGCGCCAGCGCCATCAGCCGCCGCTGCAGGATTTCGTCCTCGCGCAGCGCCCGCTCCGGTGGTCGCTTCACATGGCCGGAGAGCTCGAACACCTCACCGCCGGGCATCGGTGTCGCCAGGCCGCCGAGGAGCGCTGCCGCCCCCAACGCCAACCGTCCCGCCCAAGCCTGCAAGCGTCCAACCATGACCTATTCAACCACTCCGGCCTTGCGTCGCGAAGTGGCTTGCCGCCCAAGGCGAATTGGCTATGTTGCGCGGCCCCGGCCCTGCCGGGCGATGCGGCCGTAGTTCAGAGGTAGAACGTCAGCTTCCCAAGCTGAATGTCGGGGGTTCGATTCCCCCCGGCCGCTCCAATTTTCCCGCGACATCACGCCATTCCACCCTTGCCCCCCGCGCCAAAGCGGCGTGTGCTGGCCGCAATCAAGAATGCGGTCTCGGGAGGACTCGTGAAGGGCCCAGCCATTTTCCTTGCGCAGTTCGCTTCGGACGAGCCGCCGTTCAACAGCCTGAAGTCAATCGCCGAATGGGTCGCTTCCCTCGGCTACAAGGGCGTGCAGATTCCGACCTGGGACAGGCGGCTGTTCGACCTGAAGCTGGCCTCCGAGAGCGACGCCTACTGCGACGAGGTCAAAGGCACCCTGGCCGACGCCGGCGTCGAGATTTCCGAACTGTCGACCCACAGCCAGGGCCAGTTGGTCGCCGTCCACCCGGCCTATGACGAGATGTTCGACGGCGGCGTGCCGCGCGAGGTGCGCGGCAACCCCACGGCCCGCCAGGCCTGGGCCGTCGACCAGGTGCTGATGGGGGCCAAGGCCTCGCGGCGCCTCGGCCTCGACGCCCATGTGACCTTCTCCGGCTCGCTGGCCTGGCCCTATTTCTATCCCTACCCGCAACGGCCGGCTGGCCTGATCGAGGAAGCCTTCGACGAGCTGGGCCGGCGCTGGCGGCCGATTCTCGACGCCTTCGAGGATGTCGGGGTCGACCTCTGCTATGAGGTCCATCCAAGCGAGGACCTGTTCGACGGGACGACGGTCGAGATGTTCTGGGACCGCGTGGATCACCATCCCCGCGCCTGCCTGCTCTACGACCCCAGCCACTTCATGCTGCAGCAACTGGACTATCTCGAGTACATCGACCTCTACCACGACCGCATAAAGATGTTTCACGTCAAGGACGCCGAGTTCCGCCCGACGGGCCGCCAGGGCGTCTACAGCGGCTATGCGCCGTGGAAGGAACGGGCCGGTCGCTTCCGCTCGCTGGGTGACGGCCAGATCGACTTCAAGGCCATTTTCTCCAAGTTCGCCACCTACGGCTACAAGGGCTGGGCCGTGCTGGAGTGGGAGTGCGCCCTGAAGGATCCGGGCGATGGGGCCCGCGAGGGCGCGCCCTTCATCCGCGACCACATCATCCAGGCGACCGGCAAAAGCTTCGACGACTTCCTGGCCACCAATGTCGATGCGGCGGCCAACCGCAGGATGCTCGGCCTTGACCGCCAGTAACCTCGTGAAGGGACGCCTGCGGCTCGGCATGGTCGGCGGCGGCGACGGCGCCTTCATTGGCGGCGTGCACCGCATGGCCGCGCGACTGGACGGCCGCTGGGACCTGGTCGCCGGGGCGTTCAGCTCGGACGCGGCGCGGTCGCGGGCCTTCGGCCGCTCGCTGGGACTGGATGAGGCGCGCTCTTACGGCGACTGGGCGGCGATGGCGAAGGCCGAAGCCGCGCGGCCGGACCGCATCGGCGCCGTCGCCATCGTCACACCCAACCACTTGCACCACGGGCCCGCCAAGGCCTTCCTGGAAGCCGGGTTCGCGGTGATCTGCGACAAGCCGTTGACCACCACCCTGGCCGACGCGCTCGATCTCGCCCAAGCGGTCGATACCACCGGCCGGCCCTTCGTCCTGACCCACAACTACAGCGGCTACGCCATGGTTCGTCAGATGCGGGCCATGGTCGCGGCCGGCAAGCTCGGCGCCCTCCGCGTGGTCCAGGCCGAATACGCCCAGGACTGGCTGGCCAGCGACCTGACCGGCAACAAACAGGCCGACTGGCGCGGCGATCCGGCCCGGGCCGGGGCCGGCGGCGCGCTCGGCGACATCGCCACCCATGCCTACCATCTGGCCACCTTCGTCACCGGCGAGACGGCGCAGGCGGTCAGCGCCGAGACCTCGCGGTTCGTGCCCGGCCGGCGGCTCGATGACGACGTGCAGATTCGCTTGCGCTGGGCCGGCGGCGCGCGGGGCCAGTTGTGGGCCAGCCAGGTCGCCATCGGGGTCTCCAACGGCCTGCGCCTGCGGCTCTACGGCGAGAAGGCCGCTCTGGAATGGGCGCAGGAAGAGCCGGACCTGCTGCGCTTCACCCGGCTGGGCGAGGCGCCGCAAATCCTGCGCCGAGGCGGTCCCGGCCTGTCGCCGGCGGCCACGGCGGCGACCCGCATCCCGGCCGGCCATCCGGAGGGCTATCTGGAAGGCTTCGCCCAGATCTACGCCGACGCGGCCGACCTGATCGGCGGCGGCGCGGCGCCGATGCTGCCCGGGGTGAAGGATGGCGTCGATGGCGTCCGCTTCATCGAAGCGGCGGTGGCCAGCGCGGCGGCTGACGGGCGCTGGACCGCCCTGGAGGCAAACTGATGCGGCAGAGCTTTGCCTGGTGGTCCTTCACCATGGGCCGGGAGATCGAACCGGCGGCCTTCCTGGCCCAGGCGGTGGCGGCCGGCGCCCGGGGTGTCGAGATGCTACCCGAGGACCTGTGGCCCGTGGCGCAGGACCTCGGCCTCTCCATCGTCACCCTCACGGGCCACAAGCTGGAGGAGGGTTTCAACGACCCCGCCCGCCACGCCGGGCTTCAGGACCATGTGCGCCGGCAGATCGACGCGGCGGCCAGGGGCGGCTGCGAGCAGGTCATCGTCTTTTCCGGCAATCGCCACGGCGACGGTGATGACGACCGGGCCATTGCCGCCTGTGTCGAGGGCCTGGCGCCCGTCGTCGCCCATGCGGAAAGCGCGGGCGTGCAGCTCCTCATGGAACTGCTCAACAGCAAGGTCGACCATCCCGGTCAGCAGTGCGACCGCACCGCCTTCGGCGCGGCGGTAGCGCGCGGGGTCGGTTCGCCGGCCCTGAAGCTGCTCTACGACGGCTACCACATGCAGCTGATGGAGGGCGATCTCAGCCGGACCATCAAGGCCAACCTCGACATCATCGGCCACGTCCACACCGCCGGCGCCCCGGGCCGCCGCGACCTGGACGACCGGCAGGAGATCAACTGGCGCGGCGTCGCGGGGATGCTGAAACACCAGGGATACGACCGCTGGGTCGGGCACGAGTTCATTCCGCGCGGCGAACCCATCGCCGCGCTCAAGCAGGCGGTAGACCTGTTCAACGAGGCTTAGGGGGAAGTGATGGCGTTCGATGCGATCGTCGTGGGGTCTGGCATCAGCGGCGGCTGGGTCGCCAAGGAGCTGTGCCAGCGCGGCCTCAAGGTGCTGATGCTGGAACGCGGGCCGGAGATCGAGCACGGCGGGCCGGACTACAGCAAGGATATCGCCCTGCGGCTGCACGCCAGCGAGGACCAGGTGTCCGACGAGGACAAGGCGCTGCACTACCCCTATTACGAGGGGGTCTCCTACGCCCTGTTCAACTCCAACCGGAAGTTCTGGGCCAGCGACCACGACCATCCCTACGAGACCGTGCCCGGCAAGCCCTACCGCTGGATCCGCGGCTACCACCTGGGCGGCCGGTCGCTGACCTGGGCCCGGCAGTCCTACCGCTGGGCGCCGCAGGACTTCGAGAGCAACCTCCAGGACGGCCACGGGACGGACTGGCCGATCCGCTATGAGGACCTCGAGCCCTGGTACGACCACGTCGAGGCCTTCGCCGGGGTCAGCGGCAACTACGATGAAATCCCCCAGCTGCCGGACGGCGACTTCCTGCCGCCCTTCCCGTTCAACTGCGTCGAGGAAACGGTCCGCGACCGGATCGAGGACGCCTTCCCCACCCGCCGGATGATCATGGGCCGCACGGCCAACCTCAGCCGGGTCGCCAAGGCGCAGATGGATGTCGGCCGCAAGAAGTGCGAGCAGCACGTCAAGTGCCACCACGGCTGCCAGATCGGCAGCTACTTCTCCTCTCTGGCCGCCACCCTGCCCGCCGCCCGGGCGACCGGCAATCTGACCATCCTCACCGACGCCATCGTCGAAAGCGTGACCTATGACCCGGCCACCAAACGCGCCACCGGCGTGCGGGCGGTCAATCGCCTGACCAAGGAGGGTGTGACCTATGAGGCGCGGACGGTCTTCCTCAACGCCTCGGCCATCAACACCGCCGCCCTGCTGCTGAACTCGCGGTCGGACGCCTTCCCGCGCGGCCTGGCCAACGGCAGCGACCAGGTCGGGCGCAACCTGATGGACCACGTCAGCTGCAAGCAGATCGTCGGAACCTTCCCCGGCTTTGACGACCAGCCCTGGCAGAACGACCGGCCGACCGGCATTTACGTTCCGCGCTACGGCAACATCACCGAGGAGGAGAAGCCCTACCTGCGCGGCTTCGGTATCCAGGGCGGGGCCCGCAAGGTCCGCCGCGAGGGCGGCGAGCTCGACGCCTCCGGCCGGCCGAAGAAGGTCTGGGTCATGCACCTGGGACCGTTCGGCGAAATCCTGCCCAACCCCGACAACCGGGTCACCCTGACGACCTCGCGGGTCGACAACTGGGGCATCCCCCTGCCGGTCATCGACTGCGAGCACGGGTCCAACGAGTACGCCATGATGATGGACGCGGCGCGGGACTCCCACGCCATGCTGGCCGCCGCCGGCTGTACCGACATCACCCCCTGGGAAGAGGCCGGCGCCTATCTGACCCCGCCCGGCGACCGCATCCACGAGATGGGCACCGCCCGCATGGGCCGCGACCCGGCCACCTCGGTGTTCAACGGCTGGGGCCAGGCGCACGAGGTCGTGGGCCTGTTCTGCTCGGACGGGGCGGTGATGGCCTCCAGCGCCTCGATGAACCCCTCGCTCACCTACATGGCGCTGTCGGCCCGCACGGCCAACCACGCCGCCGACCTGCTCGAACAAGGAGCCCTCTGATGAAGCCCTTCGGCCTGCAGCTCTACACCCTGCGCAAACCCTTCGCCGAAGACCCGATCGGCACGCTCGAACGCATCAAGGCCACCGGCTACGACGAGGTCGAGTTCGCCGCCTCGCTCGATCTCGACTTCGCTCCCTTCGCCGCGAAGATGCAGGAGTTCGCCCTCGACTGCCCGTCCGTCCATATCGGCCTCGCCGACATGACCAGCCGCCCCGAGCGCGTGCTGGAGGTCGCCAGGACCCTGGGCAGCCGCTTCATCGTCATGCCCTTCGTCGATCCGAACACCGCCGACTGGCCCGCCGTCGTCGGCCAGCTCGAGACCTTCGCGAAGCAAGCGGCCGGCGGGGGCTTCACCACCTGCTACCACCATCACCACTTCGAGTTCGACGCCTCCAAGGGAACCCGCCCCTTCGACATCCTGCTCACCGCCGACCCGTCGCTCGTCTTCTTCGAGCTCGACGTCTACTGGCTGAAGACCGGCGGCGAAGACCCGGTGGCGATGATCGAAAAGCTGGCCGGCCGGGTGAAACTGCTCCACCTCAAGGACGCCCTGCCCGACGGCCCGATGACCGACCTCGGCCTCGGCAACCTCGACTTCCCCGCCATCATCGCCGCCGGCCGCGCCGCCGGCGTGGCGCACATGTTCGTCGAAAACGACATCCCGCCCAAACCCTATTGGCCAAGCGTCGAGACCAGCGCCGCCTACCTCAAGACCCTCGTCTAGATCAGTCGCGCACGAACACCGACTTCATGGCCGGGCGGCGCAGGATTCGGTCGGCGTCATCGAAGGCGACGATGTCGGTGATGGCCCCGGCCGGATCGATGCGGCCATCCAGCACGAAGGCCAGGGCAGCGGCGATGTTGGGGTGACCTCTGCCCCGGCCGGTGTGGAAGTGGATGCCCTTGGCGTACATCTCGCGCATTGGGAATGCGACGTCGGCCCAATGGGTGCCGACCGATGACGATTGGCCCTCCGGTTCGGTCGACGAGATGGCGCAGCGCAGGCCTGCGTCCGTTCCGCTGGCGTCTACGGTGATCGGATACATCCCCGGCATGCGCCGCGGCGCCGGCCCCTCGACGATGGTGGCGCCATAGGCCTGCGCCCGCTCCAGCCGCTCGCGATCGGTGTCGACATAGGTAACCCGGCCGCCCGCGGCGACGCCGAAGGCGGCCGCATAGAGCCCAACCGAGCCGACGCCGCCCATCACCAGAACCTCGGCGCCGGGCTGCTCTTCCAGGAAGGGCACGGTCAGCTCCCAGCCGAACGGCAGGTTGTCGCTGGCCGCCGCGCAGACGGCGGGATCAAGGCTAGCCGGCAGGGGAACCAGCATCTGCGCCGCGTGGGGCACGCGCACGAAGTCGGAGAAGAAGCTGCCGAAATCCCCCGACAGGTCCATGCCGTACATGGCCCCGGCTGGGAAGGTCTCGCATGTGTTGGGCAGACGCCGCCGACACCGCGGGCAGGCGCCGCAGGAGACATGCCAGGGCACGACGACCCGCTGACCAATGCTCAGTCCGGCCGTGTCGTCGCCCAGCTCGACGACCTCGGCGATGCATTCGTGTCCGAGCGCCATCGGCGCCTGGAACGGCGTGGTCCCGCGCAGGATCATAACATCGAGGTCGCAGGTCGTGGCCGCGATGGGCCGCACGATCGCGTCGTGAGCCGCCGTCAGCCTTGGCCGGGGGGCAGGCCGCCACTCAACCTCGCCCGGGCCCAACCACCATAGGCGGCGCATGGTTTCCTCTCGCATCGTCCCGGCCTCAGGCAGCCGCCGCGGGCGCGGCGGCGTTGATCAGGCGGGCCAGATGGCCGCCGCGGGCGCGCAGGAACAGCTCCAGTCGGCGCGGGTAGTCGCCGTCGACGGCCTGGGCGATGCTG
Organism: Caulobacter sp. SRI_014; assembly: GCF_057586315.1. NCBI lineage: Bacteria > Pseudomonadati > Pseudomonadota > Alphaproteobacteria > Caulobacterales > Caulobacteraceae > Caulobacter > Caulobacter sp. SRI_014. The sequence continues at coordinate 57,366 of NZ_JBYCZQ010000007.1, read as the reverse complement.
GCCCGCCTGGCCAGCGCCGCCCGCCAGGCCCGCACCCTCGGCTTGCCGCCGAACACGCCCAGAGACACGAACCGTTCCAGAGTGTCGAAGTAGCGGAACACCGGCCCGAAGGCGGCGTCCACGATGCTGAATCGGTCGCCGGCGAACCATGGGCCTTTTTCCGTCAGCGTTTCTTCGAGCCGCTCGAAGCGGTCGGCCAGCAGTTGCACCTTCTCTTCGAAGGCCGCCTCGTCCGGGGCATTGTAGAGGCCGCCGATGACATCGAGGATGGTGGAGGCATAGGCGATCCATGCGCGGTGTTCGGCCCGCTCGAAAGCCCCTTCCGGGTGCAGACGCGGCGCGTAGACCTCGTCGAGGTAGTCACAGATGGCCGCGGACTCGAACAGCACGCCACCGTCGCCGGTGCGGAGCAGCGGCACCTTGCCCAAGGGCGAGATGGCGATGAACCACTCTGGCTTGGCCGACAGATCGATGGTGGTGCGGCGGAAGGGGACGCCCTTCTCGGCCAGGGTTATGGCCGCTCGCTGGACATAGGGGCAGAGGTGGTGACTGACGAGTTCAAGGTCGCTCATGACGGGTCTCCGTTGTCTTGGCGGGACCCTAGCTCTGGTGTACTCGCAAGCGTAATTGTGTTTTCGCCAACTGTGCTTGCATGGATGCAAACCGATGGACGACTGGAACGACCTGCGCTTGATCCTCGCCATTGTCCGCAGCGGCTCGCTGACCGCAGCGGCGAAGGCGCTGTCGGTCGCCCACTCCACCGCCTTTCGCCGCCTGGCGGCGCTGGAGCGCCGGCTTGGGGTGCGACTGTTCGAGCGCTTGCCGGCCGGCGTCTACGCCGCGACCCCGGCCGGTGAACGGATGGCCGACGCCGCCGAGCGGGTTGAGACAGAAACCGCCGCGCTCGATCGGGACCTGCTGGGGGCCGACCTGCGCCTGAGCGGCCGGCTGCGGGTCACCTGCTCCGAAACGCTGGCCTACAAACTCCTTACCCCCTTCATCGCCGGGTTCCGGCGCGAGCACCCGGCCATCTCACTGGACCTGATCATCGACAACCGGGTGCTCAGCCTGTCGCGCCGGGAAGCCGATGTGGCGCTGCGGGTCTCGCGCCCCCGCGAGGGCGACCTGCACGGCCGCAAGCTCTGCGACATCGGCTGGGCCGTCTACGGCTGCCGCGACCGCCCGCTCCTGACGCCGGAGGCTCTTCCGGACCAGGCCTTCGTCGGCTGGGAAGAGACCGTCACCGGCGTCAACACCGCCGACTGGATGGCCGAGCGCCTGCCCGAGGCGGCGATCGTCTATCGCACCAACAGCGTCATCAACCAGATGGTCGCCGCCCGCGAGGGGGTCGGGTTGGCCGTGCTGCCGTGCTACCTGGGCGATGACGAACCGGCCCTGGCCCGTGTCGTTCCTGGCCTCCTTCGGGAACTGGGCCGCGAGCTGTGGATCGTCACCCACGCCGACCTGCGCCGCACCGCGCGCGTGCGGGCCTTCATCGACCACATCGCGGCCCAGGTCGGCGCCGTGCGGTCGCGGATCACGGGCGAGGCGGCCTGACGCCGTTGACGCCCGGCCTCCCCTCCCGCACCATGGCTCAAACAAACGTTCGGGAGACGCATCATGGCCGACGGTGAACACGGGCAAGCCAAGTTCCACGCGATGGTCGACGGCACCCAGGAAGACTGGCTGGCCATTGCCCAGGCCTCGGCAGAGTTCGGGCGCGGCCTGCCCGACCGCCTGATCGCCCACCTCAAGCTGCTGGAAGGCGACTGCGGCGGCTTCGCCGTCGACCGGCTGGAGCACAGCCTGCAGACCGCCACCCGCGCCCATCAGGCCGGCATGGACGAGGAATACGTCGTCTGCGCCCTCCTCCACGACATCGGCGACACCCTGGGCCCGCGCAACCACGCCGACGTCGCCGCCGCCATCGTCCAGCCGTTCGTCTCGGAGCGGAACCACTGGATGGTCGCCAACCACGCTATCTTCCAGGGTTACTACTTCTTCCACCACCTGGGCCTGGACCGGAACATGCGGGACCAGTACCGCGGCCATCCGGATTTCGAGTATACCGCCCAGTTCTGCCACCTGTTCGACCAGGAGGCCTTCGACCCCAATTTCAAGTCGATGCCGCTCGACGCTTTCGTGCCCATGCTCCAGCGCGTGATGATGACGCCCAAGCGCTCGATCTACCTGCGCGAAAAGGTGGCCTGATTTCAGCTACCCATGTTAGGCATAGCCCGAGGGACCTGTCGGGAAGCCTAGAGTCGTGTTCGATAGCGTAGAGACCGCCCCCACCATGCTGGACCGCTTCGCCACCGGCGACGTCAGCATGGCGACCATCGACAGCTGGCAGCTGCTGCACACCACCGCCGACCGCGACCCCGAGGCTTTGGCCGAGGCGCTGCAGATGGCCGCCGTCATCAACGCCTCCGCCTTCACCAGCCTGGCGCCCCGCGCGGGCTTCGGCATGGCCGTGGTCGGGCTGGACCACCGCTGCCACTACGCCGACAGCCGCTTCCGCGAGTGGTTCGGCAACCCTGGTGACAGCCCGGCCCTGCGCCGGCTGGCCCATCAGGCGGCGCGTCAGGGGCAAGCTTCCGGTCTGGTCGATGACCTGGAGGGCGCGGCCATGGCCGCCTGCGCCGCCGGGTCCGACGCGCTGCAGAACTGGCCGGTGCCGGACGAGGTGCGCGAGATCGCCCGGGCCGGCGCAAGACGCATTGTCCTGATGTGCTTCGCCCCCTCGCGGGACAAGTCCCTGGCCCTCGAGGCGGCGGCCATGCTGGGCCTGACGCCCCTGGAGTCGCGGCTGGCCGAGGCCATGCTGGACGCGCCGACCGTGCAGGTGGCCGCCGAACGGATCGGGGTCGGCTATGAGACGGCCCGCGAGGCGCTGGGCAAGATCAAGAAGCGGCTGGGGGTCAAGCGGACCAGCGACATCGTCCGTCGGCTGATGACCCTGATGTGCGGCGACATCTTCCTGGAGCCGGACCTCAAACCCCTGATGGCCAAGGTGCTGGGCGCCACCCCGGCCGAGGCCCGGGTCGGGGCCCTGACCGCCGAAGGGCTGAGCGCCCCGGAGATCGCCCGCACCCTGGGAGTGCAGGAGGCGACCATCCGCGGCCAGCTGAAGGCCCTCTACGCCAAGGCCGGGGTCGGCCGGGCGCGGGACCTGGTGCGCATCGTCACCGAGGCCGGCGCCCTGGTGACCATGACCCACGGGGCCGAGACGGCGCTGCAGCCCGAGAGCCTGTCGGGCAAGCTGCGGGTCATCCAGACGCGGGACGAGCGCCAGGTCGCCTTCTGGGACTATGGCCCGCGCGGCTACCGGCCGATCCTGATCCTGCACGGATCGATCACCGGCCGCACCCTGCCCCCGGCCTTTGTCTCCCTGATGCACGCCCGGGGCTGGCGTCCGATCGTGCCCCAGCGGCCAGGGTTCGGACTGACCGAGCCCGACCGAGGCGATTACCTGACCACCTGCGCCGACGACATGGCCGACATCCTGGGCGCCCTGCGGCTGAGCCAGGTGCGGATCGCGGCGCGCGACGACGGGGCGGCCGCCGCCCTGGCCTTCGCCAGCCGCTATCCGGAGCGGGTGACGGACGGGGTGCTGCTGCGCCCCAACGCCTCCGGTACGCGCCGGGTGCGGGCCGAGAATACGGTGACCGGGGCGGTGAAGAAGCTGTTCTACACCCAGCCGGACCTGATCGCCCTGATCGCCGAGCTGATGCGCCGCCAGAACAGCACCAACCTGCTACGCGAGACGGTGCTGCGCTCGGCCCAGCACATCGAGGCCGACCGGCTGATCGTCGAGGAACCCACGGTGCTGACCAGCCTGATCCGCGATTGCCAGGCGATGTCGGCCCGCACCATCCGCGGCTTCGCCGTCGAACAGGCCCTGTTCGCCCGGGGCTGGACGCCGCCACCGGTGGTCGGCGGCGCCAGCTGGCGGGTCATCGAGTTTCCCGAGATGCCGATGCCGGGCCTGCAAGCGGTCTACGGCCACCTGCCCGGCGTCAGCTTCGGGGAGCTGCCCGGACCCGGACTGTTCCCCTACTACTCGCACCCCGAACAGCTGGCCGCGCTTCTGACCGCCTAGACCCTTTCAGGTTTTGATGTACGCATCAAAACCTGATCAAAAGGGTCTAGAATCAAACATTTAGAGCATGTCCGGGCGGGCGAACCGCATACACTTCGCCCTGACATGCTCTAGTAGCGGGTGGCCTTGATGCCTTGCTTGGCCAGGAAGCTCTGCACGCTGTCGTTGCCGATCAGGTGAGCCGAGCCGACCGAGACGAAGCTGACGCCGCTGCCCTTCAGCCGTTCGGCCAGGGTCTTGGCCCAGGCGGCGTTCCGGTCAACCAGCAGGACCTTGTAGAGGTCGGGGTACTCGCTCTTCATGTCGGACACGAGGTCGGCTTCCAGGGCGGCGATATCACCGACCGCCCAGTGCTTGACCAGGCCGTCGAGCATGTCGGCGCTCTCGTCCAACTCGTCGATGCTGCTCATCAGGAACTCAACCTGCACCTCGGGCGGCTGGCTGTCGAAGAAGCGCAGCTGCTGCTCGGCGGTCTCGAAGGCGCGGAGAGGCTTCTTGGCCGTCTCGCCCTCCTTCTTGACGATGCTGTCGACGCCGGCGTTGGGGTCGAAGCCGGACTTCATCATGGTCAGGACCGACAGGGTCAGGCCGGCCATCCAGGGCTTCATGTTGTCCAGGGCAGCGACCGGGAAGCCGGCCTTGTCGGCGGCGGCTTTCACGCGGGCGTACTGCTCGGGCGTCAGCTTCTTGGACAGCGGATTGGCCTGATCCATGCCGATGGTCATGACCAGCGACTGCATGTTGCCCGCATCGTCGCCGTCGGTGATCTCGAACCACAGCTCATCGGCCGAGGCCAGCGCGGCCTCGAACTTCGGCGTCCGCCATTTGGTTTCCGGCCGCAGCAGGTGGACCGTCCCGAACAGGTAGATGGTCGAGTCGTGGTCGCGGATGACCCACATGGCGGGGCCTTGCGGCTCCGGCGCGATGGCGACAGGCGGCTTGGCGGGGGTGCTGGAACAGGCCACACCCAGCAGGGCGATGGCGCTGACCGCCAGGACCTTGGCGGTCCGCAGGGACTTGAACATGAAGCGATCCACTCTTTTCGAGGCTGAGGTTATTTAAGGAAGGTCTCGACTTCGCGGAGGAACGCCTCCGGCTGGTCGATCATGATGAAGTGCAGGGAATTGTCGATCTCGATGATCTTCACCCCCTTCAAGGCGGCATAGTTATCCTTGTAGACGCCGCCGATGATGTTGCCGACGAACCCCATGCTGGCGTCCTTGGCGTAGACCACGGTGACCGGGGTGGTGATGGCGGCCAGTTCGCCGCGCAGGTCGGTGGTCATGACCTCATAGGTCACCTGGCCGACCACCTGGCGGTCGCTGGCCATCGACCAGGCGATGGAGTCCCTCCGCCCCTGCTCGTCCTTGACCAACGAGGCCATGGTGCGGGTCTGAACCTTCAGAAGGTCCTCGTCGCTCATGGTCGCGAAGTTGGCGCGGGTCCGGGCGGCGACAGGCTCGGCCGCGACGGCGTCCTTGGCCTGGATCAGGATGCTGAAAAAGGGAAAGGCGTCGACCACCATCAGCCGGCCGAGGCTCTCGGGATGGCGCCGCGACAGGGCGAGCCCGGTGAATCCGCCCATCGAGTGACCGATGACGGCCGGACGATCCAGCCTGTTGTCGGCGATATAGGCGGCCAGTTCCTCGACCAGGCCATCGATGATCGGCCCTTGGGCATTGGCTCCGGCCGGACTACCGGCGAAGCCGTTCACCTGGACGACGTGCAGCCGGTAGCGGCCTTCGAGGGCCCTGGCGGTCGGTTCCCAGACGGCCCGGCTGGAGGCGAGGCCCGGGATCAGGATGACGTCCGGCCCCTTGCCGCGCACCTCGACGGTGAAGCGGGTCGGCGCCGCGGCGTGCGCCAGAGTCCCGGCAAGTCCGGGGGCCAGAAAGGCCAGGATGACGGCGAGCAGGCGCATGGTCTTGGGCAGCATGGCGGGGAAATCCTACGGGGAGATGTCGAAACGTCAGGCCAGGCCGCGGCGGGCCGACATTGCCGCCGATACCACCAGATAGAAGCCCATCATGATGGTCATCATGTCCCAGGCCGACAGGGCGGGCGCCAGGTTCAGCTTCTCCGCCGCCGCCCAGAGGAACAGCATGCCCTGCAGCACCCAGAAGCAGACCGCGCCCGTCTGGGAAATGGTCTGGCGCATCAGTTCATCGGCCCTGCGCCAGACCAGCAGGTTGTAGGCCGTCTGGGCCAGGAAGGCGGCGACGACGGCCAGCATGACGGCCGAGGCGACGGGGAACGGCAGCGGGTCGTACAGCACCGCGGCGGCGACCGGCCCGGCCATCATCGCCCCGGCGAGAAACAGGACCAGGCCCTGCTGCCGGTAGAAGGACGCCTGACCGGCTGTCGCCGGCCGATCGCCGTCCGGATCCATCATCCGACCAGCGGCGCGGCGATTGAGGCTGACCAGGCCGATGATCAGGCCCAGCGCCATCAAGGAGATGGCGATCACCACGGCGGCTTCGTCGGACCACCCCATGGACGCGACATCGATGACGCCGGTCTTGATGAGCTTGCCGACGGCAAACCCCACCGCGCCGCCGAAGACGAGGCCGAGGCAGACAAGGATGCTCCTCACGGTGAGGCGGCGGGTGGTGGCTGTTGAAGAGGTCATTGGGACTCTCCGTCGTCAAAGATGGTTTCGATGGACTGGCCGAACAGTCGGCCGATCTTGAAGGCCAGGGGCAGGCTGGGGTCGTACTTGCCTGTCTCGATGGCGTTGATGGTCTGGCGCGAGACCTCCAGCCGGTCGGCGAGGTCGGCCTGGCTCCAGTCGCGCTCGGCGCGCAGGACCTTCAGGCGGTTCTTCACCGGTACCTCCGCGCCACGAAGAACTGGGCCAGACCCTGAGCCCCGCAGAACAGCGGGAAGGCGAGGTAGGTCTGGAAGTGCGGCAGCACGTCGGCGTTCTCGAGGAAGCCCCAGACGGTGGTCAGCGTCAGGGTCGCGCCGATGCCCCAGAGCATGGATTCGACTGTGACGGCGCGGGTGAACTCGTCTTTCTCCTCGAGGAGATAGAGCCCCATGACCACGATGCAGCCGACCACCGGCAGCGCCGGCGCCACGGCCAGGGCCCAGAGGAGCGGGCCGGTGGGCGTCAGGGTGCTGATGGCCCAGAGCGTGGCGGACAGGACGATCACGTAGAGGACCATCACGGGGACGAACCGGCCCAGGTAACGGCGCATGGCGGGGCTGGCGGGATTGATGCGGTTCATGACCTTGCCTCCCTAGCGATTGCGCAACCACCACGCCGCCCAGGCGATGGTGTAACCGACGAAGGCGAAGACGATGGGGATCAACAGGCCGGTGGCCATCAGGCCCGCGTCGCCGGGGAACAGGGCGAACTGGCGCAGCGAGAAGTCGGGTTCGAGGGCGAACAACAACCCCAGCAGGCCGCCGGCCACGGCCAGGCCGCCCGATCCACCCCAGTACCAGCCGGTCTTGTGGGCCTCCTTGACCGCCTCATCGGCTTCCTTCCACCAGCGCTGGCTGGCGTGAATCGAGCCCATGGAGACTGCGAAGCCGACGACCGCCATGATCGTGGTGACGACACTGGTCTCCATGCTCAGCGAGGCGAAGGCGAGCACCAGCCCGGCGGCGGCGCCCATAAAGGCCAGCATCAGCTGCTTGCGGCTGCGCTGGGCGCGGCCCTCGCCGGGGGATGATTTCGGCATGTCGAACGTCCTTGTCCTTGTGACAAGGATGCTTGTCTCATCGAGTCAGTCGCCATGTCAAGCGACCTAGACATTACGTCTAGTTCACCTGACAGGCCGACAGGCTATTTCCAGACCTTGAAGTGTTTCGACAGCTTCAGCCCCTGGCGCAGGTAGTGCGAACCGTCCTCGCCGTAGAGGCGGGTCGGGCGGGCTGTGAGCGGCTCGTACACCAGCCGGGCGACGGTCTGGCCGTCCTCCAGCAGGAAGGGAGTCTCGTGGCTGCGCACCTCCAGCACCCCCTTGGAGCCGACGGAGTCGGTTTCCGAGGTGCCGAAGCCGGGGTCGAAGAAGCCGGCGTAGTGGACGCGGAACTCGCCGACGGCCGGGTCGATGGGGGTCATCTCGGCGGCCTGCAGGACGGGGATCTCGATGTCGTCCTTGGAGGCCAGGATGTAGAACTCGTTGGGATCGAGCAGCAGCTCGCCCTTACGCGGCTCCAGCGGCTCCCAGAAGTCGCGCGGGTCGTGGCCGTCCTCATGGTCGAGGTCGATGACCCCGGCGTGGCGGCGCCCCCGGAAGCCCGCCATGCCGGCCGACAGATCGACGCCGACGCTGCGGGTTTCGAGGATCTGAGGCTTGCCGCGCTTGAGGCGCAGCTGGTTCAGGCGCGTGCCCGGGCGGACCAGGACCGAGAAGGTCTGCGGCGCGATCTCCAGGTAGAGCGGGCCGTGATAGCCTTCGACGACGTCGTCGAAAGCGTGGCCGTGGTCGGTCAGCAGGCGGACGAAGACGTCGACCCGGCCCGAAGAGCTCTTCGGGTTGCCGCGCGCCGAGACGCCCGGCGGCAGGGCCAGGCTTTCCTGGATCTCGGCGATATAGACGCAACCGCGCTCGAGCACGGCGCCGCCGCGGGTGAGGTCGAGTTCGTGCATCGAAACGTCGGCGATCCGGTCGAGCACCTTGCGGCGGCCCGGCAGGAAGGAGGCGCGCACGCGCCAGACCCGCAGGCCCAGGCGCAGGTCCAGGCTGGCCGGTTGGACCTGGTCAGCATCGAACGGGGTAAGCGAGGTGATGGCGCCTTGCGCGACCAGATCCTCGATGGATTGGCAGGGAAGAATCCCCGCGGACGGTGTTTCTGTCATCGTCGAACCACATTCGCCGCGCGCGGGGCCGGTTGCAAGGGAATCTTCGGGAGCCTCGAACGCGGGTTATCGAAGCGGCGATCATTATACCTCGACCGTCACACCTACGGAAAATGGGGTGCATCGGCCAGGATTCCGCAAAAGCCCTTGTGGCGTGGGCCTTGGCGTTGATCTTGAGCGCGGGATTGTAGGCGCCCGCGTAGGCGCCACGTAGGCGCCGGCGCGGGGATTGTTGACACCGGGCGCCAACCTGCGCGCCACGCCGATCCGCCAGCCGGCGCGGAGGCCGCCAGAGGGCCCCGAATATGTCTAGACATATTCGTTAAGTGACTGATTTATCGTATATTTTATCGTTCAGTGGTGGGACTTGTGCCCGCCAGCCCCCTGCCCCAGCACCCAGACGCCGGCCCCGACGCCGAACAGCAGAATGGCGTCGGTCAGGCTGGTGGTGGCGCTGAAGCTGACCGGCGAGAACCGGCCGATGGGGTCGGCCAGGATCAGCAGGACGAAGTTGAGGATTCCGAACAGGGCGAGGATGGCCGCGAACACGCGGAAGATCGTCGTCAGGGGCAAGGTGTGGCTCTCCGGCAAGGGGAAGTACGCACGCTACGTTAACCTCAACGCCGCCTCGCCGAACAGGGTTCCGCCGACGGTGTCGGGCAGCCGACGGTCAGCTGCGGGCGATCGCGCGCTCGGCCTTCAGCGCTTCGGCCAGTTCCCAGTCCATCGCCCTTTGCGCCGCTTCAATGATGGTCAGGTCGATGACGTCGCGCTGGGCGTGGCTGCCGCCGAACCGGGCCGCGCCGTTGCGGGCCGGAAGCAGAAGGTCGATGCTGCGGTTGTAGTCGCCGAGACCGAAGGCCTCGATGCCGCGGGCGATCGGCAACCCTACTTCGCGGGCGACGAGCGCCGGCTCGCCCTGCCCCGCCGCGGCCGCTTCCAGCGCCGCCAGGACAGCGCCTGCCTCGTCGCGCCGGTCGGTGGCGGCGAAAGCCATCATCGCGTGGGCGTCGTCGAAGGCATACTGGCCGTGCGGCTGCTTCTCGTAGAGGTCGGCGAGATCGTCCCAGCGGCCGCCGACATCGGCCTTCATCAGGTTCATCCGCCACAGCAGCCCGGCCGCATCGACCATATCGAAGGCCAGGTCGGACCGGTCGCCGAAGATGGGGCCGTCGAAGGCTTCCAGCGCTCCGTCCGTGTCGCCCAGGCCCAGGTGGAACAGGGCCGTATGCCACCAGTTGTGGACGGCGAAGAAGCTGCCTTCGGTCCATTGGGCGGTGTCGGCGCGCATGAAGGCGAGGCCCTCCTCGCGCCGGTCCTGCATCTCCATCACATGGGCCACCGCGTGGCGGGCCCAACCGTTGCGCGGCTCCAGCTCCAGGGCCAGGCGGCCGGCCGCCTCAGCCCGGGCGTAGGCGCCAGTCTCCTCAAGCCCGAAGGCCAGCATGCCCTGGATGGCGTGGTAGCCCGGCATGTCCCGCGTCCAGACGCCGGTCACCCGGGCGATGCGGTCGCGAAGCATGCGGGCGTCGCCGCGCAGGAAGTCCAGGGTCTGGCCGATCTGCAGGGCGATGATGTCGCGGGGCTCGGCCAGCGAGAGGTCTTCGAGGATCGCCGCCGCCCGGGCAATATCCGCCGGCTCTTCGAGCAGCGCGGCGAGGGCCGCGCGATGCTGCACGCCCCAGCCCCCGCTTTCGGTCAGGCCGTTGGCTGCCTCAAGACACCGCCGCGCGACCTTCACGGCCCTCGGGTTGGACCCGAGGACGTGCATGTAGCCCTTGAGCACATGGGCCATCAGGAAGCCCGGACTGTCGGCGATCGCCGCGTCGAGCAGGGCGACGGGATCGCCGGCATAGCGGTTGTAGGCGGCGACGGCCTCGTCCCAGAGGTCGACGGCGTTGCGGCTGGCCCCGGTCAGATCGACGCCATGGCGGTCCTTGATGATCATGGTTCCACCTTGCAGCCGGACTGACACCTCCTTCAACAGAAGTTTGGCCCCCTCAGGGTTGCCCACGGCGCCCCGATGCGGTTCAAGCGCGGCAAGACGAAGGAGCCTCCCCATGGCCGATGACCCCAAGAGCTGGCAGCCGGCCACCAAGCTGATCCGCGGCGGGCTGAACCGCAGTCCGTTCGGCGAGACCTCCGAGCCGATCTACCTGACCCAGAGCTTCGTCTACGAAAGCGCCGGGGCCGCCGACGCCCGCTTCGCCGGCGATGATCCGGGGTTCGTCTACAGCCGCTACGCCAACCCCACGACCCAGATGTTCGAGGAGCGGCTGGCGCTGCTGGAAGGGGCCGAATTCTGCCGCGCCGTGGCCAGCGGCATGGCCGCGGTGCATGTGGCCCTGACCGGCCTGCTCAAGGCCGGCGACCATCTGGTGGCGGGCCGGGCGCTGTTCGGCAGCTGCAACTGGATCGTGGCCAACTGGCTGCCGCGTTTCGGGGTCGAAACCACCTTCGTCGACGCGACGGACCTGGAGGCCTGGGAAGCGGCCATGCGGCCCAACACCAAGGTGGTGCTGGTCGAGAGCCCGGCCAACCCGCTGCTGGAGGTCACCGACATCGCGGCGGTCTGCAAGATCGCCCACGCCGCCGGCGCCAAGGTGGTGGTCGACAACGTCTTCGCCACGCCGATCTTCCAGCAGCCCCTGAAGCTGGGGGCCGACGTCGTCGTCTATTCGGCGACCAAGCACATCGACGGCCAGGGTCGCGTCCTCGGCGGCGCCATCCTTGGCGACTTCGCCCTGATGGACGAGGCCTACCGCGACATCCTGCGCCACACCGGCCCGGCGATCAGCCCGTTCAATGCCTGGGTGCTGCTCAAGGGGCTGGAGACGCTCGACCTGCGGGTCCGCCGTCAGACCGAGACGGCCGCCGTGCTGGCCGACGTCATTGCCGACCACCCGGTGACCAGGTCCGTGCGCTATCCGGGCCGGGCCGATCACCCGCAAGCGGCCGTCGCGCGCAGCCAGATGAGCGGGTTTGGCAACCTGCTGGCTTTTGACCTCGGTTCGCGTGAGGCGGCATGGCGATTCCTCGACGGGTTGAACCTCGTCGACATCAGCAACAATCTGGGTGATGCCAAGTCCATGGCGACCCATCCGTCGACCACCACGCATCGCGCGATGCCCGAGGAGAAGCGGCTCGAAATCGGGCTGACCGAGGGTTTTGTGCGGATGAGCGTGGGGCTGGAAGATGTGGCCGACCTGACGAGGGACATCGTTCAGGCGTTGGATGCTGCATGAGACCGATACGGAAGCGCGGAACCACGGATAGCCCGGTCTATGAAGCCCGCACCCGCGACGTCGTCGTTCGGGTGAAGGCCTCGTACGAGCCGGCCCATTCGGATCCGATCGAGAACAAGTACTTCTGGAACTACACGGTCGAAATCGAGAACCACGGCGCCGAGACGGTGCAGCTGGTGTCCCGCCGCTGGGTGATCACCGACGCCCGCAACCGGCAGGAAGAGATCCGCGGCCGCGGCGTTGTCGGCGAGCAGCCGATTCTCAAGGGCCGCGAGGCCTTCCGCTATGTCTCTGGCTGCCCGCTGGACACGCCGTCGGGCCTGATGAGCGGGGCCTACCAGATGGTCACCGACGACGGCGAGGCGTTCGAAGCAGCGATCCCCGAGTTCTCGCTGCACCTGCCGGGGGCTTCGAAGAAGCTGAACTAGTCGTCGTTGCGGGTTAGAAACTTCTTGAGCAGCCACGCCGCGCCGTACCGGATCGTCAGGATGACGGCGAGTATCGGCAGAGCCAAAGTCGCCTCGACGCCGTTCATCCCGGACCACTTCAGGAGAAACCAGATGAAGGGCAGCACGACCGCCGCCCACAGCGGCCAGGACAGCCAGGCCGGTGGCTGGAACCGCATGTCTACCCAGATCATCCCGGCAACGCCCAGGACGGCATAGGCGATCAGGGCGTAGACCGGCCACTCCACGCCGTTACTGCGCCACGGCGTCCGGATCGATGGCGTAGACCCGGCTGCAGTATTCGCAGGTGACGCGGATCTTGCCGTCGTCCTCGACCATCTCGGCCTTCTCTTCGTCGGAGAAGCTGTCGATCACCGTGGCGATGCGGTCTTCCGAGCAGCGGCAGAAGGCCTTGAGGGCATGGGGTTCGAACACCCGCACGCCGTCCTCGTTGAAGAGGCGCCACAGCAGGGTCTCGGACGACAGAGTCGGGTCGACCAGTTCGTCCTCGCCGGTGGTCTGGAACAGAGCCTGGGCGCGGGTCCAGACGTCCTCGGTCGAGCCACGGGCGTCGTCGCTGGCGATGTTCTGGATCATCAGGCCGCCGGCCCGCCAGGTCAGGCCCTCGCCGGTGTCGATCTGGCCGACAGCCAGGCGGACGCGGGTCGGGGTCTGTTCCGACTGGGCGAAATACTGCTCGGCGCAGAGGGCAAGGGTTTCGCCCTCGATCTGGGTGATGCCCTGGTAGCGCTCCATGTCCTCGCCCTGGTCCACCGTCATGATGAACAGGCCATCACCCAGCAGGGTGCGGGCGCCGGGGCGGATGAAGCCCTTGCCGGCCTCGGCGACGCGCTCGGGGTCGAAACGGCAGTAGCCACGGAACTGGCCGGTCGTGTCGTAGTCGCAGACCACGTAAGAGACCGGCCCATCGCCCTGGGCCTGGACGATCAGCCGGCCCTCGAACTTCAGGCTGGAGCCGACCAGGGCGGCCAGGGCGCAGGCCTCGCCCAGCAGGTTGGCCACCGCTTCCGGATAGTCGTGCCGGGTCAGCACCTCATGGATGGAGGCGCCGAGCCGGGTGATGCGGCCGCGAACCGGCCAGCCTTCGATCTGGAACGAGGCGACGAGGTCGTCGGGAATGGGAGCTTGGGTCATGAGCGGGTCTAGATAGGGGCTCACGCGAGAAAAGCGAGAGGCAGACGGCGAGGCACAGGTTTCAGCTCTCCGCCCTTGGGGCGGAGGACCGTTTTGGAGCCTTGGCGACAAAACAGGAGGCGGGACTTCCACCGGCGGATGGGCAGGGAGGCCGCCGCCGCCGGCGTGTAAGGGAACGCGCTAACCTTCCAACGCCGGTGGGCCCGCCTCCTGCTTTCTCGCTAAGGCTCGAAAGCGGTCCTCCGCCCAAAGGGCGGAGAGCTTGGAGGTCTGCGCACTTTGTGGTGCGGGCTAACGACCCTTCCACTGCGGCGCGCGCTTTTGCGCGAAGGCCATCGGCCCTTCGACGAAGTCCTCGGACTTGAACAGCGCCGCCACGGCCGGGTGCTTGAACTGCTCCTTGATCGCCGATTCCAGCGACGGGGCGTCCAGGCCGTTCATCACCGCTTCCTTGGAGGCGCGGATCGACATCGGGCTGCATTCGCTGATCATCGCGGCCCACTTCTTGGCCTCCGCCATCAGGTCGGCGGCCGGGACGACGGCGTTGACGAAGCCCAGCGCTTCGCCCTCCGCGGCCGAGACGCGGCGGGCGGTCAGGATCATGCCCATGGCCCGCTTGACGCCGATGGTGCGCGGCAGACGGTGCAGGCCACCGGCCAGGGCGGCGAGGCCGACCTTCGGCTCGGGCAGGGCGAAGACGGCGGTGTCGGCGGCCAGGATAATGTCGCAGGCCAGGGCGATCTCGAACCCGCCGCCCATGGCGATGCCGTTTACCGCCGCGATCAGCGGCTTGTTGAGGTCGAAGCGGCTGGTCAGGCCGGCGAAGCCCGAAGGCGGGCTGCCCATCTTGCCGCCGCCGGCCTGGTGCTTGAGGTCGTTGCCGGCCGAGAAGGCGCGGTCGCCGGCCCCGGTGACGATGCCTACCCACTGCTCCGGATCGGCGGCGAAGGCGTCAAACGCCTCGTGCAGCTCGAAGTGGGCCGGCGAATGGAGGGCGTTCATCACCTCCGGCCGGTTCAGCGTGAAGATGGTGACCGGCCCTTCGCGGTCGACCTTGATGTATTCGTAGGCCATCGGCTTGCTCCCTTGTTGGGCGCCAGCAAGCCGGGCTTCCGCGACGTCCGTCAATCGATGAGCGTCAGTTCCCGCACGTAGCGTTTCCAGTTCTCGACGTAATGGTGAGCCGAGGCCTCGAGGACGCGGGCCTGTTCCGGGCTGACGTCGCGGACCACCTTGCCCGGCGCGCCCATGACGACGCTGTTGTCGGGGATCTCCTTGCCCTCGGTGATCAGGCAGTTGGCGCCGATGAGACAATTCCGCCCGATCTTGGCGCCATTGAGGATAATCGAGCCGATGCCGATCAGGCTGCCGTCGCCGATCGTGCAGCCGTGCAGCATGACCAGATGGCCGACCGTGACATTGGCGCCGATATTCAGCGGCACGCCGAAGTCGGCATGAAGAACAGAGCCGTCCTGGACGTTCGAATTCTCGCCGATAGTGATGGTGTCGGTGTCGCCCCGGCATGTGGCGCCCCACCAGACGCTGGCGTTCTTCTTGAGGATCACGTCACCCATGACCGAAGCACTGGGGGCGATCCAGTATTCGCTGTTTTCAGGCAGAGTCGGACGGCGATCGCCCAAAGCATAAACAGTCATCCGTCCACCCCGTATATTGCCAGAAGGCGCTTGCTTAACCGCTCATAAACCAAGTTACCCTCATCCTAGTCGGGCGATTCGAGGGGGCCAACAAAGCTCTGTCGAACCTGTCGTGACCGATCTCGGCCACGTGCTCCGACGATGGAGACCTGGGTGTCGCGTTACGAGTCCTGGCGGTATCCCCCGCCCGAACACTGCAGTGAAAGCGGACCACCCGGCCGCGCAAGCGACTCCATCATTCCTGTGCCGACCCGAGGGCGCGCCGTTGTGGCGACGCCCTTTTTTCTTGCCCCTGTGGAGGCCTGATTCATGACCAAGCGAGCCCTCAAGCGCGTTGCCCGCGAAGGCGCCTTTGATGCCGGTCAATTCGGAGATGACAGCAAGATCCGCCGTCTTCCCGTCGGATCCGGCTGGTCGCCGCTCGGAGGGCATGGCCAGGAGGACAGGGACCAGGGGTACCTCAAGACAATAAAACCCAAGTCCGAGGGTCAGAAGGCCCTGATGGAGGCCATCGACAGCAAAAACCTGGTCATGGCGCTGGGCCCGGCCGGCACCGGCAAGACCTACATCGCCATTTCCAAGGCCGTTGAGGCGCTGGAGGCCGGCAAGGTCGGCCGCATCGTGCTGAGCCGCCCGGCCGTCGAGGCCGGCGAGTCCATCGGCTATCTGCCTGGCGACGTCGAGGACAAGCTCGCCCCCTATCTGCGCCCGCTTTACGACGCCCTGTCGGACCGCCTCTCCATGAAGCGGGTCAAGGCGCTGATCGCCGAGGGCCTGATCGAGATCGCCCCGGTCGGCTACATGCGCGGCCGCACGCTGAACAACGCCTTCGTGGTCATCGATGAGGCGCAGAACTGCACCTATGTGCAGTTGAAGATGCTGCTGACGCGCCTCGGCTGGCATTCGACGATGGTGGTGACGGGCGATCCGGCCCAGTCGGACCTGCTGCCGACCCTCTCGGGCCTGGCGGACATCTCCGAAAAGCTGGAGTCGGTGGGCAATATCTCGGTCGTCCGCCTCGCCGAC
Source organism: Caulobacter sp. SRI_014 (assembly GCF_057586315.1). NCBI lineage: Bacteria > Pseudomonadati > Pseudomonadota > Alphaproteobacteria > Caulobacterales > Caulobacteraceae > Caulobacter > Caulobacter sp. SRI_014. The sequence goes on along the minus strand of NZ_JBYCZQ010000007.1, from coordinate 40,924 downwards.
CGCGACATCGTCCGTCACCCCCTGGTGGCCGAGATGCTCGGGGTCATCTGATTTTTAAACGCGTTACAGAAATTTCGTGAGCTTACCCTGCGTCCGGCTTGTCACCTCGCCGGACGCAGCGCTTACTTCCGGGCAAAGGCCCTAAGAGCCACGGGAGATGCGCCATGCCGGACGGCTTCATCCTGGAGATCGAAAAGCAGGTCGGCATCCCCGTTGCCGCCCGCCGCGAGCCAGAGGCCGGCGCCCAGGCCTGGCCCGAGGGGACGATCATCGTTTCGGCCGACAGCCACATGCTGGAGACCGACTGCTGGATCGACCGCTTCCCCGACGACCTGAAGGACCAGGCCCCGCGCATGGTCTTCAAGGACGGCGGCTGGGACCTCTCCATCGCCGGCAAGTCGATGACCCCGCCCGAGATCGCCGCCGGCCTGTGCGAACAGATGGAGTGCTATCCGGGCCTGACCGACCTGGAGACGCGCTTCCGGGACCTCGACATCGAGGGGGTGACGCGCGAGCTGATCTTCCCGCAACGCCTGTTCGGCCTTTTGATGTTCGGCGAGCTGACCAACCGCAAGGAGGTGTTCGGCGCCTACAACGAACATATCGGCGAGGTCTGCGCGGGGTCAGGCGGACGGCTCTATCCGGTGATGATTCCCAACTACTGGGACCCCGAGGCCGCCGCCGCATCGGTCCAGCGTTGCGTTGAGCTCGGCGCCGCCTGCCTGATGATCCCGATCAAGCCCGGCAAGTTCGAGAATGGCCGCACCATCCACTACAACCACGGGGCCATGGATCCCTTCTGGACGGCGGTCGAGGCCAGCGGCCTGCCGCTCGCCTTCCACATCGGCGAGGCCATCCCGACGGCGGAGCCCGGGGCGGTCGGCGTCTCGGTGCTTACCCAGATGCAGGGCTTCCGCCACAACTGGGGTCAGCTGGTGTTCGGCGCGGTGTTCGACCGCTTCCCGGGCCTGAAGTGCGTCTTCGTCGAGGGGGGCCTCAGCTGGATCCCCGGCATGCTCCATGACGCCGACATGATCTACAACAGCTTCCCGACCTCGATCTCGCCGAAGCTGAACCACCCGCCCAGCTGGTACTGGCGCAACCACTGCTACGCCACCTTCATGACCGACCCCGTTGGCCTCGAGATGCTGCACCGGATCGGGGCCGAGACGGTGATGTGGTCCTCCGACTACCCCCACCAGGAAAGCACCTTCGGCTACAGCCGCAGCGCCATCGATGCGGTTTTCGCGGCGGTCGGGGTCGAGGATGCGCAGAAGATCCTGGGCAAGACGGCCATGAGCCTGTTCCGGATGACCCGGCCCCTGACCGCAACGCCCTTGCGGGCTTGAGGTAGCCGGCGTTAGCGGCCACTCTCCGCGCCAAATCAGCGGGGACGCCAAGTGACTGATCAAACCACCGCCCAGGGCCGCCGGGTCGAACTGACGATCCGCGGCCTGTTCATCGGCATCCTGCTGACCGTCGCCTTCACGGCGGCCAACGTCTTTCTCGGCCTCAAGGTCGGTCTGACCTTCGCCTCGTCGATCCCGGCGGCGGTGATCTCGATGGCCGTTCTGCGGGCGTTCCGGAGCTCGACCATCTGGGAAAACAACATCGTCCAGACGGTGGCCAGTTCGGCGGGCACCCTGTCCTCGATCATCTTCGTGCTGCCTGGGCTGGTGATGATCGGGCACTGGACGATGGGTTTTCCGTTCTGGACCTCGTTCCTGATCTGCGCCATCGGCGGGACCCTGGGCGTCATGTATTCCATCCCGCTGCGGCGGGCCCTGGTGACCAATTCCGACCTGCCCTACCCCGAAGGCGTCGCCGCCGCCGAGGTTCTGAAGGTCGGCTCCGGCTCGCGGGAGACGGCCAAGGGGGCCGCCGCCGAGGGCAATGCCGGGCTGGCCGTCGTCATTGTCGCTTCCCTCGCCTCGGTCGCCGTGGCGGCGCTGACGGCGACCAAGCTGGCGGCGACCGAGTTCACCAAGTTCTTCAAGGTCGGGGCCGGCGCGGGCGCGGCGGGGACCTCCTTCTCCCTGGCCCTGCTGGGCGCCGGCCACCTGGTGGGCTTGACCGTCGGCCTGGCCATGCTGGCCGGGCTGTTCATCGCCTGGGGCGTGGCGACGCCGATCCTGACCAGCGGTCTGATCCAGCCGGGCGGCGACATGGCCGACATCGCAACCACCGTCTGGGCCAAGCAGGTGCGCTTCATGGGCGCCGGGGCCATCGGGGTCGCCGCCCTGTGGACCCTGGCGCGCCTGGCCGCTCCGCTGTGGACCGGCCTGATGGGCGCCCTGGCGACCCAGGCCAGGCGCCGCGCCGGCGAGAGCGCCAGCCTGGACATCACCGAGCGCGACATCCCCATCGGCATTGTCGGCCTGATCAGCGCCGCCCTGCTGCTGCCGTTGGCCTACCTGCTCTACAGCTTCCTGCAGGCCAGCGGCATGGCCGCTTCGGGGGCCTGGGTCCTGGTGATCGCGGCCCTGGTCTACATCGTCATCGTCGGCTTCCTGGTCGCCGCCATCTGCGGCTACATGGCCGGGCTGATCGGCTCCTCCAACAGCCCCCTGTCGGGGGTCGGGATCCTGGCGGTGCTGGGCGCCTCGCTCCTGTTGGTCATGGCCAAGGCCTTCCTGCCCGCCGACGCCGGGCCGGTGCTGGTCGCCTTTGCCCTGTTCACCACCGCCGTCGTCTTCTCCATCGCCACCATCGCCAACGACAACCTCCAGGACCTCAAGACCGGCCAGCTGGTCGGCGCGACTCCGTGGAAACAACAGGCGGCCCTGGTGGTCGGGGTGCTGGCCGGGGCCGTGGTCATTCCCCCGGTGCTCAACGTGCTGAACACCGCCTACGGATTCGCAGCGACGCCGGGCGCCGGTCCGGACGCCCTGCCCGCCCCACAGGCGACTCTGATCTCGACTCTGGCCAAGGGGGTTCTCGGCGGTGACCTGAACTGGGGCCTGATCGGTATCGGCGCGCTCATCGGCCTGGCCATCGTGGCGGTGGACGAGGTCATGCGCATGACCAGCAAGAAGATGCGCATGCCGCCACTAGCCGTCGGCATCGGCATCTATCTGCCCATGACCACCACGGCGACCGTCGTCATCGGGGCGGTGGTCGGCTCAATCTACGACCGCTGGGCGGCCGGCAAGCCGGCAGGCGACATCATGCGCCGCATGGGCGTGCTGCTGGCGTCCGGGCTGATCGTCGGCGAGGGACTGTTCAACGTCGCCCTGGCAGCAGTGATCGCCGCGACGATCAACTCCGGCAAGACCGACCCCATGGCCCTGGTCGGCGAGGCCTTCGAAGGCCCGGCGATGGTAATCGGCTTCGCCGTCTTCGTCATCGCGACCCTGGCGCTCTATGCCTACAGCGCCCGCCAGGGAGCCAAGGCCGGACGGGTCAGCTGACCGGGACCAGCCAGCCGCGATAGAGGACGATCGGGCCGGTCAGCGGGTGTGAGATGTCGACGTGGAAGCGGAAGCGGCCGTCGGCGTCGACCTCTTCCCAAGCCTCGATGCGGGGGAAGAGCCAGGCCGGCAGGTCGAGGCCGAAGACGGTCCAGCGGCGCGGGACGAGCAGCAGGCGCTGGCCATCCAGCACCGGGGCCATGCCGCAGCCCATGGGGCCGAAGGCCTCGACGGCCAGGGCGGCGGCGCGGCCCTGGCCGGCGAACTGGCGGCTGGTGAAACTCTGGTTGCCGAAGGTGCGGGTCCAGGTCTCGACGCCGTCCTTGCGGTGGAAGTCGACACGGACGCGGCCGTCCTTCTGGGCGCCCGGAAAGCCGATGACGGCGGCCATCAGTTGGGCCAGGGGATTGCCGCCCCGGTCGACATCGACGCGGCCCTCGGCCGCCATGCGGCCGCCCTCGGGCAGATCGTGCATGGCGCGGATGGCCGGCGGCAGGTCGGCCCAGGCGCCCGCCATGACCTGCTGGTAGACGGGCGCGGAAGCCGGCTGTTCGTCGCGGATGCCGGTGACGATCCGCTTGCTGTCGAACAATCGCTGGTAGTCGGCCAGAGTGACCGCCCCGGCGGCGGTGCGGGCCCCGCTGCGCGGGCGGCGGCCGTCGAGCAGGCCCAGGATGATGGCGGCGGCCGCCATCGAGGGGATGAAGGGGCCGTCGTCGCCCTCGGCGATCAGGTTCCAGCTGCGGGCGGCGGGTTTTCCGTCGCCGTCGAGGCCTGCCACACGGACGAACATGCCCCCGCGGTCTTCGCCCCACTTCAGCTGTGTCTTGGCGGCATGGAACAGGCCCGACAGCTTCACCAGCGGCAGCGGAATGCCGAAGCTGACCAGCCGCGCCAGGGCATTGAGCATCCGGTGCAGCAGTTCGGGCCTGGGACCCGCGCCCAGCCAGATGTCGCGCACGCTCGGCCAAAGCTTCGGCAGGGCGGTCAGGTCCGGCACATCGACCAGTGAAAACCGGGTGCTGTAGAGTGGCAGCATCCCCGGCGGCGCGATGGTGACATTGCGCGCCTCGACCAGTCCCCTGCCCGTCGCCGGCCGACCGCCCCGCAGCAGCGGCACGGGTTTGCCGGCATAGCTGGTGATCGCCTGCAGGACGCTGACACCGACGTCGGCGTGCGGTGACGGGGCGATGCCGGCGCTGATCTCGTGGACAGCCGTCCAGTCATCGGTCATCGCACCGACGGCGGCCGAGGTCAGGGCCGGACAGGTGCTGGTCCCGCTGAGAGCGAAGGCGCCCTTGTCCTTGGCCAGGCCATCGAACCGTTCGACGCCGAGCACGAAGTCGGTGGCGTCGGCGAGGTCGAGATAGTCGCAACCTTGCGAGAGGCAGGCCTCGACCAGGCGGAACGGCGCCTCGCCGTAGCCCTGGAACGGGCCGCTGCAGTCAACCACCAGGTCGGGGGCCTGGGCCGCCAGCTGCTGAACCGTGTCGCCGTCGCGGTCGAACACAGCCGGTTCAAGGACGGCGCCGCCGGCCTGGGCCCAGCGGGCGCAGAAGGCGCCGGCCTTGTCGGCCGAGCGGCCGGCGATCAGCAGGCGCAGGCGCGGCTCGTGGGCCAGCAGGCGGGCAAGCCGGGCTCCGAAGACGCCATAGCCGCCGACGATGAGGACCCTCATCCCAGCACCCGGTCGGCATAGGCGGGATCGGGCCGGTAACAGACGGTGCTGCGGCCGAAGAGCTTCATGCGGTTGCGGGCCACCAGGTTGTAGAGGCCGTCGGCCCAGGACCCCGGCAGCAGGCGGCCGATGGCGGCGATCCTCCACGGCCAGCCGAGGCGTTCAGCCATTCGAATGGAGCCATCGGCCTTGAAGCGGGCGAGGCCGTCCTCGATCAGGATGTTGCTCTCGTAGTCGGTCGGGTCGAGGCCGTAATGGCGGTAGAGCGCCTCGCCCAGCGGCGTCTGGGCCGGCAGCAGGCGGAACTGGCCCGCTTTGTCGAGCGCCAGGATGGCGCGCATGCCCGAGCTGCAGAAAACGCAGTGGCCGTCGAAGACGATGATCGGCTTGTCGTCCGGAAACGACGGCACGGCGGGGTCCCGGCGATAGCTGTGGGCCTCGCGCGGGATCACCTGAGGCTAGTCCAGGTCTTCCGCCAGGATCGCCATTTCGAACATGTAGGAGCCGGCCTCATCCTCGTCTTCGTAGATGACGCCGATGAACTCGCCCTTCAGCTCGACCTCGGCCGAATCCTTCTGCTTGCGGGCCTTCACCGCCACGTGCGGGTTGCCGAAGGTCCGCTTGAGGTGGGCTTCGACTTTCTTGATGGCGACGTCGTCCACGGGCGGGCTCCGATGCAGAGTACTGAAATTTGGCCGGAAACTAGCCGCGAACGGCCGCCGCGCAAGCCCAAAGTCAGATCACGTAGTCGTAGACGATGTCCGCGAGCGTGTGATCCATCGTCCGGGCCGGTTCCTCGCAGGTCGGGCAGTTGACCAGACGCGCGGGAACGCCGGCAGCCGTGCAGCCGGGCGGGACCGGCTTCAGCACCACCGAACCGGACGCCACCTTGGCGTAGTCGCCGATGTGGATGTTGCCCAGCACCTTGGCCCCGGCGCCCAGCAGGACGCCCTTGCCGATCTTGGGGTGGCGATCGCCGCGCTCGGCCCCGGTGCCGCCCAGGGTCACCCCGTGCAGCATGGAGACATCGTCGCCGATGACAGCGGTCTCGCCGATGACGATGCCCGTGCCGTGGTCGAGGAAGATGCCCGACCCGACCTTGGCGGCCGGGTGGATGTCGACCTGGAAGATCTCGCTGGCCCGGCTCTGCAGGTAGTGGGCAAGGGTCTCGCGGCCGTGGGTCCACATCCAGTGGGAGACCCGGTGGGTCTGCAGGGCCATGAAGCCCTTGAAGAACAGGAAGGGCTGGACGTAGCCCTTGCAGGCCGGGTCGCGCTCGAAGACGGCCTTCAGGTCCAGTTCGGCGGCGGCGATGATCGAGGGGTCGGCCTCATAGGCCTCCTGGGCGAACTCGCGGGCGCTCATGGCCCGCAGTTCCTGGTCGGCGATCTTGCGGGCCAGCTGGAAGCTCAGGGCGTCGGCCAGGCGGTCGTGCGCCAGGATGACGGAGTTGAGGAGACTGGCGAGGGCCGGCTCGTCCTTCGAGGCGCGCTCGGCCTCATTGCGCAGGGACGCCCAGACGGGCGGCGCGACGGTCGGTTCGACCACTTCAAGATGCTTGGCCATCACCGGCCTCCCTCAGTCCTGGCTTCAACCTAGCACGAAACGCGCAAGGTCGCCCTCCAGCTCGCCCTTTGACGCCATATGGTAAGCCCGCAGCAGCATTGCCACTGTTAACGCGTCCTCGATTTCACCGGCCGTGGCGGCGGCCAGCGCCTCGGGAAACGGCACGCGAACGACGGCGAGGTCCTCGGTGTCGTCGGGATCGTCGCCGACGCTGGTCAGGCCTGTCGCCAGGAACCCGAAGGCCCGCTCGTCGGTCAGGGAATTGGACAGCTGCATCTTCAGGATCAGCCGCCAGTCGGCGCCGACCAGGCCCGTCTCCTCGCGCAGCTCCCGCATGGCGCTGTCCAGCGGGTCGACGTCCAGCGCCCCGCCGCCTTCAGGGATTTCCCAGCTGTAGCCCATGGCGAAGCGGTTCTGGCCAACCAGGGTGACCGTGCCGTCGTCGTGCAGCGGCAGGACGGCAATGCCGAACTGCTTCATGTGCACGAGGCCATAGAGGGCCGGGGCGCCGGTCGGGGCGATGGCGTCGTACTCGGTCAGCGACAGCCAGGGATTGTCGTAGATCGGCCGCTCGGCGGTGCGCACCCAGGCGGCGCCATGCGGTTTGAGCCAGTTTCGCGCCTGTGACATGGTTCCTCTGACGTTGCGTCGACCGGACGGGGGTCTTATCCCTTTCAAAGTCCGCGACGGGAAGGACGAACCGATGAAGACCATCCTGCTGAGCGCCTGCGCCATCGCGGCCCTGTCGGTCGCCCCGGCCGCCCTCGCCGGCGAGGCGCCGCTCGACCGCGAGGCCCTGCGCAGCCTGGCTCTGAGCGGCGATCCGCTGTGCGGCGGCTGGCGCGACCGCGACGACAGCTGCGAGGACGTCGGCTTCCTGGAACTGCTGCCGCAGGACCAGGTGCTGCACACCTACCGTTTCCGCATCAGCTTCGAGCCCGACTACGAAGTGGTCATGCAGGAGACCGCCACCATCGAGGACGGCGCCCTGTGCAGCACCTACTCCGTCGCCAACCTGAAGGTCCGGGTGCTGGCCGACGGCGCGGCGGCGCCGACCGAGCAGTCCCTGGCGATCAGCGCGATGTTCCAGGACGCCCTGGCCGAATACGAAGGCAAGCAGGTCTGCGAAAGCTACTTCCGCGACCAGGAGACCGGCGAGCTGACCACGGTCGTGACCATCGACGGCGTGCGCGATCCCGGCCTGGAATCGAGCTATCGCATCCTGACCAAGGACGAGCGTATCCATCTGCGCCAGATGGACGAGTCGGCTGACCCCATGCGCCAGGACGTCTGACCCACACTGTGACCACCGTTCCCCCCTCCCCCGCGTTCGGCGAAAGCCTTCCTCTTTCTCCCTCCCAGCCCGTGCTGGACTTCCTGGCCCGCCGGCGCTCGGCCTCGGCCCTGTCCCTGGCCGCGCCGGGCCCGACCGACGCCGAGCTGGCCGACCTGCTGCGCCTCGCCGCCAGGGTCCCGGATCACGGCAAGCTGGCCCCCTGGCGGTTCATCGTCCTGACCGGCGAGGGCAAGGCCGCCTACGCCGCCGGCCTCGAGGCCATCGCCGCGTCCCGCGTGGACGCCGTCAAGCTGACCGCCAAGCTCGGCAAGCTGAAGGCCCCGCCGATGGGCGTCGCCGTCGTTTCCAGCCCCAGGCCCGGCGAGATTCCGGAGTGGGAACAGCTGCTGTCGGCCGGCGCGGTCTGCACGGACCTGCTGCACGCCGCCTCAGCCATGGGCTACGGCGCCAACTGGATCACCGACTGGTACGCCTATGACGACGAGGCCAAGGCCCTGCTCGGCCTGACGCCGGCCGAAAAGGTCGCGGGTTATGTCTTCATCGGCACGCCATCCGAGGCCCCGGCCGAACGGGTGCGGCCCGAGGCGTCGGCCCTGACCAGCGTCTGGTCACCCCCCGCCAGCTGATGGGCGCATGACAGCGGTTTAACTGGCGGGCTGGTCCGGCCGCCGCTAGCTTTCCACGGCAACTTTCAGGATTCCGTCATGCGCCTCCTCGCCATCGCCGCGCCGCTCATCGCCCTGGCCTTCTGCCTGCCGGCCGCCGCGTCCCAGCCGCTGCCGACCTACGACAAGGTCGGCCTGAAGTGGAAAAAGCCGCCGACGGTGGTCGACATGGCCCGCCACTTCCCGGTGCGCGCCCGGGCGCTGCAGATCGACCGCGGCGTGGTCGATGTGGCCTGTGCGGCCAGGAACGACACCGGCGTCCTCGACTGCCGGGTGGTCAGCGAAACCCCTTCCGAAGGCCAGTTCGGCGCCGCCGCCCTGACCGTGATGAGCCGGGCCAAGGTCGAGGCCGTCGACGGCGGCGATCCGACCGGCCGCACCTTCGGCTTCCGGCTGAAATTCGGGACCTGGGGCGCCGCCGACCTGCCGCCCAGCTTCCAGCCCGGCCCCGGCCTGCACTGGGCGCGCTTCCCGACCATGACCAAGTGGTCGATGTCCGGCCAGGACAAGTACGAAACCCTCACCGCCGACTTCGACTGCGTCGCCCGCGCCAGCGGCCGGCTGACCTGCACCCCGACCGGCGGCGGAGCTCCGGCCAAGTTCCAGGCCGCCGCCCGCGACGCCATGGCCCGGGCCAAGGTGATGAGCGCCGACGGCGGTCCGGTCGAAGGCAAGCGCTTCAGCTGGACCGTCTCGGTGCAACGCCAGAACTGGTGCTCGCCGGGCCGGGAGGAGATCTTCCAGGACAGCGAAACGCCCGGCCCCGTCGGCCGCTGCTTCCCCAGCCAGGTGCAGGTCCGCTAGGCCTGTTCAACCGACCAAGGGGCTGAATTCAGCCGCGCCCGCGATAAGGGGCGACGCCCTGGTCGGGCAGCCACAGGCCTTCGGGCGGGGCGCCGCTCTGCCAGAAGACGTCGATCGGAATGCCGCCGCGCGGATACCAGTAGCCGCCGATGCGCAGCCACTTCGCTTCGGCGGTCTCGAAGAAGCGGCGGCCGATGGCGACGGTGCAGTCCTCGTGGAAGGCGCCGTGGTTGCGGAAGCTGGCCAGGTAGAGCTTCAGCGACTTGCTCTCGATCAGCCAGTCGCCGGGCACATAGTCGATGACCAGGTGGGCGAAGTCGGGCTGGCCGGTGACCGGGCACAGGGAGGTGAACTCCGGGGCCACGAAGCGGGTCAGATAGGTGACGCCGGCCTGCGGGTTGGGCACGCGCTCCAGGACAGCGTCCTCGGGACGTTTGGGCGTCTCCGTCTGCTGGCCGAGCTGGGTCAGGTGGGTCTCTTGCATCCCGGCGATTTAGACCCCGCGTGAAACGGTAACAAGACTGGGGGCGGACAAGGCCGTTTCGCCGCGCTATCAACCCACCTCAAACAATCGTTGGGAGAGCGGACATGGCGGGCAAGGATTTCGACGGTTTCGTGGTGGTGGTGACGGGCGGTTCGACCGGACTCGGCCGGGCCATCGCCGTGGAAGTGGCCGACCGGGGCGCCCGGGCGGTGATCGTCAACTACGCCTCCAGCAAGGACGAGGCGGCCGAGACGGTGAGCCAGGTCGAGGCGCTGGGCGCGCAAGGCATCCTGGCCCAGGGCGATGTCGCCGACGACGCGGCCTGCAAGGCAATCGTCGCCCACGCCGCACAATTCGGGAAGATCGACGCCCTGTTCAACAACGCCGGCATGACCAAGTTCGCCCCCAACCACAGCGATCTGGACGCCCTGCAGGCCGAGGACTTCACCCGGCTCTATTCGGTCAACGTCGTCGGCGCCTTCCAGATGGTGCGGGCCGCCCGCAGCCTGCTGGAAGCGGCCCCGCAGCCCGGCGCGGTGGTCAACACCAGCTCCATCGCGGCGGTCACCGGCATCGGCAGCTCAGTGGCCTACGCCGCCTCCAAGGGGGCGATGACGACCATGACCCTGTCGCTTGCGAGAGCGCTGGCCCCGAAGATCCGCGTCAACGCCGTCTGCCCCGGCTTCATCGACACGCCCTGGTTCGGCAAGTCGATGCCCGACGACACGGTCGAGCGCATGCGCCAGGGCGTCATCAAGTCCACCCCGCTGCAGGCCGCCTCGACCGCCGAGGACATCGCCGCCTCGACGGTGTTCCTCGCCTCCCCCGCCTCGCGGCACGTCACCGGCGAGACCCTGCTGGTCGACGCCGGCACCCACCTGGGATTCGCCTCGCTTTCGATGCGCTGAAGCCACGCATCAGGCCTTTATGCCGGCGGGACACATCCTTAATGGCCCGTCAAATCGAGTCGTGGCACAAGCCCCGCTGCCTAAAAGTTAGGCGATGGGCCCGGGTGTCGCTCAATTGGGCGACAGGCTGCGACAGTGCGCACTGATAGCCGCTGCCGAGGTTAGCCGCCCGGGAACCCTTCGCCCATCTTGAGCGGGACTTCCGATCGAAGAGACGGGGGCGACGCTCGGGCGCTACGGCGCACCTCGCGCCAAACATAAGGGGATAGACAATGAAATTCTGGAAACTGGCCCTGGTCGGCGCTGCCGCCTCCCTGGCCCTCGGTGGCGCGGCCTTCGCGCAGGACGAAGCGGCGGCTGACGAGTTCTCGTTCAGCTACAACGCCGGTGTGGCGAGCGACTACGTGTTCCGTGGCGTCAGCCAGACGGACGGCCCGCAGATCTTCGGCGGCGCAGACGTCTCCAGCGGCGCGCTGTACGGCGGCGTGTGGCTGTCGAACGTCGACTTCGGCGACGACACCGACGCCGAGCTGGACCTCTACGTCGGCGTGAAGCCGGAACTGGGCCCGGTGACCCTCGACATCGCGGCCATCTACTACGCCTACATCGGCGACTCCTCGGCCTCGAACTACGAGTTCGCCGAATTCAAGGTCGCCGGCTCGGTTCCGGTCGGTCCGGCCACCATCGGCACCGCCTGGTACTACTCGCCGGAATTCTTCGGCAACACCGGCGAGGCCCTGTACGGCGAACTGAACGGCAGCTGGGCGATCAACGACAAGTGGTCGATCGGCGGCGCCGTCGGCAAGCAGGTCATCGACCTCGGCACCGACTACAGCACCTGGAACTTCGGCGTGGGCTGGGCCCCCTTCGAAAAATTGGCGCTCGACCTGCGCTACCACGACAGCGACCTGAACTGCGCCACCTTCTGTGGTGAGAAGGTCGTCCTGACGCTGAAGACCACCCTGCCCTAGAGCAGACGACAGACCGGTCCGCTCCTCCCCGGATCGGCCAGGACGGGCCGCCGCAACCTCTACAGGTCGCGGCGGCCTTTTCCTTTTGGGGGCCGGAAGCTATCGAGGGGCATGGACAGTTTCGCCCGCCTGCTTGCGCCGATCACGCCGGACCAGTTCCTTTCCGAGGCCTACGGCAAGGCGCCGCTCCATATCCCTGCCGCCGAGGGCGCGCGGCGGGACATCCTGACCTGGGCTCGCTGGAACGAAATTCTGTCGGTGTCCTCCAGCTGGACCGAGCCCCGGCTGAAACTCTACATCGAGGGCCGGCGGATCGCCGCCGAGCACTACTGCGACAGCATCAACACCCTGGATGGCCAGCAGCTGCGGGTGAACCCGCGCAAGGTGCGGGTCTTCCTGTCGATGGGCGCCAGCCTGGTGGCCAACGCCGTCGAGACCATGACGCCGGAACTGCGGGCCGTGGCGCGGACTCTGGAGACGGCCCTCCTGGGGCTGACCAGCGCCAATGTCTACAGCTCGTTCGGCGGCAAGCGGGCCTTCAACAGCCACTACGACAGCCATGAGGTGTTCGCCTTCCACACCGAGGGCGAGAAGGTCTGGCGCATCTATGAGGGCCGGGCGGACAACCCCCTCGTCGGGCCGCCCGATCACCCCGACGTCCAGGCCCAGATGGATCGCCAGAAGGGCCGGCTGCTGCGGGAAGTAACCATGCGGCCGGGAGACCTGCTGTACATCCCGCGCGGCCAGTTCCACGACGCCTTGGCCAGTTCCGAGGCTTCGCTGCACGTCACCTTCTCGGTCGAACCGCGCACGGCCCGCATCCTGTTCCGGGTGCTGGAGCAGGAGGCGATGAAGGACAGCGCCTTCCGCGCCTGGCTGCCCGATCCGCGCGCGGATGGCGGCGCGGCACTGAAAGCCCGACTGGGTGAGCTGGCCGACAGGCTGAAGGCCATCGCCACCAGCGACGCGGCCGTCGGCGAGGTGGCCGACCTGCAGGGGTCGATTTTCGGCGAGCTCAGCGAGTACGCTCTACCCGCCGTCGGCCCGCTGGAGGCCTATGAAACGGCCCCGCGCCCGGCCGAGGTGGTGCGCACGGCCGACGGCTGGATGCTGCGCACCCAGCATGCGGGCCCTGTGCCGCTGGACGGTCTGCACAAGCCGATGGCCTGGATTCTGGGCCGCCCGGCCTTCACTCTGCAGGAAATGGCCGCCTGGCATCCGCAGGCGGACGAGGCGGCGCTGCGGCGGCTGCTGGAGCGGCTGACGGCGATCGGGATGGTCCGGCCGCGCGCCTGAGTCCGCCTAGCGCGGCTTGGCGTCGCCGGTGGTCCGGGCGCCGTCCATGATCTGCTGGGCCTGGTCTTCGCGCTTCTGCCAACCGGCCTTGGTGTCGCAGATCTTGGTCTTGCGGCGCGAGCCGACGACGGCCTCACGCTTGCAGGTCAGGCGGTCGGGATCCTTCACCCCTATCTCGCCGACCGGAATGCTGGTGCGCTGCGGTGCGTTCACATCCACCGGGCTCACGGTGGAGCCCGGCGCCGGATCGGCGGCCAGCAGGGCGAGGGCGGAAATCAGGACAAGCACGGGAACGCCTCATACGGGTCAAGGGCGCGGAAGCAACCACCACACCGTGGCGAGGTCAAGGCGCCGCTCGCTGGCGGATTGACGGCGCGGACGAGTTGGCGTGAAAGCGGTGCATGACCCTTGCCAGCAAACTCATCGTCGACGACACCCTGAAGGCCTTCGTGGAGGCCGAGCTGCTGCCCGGAACCGGCGTGTCGCCCGAGACCTTCTGGGCCGGTCTGGAAGACATTCTGACCCGGTTCACGCCCCGGAACGCCGCCCTGCTGGCGACCCGCGATTCCCTGCAGGCCCAGATCGACGCCTGGTGGCGGGATCACAGGGGCAAGCCCTTCGACCTGACCGAACAGCACGCCTTCCTGACCGCGATTGGCTACCTGATCCCCGAGCCGGCGCCGTTCGAGATCACCACCGCCAACGTCGATCCGGAGATCGCCCGACTGGCCGGGCCGCAGCTGGTCGTGCCGGTATCCAACGCCCGCTACGCCCTCAACGCCGCCAACGCCCGCTGGGGCAGCCTCTATGACGCCCTCTACGGCACCGACGCCCTGGAGCCTCCGACCAAGGCCGGGGGCTACGACCCCGTCCGCGGCGCCGGCGTGATCGCCTATGCCCGCGATCTGCTGGATCGGGTCGCCCCGCTGGCCAGGGGCTCGCACAAGGCGGCGACCAGCTATCGCGTCGAGGACGGCCGGCTGATCGTCTCGACCGACGAGGGCGACACGGGCCTGGCCGCCACGGGGGCCTTCGTCGGCTGGCGCGGCGAGGCGGCGGCGCCGTCGGGCGTGTTGCTGGTCCACAACGGCCTGCATCTGGAGATCGTCATCGATCGCGGCCACGCCATCGGCAAGGACGACCCGGCCGGGGTCGCCGACGTGGTCATGGAGTCGGCCCTGACCGCCATCCAGGACTGCGAGGACAGCGTCGCCGCCGTCGACGCCGAGGAGAAGGTCCAGGTCTGGCGCAACTGGCTGGGCCTGATGAAGGGCGACCTGGCCGCCAGCTTCGACAAGGGCGGCCGCACCGAGACGCGGGTGCTCGAGGACGACCGCCGCTACAGCACGGCGGACGGGGCGGGCCTCACCCTGCCCGGCCGCAGCCTGATGCTGGTCCGCAACGTCGGCCACCACATGACCAGCGACGCGGTGCTGTTTGAGGGCCAGCCGGTCTACGAGACCGTGCTGGACGCCCTGATCACCGTCACCGGCGCGATGCACGACCTGAAGGGCGCGCGCCGCAACAGCCCGGCGGGCTCGGTCTATGTGGTCAAGCCCAAGCTGCACGGCCCTGACGAAGCCGCCCTGGCGGTTCAGCTGTTCGACGATGTCGAGGATGTGCTCGGGCTGCCGCGCAACACCGTCAAGATCGGGGTGATGGACGAGGAGCGGCGGACCAGCGCCAACCTGGCCGCCTGTATCCACGCCGCCCGCGAGCGCATTGTCTTCATCAACACCGGCTTCCTCGACCGCACGGGCGACGAGATTCACACCGCCATGGAAGCGGGGCCCATGATCCGCAAGGAGGCGATGAAGGGCGAGGCCTGGCTGGCGTCCTACGAGAAGCGCAACGTCGAGATCGGCCTGACCACCGGTTTCGACGGCAAGGCCCAGATCGGCAAGGGCATGTGGGCCGCGCCCGACATGATGAAGGCCATGCTGGAGGCCAAGGTCGGGCATCCGAAGACCGGGGCCAGCACCGCCTGGGTGCCCTCCCCGACCGCCGCGACCCTGCATGCGCTGCACTATCACGCGGTCGATGTGGCGGCCGTGCGGGCCGGGATCGACCTGTCGTCGCGGACGGGGACAGACGCGCTGCTGACGCCGCCGCTGGCGAAGTCGAACTGGAACGAGGCCGACATCCAGCAGGAACTGGACAACAACATCCAGGGTCTGCTGGGCTATGTCGTGCGCTGGATCGACCAGGGTGTGGGCTGCTCAAAGGTGCCGGACATCCACGACGTGGGCCTGATGGAAGACCGGGCGACGTTGCGGATTTCGAGCCAGCACCTGGCCAACTGGCTGCATCATGGCGTCTGCAGCGAGGCGCAGGTTCGCGAGACCTTCGCCCGCATGGCCAAGGTCGTTGACGGCCAGAACGCCGGCGATCCCCTGTATGAGCCGCTGTCGGGCAACGAGGAAGGCGTGGCCTGGCAGGCGGCGCTGGAGCTGGTGTTCTCGGGCCGCGACCAGCCGAACGGCTATACCGAACACGTCCTGCATCGCCGCCGTCGGGAGCGGAAGGCGAGGGCCTAGCCCTTAACCACCCAGCGCCTCACCCGCGTTTCCAGCACGCCGAGCGGCAGGGAGCCGCCGGAGATGACCAGGTCGTGGAAGGTGCGCTGGTCGTACTTCGGGCCCATGGCCGTTCGCGCCTCATCGCGGAGGCTGAGGATCTTGACCATGCCGACCTTGTAGGATGTCGCCTGACCCGGGCTGACGAAGTAGCGGCGGATCTCCGACCTGATCTTGGCCGCCGGTTGCGGGCTGTTGGCGGTGTAGAATTCGGTGGCCTGGGCCTCGCTCCAGCCCTTGGCGTGGATGCCGGTGTCGACCACCAGTCGGATGGCCCGCCAGATCTCGCGCCCCAGCCGCCCGAAGTCGCTGTAGGGGTCACGATAGAAGTCCATCTCCTTGGCCAGCCGCTCGACGTACAGCCCCCAGCCCTCGGCATAGGCGCCATAGCCGTACTGGGTGCGGAACACCGGCAGGCCGGTCAGCTCCTGGGCGATGGATATCTGCATGTGATGGCCCGGCCAGCCCTCGTGGTAGGCGGTGCCTTCGATCTCGTAGAGCGGGGTGGCGCGCACATCCGACAGATGGACATAGAAGACGCCGGGCCGTGAGCCGTCGACCGATCCGGAACTGTAGTGGGCCGCGCCGCCCGGCTCCTCGCGATAGGGCTCGACCCGTTTGACCACCAGCGGCGAGCGCGGCAGACGGCCGAACTGTTCGGGCAGCCGGGCCTTCATGCCCGCCAGATAGTCGTCGGCCAGCTTGAGGTAACGGGCGCGGCCGGCGTCGTCGTTCGAGACATAAAACCGATCGTCGGTCTTCAGATAGGCGAAGAACTCTTCGAGCGCGCCCTTGAAGCCGATCTTCGCCTTGAGGGTCTCCATCTCGGCGCGGATGCGTTTGACCTCGTCCAGTCCGAGCTGGTGAATCTCGTCAGCGGTCATGCTGGTCGTGGTCTGCAGCCGCAACATGGCGTTGTAGTAGGCGGCGCCGTCCGGCAGCGAACCGGCCCCCTTGGGGTCGGCCGACGACTGCTCGCGATCCGCCGCCAGCCAGGCGCCGAGCCGGTCGTAGGCCGGCTTCATCCGGCCCGTCATGGCGTCGGCGACAGCCTTGGTCAGCTGTGCGACCTGCGCATCGCCGATCACGCCCCTGGTCTTCAGCGCCTGGAACTTCGCCTTGGCGTCGGCGAACAGGGCGCTGTCGGGGCCCTCGTCGAACGGCGCGCCGGTGGTCACCCGGCGGACGTCCAGGCTGGCCTGCTCGTAGGAAAAGCGCGGCATGCGCACGCCCTTGGCGGCGGCGCGCCTGGCCTGGTCGAGCTGAATGTCCAGCACCCCGCCGATGGCGGCGACGCGGGCGAGATAGGCCTCAGCGTCCGACGCGGTGTCGACCGGGTGCATGTTGATCATGAAATTCGGCAGGCCAGTGTGGTCCCCGCCGCGGGCGAAGACATAGCGGTGGTCGCGCCAGCGCCAGTATTCCTCGGCGCGGTCCAGCTCCAGCGACCACATCTCGAAGGAGGTGCGGGCGTCCTCGCCCAGCCTGGCGGGATCGAACGTCCGCTTCATCGCCTTGACGCTGCCGCGCCGCCAGTCGAGGCGCTTCTTGCCGGCCGCTTCGGAGCGGTCGGTCAGCTTGTCGTACTGCTCCTTGCGCCCCAGCTGCGACAGCTGTTCCGGATCCATGGCCAGCTCTTCCTCGAAGGCCTTGTCGAGGAAGACGGTCAGCTGGGCGTCGAGGTCGCCGGTCTGGCGGGCCATCACAGCGGTGGGAAGAAGGGCGGCCGCGCTGACCCCCATGCCGAAGTCACGCCGGGAAAGCCGCATCTTCAAGACCCTTTGAAACACCTGAACCGGACGCGACCCTAGGCCGGTTCGCCGCCGGGGTTAAGCCGCCCGATTGACGGGGCCGGAACCGCCTGATCCAAAGCGGCGAAGGAATCGGAACGCCGTCGCATGAGCGCCAACACCCGCGTCGTCCTCGCCAGCGATCACCACGGCATTGGGCTGCGCCAGGTCGTCGCCGCCCACATCGCGGCCAAGGGCTGGACCGTGGTCGACATCGGCCCGACGGGCCCGGGCAGCGTCGACTATCCCGAGCAGGGCGAGGCGGCGGCCAGGCGGGTCGCCTCGGGCGACTGCCGGTTCGGCATCATCCTGTGCGGAACCGGCCAGGGGATCATGATGGCGGCCAACAAGGTCAGGGGCATCCGCTGCGGCGTCTGCGCCGACCCTTACTCGGCCGGCATGATCCGCCGGCACAACGACGCCAACATGCTGTCGATCGGCGCGCGCCTCGTCGGCGAAGGCCTGGCGCTGGAGATTGTCGACGCCTTCCTCGCCGCCCCCTTCGACGGCGGCCGGCATGGCGCCCGGGTGGCGATGATCGAGGCCCTGGAGGGCTGACGCCGACCAGACTCCGACCTCGTAGGGACGGTGGGACTCGAACCCACACGCCTTGCGGCTGCGGCTTTTAAGGCCGCTGCGTCTACCATTCCGCCACGTCCCCGCCCGGCCCTGTCTAGAGCGCGTTCCGATAAGTGGGAACCGGTTATCGGACAAAACGCGCGACTCGGAAAACCCGAACCGGCGGGGGATGGCAAGCGGCGGCGACTACTGCTTGGGAACCATTGCCGGCTTGACGCCGCCCTGGCCCCACAGGGTGGTGTCCATCGTCCGTTGGGCGGCGTCTTCCCGCTCGGCCCAGGCGAAGGCGGTCAGGCAGACCTTCTTCGGCCGCACGGCGCCCAGCACCAGGGTCTTGCGGCAGACGATGCGGTTGTGATCCAGCCGACCAGGCGCACCGACCGGCACGCGGGCGGTGTCGCCGGTGTTGGACACCCTCATGGCGGACATATCCGTCGGCGCGGCAAACAGGGCGCCGATCAACGCGGGAACGAGAAGACTCATGTCGACCTCCTTCACCTTAGATCAGGCCAAGGAGTGTACGCCGAACAGCGGTCGTTCGAAAGCCGCTACTTGGGATCCTTCGGACCGTCTTGCCAGCCGAAGTCGTCCTTGGTGCCGGCCGTGCGGCGACCGGGGTCGGTCATCTGCTCGACCTGATCCTTGAGCTGCTCGCGCTGGGCGACCGTCATGCAGACCTTCTGTGGCCGGTTCGAACCGACCACATGCTCGCGCTTGCAGACGATGCGGTCGGGATCGTTCAGCGAGTCCTTCTTGATGCCTTCGACCGGCGCCGGCTTGGGATCATCAGGGGTGTCGACCTGGACCGGGCTGACCGTCGGGCCCGGCACGCCTTGCGCCAGCGCCGGCGTTGCCAGACCGAGGGCCATCAGGCCGATGAGCAGAGGTTTCATCCTGGGTCTCTCCAACAGGGCGCCGGCCGTCAGGGCTTGGGATCGGCGCTGAAGTCGTTGCGGGTCCCGGCCGTGCCGTCAGCCGGGCCCGGCTCCGTCTGGGCGAGCGCCGGCCTGACCAATCCGAGGACCAGAAGGCTGAAGATAATCTGTTTCATCGCCCCCCCTGGCTACGAAGACTAGTTGCCGTTTTCGGCAGCCGTCTGACGCAGCGTCGCTTCATCGGCGACCGTGCGGTTGCCCGGATCGGTCAGTTTTTCGGCGTCGTCCTTCAGGCGCTGGCGCTGGGCGACGGTCATGCAGACCTTCTGCGGACGGTTTGAGCCGACCACGTGCTCGCGGGTGCAGACGATGCGGTTGGGATCATCGAGCGCCTTTTTCTTGGCGGCGGCCGGATCAACCAGCGGGGCCTGGGCCAGGGCGGGCGAAGCGACGAGAAGAAGGGCGGCGGCGACAAACGCGATGCGCATGGGGGAGGTTACTCTCGAGGATGCTCAAAATGTTGGCGCCCAAGGTGCCGGTTACTCGCCCCGGGTGTCAAGGAAGGTAATGTTTCCGATACCTTCCGCCGCAAGGGCTGCCTCCAGATCGCGCCGCGCCTGCTCGACCTGAGCCAGATCGCGGCCACGGATGACCAGCTGGCTGCCGTAACCGGCCGACGAGAAGAAGGGATAGCTGCCCAGGGACAGGTCCGGATGGGCCTTGGCCACGCGTTCCAGCGGGGCGGCCATGGCCCCCTCCCCCGTGCCTTCGACCCGCAGGGTCTGGGAGATCACCACCGCTCCCACCCGCAGCCGGGGCCCGACGTCCTCCAGCATGCCGCGCATGATCGACGGCACCCCGGCCAGGACGAAGACATTGCCGATCTGAAAGCCGGGCGGGCCCTGGACCGGGTTCTTCACCAGCGTGCCGCCCTCCGGCACCCGCGCCATACGGCGGCGGGCGGCGTTCAGCTCGCCCCCCCAGCGGGCGGTCATCATGGCGATGATCTCGGGATGCTCGTACAGCGCCACGCCAAACGCCTTGGCCACGCAGTCTGCGGTGATGTCGTCGTGGGTCGGCCCGATGCCGCCGGTGGTGATGAGATAGTCGTAGCGCTCGCGCAGATGATTGACCGCCGCCACGATCTCCGCCTCGTCGTCGGCCACGACCCGCGCTTCGGCCAGGTCGACGCCGTACTGGGCGATGTAGCGGGCGATGGCGTTGAGGTTGGTGTCCTGGGTCCGGCCCGACAGGATCTCGTCGCCGATGATGAGGACCGCCGCCGTCACCCGTTCCTGGCTCGCCATCGAGGCCGTCCTTCCCTACATCGCTGTCCGCAACGATCTAGAGCGCGCATGGACCTGCCTCAACCCTTAAGCCGCGGCCGGCTGGTCAGCCGCTACAAACGCTTCTTCGCCGACGTCATTCTGGACGACGGTCGGGCGGTGACGGCCCATGTGCCCAACCCGGGCGCGATGCTCGGACTGAGGGACGCCGGCATGGGCGTCTGGCTGTCGTTCTCGAGCGATCCCAAGCGCAAGCTGCCCTGGACCCTGCAGCTGGTCGAAGCCGACGGCGGCCTGGTCGGGGTCAACACGATGAACCCCAACAAGCTGGTGGCCGAAGCCCTGGCCAAAGGCTCCATCCGCGAGCTGACCGGCTACGCCGTGCGGCCGGAGGTGAAGTACGGCGAGGCCAGCCGCATCGACTTTCTGCTGACCGATCCCGACCGGCCGTCCTGCTGGCTGGAGGTCAAGAACTGCCACTATCGCCGCGATGGGACCCTCGCCGAATTCCCCGACTGTGTCGCGGCCCGCAGCGCCAAGCACCTGCGCGAGCTGGAGGCGATGGTGGCGGCCGGCGACCGGGCCGTGGTGCTATTCGTCGTCCAGCGCACCGACTGCGACGCCTTCAGCGCCTGCGCCGACCTCGACCCGGTGTTCGCCGCCGCCCTGGGCCAAGCCGCCGACGCCGGGGTCGAGGTGCTGGTCTACGCCTGCGCCATGGGGACCGACCGCATCGAGATCGAACGCCGCATCACCTGGCGGCGCTAGGCCCGGTCGGTGATCCCCCGCGGCAGGGCATCGGCATCCGTGCGTCGCCTGGATGCCTCAATCGGCTTTGGCGCCCTCAACCAATTGCCGGTAGTTGTCGACGACGTCGCGAGCGGACTCCCGTGTCTCCACCCGCTCGCTCTGTATTCCCGCCGGGTCACAGACTGCTTTCATCATCAGGTCGCCGGTGGACCGAGGGATTAGAGGTTTCCACTCACTCTGAACGTCCATGGCCCGGATCACGCTGCCATCGGCATTGTGTAAGGTCGGCGACACGCTTCGGGATAACTGCTTCTCGCAATCAAACTCTTCGCGGCTCGTGATGAAGGCGACTTTCAAGTCGACGATCTCAAATGGCTCCGGCTTGGCCATAACCATCAAGGCCGAAGCCAGCGACCCATCCCTCTTCACTGACGAGACTTCGAACGCCGACAGATAGTTCCTGTCCCTGACCGTGATGAAGTAGTCGGCCGCGTTCGCGGTCCCGGTAACCGCTAGACCCAAGGCCGCCACGGCGCCTGCAACCGATATCTTCATCACCTGCCCCCGGGAAACCTGGTCGACCCGAGTCAACAACGTCTCGACCATAACGCCCTTGGCTCGCCAGCCGACCCAAGCGGCGCTGCACGGTATGATCTGGATCGGAGATTTTGGGAACACCCAGAAGGGGGCCTACGAGCGCTAGGCCCGAGCCGCGTCCGCCTTCGCGAAATGGGCCATCTGGTCGGCGTAGGCCTTCCGGAACGCCGGGCGGGCCGTGGCGCGGGCGACGTAGGCCTTGCAGGCCGGATAGCCGGTCAGACCGTCCAGGCGATCGACGATGCGCAGCACGTCGGCCATCATGATGTCGGCTATGGAGAAATCGCCGGCCAGCCAGTCGCGCCCCGCCAGCACCGCCTCCATCCGCTGCAGCCGCAGGGTCGCGAAGTGGTCGATGAAGTCCCAGGCCGGGCTTGGCTGGTTGCGGCCCATCATGGTCAGCAGGGTCCAGTGCTGGGTCGCGGCCTCGACCGAGGCGAAGGCGGCGAACAGCCATTCCTTGGCTTCCTTGCGCGCCACAGGGTCGGTTGGCAGCAGGATGGCGCTCTTCTCCCCCAGATGCAGCAGCATGGCCCCGGTCTCGAAGACCGAAATGTCTCCGTCGGTCAGCCACGGCGTCTGGGCGAACGGCTGGTGGGCCAGATGCCCGGGGCCTCGCTCGTCGAAGGGCGTGCTCTCTACCCTGTACGGCAACCCCGCCTCCTCCAGCGCCCAGCGCAGGCGGATGTCGCGGACATGGCCGCGCGGCATTTCCGGCACCCAGTCGTAGGTGATCAGGACGATTTCGCTCATACGGCCTCTCCCAGGAATTTCGAAAGTTCGTCGAGGAAGCCGCTCCAGCCCCTGGCGTGACTGGTGCGGTGCGGCTCGTCGGGCAGCTGTTCATGGGTGAGGGTGAGTTCGGTTCCGCCCTCGACCGGCGCCAGCAGGATGGTGACCACGGAGTCGGCCTCCCCGGCCAGTTCCCAGGTGAAGACCAGCTTCTGCTCCGGAACGATCTCGCGGTAGGTCCCGGTGGGGTTGCCCTCCATGTCGTTGAGCATCCGGAAGACGACGCTGTAGCGGCCGCCAAGGCGCACGTCAGCCTCGGCGCTGAGCGTCTGACCGGCGTCGGGACCCCACCACAGGGCCATCTGCGCCGGGTCGGTCACCGCCGCCCAGATGCGGGCTGGCGAGGCCTTGAGGCGGCGAACGAGCGTCACACTGGGCAGGGTCACGACGGATCCTCCTGCTCGACCAGGGCCGTCAGCCGGTCGAGGCCGGCGCTCCAGAACCGCTCGTAACGCTCGAGCCAGGCCATAGCCTCGCGCATCGGCCCGGCGGCCAGATGCACCGCCACGGTCCGGCCGGTCTTCTTGCGGGTGATCAGGCCTGCGTCCGACAGCACATCGAGGTGTTTGCTCAGGCCGGGCAGCTTTAGCGCGTGCGGCCGGGCCAGCTCGCTAACCGACAGGCCGGACTCGGCCATCAGCCGTTCGAGCACATATCGCCGTGTCGGATCGGCGAGGGCCGCGAAGGTGCGGTCCATGTCGCCGGATTGATACTTCACCATGTGGCGAAGTGTTGTCGACCTCGGCGGCCGAGTCAACCGCCCTCAGTCGCCCCAGACCAGAACCCGCCAGGCCGGACCGAGCTCTCGCGCCAGGTCCTCGCCCAGCCGGCGCCCCTCCGCCCGGAAGGCCGCCTCATCGTCCGGGGCCATGGGCGGGGAATTGCCGGGATCGTCCCAGTCAAGGCCAGCGTCGAAGGTCTCGGCCCAGGCCAAGAGCCGCGCCCGCAAGTCCGCAGACAGGAGCAGGTCCGCCGGGTCGATGTTGTCGCCCGACTCCCATAGCGGCCAGCAATGGTAGTCGGGCATCAGCTTCAGAATGCGCATGGCCGTTTCCTAGCACGGGCTTGGCCCGGCCGTGGGTGACATGCTATCGCCCTCCCCGGTCGGCAGTTCACCAAGGCGTCGCTGTCCCATCCGGGAAGCTAAACCTGCCACTTCGAACCCCTTCGTCACCTGCTTGTCCCGTGCCGAAGTCGTAAGTCAGCGACCACGACCGATCCTCACTGGATCGCCTCGGCATGACGAGGATGAGTGATGAGAGACGTAGTCCCCTTCGCCGCGCCCGACATTTCGGCGCTGGCCAAGACCCTGAGCCGTGAACTCGGCGCGCTTGAGCAGCTGCCCAGCCATGTGCAGTTGCTCAATATCCTGGCCCGGGCCGCCGGCCATCGGAACTACCAGGCCATGAAGGCTCAGCATGAGGCCGGCGGGCGGCTGGCCGCCCGGGCCAAGCCGCCGGAGCTGGTCGATCATCGCCTGGTCGAGCGGACGGCGCGATACTTCGACGAAACTGGCAGGTTGGTCAGCTGGCCGTCGAAGGTCAGCCTGCAGCGGTTGTGCCTGTGGGTGATGTGGTCGCGGCTGCCGGCGGAGTCGGAGCTGAACGAACGCCAGATCAGCGAACGGCTGCAGGCCGAGCACCTGTTCGGCGACCCGGCCATCCTGCGGCGCGATATGGTCGGTCAGGAACTGCTCAGCCGCACGCGGGACGGCAGCATCTACCGCCGCGTGGAGCGGCGGCCGCCGCCCGACGCCCTGGCGCTGATCCGACAGACCAGCGCCCTCGTGCCTTAGGGCTGGGTCGGGATCGGCATGATCGGCATCACCTCGACGCCTTCGCCGGGGAAGATGGCGAAGTGCGGGTGGTTCAGGAACAGGCGGGCGGCCTCGTCATGGTCGGCCGCCTCGACCACCACGAACCCGGCCAGCAGGTTGGTGATGTCCTGCACCCCGGCCCTGGAGGCCTTCTTGGTCTTGCCGAGCGGGCCGCCGGTGACGACGACGCGGCCGGCGTTGTCCTCCATCCACTGTCCCCAGGCGGCCATGCCGCGGCCGATCTCGGCCGGGTCCATGTCGCCCGGACCCACAGTATTGTTGGGGTTGCCGGTATAGACGGCGAGAAACTGGGGCATGGGAATTCTCCGGGTTGAGCGGCCCCTGTCAGGCCGGCTCGTGTTGCTTGAAGACGGTCAGCTGGGCGTCCATGGCCCGCTTGAAGGCGGGCCGGGCCGTGCAGCGATCGAGATAGGCCTCGAGGTTGGGGAACTTCGACAACAGTTCGGTGCGGTCGACCTCGCGCAGCACCGTGGCCATGATCAGGTCACCGGCCGTGAACCGGCCCTCCAGATAGTCCTTGTCGCCCAGGCTGGCGCTGAGCTGCTGCAGCCGCTGGGTCAGGGCCGCCACCACCTGAGGCCGGCGCTCGACCGTCCAGGCTTCGCCCTTATGGAACAGGTCGATGTCGCCCATCTGGCCGGTGTGGATCTCGATGGAGTTCAGCGCCGCCAGCACCCAGGTGATGACCCGGGCCCGGCCGGCGTCATCGCGGGGCGCCAGGGCTTCGTATTTCTCGGCCAGAAAGATGACGATGGCGCCGGACTCGAACATCTCGACCTCGCCGTCGCGATAGGCCGGGACCTGGGCGAAGGGCTGCCAGTCACTGTAGGCCTCGCCCTTGTTCATGACGTCGACGAGCGCGGCCTCGTAGGGCACGCCGGCCTCCTCCAGCGCCCAGCGCACCCGCAGGTCGCGCACGAAGCCCTGGGCGAAGTCGGGCACCCATTTATAGGCGCTTACCTGGATGGTCATCGGTCTACTCCTCTTCACTCACAGGGCGGCGGCGCGGGCGCGGCCAGGGCGCTGAGGCCCCGGCGCAGCTGGGCCGGTTGATCGGGGTCGAGCTCTGCCTCGAGGCCGGCGTGCAGGCGCGTCCAGATCGGCAGGGCGGCGACCAGGCGGGCGTGGCCGGCCGGGGTCAGGGCGATGCGGCGGGCGCGCTGGTCGGCCGGATCTGGCGCGGCGCGGGTCAGGCCCTCGCGCTCCAGCACCTTGAGGGCGGCGGTCAGGGTGGTGCGGTCGGCGCCGAGCAGTCGGGCCACCTCCCCCATCGTCGCCGGGGCCGGTCGGTTCAGGGCGTTGAGCAGCGAAAACTGGCTGTTGGTCAGCCCGACGGGACGCAGGGCGTCATCGAACCGCCGGGCCAGCACCCGGGCGGCGCGCTGGGCGTGCAGGCATAGGCAATGGTCGCGGATGTGGTGAGTGTCGGCGAAGGCGAGGGTGTCGGTCACGTCGCCTTTTACGTTGATATCAACTTATTGGTCAACGGCGCCTTACCCGTTCTGACGTTTTCGTGCGCGGCCCACTCTTGCTCCAATTTGAAGTTATTGAGGAAATGAGTTGAAACAGAATGGCCTGAGGGCTCGGCGAATCGCCGGCCCCGGCGGGCTGATCGGGAGGCGTCCGAGTTGATCTTGCTGTTGCCATCGGCGCTGGCCGCCACCCTGCTGCTGAGCCTTGTCGGCCAGGACCAACCGGTGCCGACCGTGGCCCCGCCCGTGGCCACCACGCCAATGCCGGCGCCCTATGTCTCCAGCGCAACGCCCGCCCAGGCCCTGTCCTCGGCCCTGGAAGCGGTGCGGCGCAAGGATTTGAACGGGGCCCGCTCGGCCCAGGCCCTGCTGACCGATCCGGTCGCCCGCCGCATCGTCGACTGGGCCATTGTCGATGTCATCGGCAAGGATCTGGGCGAGGCCGAGCTGTCGCGGGCCGTCAACGACTTCGCCGGCTGGCCCCGGCCCGAGGGCCGCCTGGCCGCCCTGCAGGACGCCCACACCGCCGCCCTGCCGCCAGGCCCTGTGCCCTACAAGGCCATCGCCGGCGCCACCGGCAGCGGGGGCGGCTTCAATGCCATGCGCCTGCGCATGAACGACGCCCTGAAGGTCCGCGACGCGGCCGCCGCCTACCGGGCCATCAGCAACCACAGCCTGCGCCCGGGGAGTGTCGATTTCGCCGAGGCCGAGTCCTATGCCGGCTGGCTGGCGCTGAACAAGCTGCGCGACCCGCGCCTGGCCGACACCCATTTCCAGCGGCTGGAACAGAACGTCAAAAGCCCGGTCAGCAAGGCCCGCGCCGCCTACTGGCGCGGCCGCGCGGCCGAGGCCATGGGCGACACCGCCCGGGCTCGGGCCTTCTATGAGCAGGGCGCCGAGCACACCACGACCTTCTATGGCCAGCTGTCGGCCGAGAAGGCCGGGCGCACCACCCTGGTTCTGACCCCCGATCCGCAGCCGACGGCCGGGGACCTGGCCGACTTCGAGACCGGCGAGCTGGTCCGCGCCCTGCGCCTCCTGTCCGCCGCCGGCGAGCGCAACCTGGTCCGGGTCTTCGGCCTCTATATGGGCGAGACGGTCGAGACGCCGGTCGAGCTGGCCATGCTGGTCGACACCCTGCGGGGCCTGGGCGAACAGGAGGTCTCGCTGATCGCCTATCGCCGGGGCGCCCAGCGCGGCCTGATCCTGCACGAGCGCGGCTATCCCCTGCTGACCCCGCCTTCGGTCTATGGCGGGGCCGAGGACGCCTTCGTCCTGGCCATCGTGCGCCAGGAGAGTCAGTTCGACCCCCGGGTCCGCAGCCACGCCGACGCCCGCGGCATGATGCAGCTGCTGCCCAGCACGGCCCGCGCCACGGCCAGCCGGGTCGGCGTCGCCTGGCAGCCCGAGCGGCTGTGGGAGCCGGACTACAACATGCGCCTCGGCTCCGGCTACCTGGGCCAGATGGTCTCCAACCTCGGCGGCAGCTACGTAATGGCGGCGGCCGGCTACAACGCCGGGCCCGGACGGCCGGTGGCCTGGGTCAAGTTCTGCGGCGATCCGCGCGATCCCAACGGCGACCCGCTCGACTTCCTCGAGTGCATCCCCTTCGCCGAGACGCGCAACTACGTGATGAACGTGCTGTCCAACGTCGAGGTCTATCGCGCCCGCCTGAACCACGGCCAGGCGCCCCTGACCCTGTCCAGAGACATCCGGCGCGGGGTCATGCCGGCGGTGGCGCCGGACGTTCCGGACGGTCCTCAGCCCTACCTGCCCGATGGCCCGCAACCCTATGTGGCGGATCCGACCGCCAGCCGGTAAGTATGCGCCGGGGATTATGAGGGGGGCGCGTTGTGCCGATCGCTGTCGATTATTTCACACCGGGCCGGGTCACACCCAAGCGCACCGTGGCCCAGGTGGCGGAAACCCTCAGCGGCGGCGAGATGCTGGTGCGGCGCGGGCTGGGCTGCTGGATCGACTTCGCCGTCCTGGCCCTGCTCTATTTCGGTCCCGGCTTTCTGACGGGCCAGCGGTTCGACTGGATGATCTGGGTTGGGACAGCACTGGCGGCCGCCTATTTCCCGATCACCGAGGGCCGCTGGGGGCGTTCGCTCGGCAAGGTTCTCACCGGCACCATCGTGGTGCGCGGCGATGGCCGGACGCCCAGCTACCTGCAGGCCATTGTCCGTACCCTGCTGCGGCTGTTCGAGGTCAATCCCTTCCTGCTCGGCGGGCTTCCGGCCGGCATCTGCCTGCTCGTCACGCGCAACAAGCGGCGGCTGGGCGACCTGGCCTCGGCCACCTTCGTCATCCCCTACAGCGAGTGGAAGTACCTGCGCGCCGACGACACCCCGCTCGAGGTCTTCGACTGACCATGTCCGACGGATGGGACGAATCGGCGGCGGCCTGGATCGCCAGCCTGGGCGACAACGGCGACTGGGGTCGGGAGTTCGTCCTCGACGCCCCGATGCTGGCCCGGGTCCGGGCCGCCGCGCCGGCCAACGCCCTCGATGTCGGCTGCGGCGAAGGCCGGTTCTGCCGCATGATGCAGGGCCTGGGGATCGCCACGGTCGGGATCGACCCGACAGAGGCCCTGCTGGACGCCGCCCGGCGGCAGGATCCGGCCGGCGACTACCGCAAGGGCCGGGCCGAGGCGCTGGAGTTTCCGGACGCCAGCTTCGACCTGCTGGTCAGCTACCTGAGCCTCATCGACATCCCGGACGCCGCCGCGGCCATCGCCGAGATGGCCCGGGTGCTCGAACCCGGCGGCCGCCTGCTGATCGCCAACCTGAGCAGCTTCACCTCCGCCGGCATGACCACCGGATGGAGCGACCTGGCCGACGGGCAGCGCGCCTTCGCCTTCGACCGCTATCTCGACGAGTGGGCCGAAGAGGTTGCCTGGAAAGGCATCCAGATCATCAACTGGCACCGGCCGCTTTCGACCTACATGACCCTGTGCCTGGAACAGGGCCTGCAACTGACCCACTTTTCAGAGCCGGAGGCCCACGGCGGCGACCCCTTCCGCCAGGCCCGCCACCGCCGTGCGCCCTGGTTCCTGCTCATGGAATGGGCCAAGCCGGCGGCCTGACGCCCCGCGCATTGAACTTCCATGCTATGATTGCGACATAGGGGCGACCTGCCGCCCGCATAGTTGAAGACTCCATGACCTATTCCGTCGACGACGACATCGAATTCGAGACCCGCACGGGCGAGATCAAGATCCACGGCCCGGAGGGCTTCGAGGGCATGCGCAAGGCCGGCCTGCTGGCCGCCCAGTGCCTCGACATGCTTATCCCGCACGTCGTGCCCGGCGTACTGACCTCGCACCTCGACGACCTGGCCCGGGAGTTCATCCTCGAGCGAGGCGCCCTGCCCGCCTGCCTGTTCTACAAGGGCTACGGCCACACCGTCTGCATCTCGCGCAACCATGTGGTCTGCCACGGCATCCCCGGCGACTGGGCCCTGCGCGAGGGCGACATCGTCAACATCGACGTCACCGTCATCGTCGACGGCTGGCATGGCGACACCAGCCGCATGTACGGCGTCGGCAAGGTGCCGGCCCGCGCGCGGCGCCTGGTCGACATCACCTACGAAGGCCTGCGCCTCGGCCTCGACGCCATCAAGCCGGGCGCCACGCTCGGCGACGTCGGTCACGCCATCCAGAAGTATGTCGAGGCCCAGCGCTGCTCCGTCGTCCGCGACTTCTGCGGCCATGGCCTCGGCCGCGTGTTCCACGACAGCCCCAACGTCCTGCACTTCGGCCGGCCGGGCACGGGCCCGGTGCTGAAGCCTGGCATGTTCTTCACCGTCGAGCCGATGGTGAATCTGGGCAAGCCGCAGGTGAAGGTGCTCAGCGACGGCTGGACGGCGGTCACCCGCGACAAGTCCCTGTCGGCCCAGTGCGAGCACAGCTGCGGCGTCAAGGACGACGGCACGATCGAGATCTTCACCGCCTCGCCGACCGACCAGTTCAAGCCGGAAATCCTCGGCGACTGAAGCGTTGGCGACCCGCGCGATCCTGGCAGCCTGCATCCTGTTGATCGCGGGTTGCGCATCGACCGGGGCCGTCAAGCCTCCGGACGACGTCGACCTCCTGATCTATGAGCCCGAATCTCCGCCCTTCTGCGGTCGGTGCGATACCCTGAAGTTCAGCCTCGCGACCGATGGACGACTGTGGGTCGAACGAGGCCATTGGGCTGGCCACTATCGAAACTGGCGCACCCGCCATGATCTGCGACAAGCGACTCCCGAGCAGACTCGCGAGGCGTGGGCCTCTGTCGCGCCGTTCAAACCCGGCCCGGAAGCGCCCGCCAATACACTGGCCTGTCGGGAAGACGCGCCGGACCAGGGCGGCGCACGGATATCTTGGCGCGTTGGCGGCGAGACGAAGACTTTGGTTCGCAGGGACTGCCAGGACAATGAGGCTACGGAATTGGGAGAGGCGCTCGACGACCTGCCCGCCGTTCTCGGCCTGAAAGACGGTCAGTAGCTCCCCCTTGCCAAACGCGAACGTTTGGGGAACATAGTTGCCCATGCGCCAGTCGTTCGATGATATCGCCACCGGCTCGCTTCTGCTGCCGGACTTCGCCCCGCCGCCGGTCGAGGCGAACCCCAACACTGGCCACCGCGAGCGCCTGCGCGAGCGGGCCCGCAAGGGCGGCCTGACTGCCCTGCCCGACTACGAGCTTCTGGAGTTGTTCCTGTTCCGCTCGATCCCGCAGGGCGATGTCAAACCCCGGGCCAAGGCGCTGCTGACCCGCTTCGGCAGCCTGGCGGCAGTGCTGGCCGCCTCGGTCGAGGATCTCTGCACGGTCAAGGGCATAGGGCCGGCGGTGGCGCTGGACCTGACGGCGCTGCAGGAGGTCACCCTGCGGGCGCACCGCGAGCCGATCGTCAAACGGACGGTAATCTCGTCCTGGACGGCCCTGCTGGCCTACGTGAAGCTGGCCCTGGCCCACGAGCCGCGCGAGCAGTTCCGGGTGCTGTTCCTCGACAAGAAGAACCAGCTGATCGCCGACGAAATCCAGAACCACGGCACCGTCGACCACGCTCCGGTCTATCCGCGCGAGGTGATGCGCCGGGCCCTCGAACTGTCGGCCAGCAACGTCATCCTGGTTCACAACCATCCCAGCGGCGATCCCACGCCCAGCCACGCCGACATCGATATGACCCGCCAGATCGTCGAGGCCGGCCGCACCCTGCGGGTCGGCGTGCACGATCATCTGGTCGTCGGCCGCGAGGGTGTGGCAAGCTTCCGGTCGCTGGGGCTGATGTAGCCCCGCGAGGAACCCTCGCCATGATCGCCTCTCTGGTCGCCGCCCTTTTCCTGACCGCCCAGCCGGTCGCGCCCTGCGACCCCAACCTGCAGGTCTGTCCGGTCATCGATCAAGCCACGGGCCTGCCCAAGGTCTGGCCGGTCGATATCCAGGGCTTCCAGGACGATGTCGAAGCCTGCGTCCATTTCGCCGGCGAGGAGCCCTACGACGCCGCCCGCCGACGCGAGATCGAGGCGGCGATCCGGCGGCACTGCGATGGCTCGGCCCGGGCCTTTCCCCGCCTGCTGAAGCGCTATGAGAAAGCGCCCGACGCGCTGGCCCGCATCAGGGCCATCCAGGCCTTCCGCGAGGCCTCGCTCTAGCCAAACCAAAGGGCCACGGCGTTGCAGCGATGGCGCAACGCCGTGGCGGAAGCTCCTACTTGGCCGGGTTGATCAGATACTTCTCGCCCGTCGCCTTGCGGCTGTAGGCCTTCAGGGTCTCGGGGTTCAGCGCCTCGGCCAGGGAAAGCTCGGCCGTGTAGTGGCTGGCGAAGGTGGTCTTCAGCTCGGCGGCGACGCGGGCGCGCAGGCGGTTCATCACCTCCGGCCCGGCCTTCTGCAGGAAGTAGGTCAAGAGATAGCCGCCCGTGCCCCAGGACAGGCCGACGTTGCGGCCGATTTCGGTCGGACGCAGGTCGAGACCGCCGTAGATGTAGACCTGCTTGTGGGTGGCGCTGCCATAGCGGCTGTAGGTGGTCGCGGTGCGGTTCAGGGCCACCTCCATCGCCGCCAGGATGTCGCCGGCCATCGGGCCGCCGCCGAGGGCGTCGAAGCCGATGGTGGCGCCGGTCTCGGCCAGGGCGTCGACGAGGTCGGCCTTGAAGCTGGGCGTGGTGCTGTCGAGGACGTATTGCGCGCCAAGGTCCTTGAGAATCTTCACCTGCGCGGGACTGCGCACGATGTTGACCAGCGGCACGCCGTCGGCCTTGCAGATCTTGACCAGCATCTGGCCGAGGTTGGAAGCGGCGGCCGTATGGACCAGCGCCTTGTGGCCTTCCATCCGCATGGTCTCGGGGAAGGACAGGGCCGTCAGCGGGTTTACGAAGCAGGAGGCGCCGTCGGCCGCCGTGGCGTCGTCGGGCAGCAGCAGGCAGGCGGCGGCCGGCGCGATCTTGTGGGTGGCGTACATCGAGCCGCCCAGGGCGGCGACCTTCTTGCCGAGCAGGGCCTCGGCCCCCGCCCCGGCGGCGATCACCGTGCCGGCGCCCTCGTTGCCGACCGCCATCGACTCGTCGAGGCGGCCGGCGACCATGGCCTGGCGCTGCGGGGGAATGTCGGCGGTCAGGGTCGGACGGTCCGCGGTTCCGCCGGCCACCAGGGTGTCCAGATCGGCCGGACCGGTCAGCAGACCGAGGTCCGACGGGTTGATGGGCGAGCCCTCCACACGAATGACGACCTGGCCGGCCGCCGGTTCGGGGACCGCCACCTCTTCCAGCGACAGTTCGAGCTTGCCGCCCGAGGTGATCTTCGAGCGCAGTTCCAGACCGGTGGTCATCTCGTCTCTCCCGTTTGTTTTCGTTGTTTCAGGCGTCGGCCAGCCAGGCCAGGTACTCGGGGGTTTGCAACAGGGCCTCGGAGTAGGCCTGCGCCCGACCGTCGTCGCCGCAGATTTTCAGGTCGAGGCCATAGCTTTCGAATCGGGTGGCGACCGGCGTGAAGAAGGCGTCGGCGATCGACCAGGCGCCCAGCAGGAACGGCCCGCCCGAGCGATCCAGCAGCGACAGCCACAGCTCGACGATCCGGCGCACGTCCTTCTGAACCTCGGCGCTGGGTTCGACAGTCGTGCGCAGACCCAGTTCCATCGGATGTTCGCGGCGCAGCGCCCCGAACCCACTGTGCATCTCGCTGGCGGCGGCGCGGGCCAGGGCGCGGTCGACCGGGTCGGCGGGCCAGAGGCCAGGGAATCGCTCGGCCAGATATTCGCAGATGGCCAGCGAATCGACGATCACCACGTCCTGATCCTTCAGCGCCGGCACCAGGCCGGACGGCGAATGCCTGCGAATCTCCGCTGTCGAGGTCTCGACCTCGCGCAGCGGGATCAGGGTCTCGGTGAACAGGGCGCCCGTGTGTTTCAGCACCAGCCAGGGCCGCATCGACCAGGTCGACCAGCGCTTTGTCCCAATGACCAGTTCCATGGCTGTCCCCTGCAAGGTTGGAACGAACGGTATTGGCGCCGCCCCTTATCCGGGCTCTAGTGCGGGGAACAGTTTAGAACAAGCGTTTGAGGAAATCGCCCATGACCGACGCCGCTGTTTCGGCGCCGCCCGAGTCCAAACTGGCCGATCGCGCCGACGACGGACCCGGCATCGAGCCTCTGAGCAAAGGGTTCCGGCGCTATGCGCTGTGGACCCTGATGATCATCTACACGCTGAACTTCCTGGATCGGCAGATCGTCAACATCCTGGCCGAGCCGATCAAGAAGGATCTGCACCTCGCCGACTGGCAGCTGGGCATGATGACCGGCCTGGCCTTCGCGCTGTTTTATACCTTCCTGGGCATCCCGATCGCCCGCAAGGCCGAGAAGTCCAATCGCCCGATCATCATCGGGACCGCCCTGGCGGTGTGGAGCGGCTTCACCATGCTCTGCGGCTTCGCGCAGAACTTCTGGCACCTTGTGTTGGCCCGCATCGGCGTCGGCGTGGGCGAAGCGGGTTGCACCCCGCCGGCCCACTCCCTGATCACGGACTATGTTCCGCGGGACAAGCGGGCCTCGGCCATCGCCTTCTACTCGATCGGCACGCCCCTCGGCAGTCTGATCGGCACGGCGATGGGTGGGCTGATCGCCGACGCCTACGGCTGGCGGGCGGCCTTCCTCGTGGCGGGGGCGCCGGGCCTGCTGTTTGCCTTGCTGACCATCTTCACCCTGCCCGAGCCCAGGAAGAAGCTGACCGCCATCATGGCCGCGAAGGCCACGATCAGCGTGCCGCTGCGTGAGGCGATGCGGGTTCTGGTCTCGAAAAAGACCTTCTGGCTGATCGCTTTCGCCGCCGCCATCAAGGCCTTCATCGGCTATGGCCACGCCCCGTTCACCGCCAGCTTCTTCTTCCGCAGCCACGCGGGTCACATCGCGGACCTGTCGGCCTGGATCACCAGTGTCACGGGCTTCTCCATCGGCCCAATCGGCACCGTGGGCGTGGCGCTGAGCGTGGTCAGCGGCACGGCCGGCGTGTTGGGCGTCTGGCTCGGCGGCGTCATCGCCGACAAGCTGGGGGCCAAGGACCTGCGGGCCTATGTGATCGTCCCGGCCATTGCCTCGCTGATCACCATCCCCATCTACATCACCGCCGTCTCGGTCCCGAGCGCCACGGTGGCGCTGCTGCTCCTGGCCCTGCCGGCCATCATCGGATCCCTCTGGTACGGCCCGGTCTACGCCACCGCCCAGAGCATTGTGCCGCCGCAGATGCGGGCCACCTGCGCGGCTGTCCTGCTGTTCATCATCAATCTCGTCGGGCTGGGCCTCGGGCCGCTGTTCGTCGGCATTGTCAGCGATCTTTGGGCCAGCGGCATCCTGGGCCAAACGGGCCTGAGCCTTGCCGACTGCGGCAAGACCATGCTGGAGGTCAACAAGGCGGCCTGCGGCGTGGCTCAGGCCGAAGGCCTGCGCTGGGCCATGATCGTCTCGATGGGCTTCAACGTGCTCGCCTTCGCCCTCTTCTGGATGGCCCGAAAGACGATCCGCGAAGAGATGGTCAGCTGACCGCAGCGACAACGACACAACAACGATAAGCCGCCTCGACGCGGAGAGGAAACCGATGACCGAAGTCGTAGAAGGCCCGGCGCCCGCCGCCCCTGCCGAGAGCTACCCCGGCCAGGGGACCAAGCCCTATCGCGCCTATGTGCTGATGGCGCTGCTGACGGTCTATACCTTCAATTTCATCGACCGGGTGGTGATCGCCATCCTGCAGGAGCCGATCAAGCAGGAGTTCGGTCTCACCGACCTGCAACTGGGTCTGCTCGGCGGGCCGGCCTTCGCCGTGCTCTACACCTTCCTCGGCATCCCGATCGCGCGGCTGGCCGAGAAGCACAACCGGATGACCATCCTGGCCCTCTGCGTCGCCCTGTGGAGCGGTATGACGGCCGCCTGCGGCCTCGCCACCTCCTACATGACCCTGCTGCTGGCGCGGGTCGGGGTCAGCATCGGCGAGGCCGGCTGCACGCCCTCGGCCCAGTCGGTGATCAGCGACTATTTCCCGGCCGAGAGCCGCGCCACGGCCATCTCTATCTACGCGCTTGGCGTGCCGGTGGGTTCGATGCTGGCCGCCATCGGCGGCGGCCTGATGATGGAGTATTTCGGCTGGCGCGAGGCCTTCCTGGTCCTGGGCCTGCCCGGCCTGCTGCTGGCCATCGTCATCAAGCTGACGGTCAAGGAACCGGAGCGGGGCGGCATCGGCGCCGCCAAGGTCGAGACCCCCGGTTTCGGCGCGGCCTTCGGCATCCTCATGAAGAAGCCCACCTTCTGGCACGTGGCGCTGGGGTCCGCCGTGGCCTCCTTCGTGGGCTACGGGGTCGGTCAGTACCTCAACTCGTTCCTGATGCGGACACACAAGCTGACCGGCCTGGAGGCATCGCAGCTTTCCGGCATCGTGCTCGGCGTGGCCGCGGCCTTCGGCACCTTCCTGGCCGGCTGGCTGGCCGACCGGATGATCAAGCGCCACCCCAATGCCCTGGCCTGGCTGCCGGCCCTGGGCTTCGTCATCGCCACCCCTTTCTACCTGGTCGGCTACTCGGTTCCGAACCTGTGGATCGGCGTGCCGTTCATGATCGTCGGGGCCATCACCCACTACTTCTACCTGGGCTGCATGTACGCCTCGGTGCAGGGCATCGTCGCCCCGCGCATGCGGGCCACCTCGACCGCCATCCTGCTGTTCATCGTCAACCTGCTGGGCTACGGCCTCGGCCCGCCGGTCATCGGCGCACTCAGCGACTTCCTCGCGGGCACCAACCTGCAGGCGGCCGGCCTGACCCTCGCCGACTGCGGCAAGACCATGCTGGCGGCCAACAAGGCGGCCTGCGCCGTCGGTTCGGAATTCGGCCTGCGCTGGTCGATCTTCATCGGCCTGTTCGGCTACCTCTGGGCCGCCGTCCACTTCCTGCTGGCCTGGAAGACCCTGCGGCGCGACTGGGTCGGTTGACACGAGGGCGCATGGGAGCCATCAGGCGCCCATGATCCCGCGCTATTCACGCCCCGAAGCGGCGGCCATCTGGTCGCCGCAGACCCGCTATTCGATCTGGTTCGAGATCGAGGCCCACGCCGCCGACGCCATGGCCGAGCTCGGGGTCATCCCCAAGTCGGCCGCCGAGGCCATCTGGGAAGGCGGCAAGGGCAAGATCTGGGACGCCGACCGCATCGACGAGATCGAGCGCACGACCAAGCATGACGTCATCGCCTTCCTGACCCATGTCGCCGAGGTGGTCGGCCCCGAGGCCCGCTTCCTGCACCAGGGCATGACCAGCAGCGACGTGCTCGACACCTGCCTGTCGGTGCAGATGGCCCGGGCCACCGACCTCCTCATCGAGGACGTCGACCTGGTGCTGGCCGCCCTCAAGCGCCGGGCGCTGGAACACAAGTTCACCCCCTGCACCGGCCGCAGCCACGGCATCCACGCAGAGCCGACCACCTTCGGCCTCAAACTGGCCGGCCACTACGCCGAGTTCGTGCGCGCCAAGGAACGGCTGGCCATGGCCCGCTTCGAGATCGCCACCTGCGCCATCTCCGGCGCCGTCGGCACCTTCGCCAACGTCGATCCGGCGGTTGAGGCCCATGTCGCCGAAAAAATGGGCCTGGCCGTCGAGCCGGTCTCGACCCAGGTCATCCCGCGCGACCGCCACGCCGCTTGGTTCGCCGCCCTGGCCGTTGTCGCCAGCAGCATCGAGCGCCTGGCCGTCGAGATCCGCCACCTGCAGCGGACCGAGGTCCTCGAAGCCGAGGAGCCCTTCGATCCGGGCCAGAAGGGCAGCTCGGCCATGCCCCACAAGCGCAACCCGATCCTGACCGAGAACCTGACGGGCCTCGCCCGCCTGGTCCGCTCGGCCGTCGTCCCGGCCCTGGAGAACGTCGCCCTCTGGCACGAGCGCGACATCAGCCATTCCTCGGTCGAGCGCGGTATCGGCCCCGACGCCTCGATCCACCTCGACTTCGCCCTGCGCCGCCTGGCCGGCGTCGTCGAGCGGCTGGTGATCTACCCCGAGAACATGCTGAAGAACCTCGACCGCCTGGGCGGCCTGGTCCACAGCCAGCGGGTCATGCTGGCCCTGACCCAGAAGGACGTGTCGCGGGAAGAGGCCTATTCGGCCGTCCAGTCGAACGCCATGAAGGTCTGGCGCG
This sequence comes from Caulobacter sp. SRI_014, assembly GCF_057586315.1. Classification (NCBI taxonomy): domain Bacteria; kingdom Pseudomonadati; phylum Pseudomonadota; class Alphaproteobacteria; order Caulobacterales; family Caulobacteraceae; genus Caulobacter; species Caulobacter sp. SRI_014. The sequence continues at coordinate 3,649 of NZ_JBYCZQ010000007.1, read as the reverse complement.
GCGAGGGAAAGTTCATCGACTTCCTCAAGGCCGACCCGTTCGTCTCGGCCAATATGTCGGGCGCCGAACTCGAGGCCCTGTTCGACAACGGCTACCACTTCAAGCACGTCGACACGATCTTCACCCGCGTGTTCGGGGTTCAGGGCTGAGCCAGCCCCCAGCCAGCCAAACTCCGGCCAGAAAGGCCGGCTTCCCGCCGGTCTTCGCCCCGGACGCCCGACTGCTGATTCTCGGCAGCCTGCCGGGCGACGCCTCCATCGCCCGCAGCCGCTACTACGGTCACCCCCAGAACGGCTTCTGGCGACTGGTCGGCGAGGTCCTCGGCGTCGATCTGGCCGCGATGGACTATGAGGCCCGCCTCGAGGCCCTGAAGGCCCACCACATCGCCCTCTGGGACGTCATCGCCAACGCCCATCGTCCGGGCAGCCTCGACGCCGCCATCCGCCAGGAGCGGACCAACGATCTGGTCAGCCTGATCGGCTCATTGCCTGACCTCAGGGCCGTCGCCTTCAACGGCGGCACGGCCGCCAAGCTCGGCCTCAAGGCCGTGGCCCCGGTCAGCCCCGACATCGAGCGGATCACCCTGCCCTCATCCAGCTCGGCCCACGCCGCCCTGCCCTTCGAACGCAAAACGGCCGCCTGGCTTGCGCTCAGGCGGCCGCTCGGGCTCGTCGCGGACGACGAAGCTTAGCTGTTCTTGATCGACTCGCGGGCCTGGGCCAGCAGCTCGTCCATCTTCATGCGCACTTCGCCCTCGGTGGTTTCGAGGCCGGACCCCTTCAGGTCGCCCCACACCTTGCGCAGCACGTCCTCGTCGCCCGGCATCTCGAAGTCGGACTTGACGACGGCGCGCACGTACTCTTCCGGGGTCTCCAGGCCCATCAGGCCGGCAGCCCATTCGCCCAACATCCGGTTGCGCCGGGCGGTGGCCTTGAATTCCTGTTCGGCATCGAGGGCGAACTTGCGCTCGAAGCCCTTTTCGCGATCGTCGAAGGTGGTCATAGAAATCCCGAAACCTATTGTGCGGCGCGGTGCATAGCGCGCGCGGGCGCCGCCCGCAATGACAACCGGAGCAACCATGGTCAACGACGACACCGCTATCGGAGACGTGATCGACGGCATGTACGCCATGATCAGCGGCCCGGCCGGCCCTCGGGACTGGGACCGGCAGGCGGAATTGTTCCATCCGGACGCCCGCCAGATGCGCACTGGCGTCGGTGAGGACGGCAAGCCCTGGATCGTCATCATGGGCCTGGAACAGTACCGGCGGGACACCCAGCCCTTCTTCGACACCGGCCCCTTCTTTGAGGTCGAACTGGCCCGGCGCATCGAGGTGTTCGGCAACATGGCCCACGCCTGGAGCCACTATGAAGCCAAGCGCGACCCCGCCGACCTGGTGCCGGAGCGCCGGGGGGTCAATTCCATCCAGCTGTTCAAGGGCGAGGATGGCGTCTGGAAGATCATCTCGATGATCTGGGACAACGAGCGCCCCGGCCTTTCATTGCCGCCGCTTTGAGAGTATTCACGCCCACGACCACCCATCCTCGCGATGCGAGTCGGAACCTCGCGCGCTGGCCTCTCGCCCGCGCGCGATTTTCGTTCCGCCGCTCCGTCGCCGCACCCCACCGGGGAGAACCATGACCACCCGCCGCAAGAAGATCTACGAAGGCAAGGCCAAGATCCTGTACGAGGGCCCCGAGCCGGGCACCCTGATCCAGTACTTCAAGGACGACGCCACCGCCTTCAACGCCCAGAAGAAGGCGGTGCTGGAGGGCAAGGGGGTCATCAACAACCGCATCAGCGAGTTTGTGATGACCAAGCTGAACGCCATCGGCGTCGCCAACCACTTCATCAAGCGGCTGAACCACCGCGAACAGCTGATCAAGGAAGTCGAGATCATCCCGCTGGAGGTGATCTGCCGCAACATCGCGGCCGGCAGCCTCAGCAAGCGCCTGGGTCTCGAAGAGGGCACCCCTCTGCCCCGCTCGATTATCGAGTTCTGCTACAAGAACGACGCCCTGGAAGACCCGCTGGTCGCCGAGGAGCACATCACCGCGTTCAACTGGGCCACGACCCAGGACATCGACGACATCATGGCGATGACCCTGCGCATCAATGACTTCCTGACCGGGATGTTCGGCGCCGTCGGCATCACCCTGGTCGACTTCAAGATCGAGTTCGGCCGCGTCTGGGAAGGCGATTTTTCCCGCATCATCCTGGCCGACGAGATCAGCCCCGACAGCTGCCGGCTGTGGGATTCGACGACCAACGAGAAGCTCGACAAGGACCGTTTCCGCCGCGATCTCGGCGACGTCATCGAGAGCTACACCGAGGTGGCCCGCCGCCTGGGGATCATGAAAGACATGCCGACCGTCATCCAGGGGGGACTGCACTAGTGAAGGCCACCGTCCACGTTTTCCTCAAGCCCGGCGTCCTCGACGTGCAGGGCAAGGCGATCGAGAACGCCCTGCATGGGCTCGGCTGGGCGGACGTCAACCACGTCCGCGTCGGCCGGGTTCTCGAGTTCGAGGTCGACGGCGACAAGGCTTCTGCGGAAGCCGAGGTCAAGGCCATGTGCGACAAGCTGCTGGCCAACACGGTGATCGAAAGCTACCGGGTCGAGATCGGCTGAGGCGGGCTTGTTCGCGTTCGGAATGGTCTGGGTCCAGGCTTCGGCAGCCAAGGCTGATCGACATTCATGCCCCGATTTCGCCTCCCATTGCCGTCATCCCGGACGGCCCGCAGGGACGATCCGGGACCCAGGGGCGGCCGTGCTCAGGGCCGGCAGCGGCACGGGTAGTGCCCCGCACCCCCTGGGTCCCGGCTCTCCGCTTCGCTACGGCCGGGATGACGGCGAGGGGATGCGTGCGCCGGGTCATGTAGGGACCGGCCAACTTCTCCCGAAAGGCGCACTCGCGACGCCGACAAGACTCTGCTAAAGGCCGCCGCCATGAAAGCCGCCGTCATCGTCTTCCCGGGTTCCAACTGCGATCGCGACTGCAAGGTCGCCGTCGAGCGCTCCACCGGCGCCCATGTCGACATGGTCTGGCACGGCGACACCCAGCTGCCCGACAACCTCGACCTGATCGTCCTGCCCGGCGGCTTTTCCTACGGCGACTACTTGCGCTGCGGGGCCATGGCCTCGCTGTCGCCGATCATGACCGAGGTCAAGGCGGCCGTGGAACGCGGCGTCGCCACCGTCGGCATCTGCAACGGCTTCCAGGTGCTGTGCGAGGCCGGCCTGCTGCCGGGAGCCCTGCTCCGCAACGCCGGCCTGAAATATGTCTGCAAGCCGGTCGCCCTCGACATCGTCAACGGCCAGACCCGCTTCACCGCCGCCTACCAGGGCCGCCGCGAGGCGGTGATGACGGTCGGCAACGGCGAAGGCAACTACTTCGCCGACGAGGCCACCCTCGACCGGCTGGAGGGCGAGGGCCAGGTGGTGTTCCGCTACAAGGACAACCCCAACGGCTCGGCCCGCGACATCGCCGGCATCATCAACCCGGCCGGCAACGTCATCGGCCTGATGCCCCACCCCGACCGCGCCTTCGAGCCCGAACTGGGCTCGGCCGACGGCGCCCTGCTGTTCCAGAGCGCCCTGGCGAGCGCCTAAACCTCTGAAAACGCTCATCTCCTGAGTGAGCGGTGA
>NZ_JBYCZQ010000006.1:0-236555 GCF_057586315.1 Caulobacter sp. SRI_014 | reverse complement strand
AAAAATCGGCGCGACGCGACCTCCTGAGCGCTTTGCGCTTCCGGCGTAGGCATGCCGCCTCACCAGCGCATCAACATTTCCCGCCCCGGCGCCTACGGCCCGTCAACGCCGGCGCCTACATTCGCAGCCTTCGCCGCTACCGCGTTGTCACGCGAAAACAAAGGGTTGCTGCCGAATGTTCACTCCCCAAGCCGGCGGCTTGGTATAATCGTTGACCGCTTCGGTAGGGTGGCCTGACCCGACTGGAGCCAATCGGCCTTCCTCTCCATCAACCGCTCATCCCGGCGAATGCCGGGATGAGCGGGAATGGAGGAAGGAGTGAACGTCGATGAATCCCTAGCGCTTGCGCTTGATCGGCCCCTTCTTGTGGGCCTCCTCCCGCGCCCGCAGCTTGACGATCTTGCCGATCAGCTCGGTCGGGACCGGTTCGTCATAGACAAACTTCAGGGTGCTCTTGTCGATCTCTACCCCGGCCAGTTCGTCGCCCAGCGCCTCGACCACCAGGTTTCCGACCGGATAGAGCGAGTAGTGCCGCTTCCAGGCCGCAAAGTGAATCACGTAGCGCAGACCGATCTTGTAGGTCGGCATGTCGTAGGCGATCGTCTCCTCCGCCTCCGGCAAGGCCACGCGGATCGCCTCACGGACCTCAACCATCAACGGAGCGACCCGGGCCGGGAGCAGGGCGAAATAGTCCTCCACCGTGTTGATCTGATATTTCGCCATGACTTGCGATACCTGCGTGAGCGCGAATTAACTTGGCCGTCCGGCGGCTTGGCCCCACCTTCGCCGACCAAACGGGGGAAGACCATGGATTTCAGTCAGGTCAACTGGCTCTATGTTGCGGGCGGCGTCTCCGGCGTGATCGTCATCGCCTGGCTGATCGCCCTGTTCCGGGGCCGCACCGGCTTCATCGGCGCCGTGGTCGGCTTCGCCCATCTGTTCGCCGCCTGCCTCAACAGCGCCGCCCCGTTCCGCAGCCTGGTCGATCCCGAGTATGTCGGCTACGGCTTCGGCCTGCTGCAGGGCGACAAGGGCCTGACCGTCGCGGCCATGGCCGGCGCCGTCTTCGTCACCGCCCTGGTCGGCGCCTTCAGCGCTCTGCGCGGCTCGCGCGAGGCGACCCTGCTGACCGCCGTGACCAGCACCCTGTTCCTGATCGTGCTCGGCTGGCCCTGGTTGCAGGACATTCTCGGCGGCAAGCACATGGCCCTGCAATTGGGCGAGTTCTACACCCTGTCCGGCCCGGCCTGGGGCGCGGTGCAGTTCGTGCTGATGGTCGCGCCGTTCGCCATCGGGGTGGTCTGGTCGCTGATGCGCATGCGAACAGCGCCCACCGCCGCCACGCAATAGCGCGAGAGGCGGTTCACAGCGGGGGCGCAGCACTCTAGAAGCCCTCTTCCATGAGCGCCCCCTCCTCCGCCAAGCCCATGGTCGAAACCGCCGCCGAATTCGGGCTCAAGCCCGATGAATACGCGGTCATCCTCAAGCGCCTGAATCGCGAGCCCAACCTCGTCGAACTGGGCGTCTTCTCGGTGATGTGGTCCGAGCACTGCAGCTACAAGTCCAGCCGCAAGCATCTCGGCAAATTCCCGACCACCGGCCCGCGCGTCATCTGCGGCCCCGGTGAAAACGCCGGCGTCGTCGACATCGGCGACGGCCAGGCCTGCATCTTCAAGATGGAGAGCCACAACCACCCCAGCTACATCGAGCCCTACCAGGGCGCGGCGACCGGCGTCGGCGGCATCATGCGCGACGTCTTCACCATGGGCGCCCGGCCCGTGGCCCTGCTCAACGCCCTGCGGTTCGGCGACCCCAGCCACCCCAAGACCAAACGCCTGGTCGAGGGCGTCGTCGCCGGCATCGCCGGCTACGGCAACTGCGTCGGCGTCCCCACTGTCGCCGGCGAGACCAACTTCCACCGCGGCTACGATGGCAACATCCTGGTCAACGCCATGTGCGTGGGCCTGGCCGACGCCGACAAGATCTTCTACTCGGCCGCCCCCGCCGCCGGCCTGCCGGTCGTCTACTTCGGCTCCAAGACCGGCCGCGACGGCATCCACGGCGCCACCATGGCCAGCGCCGAGTTCGACGAGGACAGCGACGAGAAGCGCCCGACCGTCCAGGTCGGCGACCCCTTCGCCGAAAAGCTGCTGATCGAGGCCACCCTCGAGCTCATGGCCACCGGCGCCGTCGCCGCCATCCAGGACATGGGCGCCGCCGGCCTCACCTCCTCCTCGGTCGAAATGGCCGGCAAGGGCAGCGTCGGCATCGAGCTCGACCTCGACATGGTGCCCCAGCGCGAAGAGGGCATGACCGCCTATGAGATGATGTTGTCGGAAAGCCAGGAGCGGATGCTGGCCATCCTGAAGCCCGGCCGCGAGCGCGACGGCCACGCCATCTTCGAGAAATGGGGCCTGGACGCCGCCATCATCGGCTTCACCACCGACACCGGCCACATCGTGCTGAAGCACAAGGGCGAGATCGTCTGCGACCTGCCGCTTAGCCCGCTGTCCGACGACGCCCCGCTCTACGACCGTCCCTGGACCGAGCCGGTCAAGCACCCGCACGTCGACCCGAAGGCCGTCCCCGCCCCCGCCGACTGGGAAGACGCCGTCCTCAAGCTGATGAGCTGCCCGGACGTCGCCTCCAAGCGCTGGCTGTGGGAGCAGTACGACCGCCACGTCATGGCCGACACCCTGGAAGACAGCGCCACCGGCGCCGACGCGGGCATCGTCCGTGTCCACGGCACCCGCAAGGCCCTGGCCGTGACCAGCGACTGCACCCCGCGCTATGTGCTGAACGACCCCTACGAGGGCGGCAAACAGGCCGTGGCCGAAGCCTGGCGCAACCTCACCGCCGTCGGCGCCGACCCGATCGCCATCACCGACAACCTCAACTTCGGCAATCCCGAGCGCCCCGAGATCATGGGTCAGATCGTCAAGGCCATCGAGGGCATGGCCGAAGCCTGCCGCGCCCTGGACTTCCCGGTCGTGAGCGGCAACGTCAGCCTCTACAACGAGACCAACGGCAAGGGCATTCCGCCGACCCCGACCGTCGGCGCCGTCGGCCTGCTGACCGAGTACAGCCAACGCGCCGACTTCTCCTCGATGAAGGACGGCGACACCCTGGTCGTCATCGGCGTCAACCACGGCGAGCTGGGCGCCAGCCTCTACCTGCGCGAACTGCTCGGTCGCGAAGACGGCGCCCCGCCGCCCGTCGATCTGGACCTCGAGCGCCGCACCGGCGACTTCGTCCGCAAGCACATCCTGTCGGGCGCCCTGAGATGCGTCCACGACCTCTCCGACGGCGGCCTGGCCATCGGCGCCGCCGAGATGGCCCTGGCCAGCGGCGTCGGCGTCACCCTCGACGCCTCGAGCGCCGCCCACGCCCACCCCTTCCTGTTCGGCGAGGACCAGGCCCGCTACCTGGTCGCCGTCGCCGACCCGGCGGCGATCCTGAAAGCCGCCGCCGAGGCCGGCCTGCACGCCTCAGTGGTCGGTCAGGCCGGCGGGAACGCCTTCGCCTCGCGGGGCCTTTTCTCCATCGAGCTGGACAAGCTGCGGGCCGCCCATGAGGGCTGGCTGCCGAAGTTCATGGGAGCCGCCGCATGAAACCCTTCCTCGCCCTCGCCGCAGTCGCAATGCTGGCCACAGCCTGCGCCACCGACAGCGGCGCCGAGCCGCCGCCGACCGTGCCCCACGGCGAAGGCTGCGACATCTCCATCTCCTTCGGCAGTTACGCCATGGGCATCGACAGCGAAGCCTACGCCCGTGTCGAAACCTGGCTTGGCGAGCACAAGGATCTGGTCGCCGACGTCAAGGTCACCCCTTGGGGCCGCGAGGGCGAACGCACCGTCTGCGTGACGGCGACCTCGCCGGCCGCCATCAAGCCGGTGTTCAGCGGCGTGGTGAAACAGCTCCCGACCGTCGGCAAGAAGGCCCCGATCACGGCGCTGAGCAGGACCGGTGGCCACTTCCACACCAAGGGCGGTCCGGGCTAGGCTCGCAACCGTCGTCGCGGCCCAGCCGCCTTGGCGCTCAGTTGGGGGACTTCGCGCTTGAAAATCACCAGCCTGACTTTGGCTGCGGTCTTTCTGGCCGCCTGCTGCGCCAACGACGCCCTGGCCGCGCAAAAGGCCGCGCCGCTGCCGGCCAGCCAAGGCTGCGACGTGGCGGTAGTCTTTGGCAGCTACGGCCACGGCATCGACCGGACCTCCCTGGACTGGATTCAGGCCTCACTCCGGGACAAGGCCGAACTCGTAGCCGGGGTGACATCGGCAACCTGGGGCGATGATGGCGAACAGACGCTCTGCATCCAGGCTGCGTCGGCGGAAACCGTCCGTCAGTTGTTCGCCCACCTGAAGGGCCGGCTGCCGGAAATGAGCAGTCAGGCTCCGATCACCTTGGTCAGTCGCGACGGCGATCGCTTCGACACCAAGCCCGGCCGGTACGGCGCCGGGGAGGGCCGCCGGTACAATCGCGGCGCCGGCGGCGGCCGAATGCCGAGGGACAATGGCGTCAATACCCGGCCGCCTGTGGGCGAACGGAACTGACACGAAGGCGGGGCAGCCAGGACAATTGGGGGATCATCAGTGAAGTTCAGAATTCTGGCCGCCGCTGCGGTCGTGTTGTCGTTCGCCGGCGTGGGGTCCGCGTCGGCCGAGGGTTGTGACGTCACCCTGACCTTGGAACCACGCGGCGGCCGAGTGGACGAAGCCGTGCTCAGGCGCGTCAAGGTCTGGCTCAAGGCCAATCCGGTCAGGGTCGCCTCGGTCGGGGAGAGCCAACTCGACAAAGGCGCGCGTCGGCTTTGCCTGGCCGCGCCCTCCGGCGCCGACGTTGACCTGCTCTTCGACGACATTTGGGATCATCTGCCCGAGAACAGTCGCATCGGGAGGGTTCGGATGGCCAATCGCAATGGGCTTTCGGTTACGTTGGTGGAAGCACGACGAACCAGAGGCAGCGGCTACTCGGGCAACAGGATGCCGCGTGACAACGGCATCCCCTCGCGCCCGCCGATTGGCGGACGGAACTGAAAATGGAAAGGGCGGCCCACCGGCCGCCCTTTCGTACATCGCCAGAGATTAGAGCTCGGCTTACACCAGCTCCAACTCGCGCTCGCCGTCCTTGGCCTTGGCGCCGAGCCGCGTCATCAGCGCCTCGTACTGCCCCCACAGCGCCGCCGGCATGCGGTCGCCGAAGCGTTCGTAGAAGGCCGGGATCAGCGAGGCTTCCTCGCGCCAGACATCGGCGTCGACGCTGAGCAGCAGGTGCAGCTTCTCGTCGGACAGGTCGAGACCCGACACATCGAGACTGCCCTTGGCGGGCAGGCGGCCGATGGCGGTGTCGACGGCTTCGGCCTCGCCTTCCAGGCGGTCGAAGATCCACTTCAGCACGCGGCTGTTCTCGCCATAGCCCGGCCAGACGAACTTGCCGCCGTCCTTGCGGAACCAGTTGACGAAGAAGATTTTCGGCAGCTTGGCCGGGTCGGCCTTGGCGCCGACGCTGAGCCAGTGGGCGAAGTAGTCGCCCATGTTGTAGCCGCAGAAGGGCAGCATCGCGAACGGGTCGCGGCGCAACTCGCCGACCTTGTTCTCGGCCGCGGCCGTGCCTTCGGACGCGGTGTTTGAAGCCAGGAACACACCGTGCTCCCAGTCGAAGGCCTCGGTGACCAGCGGCACGGCGCTGGCTCGGCGGCCGCCGAACAGGATGGCGCTGATCGGCACGCCGGCGGGGTCGGCCCACTCGTCGGCGATCACCGGGCACTGGTGGGCGGCGACGGTGAAGCGGGCGTTGGGGTGGGCGGCCGGGGATTCCGAGGCCGGGGTCCAGGGATTGCCCCGCCAGTCGGTCAGGTTCGGCGGCGGCTCGTCGGTCAGGCCTTCCCACCAGACGTCGCCGTCCGGGGTCAGGGCGACGTTGGTGAACACGCAGTCGCGGTTCAGGGCGTCGATGGCGTTCTTGTTGGTGCCTATGCCGGTGCCCGGCGCCACGCCGAAGAAGCCTGCTTCCGGGTTGATGGCCCGCAGCTGGCCGTCGGGGCCGAACCGCATCCAGCAGATGTCGTCACCGACCGTCTCGGCCTTCCAGCCGGGAATGGTCGGCTCGAGCATGGCCAGGTTGGTCTTGCCGCAGGCGCTCGGGAATGCCGCCGCCACATACTTCACCACACCCTTGGGATTGGTCAGCTTGAGGATCAGCATGTGCTCGGCCAGCCAGCCTTCATCGCGGGCCATGACCGAGGCGATGCGCAGGGCGTAGCACTTCTTGCCAAGCAGGGCGTTGCCGCCATAGCCCGAGCCGTAGGACCAGATCTCGCGGCTCTCGGGGAAGTGGACGATCCACTTTTCCTCGTTGCAGGGCCACGGCACGTCCTTCTCGCCCTCGGCCAGCGGCGCGCCGAGCGTGTGGACGGCCGGCACGAAAAAGCCGTTGGCGCCCATCATGTCGAGAGCCTGCTTGCCCATGCGGGTCATCACCCGCATCGAGATGGCGACATAGGCGCTGTCGGTGATCTCGACGCCGAGGGCGGAGATCGGCGACCCGATGGGGCCCATGCAGAAGGGCACGACGTACATCGTCCGGCCGGCCATGCAGCCGTCGAACAGGCCGTTCAGGCGGTCGCGCATGGCGTTCGGCTCGGACCAGTTGTTGGTCGGCCCGGCGTCGATCTCGTTTTGCGAGCAGATGAAGGTGCGGCTCTCGACGCGGGCGACGTCGCGCGGGTCGGAGGCGGCGTAGAAGCTGTTGGGACGCTTGTCCGGGTTCAGGCGTTGCAGCGTGCCCAGCTCGACCAGCCGGTCGGTGAGCAGCGCGAACTCCTCGTCAGAACCATCGCACCAGTGGACCGCCGCCGGCTTGGTCAGGGCGGCGATCTCGCGCACCCAGGCGACCAGTTTGGCGTGATTGGTCGGGGCCTGATCGAGACCAGGAATTCCGAGACCCGGAATCGAGACTTCGCCGTCCATCACCGGCGTCCTCCATCTTGTTACTTTAAGCGCGTCGGCGACCCTTCGAGGGGTCCCCTGTCCGCACCCTTGCGCGGGCCCTGCCTAGCCCGCCGGAGGTATGCGGAGCAAGACGAAAGGGCAAAAGTGATGAAAGGATCGGGGCTTACCTTAGGGGACAGCCGGCGAAGTGGCTCTTGAGCAGCGTCCGCCAGCCCGCCTCGTCCGCCGTGGCGGTTCCCGTCAGGGTCAACTGGAAGTCCCGGTACTCGGAATGATTGGGGACGCCGAATCTGGCCTCCAGCACATGGCCGCCGGCCGCATCGAGCCAGAGCGGGCCGCCCTTGCCCTTGAAGGCCGGGCCGCCGACCTCGAATTTGAGCGCCTCACGGCCCAGATGCTGCTCGCGGCCGACGAAACGGGCCTCGGCCCGGCCCATGACGCTGAGAAAGTCCGGCGCGGCGTCGGGCCAGACCAGAGCCATGTCGAAGGCGAAGTCGGCGGCCGGCCGGGGCCCAAGCACCGTCAGGCTGGCCAGGTCGAAGTCGTAGAGGTGCCAGGGCCCCGGGGTGACCTTGGCGCTGGCCTTCAACGTCTGGTCCGGCAGACGGACCTCCGCCTCGATACCGCCGGTGGCCGCATTGTAGGTCAGATAGGCCACCGGGCGCTGCGTGCCGTCCCGCTGCAGCCGGCCGCCAACCAGGCTGCGGGCATAGCCGCCGACCCGCTCCATCTCGGCGGTGACCAGGGCGGCGTCGGTGCAGGGGGCGACCATCTTTGCGACCTCGACGTGAACGCCATCGGGCGACCAGACGCGGATGGTTTCCGGTTCGCTGCCGTCGAGATTGGTCCGCACATAGCTGTAGACCGTCTGGGCTTGCGCCAGCGCCGGGGTCAGAGCCAGCGCGAGGGCCAGCAGACAAGTTCGCTTCATTGAAATCCTCCACACCTCCAGAGGCGGCGCGGCGCCGGTTTGGATGCAGACCCGCGAAATTTCGCTACCATGGCCGAAAAATCGGGGGATGGCGGGATGCGGTGGATTGTCAGGGGTCTGATCGGCCTGGTCGTGCTTGCGGTTCTGGTGGGGGCCGGCCTGCTGGTCGTCGACCTGCCGAACCGGCCGGGGAAGGCCGACACCAAGGCTCTGATCGCCCGCGCCGACCGCTACGACGTCCAGATTCGCCGAGACGACTGGGGCGTGCCGCACATCCTGGGCAAGACCAACGCCGACGCCGCCTTCGGCCTCGCCTTCGCCCACGCCGAGGACGATTTCGCCACCATCCAGGAGGTCACCCTGGCCACCCGCGGCAAGCTGGCGGGCGAGAAGGGTCTGGGCGCGGCGCCGACCGACTACATCGTCAGCCTGCTGGGAGTCTGGAAGGCGGTCGACGCCGGTTATGAGACCCAGCTGCCGCCGGACGTACGCGCCGTGCTGGAAGCCTACGCCGACGGGATCAACCTCTACGGCGCCCAGCATCCAGACCAGGTCGCCCCCGGCCTGCTGCCGGTCAGCGGCAAGGACATCGCCGCCGGCTTCGTCTTCAAGACGCCGTTCTTCTACGGCCTCGACGCAGAGCTGAAGCGCCTCAACGACCTGCCGGAAGACCCGACGCCCAAGGGTTCGAACGGCGTCGCCGTCGCCCCCTCGCGATCGGCCGACGGCGCCACCCGCCTGCTGGTCAACAGCCACCAGCCCTTCACCGGCGCGGTCGCCTGGTACGAGGCGGTGATCGAGAGCGGCGAAGGCTGGCACGTCGCCGGCGGCTTCTTTCCCGGCTCGCCCTTCATGCTGCATGGCCATAACGCCGACCTCGGCTGGGCCAACACGGTCAACAAGCCGGACCTGATCGACACCTATCGGCTGGTCATCAACCCGAAGAACAAGAACCAGTACCGCCTCGACGGCGCCTGGAAGGACTTCGAACGCTCCGAAGCGAAGATGCGGGTGAAGCTCTGGGGCCCGTTCCACGTCACGGTCAACAAGCCGGTCCTGCGCTCGGTCCACGGCCCGGTCTTCGAGACCAAGGCCGGCCTCTTCGCCCTGCGCTTCGCTGGCATGGGCGAGGTGCGCCAACCGCTGCAGTACTGGCGGCTGAACAATGCCCGCACCGCCGAGCAATGGCGCGCGGCGATGGCGCTTCAGGCCCTGCCCAGCATCAACTACATCTACGCCGACCGGACGGGCGTGGTGGCTTACGTCTACAACGGCCAGTTTCCCAACCGGCCGGACGTAAACGGCATCGACTGGCAGGGCGAGCTGCCCGGCGACCGATCGGACCTGATCTGGAACGGCTACCTGCCCTTCGGCCGCGTGCCCCAGCTGTGGAGTCCCAAGGGCGGCCTCGTCTTCAACGCCAACAATACGCCCTTCCGCGCCACCCCCGACGGCGAGGGCCTCGACCCTCGCAATTTTGCCCCGTCGATGGGCATCCAGACCGACATGACCAACCGGTCCTGGCGCGAGCTGGAGACCTTCGGCGCGGACACTTCGATCACGCCGGAAGAGTTCCTGACCTACAAGTTCGATGTCGCCTACAGCCCCCGCTCGCGGGTGGCGGCTGTCGTCCGCGAGGTTCTCGCCATGCGCGGCGGCGACGCCGGGCTGAAGGCCGCCCAGACCCTGTTGAGCGGCTGGGACTTGCGCGCCGATGTGAAGAGCCGCGCCGCCGCCCTGGCCATCGGCACGGCCTGGCTCGTTGATGTCGGCCCCAGGGACGGCGGACCGCACCCCGACACCCTGACCGCCCTTCGCCAGACGATGGCAGACCTGAAGAAGCACTTCGGCCGCATCGATCCCGAGTGGGGCGAGGTCAACCGCCTGGTGCGCGGCGACGTCAATCTGCCCGTCGACGGCGGCCCCGACACCCTGCGCGCCATCTACGGCGAGCCCGGCAAGGACGGCCGGCTGACGGCCGTGGCCGGCGACACCTACATCATGGTCGTCAGCTGGGATCGCGAGGGCAGGCTCTCCAGCCAGAGCGTCCATCAGTTCGGCTCCGCCACCCTGGACAAGCGCTCGAAACACTATGCCGACCAGGCGCCGGTGTTCGCGGCGCACCGCTTCAAGCCGGTGCTGTTCACCGAGGAACAGCTGAAGGGCCACGTCGTGGAGATCTACCGTCCGGGAAAACGAAAAGGCTGACGCCAAGTCACCATTGCAGCCGCTTCCGTCCGGCGTAGGCTGACGTCCACGTAAGGACGGCGTGAGACCGCCCCTGCGCGCGGGAGAGACGCAATGGACCATGAGATCGTCATCGTCGGCGGCGGCATCGGCGGCTCAGCCCTGGCGGCCGTGCTGGCGGCGCGGGGCGTCGATGTGCTTCTGCTCGAGCAGACCGAGGTGTTCGAGGACCGCGTGCGGGGCGAATGGATCGCGCCCTGGGGCGTGGCGGAGACGCGGCGGCTGGGCCTCTACGACGTCCTGATGGCGGCCGGCGGCCATCATCTCGCCCGCCACATCACCTATGACGAAAGCCGCACGCCGGAAGAAGCCGAGGCCCGCACCCTGCCCCTCTCCATGTTCCTGCCGGAGGTGCCGGGGCCGCTGTGCATCGGCAATCCGCACCATTGCCAGACCCTGTTCGACGAGGCCGTTCGCCGGGGCGCCAAGGGCCTGCGAGGGGCGCGGGTGACGGCGATCCAGCCGGGAGCCAACCCGACGGTCACCTACGTCCACGACGATGTGGAGCGCACCGTCTCCTGCCGCCTGATCGTCGGGGCCGACGGCCGCACCAGCTTCGTGCGCGAGAAGGCCGGCGTGCCCCTGCACCAGGACAAGCCGCACCACTGGTTCGCCGGCCTGCTGGTCGAGAACGCCCACGCCTGGCCCGACGACCTGCAGGCCATCGGCACCGAGGGCGACTTCGCCTTCCTCGCCTTCCCGCAGGGCCAGGGCCGCATCCGCCTCTACGGAAGCTATGGCCTCGACCAGAAGCGCCGCTTCACCGGTCCGGACGGCGCCCGCGCGTTCCTGGACGCCTTCCGCATGCGGTGCAGCCCCATGAACGAGGCCATCGCCCAGGCGACCCCCGCGGGCCCCCTGCTCAGCTACTTCAACAACGACAGCTGGACCGACACCCCCTACGCCGAGGGCGTGGTGCTGGTCGGCGACGCCGCCGGCTGGAACGACCCGATCATCGGGCTGGGCCTCTCGATCACCTACCGCGATGTCCGCATCGTCAGCGACATCCTGACCGGCGACAGCTGGGACTTCGCCGCCTACGCCGAGGAGCGGGCCGAGCGCCTGCGCCGCCTGCGCATCGCGGCCAGGATCACCTCGGCCCTCGACGCCGAGTTCGGGGACGAGGCTAAAGCTCGCCGCCGCCACCACTTCGACAGGAGCGCCGAAGACCCGATGCTCGGGGCCCACGGGTTCGCGGTCATGGCCGGGCCCGAGACCCTGCCGCCCGACATCTTCACCGACGCCCACGTCGCCCGGGTGCTGGAGACCGCGTGATGGATATCGAGGATTTCAACACCCGCTGGCTTGCCGCCTGGACGGCCAAGGATGTCCCCGCCCTGCTCGGCTTCTATGCCGAGGACTGCCTCTACAAGGACAACAACACCGCGGCCGGCATCACCGGCCATGCGGCCCTGAAGACCTATCTCGAGGGCCTGTTCGGGGCGACGCCGCCGATGACCTATACGCCTGAGACGGTGTGGGCCATCGACGGCGGCTTCTGCGGCCGCTGGTACTGCGACATCGCCATGCCGGACGGCGTGACGAAGATGCGGGGGTTTGATCTGGTAATCCTGAAGGACGGGCGGATCGCCGAGAACGAGGTCTATGTCCACATGCTGTAGCGGGCGGCTCTAGCCGCCCCGCTTCATCGTCTCGCGGGCAATGACCAGCTGCTGCACCTGGCTGGTGCCCTCGTAGATGCGGAAGATGCGCACGTCGCGGTACAGCCGCTCGATGCCGTAGTCGGCGACGTAGCCGGCGCCGCCGAAGATCTGCACCGCCCGGTCCGCCACCCGGCCAACCATCTCCGAGGCGTAGTATTTGGCCGCCGCCGCCTCCAGCACGATGGTCTGGCCGGCATCGCGCTTGCGGGCGCTTTCCAGCACCAGGGCGCGGGCGGCCATGCATTCGGTCTTGCTGTCGGCCAGCATGGCCTGGACCATCTGGAAATTGCTCAGCGCCTGGCCGAACTGCTTGCGCTCGCCGGCGTAGGCCACGCAGTCGGCGATAAGCCGCTCGGCCACCCCGACGCACAGGGCGCCGATGTGCAGGCGGCCCTTGTCGAGCACTTGCATGGCAACCTTGAAGCCCTCGCCCTCTTCGCCCAGGCGGTTCTCGACCGGCACCCGGACATTGTCGAAGGTGATGTCGTGGATCTGAGCGCCGTGCTGGCCCATCTTCTTCTCAGGCGGGCCGACGGTGATGCCCGGCAGGTCGCTCGGCACCAGGAAGGCCGACACCCCGCCGCCGCCCTTCACATCCGGATTGCTGCGGGCCATCACGGTGAACAGCCCGGCCTTGGCGGCGTTGGTGATGTAGCGCTTCGAGCCGTTCAGCACATAGGCGTCGCCGTCGAGGATGGCGCGGGTCTGGACCGCGGCGCTGTCCGAACCGGCCTCTGGCTCGGTCAGAGCGAAGCTGGTCACCGTCGTGCCGGCGGCGATGCCGGGCAGCCATTTGGCCTTCTGATCGTCATTGCCGAACATCACCAGACCCTGGCTGCCGATGCCGACATTGGTGCCGAATTCCGAGCGGAAGGCCGGGCTGGTGCGGCCCATCTCGAAGATCACCAGGCACTCGTCTTCCATGGAGAGGTCGAGGCCGCCGTACTCCTCGGGGATCGACAGGCCGAAGAGGCCCAGATCGCGCATCTCGCCAATGATCGGCTCCGGCACCGCGTTTGCTTCGGCCACGGAGGCTTCCAGCGGCCGCAGCCGCTCGGTCACGAACCGGCGGACAGTGTCGACCAGCTGGTCGCGGGTTTCAGCATCGAGCGCCATGGCGAGGTCCCCAAACGATTGTTCGAGGATCGATACGGCGCCCGGCGCGGCAGGGGAAGACTGCCGCTACGTCCCCTTCGCCTTGGCGCCGGCATCCAGCACCTCCGGCCGCCTGGGCGTCATGTCGAACAGGTTCCAGTCTTCGGGGTTGAACGGCCGCGCCGTCGGCTTGGGATTGGGATAGCCGTGCAGATCGTCCTGACTGTCGATGATCGCCCCGCGGCCTTCGGCGGTGTCGCTGATCAGCTGCACGTCGTTGGCGTCGCGGTCCCAGGGCCGGGCTCCGACGTTCTTCAGCACAGACTGCTGCACGGCGCTGGCCGGCATGGCCTTCAGCCCCTCGGGCCAGAGCATCGGCCTGGACTTCTGGATGATCCTGGCCGGGCTGGTCGTATAGCGCCCGAACATCGGCAGCGGCCGGCCGTAGCGGTCCTGGGCGATGTTGTCCTTGCCGTAGAACTCCAGGTCCCCGTAGCCGCCGATCTCGAGGAAGGCGATGTGCTCGGCCGTATCCATGCCGCCGCGCAGCACATTGCCGACCGCCACCAGTTGGCCGACCTGCCAGGGTTTGTCGCCCCACTCCTCGGCCATCAGGTTGTAGTGGATGGCCCGCTGGCCCGGATTGTAGATCAGGTTGTTGACCACCACCCCGCGCACCCCGCCCTTGAACATCGGGTTACGCTCGAAGTTGTGGGCGTAGAGGTTCCCGACGATCAGCATGCCGGTGATGTTGTCGTGGATCAGGCTGCCCTTCGAATGCTCGATCTTGGCATGGGTCGAATAGCGCAGGCTCTCGGCGATGATGTTGTTCGAGAAGGTGATGTTGCGGGAGGTCCCCGCGCGCCAGTCGTCCGGCGTCTCGCCGACGAACCGCGGACCCGAGGCCGACAGGTTCTCGTCCGTGCCCCAGGTCAGGCTGCAGTGGTCGACGATGATGTTGTAGCTGATCCCCTGGGTCGAGATGCTGTCGAAGTCCTTGCCCGACTTCTTGGGAAAGCCGGCATCGCCGGGCCGCACACGTATGTGCTGGACGACCACGTCATGGGTCGCCAGGTCGATACCGCCCTTGATCAGGGTCACCCCCGGCGACGGAGCCGTTTGCCCGGCAATCGTCAGGAAGGGTTCGCGAATCGTCAGCGTCTTGCCGCCCATGTCGATCACCCCGCCGACCTCGAACACGACGATGCGCGGCCCCTTGGCCTCGACCGCCGCCCTGAAGGATCCAGGCCCGTCGGCGTTGAGGTTGGTCACCTTGATGATCTCGCCGCCGCGCCCGCCTGGCGTCTTCGCCGCCCAGCCCAGCGCGCCCGGGAACGCCAGCGGGGCCGTCGCCGACTCAGGTGTTTGGGCCGTGACCCCGCCCAGCGGCGCAAAACAGGCCGCGAACCCTAAAACTGCGACGGCAAGCCCTTGTTTCAACACCACTTTCACTCCCCAACGGATCATCGCGTCGGCCTTTTCGCCGACTGCGGATTGAAAATGACACCGGTTTCCTCTAGAGACAATCCCGACCCCGACAATGGGGCGCCGGCAACGGCGAAGAAAGCTTCGGGGGAGGACCAACGGCTTGAAGGGATCGGCGGCCAGCAGCGCGACCGGCGACATCAGCGCCGATATCGCCCGCGAATTCACGACGGCCCGGCGTGACGCCAGGGCCCTGCCCGACTTTCCCGGCGACATCCCGGCCGCCCTGGCCGCCTCCTATGCCGTGCAGGACGAGGCCCTGGCCCAATGGGGCGAAACCCCCGTCGGCTGGAAGGTCGGCCGCATCGCGCCGGAACTGCAGGGCAAGCTCGGCGAGCAGCGCGTGGCCGGTCCGGTGTTCGCCCGCAACCTCTGGATTTCAGAACCCGGCGAGGTCCTCGACTTCCCGGTCTTCGTCGGCGGGTTCGCCGCCGTCGAGGGTGAGTTCGTCTACCGCTTGGGCGCCGACGCCCCGACTGACAAGACCCGCTGGACCGCGCAGGAAGCCCTCGACCTGGCCGACGCCCTGTTCGTCGGCGTCGAGACCGCCGGCAGCCCGCTGGCCACCATCAACCTGCTCGGCCCCACCGTGGTGGCCAGCGATTTCGGCAACAACTGGGGCCTGATCCTCGGCCAGAGCGTCGAGGGCTGGCGGGACCGGGCCTTCGACAGCCTGACCTGCAAGACCTTCATCGACGGCGCCCTGGTCGGAACCGGCTCGGCCGGCGACCTGCCGGACGGCCCGGCCGAGGCCTTCGCCTGGCTGCTGGGCCATTGCGCGGCGCGTGGCCGGCCGCTGAAAGCCGGCGACCTGGTGACCACGGGCGCGGTCACCGGCGTGCATGACATCGTCGCGGGACAATCCGCGCGCATCGACTTTGGGACTTTCGGTGAAATCCTATGCCGGGCGAAACCGGCGAGGCCGATCGGGGAAGAGGAAACGGTACATGAGCAGCGCGACCGAGGCTGACGCTTCGCCCCCCGCAGAGTCAGGGGCCATCAAGGTCGGCAACTACCGCTGGCTGATCTGCACGCTGTTGTTCGCGGCGATGGTCATCAACTACGTCGATCGCCAGATGCTGGGGGTGCTGAAACCCACCCTGTCGGCCGAGTTCGGCTGGACCGAGACGCAGTACGCCGACATCATCTTCTACTTCCAGGCCGCCTACGCCATCTCCTACCTGCTGTTCGGCCGCTTCATCGACCGGATCGGGGCCCGCTGGGGCTTCGGCATCGCCTTCCTGATCTGGCAGATCGGCCACATCGCCCACGCCGGCGTCAGCTCGCTGAACCAGATGATCGCGGCCCGCGTCCTGCTGGGCGTTGGCGAGGGCGGCGGCTTCCCGGGCGGGATCAAGGCCGTGGCCGAGTGGTTCCCCAAGAAGGAACGCGCCTTCGCCACCGGCCTGTTCAACGCCGGCACCAACATCGGCGCCATCGTCACCCCGCTGGTCGTGCCGGCCCTGGTGCTGGCCTGGGGCTGGCAGGTGGCCTTCGTCGTGACCGGCATCGCCGGCCTGCTGTGGCTGCCGATCTGGCTCATCGTCTACCGCCGCCCGCGCGAGCAGAAGGCCCTCGGCGCCGCCGAGCTGGCCTGGATCGAACAGGACCCGGCTGACCCGGTTGAGAAAGTTGGCTGGCTGAAGCTGCTGACCATCAAGGAAACCTGGGCCTATGCGCTGGGCAAGTTCCTGATCGATCCGATCTGGTGGATGTTCCTCTTCTGGCTGCCGGACTTCCTGTCCAAGAAGCACGGCCTTGATCTGAAGACCTTCGGCATCCCGCTGGTGTGCATCTATCTGCTCAGCGACGTCGGCAGCGTCGGCGGCGGCTGGATGAGCTCGGCGATGATGAAGCGCGGCATGAGCCTCAACGCCGCCCGCAAGACCGCCATGCTGATCTGCGCCCTGCTGGCCGTGCCGGTCTGCCTCGGCGCGGTCGTCGACAACCTGTGGATGGCCGTGCTGATCATCGGTGTCGCCACCGCCGCCCACCAGGGCTTCTCGGCCAACCTCTACACCCTGCCCTCGGACGTCTTCCCACGCTCGGCGGTAGGCTCGGTGGTCGGCATCGGCGGCATGGTCGGGGCCTTCGGCGGCATGGCCATGGCCAAGTACGCCGGCTGGGTGCTCGACAAGATCGGCAGCTACACCCCGATCTTCATCGTCGCCGCCAGCGCCTACCTGCTGGCCCTGCTGGTCGTCCACCTGCTGACCCCGAAGATGGAGCCGGTGAAGCTGTAACGCTTCGAGCGTCTGTAAACCCTCTCCTTCCCACCGTCCTGCGGACGGCGGGCCCCTTCCTCTCCCTCGCGGGAGAGGAGCAAGAGGGCGACAGCACCACAAACGAAAGGCGACCCTCCACCAGCCCCTCTCCCGCGAGGGAGAGGGAGGGGCCCGACCGCGAAGCGGTTGGGAGGGAGAGGGTTTACGGACGCCAGACGATCAGGCCGCCAGTTTCCACGCCAGCGCGAGGTCTTCTACCAAGGCCTTGAACCCCTCTTCCTTCGCCTTCGCGTCCGGCACGCGCAGCAGGAAGGACGGGTGGTAGGTCACCACGCCCTGCGCCTGATCCGGCAGCTGCAGCGCCTGCCCCCGGTTGGCGGCGATCGGCATCGTCTTGCCGAACACCGCCTTTGCCGCCGTCGCGCCGAGCGCCACGATCACCCGCGGCCGGATCAACCGCCGCTCGTGGTCCAGCCACCAGCGGCAGGCGACGCTCTCCGGCGTTTCCGGCGTCTTGTGGATGCGCCGCTTGCCGCGCAGTTCGTGCTTGAAGTGCTTCACGGCGTTGGTGACGTAGGTCTCCTCGCGCGGCACACCGGCCTTCTCAAGCGCCTGGTTGAACAACTGCCCGGCAGGCCCGACGAAAGGCCGTCCCGCCAGGTCTTCCTGATCGCCCGGCTGCTCGCCGACGAACATCAGCCGGGCCCGCGCCGAGCCCTCGCCAGGCACGCCCTGGGTCGCATCCCGCCAGAGGTCGCAGCGGCGACAGGCGTCGACGAAGGCCGCCAGGTCCTCCAGCGACTGCGGTTGCCCGTCTGCGAACGGCGCGGCCGGCGCGGCCCGCACCGCCTTGCCGGCGTGTCTCGACGGCGACGTGGGCGCGGCGGCGACCATGGCGGCGGTCCTTGTCCCGGCGGAGGCGATCAGGTCGGGAATGAGCCGGGCCTCGGGAAGGTTGCGCCAGTAGCGCTTGGGCATCTCGGCCTGCATGGCCTTCACCTTCAGCCGGGCGGGGTTGAAGATCGAGGCGTAGTAGGTCCGCCAATAGTCCTCCAGCACGTCGTCGGCCGGCGCCTGGTCGCGGGAAACACCCGGCGAGAAGCTGAGCTCGTCGCCGTTCCAGTGGCAGCAGAGATCCGGGGTCAGGATCGAGAACCGCATCCCCGCAAACCGCCGCACGAAGAAGCCGGCGGTTCGCTCGACGACGAAATGGGCCGGCTCGAACCAGGCGGCGTAGGCTTCCGGCTCGGCGCCCTCGATCCGCCGGAAGCGGACGAAGGCCTTCATCTTGTGGCTGGCGCGGGAGACGTTCTTGGCCATCTCGCGGGCCCGGGCGACGTCCGGGTCGGTGATGTCCAGCATCAGGCTCGGCTCGCGCTCAAGTCGCCAGAGCAGGCGGTACAGCAGGTCGAACCGCTCGTCGTCGCGGTGGCAGATGACGTCCTGCGCCAGGTCGACAAAGGCGCGCGGCGTGCGGAAGGCGGGCGCGGCGGCCTCCTCGACCCCGCCCTGCTCGGCGAAAAGGTCTCCCTCCCCCGCCACGGCCCAGGCCACCGTCGTCGGCGCCATGCCCTGCAGCCGCAGCGACCGGGCCGCGTGGCGCCAGCCCTCGAAGTCTGTCGGCCCCTGCAGTCGCGCCAGTCTCAAAGCAGCCTCGGCTGCTCGAGCGCAACCTGGGCCCGCAGATCGAGCCGGTCGGTCAGCGAGCCCGGCGTCCAGTCCTCGGCGACGATGAAGGGTTTGACCTTCTCCACCCCGCGCGCCAGCCGCTTCACATCCTCCAGCCGCAAGCGCTTCTGACGGCGCAGCGCGATCAGCCGGTCGACCGTCTTCACGCCCAGCCCCGGGGTGCGCAGCAAGGTCTCGCGGTCGGCCTTGTTCACGTCGACCGGGAAATCCTCGCGATGGGCCAGGGCCCAGGCCAGCTTGGGATCGATCGCCAGATCGAGGTTGCCTTCGTCGGCGACGATCTCCTTCCGCTCGAAGCCGTAGAACCGCATCAACCAGTCGGCCTGGTACAGCCGGTGCTCGCGCAACAGCGGCGGCCGCTCCAGAGGCAGATTGCGCGAGGCGTCGGGGATAGGGCTGAAGGCCGAGTAGTAGACCCGCCGCAGGCCATAGCCGCCATAGAGCCGGGCGCTGCGGTTCAGAATCTCGCCGTCGCTGCAGGCGTCCGCCCCGATGATCAGCTGTGTGGACTGGCCCGCCGGGGCGAACCGCGGCGGTCGGGTCTTGCGGCCCTTCTCCTTGCCCTCGTCGATGGCCAACCCCACTCCGCCCATCGCCTTCTTGATCACCCGCACGTCCTTCTGCGGCGCCAGTTGGCTCAGGCTCGCATCGCTCGGCAGCTCGATGTTGATCGACACCCGGTCGGCGTAGAGCCCCGCCTCCAGCACCAGGGCCGGCGAGGCCTCCGGGATCAGCTTGAGATGGATGTAGCCTCGAAAGTCGTGGTCCAGCCGCAGGGACTTCGCGACCCGCACCATCTCCTCCAGCGTGTAGTCGCCGGATCGGATGATGCCCGAGGAGAGGAACAGCCCCTCGATGTAGTTGCGCTTGTAGAAGCCCAGCGTGAGGTCGACGACTTCCTGCACCGTGAACCGCGCCCGGGCCACGTTCGAGCTGACCCGGTTGATGCAGTAGGCGCAGTCGTAGATGCAGAAGTTGGTCAGCAGGATCTTCAGCAGGCTGATGCACCGCCCGTCCGGCGCATAGGCATGGCAGATGCCCATGCCCTCGGTCGATCCCACCCCCTTGCCGCCCATCGAGTTGCGCTTGCTGGAGCCGGAGGAGGCGCAGGAGGCATCGTACTTCGCCGCGTCGGACAGGATGGAGAGTTTACGCTTGAGATCGAGCACGGCCATGCCCGACCTATAATGTTCCTATTTTGTTCTAACAATGGCCATCACGCGAAAAGTGTTTGGAACCAAAGGCTTCCCGCACGGTTCTGCCCTGCGTGGCACGCCTCATGATCCAGCACGAAACCCGCTACCGCTACGAGAAGCCGGTGGCGTTCGGGCCCCAGCGTCTGCTGGTCCGGCCCCGCGACAGCCATGGACTGAAGGTCGAGAAAGCCTCCCTCGCCGTCGGACCGCCGGGCGGCATCCGCTGGACCTACGACGCCTACAGCAACTGCGTCTGCTGGTTCACGCCTGAAGGCGAGGCTACTGAGCTGGCGATCATCAGCCAACTGGTCATCGAACGCTTCCCCGCCCCGCTGGCCCCCTTTCATCCGGATAATCCGCACACCGCCCTGCCCATCACCTACGGCCAGGACGAAAAGGCTGCCCTGGCCCCCTACATCGTCCCTGACAGCGAGGACGATCCGAGCGTCACCGCCTGGCTGCATGAGCAGGCTGGTCCGCCCGGCGAACCAGCGCTCGACTTCCTGCTACGGCTGAACCGGACCATCGACGCCTTCGCCTACCGGGCCCGGTACGAGGAAGGCGTCCAGACGCCGGCCCAGACCATCGCCACCCGGTCTGGCACCTGCCGCGATTTCGCCTGGCTGATGGTCGAAGTCCTGCGCCGGGCCGGCTTTGCGGCCCGGTTCGTCACCGGTTACCTGCACAGCCCGGCCGCCACCCTGCGCGGCGCCGGCGCGACCCATGCCTGGTGCGAGGTCTTCCTGCCGGACCTTGGCTGGACCGAGTTCGACCCGACCAACGGCCTGGCCGAGTCTCCTGACCTGATCCCTGTCGCCGTCAGCCGCACGCCGCGCGAAGCCGCCCCGGTCAGCGGAATCCTGATCGGCGATCCGGGCCGGCGCAGCCTCACCGTCAACGTCACTGTTTCCGCCGCCGACGACCTGGCGGCAGCCGCCTGAAGCCTGGAGTATTGCGTCATGACCTCGAATTTCCAGCAGCAGGAACCGGCCTGGAAGGACGCCTTCCCCAAGTCCGCCCCGGAACCGCAGCATGGCCAACCGGCCCAGAAAGAGGCGACCAGAAAAGAGGACAAGGCGGTCCCCAAACGCCGGCCCGCGCACTGACCGCTCATATCGGGCGTAAGTTCGGCGACCCACGATACGAAAAGTGATCGAATGGGGCTCGCCTGCCCCGCGACTGGGCTTGCTAGCCGCCCACAGCCGGTTAACGTTCCTTAACGCGGAAGGGGATCGGGGGAGCTTATGCGGCCGATAGCCGGAATTGCCTTGACGAGCCTGACCGCCGTGTCGATCGCGGCAATGTCGGCTGTTTCGGTCACCGGCGCCGCCTCCGACGGCCTTTCCGACACCAACCTTCTGAAAGACGCCAACATCTCCGGGGTCTTCTCCGGGGCCGCCCGCGTGCCGGACGACCCTGACGCCCCGATCCGCACCGCCCGCTTCGATGATACCCCCGGGCCCACCGTCGAACTGGCCGGCGGCCCGGCCAAGCCGATCATCCACCCGGCCCAGATCGTCGAGATGGCCAGCGCCGACGCCAGGCCGGCCCCCGACGCCAAGGCCGTGATGCTGGCCCGCTTCATTCCCAAAGCCGATCCGGCCCCGACTGGCTATGCCGAGCCGCGCGTGGCGGCCTACGCCACCCCGGCCGTGCGCCAGGCGATGGCGCCGTCCTCGGCCCCGGCGCCAATGGGCCTGTTCAATCCGCTGCGCCGGATCAGCCTCAGCCTGACCAACGAAAGCCCGCTTAACCCGGGCTCGGGCCTGTCCTTCGGCGGCCGTGACAGCCGCCAGAACCCGGCCGCCCAGCAGATCGCCCCACGCGGTCGGCTGTTCGACACCAAGCGCCTGGGGGTCCAGGTCGACGTCTCTCCGGCCCGCACCAAGAAGGGCCGCTGGTTCGCCTTCGCCGCAACCTCGGGCGATGCGCTGGGCTTCAATTTCGGCGACAAGAGGCGCAACAAATCCCAGCGATGGTCGGTCGAGAAGCTGGCCGAGTACGGCAAGGTCCAGCTCGGCATCGGCTGGCGCAAGGGGCCGATGCAGATCTCCGCCGCCGCCACCCAGCGCGAAATCGGCGCCTACGGCTACAAGCGTGACGACACGGTCTTCGGCCTGTCCTTCACCATCAGCGGCGGCAAACGCCTGCCGGCGCCCAAGGCCCGGCGCGGCATGCCGCGCGACTAGGGTTTCCACTGCCCGTCGACCCACACTACTAAGGGAGCGTGTCCGACCTCCCCGCCGCCCAGGTGACCCTGCTGGCCGTCCCGATCTATCTTGCCCTCGTCCTGCGGGCCGGCGCCATCATCAGCGGCCACCGCCGACGGGAGGAGGCATGAACCTGGCCCTGGAAGTCCGTGACGTCCGCCGCACCTACGGCGAGGAGCGGGCCCTGCGCGGCGCCAGCCTGACCCTCGAGGCGGGCCGCATCACCTGCCTGCTGGGTCCCAGTGGCTGCGGCAAAAGCACCTTGCTGCGCCTGATCGCCGGCCTGGAGCCCGTCGACAGCGGCGAGATCCTCAAGGAGGGCGCGGTGGTCTCCGGCGCGGGCGTCCATGTGCCGGCCGAGCGGCGCGGCATCGGCCTGGTCTTCCAGGACTACGCCCTGTTTCCGCATCTCAGCGGCTTCGGCAACGCCGAGTTCGGCCTGCACGGCCTGCCGCCCGCCGAACGCAAGCGCATGGCCGCCGACGCCATGGCCCGGGCCCACATCTGGCAGCGCGGCGAGGCCCATCCGGCCCAGCTGTCCGGAGGCGAGCGCCAGCGGGTGGCCCTGGCCCGCGCCATCGCTCCGGCTCCGTCGGTGCTGCTTCTAGACGAGCCCTTCTCGGGCCTCGACGGAATGCTGCGGGCCCAGGTCCGCGACGCTGCCCTGGAGACCCTGCGCGAAAGCGGCGCGGCCGTGCTGATCGTCACCCACGATGCCGAGGAGGCCATGCGCATGGGCGACCAGCTGGCCCTGATGCAGTCGGGCGCCATCCTGCAGGCCGGCACGCCCGAGGACTGCTACCTGCGCCCGACCAGCGTCGACGCCGCCCGCCTGTTGGGTCCGGCCAACGCCTTGAGCGCCCGCATCGAAGACGGTCAGGTCCACACGGCCTATGGCCCCATCCCGGCGGGCCCCGGCGGCGACACCGTCATCGCCCGGCCCGAGGCCTTCATGCTTGCCGACGATGGCGTCGAGGCCGAGGTGATTGAACGCCATTTCGCCGGCGCCCGTTGCGACGTCAGGCTGCTGGCCAACAACAGCGTCGTCACGGCGGGGTTACCCAGCCTTACGGCCCCTCATGTCGGTCAGCGCATCCGCGTCCGCCTCGACCCGGCCCTCTGCACCGTTGTCACCGAAGACGATTAGGCCGCCGCGTTGTCCGGCTGCATGACCCCGAAGATATTGCCCTCGGTGTCCTTCAGATAGGCCAGCCAGCCGACGCCCGGGATCGCATGTTTCGGCAACGCCTCGGTCGCGCCGCTGGCCACCGCGGTGTTCAAGCTGGCGTCGAGGTCTGTGGTGTCGATGGTGCAGACATAGCCGAAGACCGGCGCGCCCTCGGCCGGCGCGGGCCCTTGCCGCTTGATCAGACCGCCATTGATCCCGGGCTGATCGTCCGGGCCCGTGGTGATCAGGCTGTAGAAGCCCGGCTGGAACGGCGTGAAGGTCCAGCCGAACACCGCCGTGTAGAAGGCCGAGGCGCGGTCTAGGTCCTCGGCGTGGATTTCGAAGTGAATGGGTCTGCCCATGACGTCCCTCCCTTGAGCGTGAGAGACGCTACGCCCGCCTATTTGCGGGCGCCAGCCGCGATGCGCTCGCGGGCCATCTCGTTGGCCACGGCATGGGTGGGACGCCCCTCGGCGACCGCGCGGTCCAGCACTTCGGCCAAGGTCAGAGCCAGGGTATCAAGCTTGGTATCGACCCAGGCCTGGTCGAAGGCGCTGTCGGTCTCCAGGCCGCGGATCTCGGCCGCGACGTTGATGATGCCGCCGCCGTTGATGACGTAGTCGGGCGCGTAGAGCATGCCCTTCTCGAACAGCGCCTGGCCCACTTCAGCGGATGCCAGCTGGTTGTTGGCGCCGCCGGCCACGACCCGGCCCTTCAGGCGGCCCAGGGTGTCGAAGCTGACCGCGCCGCCCAGGGCGCACGGCGCGAAGACCTCGGCGTCGACATCGAAGATGGCGTCCGGGGCAACGACCTGGGCGCCGGTGCGGGCCGCCACGGCGTCGAGCGAGGCCTGGTTGACGTCGGTGATGATCAGCTTGGCGCCGGCCGCATGCAGCTTGTCGGCCAGGTAGGCGCCGACATGTCCGACACCCTGGATGGCGACGGTGACGCCGTTCAGGTCACGGCCGTAGGCGCGTTCGACGCAGAGGCGCACCCCCCGGAACACGCCCTCGGCGGTCACCGGGCTGGGATCGCCGGAGGCGGCCTTGTGGCCCTCGAGACCGGCGACGTAGCGGGTTTCCTTGCGGGCTTCTTCCAGGTCGGCCGGCGAGACGCCGACGTCCTCGGCGGTCCAGTAGCGGCCACCGACCCGCTCGACAGCGCGACCGAAGGCCTGGAACAGTTCAGGCGTCTTGTCCTTGCGGGCGTCGCCGATGATTACCGACTTGCCGCCGCCCAGGTCGAGGCCGGCCATGGCGTT
Source organism: Caulobacter sp. SRI_014 (assembly GCF_057586315.1). NCBI lineage: Bacteria > Pseudomonadati > Pseudomonadota > Alphaproteobacteria > Caulobacterales > Caulobacteraceae > Caulobacter > Caulobacter sp. SRI_014. Next base: position 212,435 of record NZ_JBYCZQ010000006.1, on the reverse strand, counting down.
CTTGTAGCTCATCGCCCGCGACAGCTTCAGAGCGTCTTCAAGCGCCGCCTCGGCGCTCTCATAGGGCCACATGCGGCAGCCGCCGGCGGCGGGGCCGAGCGTCGTCGAATGCACCGCGATGATGGTCTTCAGACCCGAGGCCGGATCGGCAAAGGCGTGGACGCCTTCGTGGCCTTCAAAGGACGGAGAATCGAACAGGGTCATGCCAAAAACTTCGCGATTGGGGGAAGAGCGATGCGCGATAGGCGATCTACGCCGCACGAGCCTTCCTCACAACCCTTCAAACGCGGGAAGGCTTCATCCCGGGTCCGGGGATGCGGGGCGCCCCGGATGGCAGCGGCGCGTCGGGGTTCAACATAAAGCTGGCGGCGTCGTCGATGACCGTCTGGCGCTGATGGTCGCGGATCAGCAGGTGGTAGCCCTTGGCGTAGAAGGCGGTCTTGTCGCCGGGCTTCAGCCGCGCGGCCGCCTGGCGTGACGGCGCCTCGGGGATGACCTGATCGTTGGCCCCATACAGGTAGGCGACCGGAACCTTGACCGCGCCGATCTCCTTCCAGGCCGCCTCCATCAGATCGACCAAACCGCTGATGGTGTCGGGCCGGGCTCCCCAGATCATCAGCCTGTCGCGGCCCATGGCGATCATCTCCTCGGTGTTGTCCGAGGGGTGGATGGTATTGGTAAGCCAGCCCGGCGGCTCCACCGGCTTGCCGGGACTGACCCGCGCGGTGATCCACAGGACGGTCTTGTAGGGCAGAGGCTGGCTGGACCATCCCCAGACGGCCGGGGCCAGAAGCAACAGACGGTCAGCCGCCGGCGGACGGTCCGAGGCGAAGGCGCAGATGGCCACCGCCCCGCCCATGCTCTCGCCCGCCACGACGACGGGGACGCCCGGATGCCGGGCCTTGATCAGGGTGACGAAGACCCGCAGGTCCTCGCTCATCAGCTCACGCCCGGCCCAGATGCCTCGTCCGACCGAGCGGCCGAACCCCCGCTGGTCGAAGGCATATGTGGCGACGCCCCGCGCCGCCCAGTCCGGCGCCGCCAGGTGAAAGGCGTTGGCGTAGTCGTTCATGCCGTGCAGGCCGACCAGCACGACCTTGGGCTCGCCCTCGGTGGGCCAGCTGCTGACCCCCAGACGCGCGCCGTCGAAACTGACGAACCATTCGCCATCGAAGTTCGGGCCGCTGAAGCCGGCGGCCGGGGTCAGCGGCGTCTGCAGGGCCATGGGCGCGCAGGCTCCCAGGGCCGAGGCGGCGACGGCGCTGAACAGGAACAGGCGGCGGTTCATGCGCCAAGAATGTCAGCGACGCGGTGGCGAAGATAGGGCGTCACCTCGTCCTCGAACCAAGGGTTGCGCCTCAGCCAGGCGGTGTTGCGCCAACTGGGATGCGGCATGGGCAAATAGTGCGGCAGATACTCCCACCAGGCCGCCACGGTGTCGGTCATTGTTCGCTTGGCCCGGTCGCCCAGCGCCCAGGCCTGGGCATAGCTGCCGACCAGCAGGGTCAGCTCCATCTTCGGCAAGGCCGCCATCAGGCGCGGCCGCCAAAGCTGCGCGCAGCGCGGCGGCGGCGGATAGTCGCCGCCCTTGGGATTGGTCCCCGGAAAGCAGAAGGCCATGGCGGCCACGCCGATCCTCGGCCCATAGAAGGCGGCCCGGTCGATGCCCATCCAGGCCCGCAGGCGATCTCCGGACGGATCGTCGAACGGCAGTCCGCTCTCATGCACCCGCCTGCCCGGCGCCTGGCCGCAGATCAGCAGTCGGGTCTCGGCCGAGACCCGGGTGACGGGCCTAGGCTCATGCGGAAACTCGCCTGCACAGGCGCGGCAGGCGGCGATGTCGGCGAGGACGGCGTCGAGGCTCATCCCCGCCTAACGCTTTCAGCCGCCAAACATCTTGGTTTCGGCCGCCACCATGCCGGCGAAGGACGGCCGGGCCAGCATGTCGTCGGCCCAGGCCCTGGTCTTGGGCCAGCGGCTCAGGTCGAATTTCAGGTGCCGCAGATTGGCGAACGGGCTGGCGACGGCGAGGTCGGCCAGGGTCAGGCTGTCGCCGACCAGATAGCCGCCCGGGGCCGGCACATGCGCTTCCAGATAGTCGAGCACCGGCTCGAGGGCCTTCTCGCCCTTCTTGGCCGCTTCTTCGTCGCCCGGCATGCCGAGCAGGGGCGCGACAACGCGGTTGAAGAACATCGGCCCGGCGGCGCCGACCATGATGGTGTCGGCGAACTCCTCGTACCAGACGACTTTCGCCCGGGCCCTGGCCTCGGTCGGGATCAGCGCCGGCTCGGGCTTGGTGGCCTCGAAATAGTGGATGATGGCGCTGGAGTCGCAGACGGTGAAGTCGCCGTCGCGCAGGGCCGGAATCTTGCGAAACGGGCTGGCGGCGTCGAACTCCGGATCAGGCTGGCCGAACCGGGTCGGCTTGCTGGTCACCTGGATGCCCTTCTCGGCCGCGGCGGCCAGGGTCTTGCGGACAAACGGCGACAGCGTCGCTCCATAGACGATCATTCTGTTTCTTCCCCTTGATCCCAAACACTGTCGGGGGCGTCGCCGCTTGGAATGACGTCGCCTTCCATGGGCAACCTAAGCCTATAGACGCCCTTGAAGCTATCGGGATTGGCCGGCTTGTTGTGCCGCAGGATCACCACCTGGCCGGCCCGCGCCATGCCGATGGCGGTCGACCGCACCTGGCCCAGCGCCCGCTGCCAGCGCTCGGGCAGAATGATCTTGGCCACATTGGCCGGGTCGATGCTCTTGCCGGCCGGCAGGTCGGCGAGCTGGGAGAGGATGGCGTCTTCGATGGGGGAAGTCATGGCCCCTCCATACTCCCGCGCTCAGCGATAGGGATAGTCCGCAAAGAGGGCCCATTTGCCGCCCCGCCGAACCAGCATGCCCGAGGTGACCACCGGCTCGCCGAATTCCTCGGGTTCGTCGATCAGTCCCCGCGCGATCAGCTTCAGGTCGCGGATCGAGTCAGCCTTGCCCTCGAACCCCACCGCCAGGGTGTTGCGATCAGCCAGGAAGACCACGGGATTGCCCAGCCCCGTCGCCTGCAGCTTGTCCCAGAAGGCGTCGACGGCCAGCAGACTGCTGGCGGAGCCGTTTCGGGTGGTGAGCACCACGATGGACCCGGCCTCCGCGCCGTCGGCCTCGCCGATCCGCCCCTCGGTATTGGCGATGGCCCGGGTCCAGGCCGCCTCGACCGAACCCAGGGTCTCGATCAGATCGTCCGACGAAACATAGAGGTACGCCTGCGGTTGGTCGGATACGATCAGCATGACCAGGTCGCCCGGCAACTCGCGATAGGCCAACGGGCTCTGCGGCCTGCCGTCCTTCTGCGGCTTTTTCCGCAGTTCGGCCTGGGCCGTGAGGAAATCCTTATGCCGGACCACGACCATGGCGTTCTCCGGCGTGATCAGCGGGCCGTCCTTGCCGGCATTGGCGCTCAGGCCCGCGTGGCGCTGCAGGAGTTCGCCCAGCGTCTCGGGATTGGCGCGGTAGCGACGATAGGCGTTGTCGAGAAAGGCGGTCTGCTCCTCGTCGCCGGGCTTGGCGATAATGCGCAGTTCGGTCTCCGAGATGATCCGGACCTTGGAGCCGGGCAGTTGACGCTGGACCTCGGCGATGAAGGCGTCGCGGAACTGCAGCGGGGTCAGCGGCTCGGCCGCCGCGGCAAGACCAGCGCCGGCCAACCCGCAGGCCAGGACAATCACCGCCGAAATTCGCCAAATCCAGGATCGCATCGTCGGCCCTCCCCCGCTATCTACGCTGCAACAAGCAAGGGGATACACAAATGGACGGCGGCAGCGAAGCACCCAGCGGCGGACCCCGCTCGATCACCGCAGGCGACTGGGCCGGCTGGAAGTCCTGGACCAGCGATCCGTTCGAGAACCAGTCCGGGCCGTTCTATTTCCGTGAGGACGCTGACGGCCGGGTCCACTGCGCCTTCCGCGCCGAGCAGAACCACATGAACGGCGGCGGCTTCATGCACGGCGGCTGCATGCTGACCTTCGCCGACTTCTGCCTGTTCGCCATCGCCCACAAGGAGTTGGAGGGCGGCCATTCAGTCACCGTCAGCCTCGGTGGCGAGTTCCTCGGCCCTGCCCACGTCGGCGACCTGATCGAATGCACCGGCGAGGTGACCAAGGCCGGCAAGTCGATGGTCTTTGTCCGTGGCCTGATCCAGACCGGCGGCGCCCCGATGATGAGTTTCTCGGGCGTGGTGAAGCGGGTGGCGCGGCGTCTGTAAGCCGCGCTCATCGCGACATGAAAAAAGCTTCATGCCGAATTACGTAGGGTTAAGTTGAAATCCGAACGTCGATCTCCCACGTACACGCTCCAAGGACACGGGAGATTTGGCCATGAGGAAACTGTTCCTCATTTTTTGTTCGTCGCTGGTGCTCAGCACCGCGGTTGCCGTCGCGGGCCTCAGCAGCGCTCGTGACAACAACCTCTACACCACGATTTCGCGCAGCGTCTGACCGCTTGCGCCCCGGCCACTTGCGCGCCGCCTTGGCGCCGGGCAGGAACGGCAGGGCATGACCCTGCCCCTTTCCATCCTCGACCTCTCGACGATCCAGGCCGGCGCCACACCGGCCCAGGCCATTCGCGTGAGCGTCGAGCTGGCCAAGGCGGCCGATGCCTTGGGCTACCGCCGCTACTGGCTGGCCGAGCACCATTCGACCGACTCCCACGCCGGGACCGCGCCGGAAATCCTGATTGCCGCCCTCACCCAGGCGACCAGCCGAATCCGGCTGGGCAGCGGCGCCGTGCTGCTGGCCAACTACAGCCCCCTGAAGGTGGTCGAGCAGTTCATGACGCTCGAGGCCCTGGCCCCGGGCCGCATCGATCTGGGGATCGGCCGGGCCATCGGCGGCGATGAGTTGACGGGCCAGGCCCTGCGCACCGCCGGCCTGCAGAGTTTCCCGACCTTCTTCAGTCTGATGCAGTCCTGGCTGCTCGACGCCGGCGGCAAACAGCCCTTCCCGCTCAACCACCCGGCCAAGGGCGTGCGCGCCCAGCCCTGGGGCCGCAGCCACCCGGACCTGTTCGTGCTCTGCTCCTCGGCGAGCAGCGCCGCCATCGCCGGACAGCTGGGCGTCGGCATGGTCTATGCCGAGTTCATCACCGGCCAAGGCAGCAAGGCCGCCATCGACGCCTACCGCGCCGCCTTCCGCCCATCGCTGTTCCGCCGCGAGCCGCACGCCGCCATCGCGATTGCGGCCTTCGCGGCCGATACGGACGAAGACGCCCGCCGGATGGATACACCCCGCATAGCCTGGGTGGTGGGCGAGGCCGAAGGGCTGAAGGAGCCCTACCCCTCCCTTGAGGTCGCGCAGGCCCGGCTGGCGGAAAAGGCCGGCCATCCGGCCATCGCCGAGGCGCAAGACCGCGCCCTGATCGGGGATGGTCCGACTGTCCGCGCCGGGCTCGCCGCCAAGCTGGCGGAAACGACCGCCGACGAGCTCTTCGTCATCGCCGCCGGTCCGACCCTGGCCGATCAGGTCCGCTCGCTGGAGCTGATGGTCGGCCCTTAGGTCCTATTGAGGGGCCTTCACGCCCGCCGCCGCCGCCGGCCGGGCCAGCATGGCGTCATACCAGCGCCTGGCCGCCTCCATCTCCTCGGGCACGGCGAACTTGGCCATGCGGGAGAAGTCGATGGCCGTGGCCGCGACGATGTCGGCCATGCTGATGCGGTCGCCGGCGATGAACTCGTTATCCTTGAGCTGGCGGTTGAAGATCTTGATGGCCCGGGTCCCGCCCGCCAGGTTGCTGGCGGCGATCTCGGGGATCTGGGTCTCCAGCGCCGCCAGGGCCGGGTGGCTGTGGCGCACGGCAAGCATCAGCGGGGTGGCCAACATCATCTCCACCCGGCGCAGCCACATCTCGAACACCGCCGCCTCCTTGGGATTGCGGCCGAACATGTTGGGCTCGGGATAGACGCTTTCCAGATAGCGGCAGATCGCCACCGACTCGGTGATGGTCGTGTCGTCATCGATCTCCAGCGCCGGCACGTTGGGCAGGCCGGCCTTGGACAGGAAGCTCTTGGTCTTGTGCTCGCCGCTGAAGACATCGAGGTTGACGATCTCGACCCCCTCCGGATTGCCCTTCTCGGCCAGGAACCAGCGAACCCGGCGCGGATTGGGCGCGCGGAAACTGTCGTAGAGTTTCAAGATCTTATCTCCCCAACTTTATTTCTTTTCCGGCGTCGCCGCCGACGGCTGCTCGATGGCCGGCGCCGGCTTGGCGGGCGGAGCCTCGGCAGGCGCGGGCGCGGCGGCGGGCGGCGCATCCGGTGCAATGCCGAACAGTTCGCGCGGCATCGCCCCAACCACGGCGGCGGTCATGCAGGTGGCCAGGAAGCCCGCCAGCAGCGCCTTCCACACCATGCCGATCACCTCGGCCCGCCGCTCGGGCATCAGCACGCCAAGGCCCGACACGGTGATCCCCACCGATCCGACATTGGCGAAGCCGCACAGGGCGTAGGTCATGATCATCCGGGTCCGCTCGGTCATCTCGCCGGGCGCGATGGCGCCCAGCTGGATGAAGCCGATGAACTCGGTCAGCATCAGCTTGACCCCCAGGAGGTAGCCCGCCTTGCCCGCCTCGTTCCAGTCGATGCCCAGCGACCAGGCCAGGGGCGCGAAGAGGAAGCCGAGGATGCGCTCGACGCTGACCTTCTCGCCGCCGACGGCCGGCAGCAGGCCCAGCAGTTCATTGCCGATGGCCACCAGGGCCACGAAGACGATCAGCACGGCGCTGACGTTCAGCACCACCATCAGTCCGTCGGCCACCCCCTTGGTGATGGCGTCGATCGAGCTCTCGTAGCGCAGCAGCGAGGTGTAATCGACGTTGACCCCGCCCTCGCCCTTCTTCTCCGGGACGATGATCCGGGCCAGCAGCACACCGGCCGGGGCCGAGACCACCGACGCCACCAGCACGTGCGCGGCGGCGTTGGGCAGGCTGGCCTTCAGCACCAGGGCGTAGGCCACCATGGTCGAGCCGGCCACCGTGGCCAGGCCGACGACCATCATCATGAACAGTTCGGAACGGGTGAGCTTGTCGAGGTAAGCCCGGATAATGATGGGCGTTTCCACCATGCCGACAAAAATATTGGCGGCCGTCGCCGTGGCCGAGGCGCCGCCCATGCCCATGGTCTTCTCGAACAGAAAGCCGAAGCCCTTGATGATCCACTTGAGAATCTTCCAGTGCCACAACAGCGCCGACAGGGCCGAGATCACCAGGATCAGCGGCAGCACCTGGAAGGCGAAGACAAACCCGGCGCTGGGGTTGGTCATCGGATAGGGAGAGGGACCCCCGCCCAGATAGCCGAACACAAACTGCGTGCCCTGGGCCGTCGCCGCCGCCAGGCCGTCGACCACGCCGCTGATGCCGCTGACAACCCCGCGCAGGACCGGCACGCCGAAGAGCAGCACGATGAGCCCGACCTGGACGACCAGCGCGCCGATGGCCAGCCGCCAGGGGAAACCCTTGCGGTTCTCCGAGACCAGCCAGCAGATCAGCAGGGTCGCCGCCAGCCCGACCAGGCTCTGGGCGTTCTCAAGACGAAACATGGTCCACTCCCGAGCGCCCGACTCCCCGCCGGCTATCCGCGCCCCAACGGTCGATTGACTACGAATGGGCGTCCCGGCGCAAGGCGGCTCACGGTCGGACCAACGGTTGCCCGGCGCGGGCCGCGATGACATCGTTCGGCAAATCCCCGGAGGCCTCAGCATGAAACGCCTTGCCGCCCTGCTCGCCGCGCCCGCCGCGGTGCTGCTGATCGCCGCTGGTCCGCCCGATTGGCCGAACAAGGAGGACATTCCGGTTCCCGGCCCTGTCAGTGTCGGCCTGGCCGGTAGCGACGAGGTCGATACGACCCGTTACTTCCTGGCCCAGGGTCCCAGCAACGGCAGCCTGTCGCCGGACGGCCGCTGGCTCGTCTACCTCAGCAAGATCACCGGCAAGCCCCAGGTCTGGATCGTCGATGCGGTGAATGGCGGCGCGCCCCGGCAGCTGACCTACGGCCTCGGCGTCGACGCCGTTGTCTGGATGCCCGATGGCAAGTCCATCCTCTATTCGGCGGACCGCGGCGGCGACGAGCGCTATGGCTACTACCGCATCACGCCAGACGGCATCCGCGAGGCGGTGGTGTTTCCCGCCTCCGAGGCCTTCATCTACTTCGGCGACTTCACCAGCGACGGCCAGCGGGTGATCTACGGCTCGACCGCGCGCAATGGCCGCGATTTCGATCTGTTTTCAGCCTCGCTGGCCGGCGGCGATGTCCGGCCCGTCATGCAGGGCCGGATGGGCTTCTATCCCTACAGCGCCCAGCCCAATGGTTCGCTGATCGTCGTCCTCGAGGCCCGAGGCGAGGCGGCCAATGACGTCAGCCTGGTTGACCTGAACACCGGCAAGGAGGCTGTCCTGTTCAAGCCCAAGGGGCCTGCGGCCTACGACGGCTTCGAATGGACCCCGGACGGCAAGGGCTTCTACCTGACCACCGACGAGGGCCGCGAGTTCACCGCCCTCGCCCACTACGATCTCGCCTCGGGGAAGACCCGGATCGTCGAGGCGCCGGACGCCGATGTCGTCCGCGTCATCGTCACGCCCGACGGCCGCTACCTGATCTGGAGCACCGATGAGGGCGGCTTCCACACCCTCCACGGCCGTGACCTGAAGACCGGCAAGGCGCTGAAGATTCCGCGCCTGCAGCCGGGGACCTACGGCCTGGACTACGCCGGGCAAGGGGCGTTCCTGTCGATCCATGTCAGGGGGCCGGCGACCCCGGGCGAAATCTGGCGCTGGGACGTGGCGGCGGGCAAGGCGAACATGGTCGTCGCCCCGGACGCCGCCGGCCTCGACCTGTCGGCCATGGCCATCCCGACCGTGGTCCGCTTCAAGGCCCGCGATGGCGTACCGCTCAGCGGCCTGCTCTACATGCCCTCAAAGTCCAAGGGGGATGCGACAGGGAAGGTCCCCGTCTACCTGCGCCTGCACGGCGGCCCGACCAGTCATGCCCGGGCCGATTGGAAGCCGGAGATCCAGAATCTGGTGGCCAACGGCTATGCGGTGCTCGATTTCAACTACCGGGGCTCGACCGGGTCCGGAAAGACCCTGGCCACGCTCAACGACCGCCGCCTGCGGGTCAACGAGGTGGGCGACCTGATCGACGCTGTCGCCTGGATCAGGCAGCAGCCGGGCCTCGACGGCTCGAAGGTCGCCGTCGGCGGCGCCTCCTACGGCGGCTATCTGACCAATGCCGTTCTGGGCGCCCACCCGGGCGTCTTCGTTGCCGGGGTCAGCGAGGTCGGGGTCGCCGACTGGGTGCGGAACCTGCAAGACGCCTCGCCGCAGCTGAAGGCCTCGGACCGTCTGGAATACGGCGACATCGACAATCCCGACGACCGCGCCTTCCTCGCCTCCATCTCGCCGATCAACAACGCCGGCAAGATCAAGGACCCGCTGCTGCTGCAGGCCGGGGCCAACGATCCGCGCAACGGTATCGGCGAGCACGACGAGTTCATCACCGCCATCCGCAAGGCCGGCGGCGTGGTCATCTACCGTCGCTACAACGGCGAGGGTCACCAGATGACCGACCTGGCCAACATCGTCGACTACAACCGCACCAAGGCCGCCTTCCTGAAGGAACATTTCAAGTAAGGCCGCTTGCAGCCGGCGAAGGCCCGCCGCACTCTGTTCGATGAAGCGCGCGACAGACGCGCTCACTCGGGAACGACAGGGGCGAAACGATGACTGACCTGAACCGCCGCGGCCTGCTGGCCGCTTCCGTGGGCGCGACCGCGCTGGGCATGGCCGGCTGCGCCACCGACGGGCCGGTCACCGTCCCGGCCAACGCCGCCCCGTGGACGCCGGATGCCACTGAGTGGGCCAGCCGCATCCGCAAGGGCGAGATCAGTCCAGGCGAACTGATGGAGGCCACCGTCCGCAAGGCCGAGGCGCTCCAGCCCAAATTGAACTTCATCGTCAATTCCGACTTCGACCGCGCGCTCGACAAGGCGAAGAAGGGTGGACAGACCGGGCCGTTCGCCGGCGTTCCCTTCCTGGTCAAGGACCTCGACGACTACGTCGGCATGCCAACCCGATCAGGCTCACGCTGGACCCTGGGCCATCCGCCGGCCAGGTCTCAGGACAGCTACATCGACGCCTTCGAACGCGCCGGCCTTGTCTTCTTCGGCAAGTCGGCGACGCCGGAGTACGGCTTCCTGCCGACCACCGAGCCGATCGGCTACAACCCCACCCGCAATCCCTGGGACCCCAGCCGCAGCAGCGGCGGCTCGTCCGGCGGCGCCGCCGTGGCCGTGGCCAGCGGCGTCATCCCGATGGCCCACGCCAGCGACGGCGGCGGCTCGATCCGCATCCCCGCATCGAGCTGCGGCCTGTTCGGCCTGAAGCCCTCCCGCGGCCGGATGATCGATCCCACGCCGCAGGACAGGGTGGTCGACATCAGCGTCAACCACGTCGTCACCCGCAGCGTGCGCGACTCCGCCGCGATGTTCGCCGCCTCCGAGCGGCCCAACGGCGCCCTGCCCCCGGTCGGGATGGTGACCACGACGCTGCGCCGCAAGCTGAAGGTCGGGTTGCTCTACAAGAGCGGCAACAACAAGGATCCGGGCGCCGACGTCCGCGCCGCCATCGACGGCACGGCCAAGCTGCTGGAAAGCCTCGGCCACCACGTCGAGCCGACGGACTGGCCGGTGGACAGTGCAAGGTTCGGCCAGGACTTTTTGACCCTTTGGTCCTCCGGCGCCGCCCAGCTGGTCCAGGCGGTCGGCAAGGCGACCGGCAAGACCCCGGACGCCAGCATGCTGGAGCCCTTCAGCCTCGGCATGGCCCAGCTGATCGCTACCCTGCCGGCCGGCAGCCTGGAGGCCGTCATCGGCAGGCTGACCGCCAACGCCGCCGCCTACGACGCCTGGTTCACCAGGTTCGACGTGGTGCTGATGCCGGTGCTGACCAGCCCGCCCGTGCCCCTGGGCTATGTCAGCGGCGATGTGCCGTTCCAGGAGCTGGCCGCGCGGTTGACCGACTATGTCGGCTACACCCCGCTGCACAACGTCGCCGGCGGCGCCTCGATGAGCGTGCCCCTGCACTGGACGCCCGATGGCCTGCCGGTCGGCAGCCAGATCTGCGCCCGGCGGGGCCAAGAGAAGATGCTGTTCGAACTGGCCTATCAGCTGGAAGAGGCCCAGCCCTGGGCTGGCCGCAAGCCGCCCGTCAACGCCTGATACGAAAAAGGGGCCGCCCCCCCGGGCCGGCCCCAAAAACGCGGTTTCCCCCCGCGCGGGGCGGACATTGACCCGGACCGACCAAGGTTACTAGTGGGTCACGCCCCGAATTGATCAATCGGCGCACTTTTCTGTATCGAATGTTCGGCTTTTCGCTCCCGCAGCGTCAACAGGCCCCCTCGCGGCGGGCGTGGATGTCCTTGAGCATCGCCTCGATGACCGTGAAGTCCATCTTCTTGGGGTTCATGTAACGAATGCAGCTCTTGCCGCAGCTGATGCCCGGCACGGCCAGCTCGGCCTTGAACCTCTGGATGGCCTTCTCTCCGACGTACAGCGCAACGTGCTGGATCTGGTTGTTGAAGGCCATCCCGACATCCGCTGCGTCGGCCGGCCCATAGGCCGGCATGCCGTAACTCATCTTCTCTTCCCAACCTGGCAGGGACTTGAGGCAGGCCTCGCGCAGGGCCTGGATGTAGGGAAGCCGCTCGGGGCTGACCTCCAGCATGAAGGCGTCGACGGTCGGGGCGCTGGACTGGACCATGGGCTGTCTCCTCGCCCGCAGACTAAAGGCGAGCGGGCGCGATGGTCCAGTCCGGGGGCCGCCTAGCTCATTGCCTCGAGAATCTTCTTCACCTCGGGCTTCATGATCTTGCCGTTGGCGTTGCGCGGCAGGGTCTCGTGCCAGAAGGCGATCCGCACCGGCACCTTGAAGGCGGCCAGGCGGTCGGCGACGAAGGCGCGCAGTTCCTGCTCGGTCGCATGGCTGCCGGGCTTGAGCGTCACCACGGCCCCGGGCTCCTCGCCCAGTTGCTTGTGCGGGATGCCGACGAGGGCGGCATCCATCACCGCAGGGTGGTCGTAGAGCACGTTCTCGACCTCGATGCAGTAGATGTTCTCGCCGCCGCGGATCAGCATGTCCTTGGCCCGGTCGATGATGTAGCAGAAGCCCTCTTCGTCCAGCCGCGCCAGGTCGCCGGTCTTCACCCAGCCGTCGACGAAGGTCTGGGCCGTGGCTTCGGGCTTGTTCCAGTAGCCCTTCACCACCTGCGGGCCCTTGCACCACAGTTCGCCGACCTCGCCGACCGGCAGTTCGCGATCACCCTCGACGCTCATGATCTTCAGGTCGGTGACGGCGACGGGCGGGCCACAGCTGGTCGGGCGGTGCTCATAGTCCTCGGCCCCGTGCTGCGTGGCCGTGGCGCTGGTTTCGGTCATGCCCCAGCCATTGCCGGGAGCGGAATTGGGCCAGGTCTCCTTGATCTTTCGGACCAGTTCAGGCGCGCTTGGCGCCCCCCCGTAGGAGACGCTTTCCAGGCTGGAGAGGTCGTACTTCTCGCGGGCCGGATGCTCGATCAGCTGCCAGGCGATGGTCGGCACGCCGCCGGCGGCCGTGACCTTCTCGCGCTCGATCAGCTGCATGGCCAGTTCGGCGTCCCACTTGCGCATCATGACGATCTTGCCACCCCCGAACATCACCGGGTTCAGCACGGCGAAGCAGCCGGTGGCGTGGAAGAAGGGCACCGAGATCATCATCGCCTTCTGCGGCGCGTCCGGATCGGGGGCCGGCGGCTGCTCGCCCCGCCGCAGGAAGCTGCGGGCGGCGCTGCTGGCCGAGGACATGATGTTGGAATTGACGTTGCGGTGAGTGGCCAGGGCCCCCTTCGGCTTCCCCGTGGTGCCCGAGGTGTAGAAGATGGTGGCGTCGTCCTCCGGGCCGAGCTCGCAGTCGCACAGGGGAAGTTCCGGCAGCGCCTGCCAGCTGTTGGGCTCGCCCAGGACCTCTTCGATCTTGGTCACATAGGGATGGGTGACCTCGTCAGCCATGCGGCTGACAAAGACGTGGGTCAGGTCGGGGCAGTTGGGCAGGTGCTCAGCCAGGCGGTCGAAGCGCTCGACGTCCATGACCGCCACCTTGGTGCCCGAGTCGGTCAGGCCGTACTCCAGCTCCGGCCCCGTCCACCATGCGTTCAACGGCGTGACGATGGCCCCCAGGCTCTGGGCCGCATAGAAGGCCACCGGCCATTCGGGCAGGTTGCGCATGACGATGGCGACGCGGTCGCCCTTGGAGACGCCCTTTTCCTTCAGCGCCTCGGCGAAGGTGACGACGGCGCGGTAGAAGCCTTCGAAACTGACCCGCTCGTCCTCGTGGACGAGGAAGATCTTCTCCCCATGGGCGCGGGCGGCGACCAGGGTGTCGCGCAGGGTCGGCGGGACGTTCTTCCAGGTCCGGGTTGGCACCCCGCGGATGACCACCTCCTCCATTTCGCACGGCGCCCCGGGCGCGGTGAGGAGGGCATGGGCCTCCTGGATCGACATGGCGGGCCAGGCGGACGCGGCGGCGTCGGTCATCGTGTTGCTTCCTCGTGATTCCTTGGGCGGCCTGCTTCTGCGGCGGGCTCACCTTGGGTGAAGCACAGCCTGCCGGCCGATGCAAACGCCTGTTTGACTGCTCGCGCAGCTCCAATCGAAGCGGCGGCCATTATACCGCGCCCGGCGATAAGCGGGGAAAAAGGCCGCGCCGGCACAAAGGCCCGAAAAAGCCCGGCGGCGTTGAGGTTTGCGTGGTTGAGGCGGTTGCAAATGTTGAGGTTGGCGTAGGCGCCGCGTTGATGTTGGCGCGGGGAATGTAGGCGCCGGACTGGCGACCGGCGCCTACACTGCGCGCCAGATCGGTTCGAGACCGCCTCCGAGGCCCAGATGGCCCATGAATATGTCTAGACATATTGTTTAGGCCACTGAATTTTATGGCCTTTTGTTGCTAGCTTACCGCCAGCCGCCCACCCATGAAGTCCAGAAACACCCGCGCCTTTCGCGGCAGGCCGCGCCCATGCCAGACGGCCCATAGACCGAGCGGGGGCGCGCTCCAGTCGGGCAGCAGGCGGACCAGCCGCCCGGCCTCCAGATCGGCCCTGACCAGGAACCCGGGGGCCAGCACGGCCCCCAGGCCGTTCCGGGCCAGATCGGCCAGCACATCGCCGTTGGCGGTGCGGATGGCGGGATTGATCTCAACCTCGACCCTGGCCTTGCCGCTGCTGAGCGGCCAGCGCGTGGCGAAGGCCGAACTGGTCAGGCTGATCGCCGGCCGCGCGGCGAGATCGCCCGGCGACGCCACCGGCCCATGCGCCGCCTCGAACCCCGGCGTCGCCACCACCATGCGCGGATAGTTTCCCAGCCACAGGGCCGTCAGCCGGCTGTCCTCCAGCTCGCCCAGCCGCAGGGCGACATCCACCCCCTCGGCGATCAGGTCGACGCGGTCGTCGCGGGCCATCAGGTCCAGCCGCATGCGCGGAAAGGCCTCCAGGAAGGTCCCGGCCTGCGGCGCCAGTTCGGCCCGGGTGAAGGCGACCGAGGCCGACACCCGCAGCAGCCCCGCCGGTTCCCGCTCGGCCCCGCGCACGACGGCCTCGATGGTCTCGGCCTCGGCGACCATGATCCGGGCATGCTCAAGGACCTTCTGGCCGGCTTCGGTCAGGGCCAGGCTGCGGGTGGTGCGGTTCATCAGCCGGCCGCCGAGCTCGGCCTCCAGGGTCGCCACCGCCCGGCTGGCCACCGACTGGCCGACGCCGGCCTCTGCGGCGGCGCGGCTGAAGCTGCCGGTCTCGGCGACGCGCAGGAAGAGGCGCAGGGCGGTCAGACGATCCATGATTTATGCTCTCACGACATAGATCATATGCGCAATCGGTGGATTATCACGGAACGGCGATCAGCCTATTCCGTCGCCATGGCCGATTTCCCCCTCCACAGCCGCGCCACCGCGCCCTCCGCCTCCAAGCCGTTCATCGAACAGGCCCAGGCGACCGCAGGCTACGTCCCCGCCCTCGTCGGCCAGATGGCCGAGAGCCCGCAGCTGCTGGAGGGCTACTTCGCCCTCTCCGCCATCTTCGCCAAGTCGAGCTTCACCCCGGCCGAGCAACAGCTGGTCCTGCTGGCCGTCTCGGTCGAGCATGACAGCCACTACTGCACGCCGGCCCACGCCCACCGGGCCCGCATCGCCCACCTGCCCGAGGCCGACATCCGGTCGATCCGCGACCGCCGTCCCCTGCCCGATCCGCGCCTGGAGGCCCTGCGCGCCTTCACCGTCCGCATGGTCCGCGAGCGCGGCTTCCTCTCGGACGCCGAGATCGCCGCCTTCGTCGCCGCCGGCTTCACCCGCGCCCAGGCGCTGGATGTGGTGCTGGCCGTCGGGCTCAAGACGATGAGCAACTACGTCAACCACCTGGCCGAGACGCCGTTGGACCCCCCGTTCGCCCCAGATTCCTGGGTGAATGGCAGCCAGGTCGCCTGAAGGACCCCCGCCATGAAACGCCTAGCCCTCGCCTTCGCCGTCCTCGCCCTGGCAGGACCACTGATGACGCCGACCCTCGCGGCCGCCGCCAAGCCGGCGGTCTACACCCCGGCCCTCAACAACGTGGCGGTCGGCGGCTACGATACCGTCGCCTATTTCACCCAGGGGAAACCCGTCGTCGGCGCAGACACCTTCAAGACCGAGTGGAACGGCGCCGTCTGGAAGTTCAGTTCCGCCGCCAACCTCGCGAAATTCAAGGCCAACCCCAGCGCCTATGCCCCGCAGTACGGCGGCTACTGCGCCTGGGCCGTCGCCCAGAACTACACGGCCAAGGGCGATCCCCGGAACTGGAAGATCGTCGGCGGCAAGCTCTACCTCAACTACAACGCCGACATACAGGCCAAGTGGTCCAAGGACATCCCGGGCTTCATCGCCAAGGGCAACGCCAACTGGCCCCGCGTGCTGAAATGAGAAAGGTCTGGAAGTACCTGCCGGACGCCATGGCCGTCTTCATGGCCGTGATCTTCCTCGACAGCCTGCGCTACAAGTTCACCGACCATCCCAAGACCCAGGAAATCTTCGGCCGCCTCGACGGCTGGTCGACGTCGCTGGGCCTGCCCGGCCTGTTCGATCACACGGGCCTGTTCAGCCAGTATGTCATCGGCAGCATCGAGCTCCTGGCCTCAGGTCTGCTGATCCTCGGCCTGCACCCGCGGTTCAAGCCTCTGCAGGCGGGCGGCGCCCTGGCCGGGCTGCTGGTGATGATGGGGGCGGTCAGCTTCCACCTGTTCACCCCGCTCGGCATTGATCCGAACGGGGACGGCGCCGGCCTGTTCGCCGCCGCCTGCACCAACCTGGCGTTCGCTCTCGTCCTTCTGGCCGGCTTCCGGCGGAACGACCTGATGGTTCTGCTCCGCCGGGTGCTGGATGTCGTGAAGCCTAGCTGACGCCTTCCAGCCGCTTCAGCGCCGCGCCCAGCTTGGCCTTCGCCGCTTCGGCGTCGGCCAGCTTGGTGCGGTTCTCCTCGATCACCTCCTCCTTGGCCTTGGCCAGGAAGTCGGGGTTGCCGAGCTTGCGGTTGACCCGGTCGATGTCGGCCTCGTGGCCGGCGATCTCCTTGGTCAGGCGAGCCTTCTCGGCGGCCAGATCGATGAAGTCGGCAACGGCCAGGGCGCCGGTCGCCTCGCCGATCACGAACGGGACCGAGCCGGCCGGCGCCTCGCCCAGGTCCGCGCTCTGCAGACGTCCCAGGGTCAGGATCAGGTCGCGGTGGCGATCCAGCCGCGCGGCGGCCTCGCCGCCGGCCCCGGACAGGGTCAGCGGGATGCGGGCGCCGGGCGGGACGTTCATCTCGGCGCGCAGCGAGCGGACCTCGGTCACCAGATCAACGACCCAGCCGATCTCGGCCTGGGCCAAGGCATCGACCCAGGTTTCCGGATAGCTCGGCCATTGCTCGGTCATCAGGAAGCCGGCGCGGGCTGGGCCTTCCTCCGCCGTCTTCTCCCACAGCTCTTCGGTGATGAAGGGCATGACCGGGTGCAGCATCAGCAGGCATTGGTCGAGGACCCAGGCGGTGGTCGCCTGAATCTCGGCCTTGGCCGCCGCGTCCGAGCCGTTGAGGATCGGCTTGGCCAGCTCCAGGTACCAGTCGCAGAAGACGTTCCACACGAAGCGGTAGAGGCTGTTCGCGACCTCGTCATAGGAACAGGCTTCCAGCGCCGCGGTGACCTCGGCCACCGTCCTGGCCGTCTCGCCACGAATCCATTTGGCCAGGGTCTGCTCGACCGCACCGGGATCGAAGCCTTCGACGCGGACGCAGCCGTTCATCTGGGCAAAGCGGGTCGCGTTCCACAGCTTGGTGCCGAAATTGCGATAGCCTTCAATGCGTTGTTCGGAAAGCTTGATGTCCCGCGCCTGGCCGGACATGGCGGTCAGGGTGAAGCGGACCGCGTCGCAGCCGTACTGGTCGATGAGGACCAGCGGATCCATGACGTTGCCCTTGGACTTGCTCATCTTCTGGCCCTTGGAGTCGCGGACCAGGGCGTTGATGACCACCCGCTGGAACGGGACCTCGCCGGTGAAGTGGATGCCCATCATCATCATCCGGGCGACCCAGAAGAAGATGATGTCAAAGCCGGTGACCAGGGTGTGGGTCGGGTAGAAGCGCTCGAGGTCCGAGGTCTTCTCCGGCCAGCCGAGCGTCGAGAAGGGCCACAGGCCCGACGAGAACCAGGTGTCGAGGACGTCCTCGTCCTGGTTCAGGTTGGTCGGCTGACCGTAGTGCTCGGTCGCCTTGGCCTGGGCCTCTGCTTCCGTCTCCTCGACGAAGATCTTGCCGTCCGGGCCGTACCAGGCCGGGATGCGGTGACCCCACCACAGCTGGCGCGAGATGCACCAGGGCTGGATGTTCCGCATCCATTCGAAATAGGTCTTCTCCCAGTTCTTGGGGGAGAAGACGGTCTTGCCGGTCTCGACCGCCTTGATGGCCGGCTTGGCGAGCGTCTCGGCGTCGACGTACCACTGGTCGGTCAGGAAGGGCTCGATGACGACGCCCGACCGGTCGCCGTGCGGGACCTGGTGTTTGACCTTCTCGATCTCGCGCAGCAGGCCAAGCGCCTCGAACTGCTCGACGACCTTCTTGCGGGCGACGAAGCGGTCCAGGCCCCGGTATTCGGCCGGCGCCTGGTCGTTGATCTTGCCGTACGCGTCCATGATCGAGATGGACGGCAGGTTGTGGCGCTTGCCGACCTGGAAGTCGTTGAAGTCGTGCGCCGGCGTGATCTTGACCGCGCCCGAGCCCTTTTCCGGATCGGCGTACTCGTCGGCGATGATCGGGATCGGCCGCCCGACGATGGGCAGGCGGACGCACTTGCCGATCAGGTGCTTGTAGCGCTCGTCATCCGGGCTGACCGCGACGGCGGTGTCGCCCAGCATGGTTTCGGGGCGCGTGGTGGCGACGACGATCTCGCCGCTGCCATCCTCGAGCGGATAGGCGAAGTGGTAGTAGGCGCCGTCGACTTCCTTCTGCTCGACCTCGAGGTCGGAGATGGCGGTCTGGAAGTGCGGATCCCAGTTGACCAGACGCTTGTCGCGGTAGATCAGCCCCTGGCGGTGCAGCTGGACGAAGACCTTGCGGACGGCGGCCGACAGGCCGGGATCCAGGGTGAAGCGCTCACGCGACCAGTCGCAGCTGGCGCCGAGGCGGCGCAGCTGGTTGACGATGGTGCCGCCGCTTTCGGCCTTCCATTCCCAGACCTTCTCGACGAAGGCGTCGCGGCCCATGTCGCGGCGGCCCATGTTGCCGCTCTCGGCCAGCTGGCGCTCGACGACCATCTGGGTGGCGATGCCGGCGTGGTCGGTCCCGGGCAGCCACAGGGCCGCCTTGCCGCGCATGCGCTGGAAGCGGATCAGCACGTCCTGCAGGGTGTTGTTCAGCGCATGGCCGATGTGCAGGCTGCCGGTGACGTTCGGCGGCGGGATGACGATGCTGAACGGCTCGGCGGTCGGGTTGTCGGTCGGCGCAAAGGCGCCCGACTGTTCCCAGGCCGCGTACAGGCGCGGTTCGGCGGACTTGGGGTCGAAGGTCTTCTCAAGCATGGCGGTGTCTATCGTGGGTGTGAGCGGGACTGGCAAGCGCCAGACGCGATAAAGGGCAGCCCGGCATGGCCGGCGCCGCCCTCATCCGACCCGCAGGCGCGGGCCACCTTCTCCCGGCAAGCGGGAGAAGGGAAATTGTTATACTCGGCCGCGCATGACCTTTTCGACCGCCTCGGTGACCTTGGCCTCGGCGATGCGCGGCAGGTTGTCGTCGAGCCACTGCTTGAGCAGCGGCTTGAGCAGTTCGCGGACAACGTCGTCCAGTGTGCGGCCAGGAGCCGGCATGGCCAGAGCCGCTTCCAGGCGGCCGAAGGCGCTGGCCGTCGCGGTGGCGGCCGCCGCGCCGATCAGGTCGCTGTCGTCCTGATCCGGAGCGCTGTAGGTCGGCGGCGGGACGTAGGGCTCGGGTTCCGGCTCGGGCGCGCTGAACACCGGCTCGGGCTCGGGCTCGGGCTCGGGCGTCCAGGCGGGCTCGGGCGCGGCCGGCTCGTAGACGTCGATGTCGCCATGGGTTTCCAGCGGGGCCGAAGCCTCGATGGCGTCGGTCAGCTCCAGGACGTCCTCGTCCTCGGGCTCGACGGGGGCCGGCGCGAAGGCCGGTTCGGGAGCAGCCTGGGCCTCGGCCGGCGGCGCGTCATCCTCCGAGATGATGCGGCGGATAGAGGCCAGGATTTCCTCCATCGTCGGTTCCTGGGCGGTCTGTTCGGACATTTGACGGGCCTGGGCTTGAGCGGAGCGAATCCGGACTGGTGGGCAAAGCGTATGCTCTGCCATCAGTTCCTGCAAATAGGTGCGGTAATAAGTCTTACGCGTCCGTTGCGGACGCGCAAACTCACTTGTTCGCGGTCCTTACCGCTTCGTCCGGTGCTGGGCCGACTTTAGGCGCCAGAACATGGTCCACAGCCGCGACAACAGGCTCCCACGGCACCCAGCCGAAGCTGCGGTAGACGCGCTTGTACGAGGTCTTGGGGTCGTACAGCGTCTGGTCCGGGGTCAGCCAGCGGGCCTCCAGCTTGCCGATGGCGGCCAGCACGAAAGCGCCGGCCAGGTATTCGTCGCGGCGGGCGTTGATCAGCGACAGCTCGGCGTTGCGCAGCTCCTGCTGGGCGTTCAGCACGTCGAGCGTGGTGCGCAGGCCGACCTGGGCCTCCTGGCGGACGCCTTCGAAGGCGATGCGGGCGGCGCGGACCTGTTCTTCGTTGGACGCCAAGGCGGCGCGGGCGCCGAGCAGCTGGTTCCAGGCCTGGGCGACGTCCTGCTGGGCGGCGCGGCGGGCGCCCTCGATGGCGGCCGCGTCGGCGTTGTTCTGCTCCTGGGCCTGACGGATCGAGGAGGAGATCTGGCCGCCGGTGAACAGCGGCACCGACAGCGACACCTGGCCCGAGACGCCACGGTCGAAGTCATCGAAGGGATCGTTGGTGACCGAGGAGCCGGAGGCGTCGATCTGGCCGCGCAGGTTGACGCTCGGACGGGTCGCGGCCTTGGCCTGGGCGACGCGGGCGCGGCTGGCCTGCTCGGCGTAGTTGGCGGCCAGCAGGGCCGGGTTGTTCTCTTCCGCCATCTGGAAGGCTTCTTCGATGGTGGCGGGCAGCAGCTCGGCCAGCGACGGCTCGGCTTCCAGGTCACCCGGGTTCTGGCCGACGACCTGGGCGTAGTTGGCGCGGCTGATGGCCAGCTGGGCGCGGGCGTTCGACTGCTGCGACTTGGAGGCGGCCAGGCGGGCCTCGGCCTGGGCGACGTCGGTGCGGGTGATTTCACCGACTTCGAAACGGGCGCGGGCCTCGTCGAGCTGGCGCTGGAGCACGGCGACGTTCTCGTCGGCGATGCGCAGCGATTCGATGTCGCGGCGGACGTCGACGTAGAACTGGATGACCTGGCTCAGGACGTTCGATTCGACGGAGCGCAGGTTTTGCCGGCCGGTTTCGACGTCGGCCTGGGCGGCGCTGATCTGCGAGCGGACGCGGCCGCCCGTGTACAGCGGCTGGTCCAGGGTGATGGCGGCGCTGGTCGAGGACCCTCGGCTGTCATCGTTGAAGCCGGTGAAGATGCTGCCCTGGGGGCTGCCGAACCGGTCGTAGCTGATGCCGTAGTTGACGCTGGCGCTGACGTCGGGGCGGTAGCCGCTGCGGGCCTGAACCACGGTTTCGTCGAGGGCGCGCAGGTTGGCCCGCTGCTCGCGCAGGGTCGGGTTGGTCTGGTAGGCCAGCGCGATCGCATCGGCCAGCGACTCGGCAAAGGCCGGCGCGGCCGTGCCGGCGAGGAGGCCGGCGGTGCAGATGGCGGCCAAAAGTCCGGCCTTACGGCTCTTGAACATAAGAACTATCCCCAGAGGCGACGATGCCGCCCTTATATGATCGCCTGTAAGTCTCGCCGCCAGTCGCGGCCAGTTAAGCTTTTTTCACGCACCAACGTTGCCACAGGATTACAGCCTTGACGGGTTCGCGCCAAAGTCGCCAACCGTCGCAGCCCCTGTCTAGAAGGCAAAGGCGGCCTTGGGCTCGAAACCGGGCAACAGCGGGGCCGCCGAGTCGAACACCGAGCGACCGCCGACGCCATCGTCGGAGCGAACATAGGTCATCGCGCGGCCGACGGGACCCGTCCGCTCGACGATTCCCAGCCGGCCGTGCAAGGCGAGCACACCGGTCCAGGCCGTCGGCACGGCCGAAACCGCGCCTTCGCTGATGATCAGGTCGTAGGGGCCACCGCTCACCGCCGTCAGGTCGCCATCGAGGCGGGTGACGCTGAGGCCCATCTTCTCGAGCACCGCCGCCGCATAGGGGGCGGCGATGGCCAGGGCCCGCTCGCCGGCCTTGGGGCCGAGGACCTGCAGCAGCTTGGCGACATCGCGCGGGCGCATCAGATACAGGCCGGGCCCGTACTCGACCTCGGTGTCGGCGTAGGCCCCGGCGGTCTTGCCGGCCGGCAGCAGGGCTTCGCGGGCGACACCGCGAATCGCGTCGGTGATGGTCAGGTCGGTGACATCGGCGGTGCGGACCTGGCTCTCGACCATGTTCTCGCGCGCGGCGGCGAAATCGGCGGCCATGGAATCCCTCGAAAAAAGCGCTGCGTTTGCTGGTGCGGCTTATAGGTCCGCCCTTAAGGGGAACGCAATGGAAGCATCGCTAATGCTTGTTCTTGGCGTCCGCCTCTGATAGCGAACCGCCTCCCCGACGCACCGCCAGTGTCGAGGGAACGGAAGGCCCGATGGCGGAGTGGTTACGCAGAGGACTGCAAATCCTTGCACCCCGGTTCGATTCCGGGTCGGGCCTCCAACTTTTCAGCATCACATCCGAACGCGCCTGCCCTTGCCGCGGCCGATGGCGCAGGCATCATTCCGCCTGGCGTCGGGGCGAGGCGAAGGACACATGCCGTACAATGGCCATCTGATCGGAACCCGGCTCGGCCCCATCGACTGGCCGGCCACGACGCGGCGGGCGCTGGCCTTCCGGGCGGTGCTGGCGCCGGACGATGCGTCCGGTCTCGACGACGCCGCCGGGTCCCTCGAACTCCTGCCGATGCAGGTGGTCAGCCCCGAATGGGTGCTGGCCCTGATGGCCCGCGACCTGCCCGGCCAGGCCCTCAGTCCCGAGGAGCAGCGGCGCGGGGTGCATGTCTCGCAGGACAGCCGGTTCCTGCGTCCGATCCTGGCCGGCGAGCGGCTGACGGTCAGCGGCGACATCGTGGGGGTTCGCGACAGCCGGGCCGGCGCCGTCGTCACGACCCGCTATGAGACCCGCGTCGAAACAGAGGTTGTCGCTGTCAGCACCAGCGTCAGCATCCTGCGCGGCGTAGCGGTTGATGGCCCCAACACCCCCGAGGCCGCCGAACCGCCCTGGCCGGCGTTGGAGGCTGCCGGCGAGCAACGGCCGATCCTGACCAGCCGGGGCTTTCCGCACCAGTATTCGGAGTGCGCCGAGATCTGGAACCCGATCCATACCGAACGCGCCGTCGCCCTGGCCGCCGGGCTGGACGACATCCTGATCCACGGCACCGCCCTCTGGGCCCTGGCGGGCCTCGCCCTGACCCCCACCGGCGGACGTCTGACCCGTCTGGCCGCCAGGTTCCGCGCCCCTGCCTGGGCCGGCCAGCCGATGGCGCTGCAGGCCGGCGGCGCGGTGGACCGCCAGACCCCCTTCCGGCTGACCGCGCCGGACGGCCGGCTGCTCTGCGAGGGCTTCGCCGAGAGCGCCTAGAGGACCTTGCGGATCCTGAAGGTGACCGTGCGGCCGTAGGGATCCATGTAGTCGGCCTGGTAGTTCAACGGCCGGCTGCCCGTGCTGCTGACGACGGTCTGACGCTCGTCGAAGATGTTGGCGAAGTTCAGCTGCAGCTCGACGCCCTTCAACCAGGGCGCCGCCTTCATCAGGTCCGGCCGGCTCGACAGGTCGACGGTGAAATCGAGGTTGATCGTCGCGTAGGGCTCGAACGTCAGGTCCGTGCCCCCGGCGCCGCCGTCGATCCGGCTCTCACCGCGCCAGCTGAAGGCCAGGCCGGCCATGTTGCCGTCCTTG
Source organism: Caulobacter sp. SRI_014 (assembly GCF_057586315.1). NCBI lineage: Bacteria > Pseudomonadati > Pseudomonadota > Alphaproteobacteria > Caulobacterales > Caulobacteraceae > Caulobacter > Caulobacter sp. SRI_014. Next base: position 188,790 of record NZ_JBYCZQ010000006.1, on the reverse strand, counting down.
CTCAGCCGCACGAAGCCGTCGGCCTGGTCGCGCGGCTGGCGGCCGCTCTCCAGCTGGTCGATGACCGGCAGGCCCGGGCGGACCACGATCTCGTCCTGGATGCGGTGCTGGTAGGTGAAGTGCATGAACACCCGCGCCTGGCCCGGCGGTCCGCCGAACCCGCCGCCGCCCATGCCGCCTCCGCCGGGGCCCATCATCCCACCGGGCCCTCCCGGGCCGCGGAACCCGCCCGGTCCACCCGGCCCTCGAGGTCCGCCGCCGGGGCCGCCTGGACCACCAGGCCGACCGCCGCCCCGCCCGCCGGGGGCCGCAGTCGGCTTGCCGATGGGGAAGTTGTAGAAGAAGGAAAACCGCAGGTCCTGCCGCTCGGTGCGGCTGTAGTTCAGCGCCCGGGCGTCCAGGGCGATCAGCTGGCCCGAGCCGTCGCGGGTGAACCGGCCCGGCAGGGCGGCCTCGATCTGCGGGGTGATGGTGGGGAAGAAGCTGATGGCGTCATCGACCCGGTTCGAGACGTAGGAGACATTGAAGATCAGCTCACGCGCCTTGAACGGGCGATATCGCAGGCTCAGGCGCGTCGTTTGACGGGTGTCGGCGTCGAGCGCCGGATTGCCGCCGGTCACATAGTTCACCAGCACCGTCTGGCCGGTCGCGAAGTCGAACACCGGCGTGTTCGGCGTCGAGACGATCGGGTCGTTGAGCAGGCCGAGGTCCGGCGCGGTGCGGTCGTGGCTGTAGGACAGGTTGATGCTGACCCCGTCCCACGGCGACCAGTTGCTGTTGGCGGTGAAGTTGAGCAGGCCGCCGAAATCGCTGGCCTCGTAGTACTCGACATCGAAGCCGGCCGAGAGATTGCCAAGGGCGCCGAGCGGTCCTTCATCGCGGTTGATCAGCTCAGCCCACAGGTCGAGCTTGCCGTAGGTGCGGTCGCGCGACAGCGACCGGTCGAAGCGCAGGCCCGAACGCAGGCTTTCGGAATCCAGTGAGCGGGTGTCCCAGCCCAGCGTGACGACCGATTGCAGCGCCCCGGTCGGCAGGTCGAACAGGTCGCCCGCGATCGTCAGCTCGACCGAGCCGTTGGTGCTCACCGAATCGGCGGTGTCGTCCGGCAGGCGGGTCAGGCCGGCGCTCAGGTCACCGAAGGGATTGACCCCCGGCGCCCCGGCGTTGAGCTGGCTCTGCAGGGCAGCGGCGCTGAAGCCCCGCCCGGTGCGGCTTTCGCTGTCGACCCGGTTGTAGTCGCCCGACAGCGTCCAGCGCCAATCCCCGACGATGTAGCCATCGGCCACCGCCCCGAGGGTGGTGGTCAGGCTGTCGTTGGTCCGGATCATGGTCTTCGGCGCATCGATGTAGCGGAAGAGCTGCACATCATTGGCGAACGGCGACCAGGGATTGGTCGAGGGCAGGGTCAGGGTGATGGCCGGCAGGCCCAGCCACGTCCGGGTCGAGCGGTCCACCAGCGAGGCGCTGACGGTTACCTTGGTCTTGTTGTCGATGTCGTGGGCTACCGAGCCGTCGACCTTGGCCGTCTCCAGCTCGGAGACCCGCGAGCGCCAGGCCGACAGGTCGTCCGTGCGCGGCGCTCCGGCCCCGGAGGCGAAATCGGCCGGGCCGGGCGCGGTATTGCCTTCAGGGACCGCCGCTACCAGCACCGTCTGACCGGCCAGGCCCGACAGCGCCGGATCGATCTCGGCGCCAAAGGGCCGGCCCGTGATGTTGCCGGTCAGATCGAAAGGCCGGCTGCCGGGATCGCGGACCAGGTCGCGCTCGGTCTCGAACAGCGGGTTCTGTCCCTCGACCTCGATGTCGAGGTTCCAGCGGTCGCCCTTGTGGACGCGGAAGTAGCTGGCGCCGACCTTGCCCTTTTCGGCGCCGCCCTGGGTCGGAACGGTCGCCTCGGCCCGGACGGATGTCTGCTGGAAGGCCGGCTTGAGGACGAAGTTGAGGACCTTCTGGTCGACCGGATAGCCGTAGGCCAGCGCGACCTGCTCGGGCAGCACCTCGGTGCGCTCGACGGCGGCCCGGGGGATGTTGCGCCACTCCTGGGGTCCGCTGATGCGGCGGCCGTTGATCAGCACGATCGGCTGCCCGCCGCTGCCGGTGGCGGTCATCGTCGACAGCTGCTCGACCAGTTCGCCGACGGTGGCGCCGCCCAGGGCCTTGAGGTCCTCTTCGCCGAGGACGAGCTCAGGGTCGACATCGACCGTCACGCTGCCGCGAGGCCGCACGCCGGTCACCTCGACCGGCGTGACATCGCCCTGTTCTTCTTCCGACAGAGGCGCCGCGGCCGGCTCAGGCGGCGGCTCGGGCGGCGCGGTCGTCTGGAGCACACTGGCCGCCAGCGCGGTCAGCAGGGTGGCGGCAAGCGGCATCGAGTCGAACTTTTGGGTAAGCGGGAGGAATGCCGGCGGCAATTACCCCCACCCGCCGACATTGCAAATGCCTCACAGCCTTGCGGCTAGATTGTGGCTCCCGCTCCCACGCCCGTAAGGCGAGCGACCAGCGGTCCTACCAGCGCTTGGCGACGGTCACGCCGAAGGTGCGCGGGGCGTTGTAGGTGCGGAAGCCGACCCCCAGGGCGCCGTTGTTGACCCCCTGCACCACGTGGCTCTCGTCCGACAGGTTCTTGCCCCACAGGCTGAACGACCAGCCGCCTTCGGAGCTGACCCCGATCCGGCCGTCGAAGGTCCAGTAGCTGTCCTGGACCAGCAGCGGGTCGTTGATGGCGTCCTTGAACACCGAGTCGGAATACTTCGCCCCGCCCTGCAGCTGCAGGCTCCAGTCGGCGCCCAGCGGGATGTCATAGGCGCCCGAGGCGTTGAAGGTGACTTCCGGCGCGTTGGGCAGGCGGTTGCCCTCCGGCACGGTCCCGGCGGTGACCGCGAACTCGCCCAGTTCCGCGTCGAGCAGGCCCAGGCCCAGTTGCAGCGTCAGGCCGTCGAGGGCCGGCGGGCGCCAGGTCAGGTCGGCGTCGAGGCCGGTGATCGTCGCCTCATCGACGTTGCCCAGCCGCTGGATCGGCAGGGCGCCGGAGGTGTCGCGGATGAAGGTCTGCACATCGCTGTAGTCGTAGTGGAACAGGCTGGCGGTGATCTGCACCCCGCCGCCCAGCCGCGCCTTCACCCCGGTCTCGAAGGCGACGAGGGTTTCCGGGTCATAGGGCTTCAACTGGCCATTGTTGGTGGTGACGCCGCTGAAGAAGCCGCCCGACTTCACCCCCTGGCTGACCGAGGCATAGACCAGCACATCGTCCATCGGCTTCCAGTTGAGGCCCAGCTTGTAGGACCAGTTGGTGTCCGAGATGGTCTCGTCGATGAAGGAGATGCGGATCGGACCGGCCCCGCAGGGGGCGCCGCTGAGGGCGCTGCCCGGGCAAAGGGAAACCAGATCGTCGGTGCCGCCCTGATAGGCCTTCTCCTCCCAGGTGTAGCGCAGGCCGGCGACCAGGCTGAGGGTGGGCGCCAGCGTCCATTCGCCGTTGCCGAACAGGGCCGCCGACTGGGTCTCCTGTTTGCCGAAGCTGTAGGTGGTGGTGTTGAACAGATCCTGGAGGAAGCCCGGGTTGTCGGTGTCGACGTCGTCCGACGAGTAGAAGGCCCCGACCAGCCAGTTCATTCTGTCGCTGTCGCCGGCCAGCCGCAGTTCCTGCGAAAACTGGGTGATGGCGTCGTTCTGGATGAAGTCGGTCTGGCGCAGGGGCGTCGCGTCGGTGTCGATGTAGAAGCTGCGCTCGAAGTCCTGGTAGCCGGTGACGGATGTGAGGGTGGCGAACCCCAGGTTCCATTGGGCCCGCAGGGTCGCGCCCCACTGGTCGATGTCGTAGAAATTGTCGCCCGACCAGTCGCCCTTGAAGGGGTCGCCGTCCGGGTCGCGATAGCCGAAGAAGTCCGTGCAGCGCGGGTCGCCCGGGCAGGCGACGCCCGGCGACAGGGCCGAGGGGAAGACCCCCATGAACTCGCCCTGCCCCATTTCCGAGCGCACTCGCTGGCCTTCCAGCTTGAGCGTGATGTCGGCGTTTCCGGCCGCCCAGCGCGCCTGGACCCGGCCCAGCCAGACGTCGCGGCGGCCGATGTCGCGGTCCTGCACCCGGTTGAACCAGAAGCCCTCGTCCTGGCCGATCACCTTGGCGGCGACGCGCAGGGCAAGGCTGTCGCTGACCGGGATGTTGACCATCCCCTCGGCCTCATAGCTCTCGTAGTTGCCGATCCCAGCCGCCGCCCGTGCCGCGAACCCGCCGAAGCTCGGTCTGGCGGTCAGCACGTTAAGCGCCCCGGCCGTCGAGTTGCGGCCGTAGAGGGTGCCCTGCGGTCCCTTGAGCAGCTCGACCCGCTCGATGTCGAAGAAGTCGAAGTTCATCTGGGCCAGCGAGGCCAGGTAGACCTCGTCGATATAGACCCCGGCGCTGGGGTTGTTGGCCGAGGAGAAGTCGTCCAGCCCGACGCCGCGGATGGTGATCACCGGCATGGCGCCGGGCACCTGTTCCTTGACGTCGACGTTGGGGGTCAGCGTCGCCAGGTCCTTGACCTGCTCCACCCGGCGCGTCTGCAAAGTCTCCGAGCCGGCCACAGCCAGCGTACCGCCGACGTCATAGACGCTCTGCTCGCGCTTCTGGGCGGTGATGGTGATCTCGTCGACGAGCGCGGGCTCTTCGGTCTGCGCATGGGCCACGCCGGTCAGGCACAGGCTGATGGCGGCGCTGCCCAGCAGGGCGCGGCGGATCCGTTGGCTGGTCATCCCCAAGTCCTCCCTTCCGCAGCCCCCGGTCGGACGCCGGTTTTCAACACTGCGGTATGTGCGGATAACGACACGACGGAATTCGCTTGTCAAATTTTTCAACACTTGCGTATGTTGGTTGCATCAACTGTCGAGTTCGCCGACCCTTGAAGGCCATGGCCCCTCGTACCGATCCCGTCCGTCCGCCGACCGTCGCGCCGAAACCGCGTGTCACGGCCAAGCGCAACCTCAAGCGCGAGGCCCTGCTGGCTCACGCCACGCGGCTGTTCAATCAACGGGGGATCGCGGCGACCAGCCTGTCGGACATCGCCGAGGAGCTCGGCCTGACCCGCGCCTCGCTCTACTACTATGTGAACGACCGCGACGAGCTGGTCTTCCAGTGCTACCAGCGCGCCTGCGAGCAGATGGCCGAGGACCTGGCCCTGGCCTCGACCGATGCGGCGGACGGGTTCGGCAAGGTGCTGGCCTTTGTCGCCCGCGCCACCGACCCGGTCCGGCCGGCCACCGCCGTGCTCAGCGAAGTCCCCTTCCTGGCCGAGCCTCACCGCGCCGCCATCGAGACCGCCTCGCGCCGCAACGCCGACCGCCTTCAGGACCTGATCGAGGAAGGGATCGCCGACGGCTCCCTGCGCCCCTGCGATGGCCGCACGATCGGCCATGTGATCATCGGCATCCTAAATTGGGCCCAGCTGTCGCCCCAGTGGCTGGGCGGCGCCGACGGACGCGCCTTCCGCAAGCGGGTGCGCGCCGATTTCAACCTGCTGATCAGCAAGGGCACGTCCGTCGCGGGCATCTGCCCGCCCTGCCCTGTCGATGCGGAGACCTTCCTGCCCGGCCGTTTCAACGCCTTCGACCGCGCCGAGGCCGCCGAGATGAAGACCGCCCAGCTGGTCGCCACCGCCTCCCAGCTGTTCAACCGCCAGGGTATCGAGGCCACCTCACTCGACGACATCAGCGCCGCCCTGGGGGCCACCAAGGGCGTCGTCTACCACTACATGCAGGACAAGACCGACCTGGTGCTGCGCTGCTACGAGCGCGCCTTCGATCTGTTCGACGGCTTCGCCGCGGCGGCCCAGAAGACCGGGACCGACAGCCTGTCGCGCATGCTCATCGGCGTGCACCTCAACAGCCAGGCCCAGATCGGGCCCCTGTCGCCGCTGATGCCCCAGGCCGGCATGCAGGCCCTGCCCTCCCAGACCCGCCTGGCCCTGACCCGCCGCGCCCGCGCCCTGCGCGTCAAGTTTGCCGGCTGGCTGCGCCAGGGGATGGCCGACGGCTCCTGCCACCCCTGCGACATCGTCATGCGGGCCCAGATGGGGGCCGGCGCCTTCGGCTGGCTGCCCAAGTGGATCACCCCGGAAGACGCTGCCCGCCCGCGGCAGCTGGCCGACGAGATCACCCGCTTCTTCGCCCTTGGTTTGAAAGCCCGCACCGCATGACCGATGTGTCCGGAACCGTCGCCCCTGGCTTCGAGGCCGTCCGCGAGGCCTTCGCGGCCAACTTCCGCAACGCCGATCCCTATCGCGATGTCGGGGCCTCGCTCTGCGTCTATCACCGGGGCCGGCTGGTCGTGGACCTGTGGGGCGGCCACCGCGACGCGGCCCGCACCGCGGCCTGGACGCCCGACACCCTGGTCAACGTCTGGTCGACCACCAAGGGCGTCACCGCCATCGCCCTGGCCACACTCGTCGACCAGGGCCTGATCGACTATGCCGCCCCGGTCGACCGCTATTGGCCAGAGTTCGCCCAGGCAGGCAAAGGCGAGATTACCGTCGCCCAGCTGCTGTCGCACCAGGCCGGCCTGCCCGGCTTCGCGCTGCCGATCTCGCTGGAAGCGTTCTACGACTGGGACACCGCGACCAGCCGGCTGGCCGCCCAGGCCCCGATGTGGCCGCCGGGAACGAAGAACAGCTACCACGCCATGACCTTCGGCTTCCTGGCCGGCGAGCTGATTCGCCGGGTCAGCGGCCAGTCGGTCGGCGACTTCCTGCGCGACCAGGTCGCCGGCCCCCTGAAGGCCGACATCCATATCGGCCTTCCCGAATCGGAAGAGCCGCGAGTTGCTCCCCTGATCGGCCCGCTGGTCGCCGCCCCCTTCGATCCGGCCATGCCGCCCGAAGCCATCGCCGCGGTGACCAACCCCAACATGGAGCCGACCCTGCCCAACGACCGGGCCTGGCGCGCCGCCCAGATCCCGGCCGGCAATGGCCAGGCCACGGCGCGAGGCCTGGCCCGCCTCTATGGGGCCCTCGCCCACGGCGGAACCCTTGATGGCGTAAGGCTTATGGGCCCCGAGACCATTGCCAGGATGACCACGGTCCAGACCACCCGGCCCGACCTGCTTCTGGGTCTGGCGCCGTTCTGGTCCATGGGTCTGATCGTCAACGACGCAGGCGTCTACGGCCCGCTGGCTGACACCTTTGGCCATTCCGGCTGGGGCGGCTCGTTCGGCTGCGCCAACACCCGGGCCGATGTCGCCATCGGCTACACGATGAACCAGATGGGACCGGACCTGAACGGCGACCCGCGCGCCACCGGCCTGTGCAACGCCGTCTTCGCCGTCGCCGGGGTCTGAAAAATTTACCGCTGATTAACCATAAAAGCCGACCTTCCTCCCGTCTTCCTTGAAGACACCCCACCATCACCGACTTTGAAAAGCCCGGCCTTCCAGCCGGGCTATTTTTTCGCAGGTAGATGACTTGCACGGGCGGCGCCTGCATCGTATACGCCGCCTCCTTCCAACGTGATCCCCGATAGCTCAGTTGGTAGAGCAGTCGGCTGTTAACCGACTTGTCGCAGGTTCGAGTCCTGCTCGGGGAGCCACGGAAGACTTTCGCGCCAACGGGCGCCTTCCCCACAGATCAGAGTTCGTCGGCGCTTCGCCAAGCCGTGGCAACTGGGCTATGTCGGATTCGACGCCAACGCCCGGAGCCAGCCCCATGCATGCCGTTGCCGCCTTCGAGCTGGTGCTGGTGCTGCTTGGCCTGATCGTCGCCCTCTACTGGCTGGCCCTGAAGTTCAAGCTGCCGCCCTCCTCGGCCCTGCTGGTCGGCGGCGGGGCCCTGGCCTTCCTGCCCGGCCTGCCGACCGTCGCCCTGGACCCTGAGTTGGCCCTGGTGCTTTTCCTGCCACCCTTGTTGATGGACGGCGCCTTCCTGACTCCCCTGGGGCGATTCCGCCGGCACCTGCCCGGCATCCTGTCGCTGGCCGTCGGGGCGGTGGTCTTCACCACCCTCGCCGTCGGCGTGGTTGCCCACTGGCTGGTCCCCAGCCTGCCCTGGGCCGCCTGTTTCGCGCTCGGGGCCATCGTCTCGCCGCCGGACGCCATCGCCGCCCGGGCGGTGCTCAAGGACGTCGCCCTGCCCCGCCGCCTGACCGCCCTGCTGGAGGGCGAGAGCCTGCTCAACGACGCCACCGGCCTGATCCTCTTCCGGTTCGCGGTCGCCGCCACCCTCAGCGGGGTGTTCAATGCCGGCCAGGCCATCCAGAGCTTCGCGATGGTCGCCGTCGGCGGGGTCATCGTCGGCCTGGCGGTCGGTTTTGCCTGGATGCTGATCGTCAAGAAGCTGAAGGACCACATCCTGACGGTGGTGGTCACCGTCCTGCTCGGCTGGACGGCCTATATCGCCGGCGAGGCGGTCCACGTGTCCGGCGTCATCTCGACCGTCACGGCCGGACTGGTGCTGGGCTGGCACCAGCATGAGATCTTCACCGCCCGGGTGCGGATGACGGGCGGCTCCTTCTGGCGGGTGATGACCTTCCTGCTGGAGGCCATGGTCTTCATCCTGATCGGCTTCTCGCTGCGCAACATGGTCGAGCGGCTGGGGGGTATCGAGGCCTTGCCCCTGTCGATGCTCTGGGTCGCCCTGGCGGTCATCGCCACGGTGGTCCTCTGCCGCTTCGTCTGGGTCTTCGCCTCGGACAGCGTCATCGCCCTTATCAACAAGGCGGGGGTCAAGCGCGCCAACCCGCTGGGCTGGCGCCAGGCGACGGTGCTGGGCTGGGCCGGCATGCGGGGCGTGGTCACCCTGGCCGTGCCCCTGACCCTGCCGCTCGACATGCCGGGCCGCGACATGATGCTGGTCTGCGCCTTCTCGGTCATCTTCGCGACGGTGGTCGTGCAGGGCTCAAGCCTGGGGTGGCTGATCCGTCTGGTGAAGCCGGTCGACAAGGACCCGCCGGCGCCAATGAACATGCCCGCCTGTGAAGGGGCCATGGCCCGGGCCCGCCTGGCCGCCGTAGAAAAGCTGGCCCACGGGCCGGATGGGACGCTGCTGCATCCCCAGATCCTTGAGGATCACCGCAAGCGGGCCGGCTACATGGAGCGCTATGTTCAGGAGCCGGTGGCGGCCATGGAAATCCTGCGGCCGCACTTCGACGTGCTGCTGGGGGCCATCGCGGCCAGCCGGGTGGAGCTGATCCGCGTCCACCGGGCCGGGCTGATCGAGGACGAGGTGCTGCACGAGCTGGAACGCGACCTCGACGTCGAGGAAATGGGCATCACCTTCCAGCGCGGAGAGTAGGCCTCAGCCGGCCAGCCGGTTCACCGCCTCGACCAGTTCATCACCGTCCAGCGGCTTGGCCAGGGTGGCGTCGGCGCCGACCATCTGGGCCATCTTGAGGATGTCGTAGTCGGCAAAGGCCCCGCGCCCGGAAATGGCCAGAATGCGCACCGTCGGCCAGCTCTGCCGGACCGTGCGGATCAGTTCGACCCCGTCTCGCTCGGGCATCAGCATGTCGGTGAGGATGATCTCGGGGGCCATCAGCGTCATCAGCTTCAATGCATGGCCGCCGTCGATGGCCTCCTGCGTCCGGTGGCCTGCGTTCTGCAGCACCCGGCACGCGACAGCGCGGAACGCGGGATCGTCATCAACCACCAGTACAAACGCCATTGCCGACTCGTGAACCGCCCAGGCCGTAGGGCCAGCTAGGCGGTTCGCCGCGTCGATGCCAGCAAAAATCGACCCAATATGGGTCTTTTTTCGCCGAGACAGGGAGCGCTAACCGCCGTCCCGCTCCATCGCCTTGCGCAGGCTGAGGGGCCGCATGTCGGTCCAGACTTCCTCGATGTAGGCCAGGCACTCGGCCTTCGTGCCGCTCTTGCCCGCCCAGGACCAGCCGAGCGCCGGCTCACGGTCGACGGGCCAGATCGAATACTGTTCCTCGTGGTTGACCACGACCCCATAGATGGTGGTGTCTTCCTGCTCTTCACGCATGACGCACGCCTCCTTGACGCCACCCCGCGCCGTTCCGGAATATCGTCAAGGTAGCGGCGTTGGAAATGCTACCTTTAGTCCACCGCCACCGTGTAGTTGAGCGCCAGCCGCCCGCCGTCCGGGTACAGGGTCTGTCCGGTGAAATAGCTGGCGTCCTCGCTGGCCAGGAACACCGCCACCTTGCCGATCTCCTCGGGCTCGCCGAAGCGCTTCAGCGGGGTTCGAGACAGGATGCCCCTGGCGGCGTCAGGGCTGTTCATCACGCCCTTGAGGATGTCGGTGGCGATGGTCCCCGGCCCGATGGCGTTGACCCGGATGCCATGCGGCGCGAGGCCAAGAGCCATCACCTTGGTCAGCTGGTTGATCGCCCCCTTGCTGGTCACGTAGGCCAGCTGGGCCGGGATGGCCATGACCGCGTTGATCGAGCTCATGTTGATGATCGAGCCCTTCAGGCCCGCCGCCACCATACCTTGCGCGACGGCCTGACCGATGACGAAGGCGGCCCGGATATTGACCCCCAGCACCCGGTCGAAGTCCTCGAGCCTGGCCGTCAGGATGTCCCCCGCCGCGAGGATTCCGGCGTTGTTGACCAGCAGGTCGATGGGCCCGATGGCCTCGGCGGCCGCCTTCACCGCCGCCAGGGCGGCGTCCGCATCGCCGACATCGCAGGCCAGTCCGACAGCCTTGCGGCCGGTCTCGGCGGTGATGGCCACCGCCGCCGCCTCGACCCCCGCCTGGTCGATGTCCATCAGCGCCACATCGGCGCCTTCGCGCGCGAAGGCCTGCGCGCAAGCCAGACCAATGCCGTGCGCCGCGCCGGTGACCAGCGCCTTGCGACCCTGCAGCTTCACCTACCAGACCCCCGTGTTCGGCATTGAGGCCCAGGGCTCCCTGGGCTCCAGGTTCGGGCCCTTTTGCAGGAGCTCGATCGAGATGCCGTCCGGCGACCGCACGAACGCCATATGCCCGTCGCGCGGCGGCCGGTTGATGGTCACCCCGCCGTCGGCCAGCCGCTGGCAGGCCGCATAGATGTCGTCGACGGCATAGGCCAGGTGGCCGAAATTGCGCCCGCCCTGATAGTCCTCGGTGTCCCAATTGTAGGTCAGCTCGACCATCGGCGCCTTGCGCTGCCTGGCCATCTCGACGTCGTCCGGCGCCGCCAGGAAGACCAGGGTGAAGCGGCCGCCCTGGTTGTCGTAGCGGCTGACCTCCGCCAGGCCGAGCTTGGCGCAGTAGAAGTCCAGGGCGGCGTCGAGGTCCTTCACCCGGACCATGGTGTGCAGGTACTGCATGGCGAACTCCTTCAGGTGACGGCCGCCCGCTGGCGGAACCGGGGTTGGTCGTAGGCGCCGGTCGAAACCACCTCGCCGAGGATGTCGGCGGCCTCGGCGACCTGCGCGAAACTCAGGGTCAGGGGCGAGAAGCCGAAGCGGGCGATGTCCGGATCGCGGAAGTCGCCGATGACACCCCGGGCGATAAGAGCCTGGACGATGGCGTAGCCGTCCGGATGGCTGAAGCTGACATGGCCGCCCCGCTGGTCGGCCTCGCGGGGGGTGACGAGGCGCAGCTGCGCGCCGGCGGGCCCCGCCTCGACGCGGCGGATGAAGAGGTCGGTCAGGGCGGCGGCCTTGGCCCGCAAGGCCCTGGGCCCCGCCTTGACGCTGAGCGCCACGCCGCACTCCAGGGCGCTGACCCCCAGCACCGGCGGGGTGCCGCAGGCGAAGCGGCCGATGCCGCCGGCCGGGTCATAGGCGTCCTGGAAGGTGAAGGGGGCGGCATGACCCATCCAGCCCGACAGCGGCGAGATCAGGTTGCCCTGATGACGTTTGGCCACAAACAGGAAGGCCGGCGCCCCCGGACCGCCGTTCAGGTATTTGTAGCCACAGCCGACGGCCAGGTCGGCGCCGCAGCCGTTGAGATCGACCTCCAGCACCCCGGCGCTGTGGCTCAGATCCCAGATGACCAGCGCCCCGACCGCATGGGCCGCCGCCGTCAGCCGGCCCATGTCGCGGATGCGGGCGGTCTTGTAGTGGGCATGGCAGAGCACCAGCACCGCCACATCCTCGTTGAGCGCCGCCTCGATCTCCTGCGACGGCCGCAGTTCCAGCCGACGCCCTTCGCCCAGGGTCCGGACCGTGCCTTCCAGCATGTAGAGGTCGGTCGGGAAGTCGCCAGGCTCCGACAGCACCACCTTGCGGCCCGGCCGCGCCTGCATGGCGGCGACCGCCAGCTTGAAGAGGTTGGCCGAGGTCGAGTCGGCTACGATCACCTCGCCCGGCTCGGCCCCGATCAGCCCGGCGATGGCGTCGCCGACCCGGCGCGGGGCGCCGATCCAATCGTGGTCGTTCCAGCCGCGGATCAGGCTCCGGCCCCATTCCTGCTCGACCACCGCGCGCATCCGCTCACGGGCCGTCCTGGTCAGCGGCCCCAGCGAATTTCCGTCGAGGTAGAGCAGGCCCTCCGGAATCTCGAACTCATGGCGCAGGGCCGCCAGCGGGTCGGCTTCATCCAGGGCCGCGATCTCGTCGGTCATTCAGGTCAACTCACGCAACACGGCCCGCACCGGCGAGGCGTCCAGCCCGACCAGCGGCAGCGGCAGGGCGATCAGCTCATAGTCCCCCGGTGGCGGCGCGGTCAGCACCAGCCCCTCGAGAATAGCCATCCCCCGCGCCGCCACCCGGCGATGGGCGTCCATGGTCTTGGAGGTCTCCGGATCGAGCGAGGCGGTATCCACCCCGATCAGCTTCACCCCGTGGTCGGCCAGGAGATCGATCGTTTGAGGCGCGATGGCCTTGAAGTCGCTGTCCCAGGTCTCGTGCGGAAACGCCTCATAGGTCCGCAGCAGCACCCGCGCCGGAACCCCGTCCAGCGCCCCGGCGAGATCGGCCGGTTCGATTCGCGCCCCGGCTGCGCGGACGTCGATCAGCCGGCAGGGACCCAGATAGGTCGCCAGATCCACCGCCTCGGCCGTCACCCCGTCGGCGTCATAGTGAAACGGCGCATCGCCGTGCGTGCCGGCGTGGACCGACTGGCTGAAGCGGCCGACATTGACCGGCGTCCCCGGTCCCATGGCCCAGACCCCGCCGCTCTCGAACGGCGTATCCCCAGGCCAGGTCGGCATTCCGGGGCGCAAAGGCTGCGTGATGTCCCACATTTTTACTGTGAGGGGGCGGGCGGTCATGACTGCGCTTATGCGACCAGCGGGCGGCGATTGAAAGACCTGCGGCGCCGCCATCAACCGGCGCATGGAACCTGGACGATTAGACCCAATCTGTCTTGGATTTCATTTGCTCAAATCGCCTGCGAGCAGATATCAGAACACTGTTCAGATAAGTCTTTGGGGATAGGCGCGTCCGACGCGACAGGTCGGCTGCGCCCATAGGGCCGGTAATGCAGATCAAACAATCTCACCTCGTCGCCGTGGGTATCCTGGGCTTCGTCCTGCTGCTGTTCGTCATCGGCGGCCTGTGGGGCATGATGACCAAGAAGCCGGCCGAGAAGGCCGACGCCAAGCCCCAGGCCCTGATGGTCACCACCCGGCTGATCGAGCCGGAACTGCGCCCCGGAGCCATCGTCCTGCGTGGCCGCACCGAGGCCGCCCGCACGGTCATCGTCCGCGCCGAAACCGCCGGCCCGGTCGCCGCCGTCCCGGCCGCCGAGGGCAGCTTCGTGCGCCGCGGCGCCATCCTCTGCCGCCTGTCGGTCGACGCCCGTCAGGCGTCGCTTGACCAGGCCCGCGCCAATCTGAAATCCCGCCAGCTGCAGATGCAGGCCAGCCAGCGCCTGGCCGCCCAGGGCTACCGCTCCCAGACCCAGGTCCTGCAGGACCAGGCCAACCTCGACGGGGCCCAGGCCGCCGTCCGCCAGGCCGAGGTGCTGCTGGGGCAGGTCAATGTCCGCGCGCCCTTCAGCGGCGTCTTCGACCGCCGCGAGGCCGAGGTGGGCACCTATCTCGCCCCCGGCGCCGCCTGCGGCACCATGCTGGAGCTGGACCCGCTGGTCATCGTCGCCGACCTGGCCGAGAGCCAGATCGGCAAGGTCCGCGTCGGCGAGACCGCCAGCGCCGTCCTGACCACCGGCGAGACCCTGAACGGCCGCATCCGCTTCGTCGCCCGCGACGCCGATCCCCAGACCCGCACCTACCGGGTCGAGGTGGTGGTTTCCAACCCGGGCAGCCGCGCCCGCTCCGGCCTGTCCGCCGACCTGCGCATCGCCACGCCGGTGTCGACCGCCCACCGCCTGCCGTCTTCGGCCCTGGTGCTGGGCTCCGACGGCCGTCAGGGCGTCCGCCACATCATCGGCGCCGGCAAGGTCGCCTTCACCCCGATCGAAATCCTTGAACAGGGTCCGGACGGCGTCTGGGTCAGCGGCCTGGATGGCCAGGTCAACCTGATCATCGCCGGCCAGGCCTTCGTCAGCGAAGGCCAGACTGTCCGCGTCAAGGCCGAGACCGCCGCCGCCGCGCCGGCCCCGGTCGCCGTGAAAGCCGCCAGCAAATGATCTCCGCCATGATCCATGCCGCCATCCGGCGGCGAAAGGTGGTGCTGGGGGTCGCGGCGGTGCTGTCGATCTTCGGCCTGGTCACCTACCTGAACCTGCCCCGGGAATCGAACCCCGACATCCCGGTGCCCTTCGTCAGCATCCAGGTGCCCTACCCCGGCGTCTCGCCGGAGGACGCCGAGCGCCTGCTCGTCCGTCCGCTGGAAACCGAGCTTCAGTCCCTCGAGGGGCTGAAGGAGATGAACGGCGTGGCGGTGCAGAACGCCGCCCTGGTCTACCTGGAGTTCGACCCGTCGTTCGACGTCGACAAGGTGCTGCAGGACGTCCGCGCCAAGGTCGACATGGCCCGTGGCCGCTTCCCGCCCGACGCCGAAGAACCGATCATCAGCGAGAACAACGTCAACGACGACCCGTTCATCGGCATCCAGATGTACGGCGCCGCGCCCGAGCGGACCATGTACCAGACCGCGCGCGAACTGCAGGACCGGCTGGAGACCCTGGAGGGCGTGCTGCGCACCGACCTCGGCGGCGGCCGCGAAGAGGTTCTCGAAGTCACCATCGACCCGGCCCGCATGCAGGCCGCCAACGTCAGCGCCAGCGAGCTGGCGCAGGTCATCGGCCGCAACAACCAGCTGATCCCGGCCGGCAACCTGCGCACCAAGGACACCGAGTTCGCGGTCAAGATTCCCGGCGTCGTCGAGGAACCGGCCGACATTCTGGCGCTGCCGATCAAGCGCAACGGCGACCGGCTGATCACCGTCGGCGACATCGGCGAGGTGCGCCGCACCTTCAAGGACCCGGGCCGCATCACCCGCTTCAACGGCCAGCCGACCTTCTCCATCGACGTGGTCAAGCGCTCCGGCGCCAACATCCTCGACAGCGTCAAACAGGTGCGCGCCGCCGTCGCCGATGAGCAGAAGCGCTGGCCCTCGACGATCCAGGTCGAATACACCTTCGACGAAAGCGAGTTCATCGAACGCTCCCTGACCATCCTGGAGAGCGGGCTGATCATCGCCACCATCCTGGTCATGACCATCATCGTCGGCAGCCTGGGCGTGCGTCAGGGGATCATGGTCGGCCTGTCGATCCCGGTCTGTTTCATGATCGGCTTCCTGCTCCTGCAGGCGTTCGGATTGACCCTCAACCAGATGGTCATGTTCGGCCTGGTGCTGGCCGTCGGGATATTGGTCGACGGGGGCATCGTCGTCGTCGAGTACGCCGACCGGAAGATGGCCGAAGGCATGGACCGCGAGGAGGCCTTCGCGGCCGCCGGCACGCGCATGTTCTGGCCGGTGGTCAACGGCACCCTGACGACGCTGTGCGCCTTCGTGCCCTTCCTGTTCTGGAACTCCATCCCCGGCAAGTTCATGAGCTTCCTGCCCATCACCCTGATGATGGTGCTGGGCGCCTCGATCTTCGTCGCCCTGATCTTCACCCCGGCGCTCGGCTCCCTGATGGGCCGCAAGCAGGGGGTCGACCTCCATCACCTGGAGGAGATCCGTAAGTCCGAGCATGGCGACCCGCGCAAGATGGACGGCTTCATGGGCTGGTATGCCCGCGTCCTCTGGTGGTCCGGCCATCACCCCTTCCGGGTGACCGGGGCGGCGCTGGTCATCCTGTTCATCATCGGCTTCCTGTTCTTCGGCCAGAAGCACCGCACCGAATTCTTCCTCGACCAGGACCCCGAGTTCGCGGCCGTCTACGTCAAGGCGCGGGGCAACCTGACGCCTGAGTCCGCCAACATCCTGGTCAGCCAGGTCGAACAGCGGCTGGTGGGCATCAAGGGCATCAACTCGATCTACGTCTCGGCCGGCAAGATGGGCAGCGGCGGCTTCGGCGGCCCGCCCGCCGACTCCGTGGGCCGCATCAACGTCGACTTCGTCGACTTCGAGGAGCGCAAGGAGCTGGGCGTCCGCGGCAAGGACATCGCCGACGAAATCCGCAAGCGCGTCGCCGACATGCCCGGCGTCCTGACCGAGGTGCGCCTGCCCCAGGGCGGCCCGCCGCAGGGCAAGGACGTCCAGGTCGAGATGCGCGGCTCCGATCCGGCCGCCCTCAACCGCGCCGCCGACCTGATCAAGGCCAAGCTGGCCGCCGATCCCCAGCTGATCGAGCAGGAGGACAACCGCGCCTCGCCCGGCATCGAGCTGAACCTGACCATCGACCGCGCCGCCGCCGGCCGCTACGGCGTCGACGTGCTGTCGGTCGGCCAGGCCATCCAGTTCGTCACCACCGGCGTGCTGGCCGGCCGCTTCCGGCCCGACGACGCCGACGACGAGCTCGACATCCGCGTCCGCTTCACCCGCGAGAACCGCAACCTGGCGGCCTTCGAGCAGCTGAAGATCACCACCCCCTTCGGGCCGGTGCCGGCCAGCTACTTCATCAAGGAAAAGCCCAGCCAGCAGGTGACCAGCATCCAGCGCCGCGACGGCCAACGTCTCGTCCTGCTGCAGGCCAACACCATCGACGGCGTCGCCGCCAACCAGAAGATCGCTGAACTCAGGCCGTGGCTGGAAAAGGCCCCGATCGAGAGCAGCGTGCGCTGGAAGTTCAGCGGCTCCGACGAGGAAGGCGCCGAGGCGGCCCAGTTCTTCATCTTCGCCATGCTGGCCACCCTATGCATGATGGCCGTGATCCTGCTGTGGCAGTTCAACAGCTTCTACGGGATCTTCGTCACACTCTCGGCAGTCATCCTGTCGGTGTTCGGGGTGTTCCTGGGCGTGGTCGTCAACGTCGCCCACACCTTCGACTACATCTCGGTGATCATGATGGGGACAGGGATCATCGCCCTGGCCGGGGTCGTGGTCGGCCACAACATCGTGCTGGTCGATACCTTCTACCAGCTGCGCAAGCAGGGCTACTCGCCGGACGAGGCGGCCATGCGCTCGGCCGTCCAGCGGTTCCGGCCTGTCATGCTGACCACCGTGGTGACCGTCGTCGGCCTGCTGCCGCTGATGTTCGAACTGCACCCCAACTTCCGGGGCTTCCACTTCGAGTACAAGGCGCCGGGCTCCGAATGGTGGGTCCAGCTGTCGGGCGCGGTGGTCTGGGGCCTCAGCTTCTCGACCCTGCTGACCCTGTTCCTGACGCCGGCCGCCCTGGCCGCGCCCAAGACCCTGGTCCGCCGGTTCTGGAACATCTGGAACATGATGTTCAAGGGCGTCGCCTGGCGCGACCGCGTCCGCCAGGGCGACGAGGTCCGCATGGACGACCACGCGGGCGGGGTCTGAGCTAGCGCCCTTCTCCCGGCGAGCGGGAGAAGGAACAGGTTCAGAGCGACCGCGCGTTGAACGTATCGCAGGCGGCCGGGTCGCCGGCCTCATAGCCGGCGCGGAACCAGCGCATGCGCTGTTCGGCCGTGCCGTGGGTGAAGGCGTCGGGCACCACCCTCCCCTGCGTCTTGCGCTGGATGGTGTCGTCGCCGACCGCCGAAGCGGCGCCCAACCCATCGACGATGTCCTGGGCGTTGAACTTCAGACCGCCGCCCGCCTGGGTCCCGGCCCGGGCCGCCCAGACGCCGGCATAGCAGTCGGCCTGCAGCTCCAGCCGCACAGCGCCGCTTTCGGAACCGCGCATGCCGGCCCGCCGAGCCTTGTCCATGGCGCCTTCCAGGTTCTGCACATGGTGGCCGACTTCGTGGGCGATGACATAGGCCCGGGCGAACTCGCCGCTGGCCCCGAACTTGGACTCCAGCTCGCTCCAGAAGGACAGGTCGATATACACCTTGCGGTCGGTCGGGCAGTAGAACGGCCCCATGGCCGACTGCCCCGTGCCGCAACCCGTCCCGGTCGCGCCGTCGTAGAGCACCATGCCGGAGGGCCGCTGATACTGCTGGCCGGAGGCGGCGAAGATCGCCGCCCACACTTCGTTGGTCGAGGTCTCCACGACGTCGACGAACTGACCGGCCTCGTCCTGGGGCGTGCCGCGCGCGCCCTCCTGGGCCGGAACCGCCCCGCCGCCGGCGCCGCTGACCATGTCCATGGCCTGCTGCGGGTCCATGCCGAACACGAACACCCCGATCAGGACCGCCGCGATGCCCACCAGCCCGACCCCGCCGCCGACCATGGCGCCGCCGCCCATGCCCCGCCGGTCTTCGATATTGCCGCTCCGGCGGCCGCCGCGCCATTCCATGAGGTCTTCTCCCAGCCAGTTCCGTGCAGAGTGACCTCAGGAACGCGGGCGGGGCAACAGCGATCCGCAAGCGAAGCGTCCTTCTCCCGCTTGCCGGGAGAAGGTGGCAGCCCGAAGGGCTGACGGATGAGGGCAGCGCCAGCCCATCCGTTTGCGCGTGTTCTGGCGCGCGTCAGCGCTGTCGCTAACCTTGGTCGGCCGGTGCTGCCCTCATCCGACCCCCTTCGGGGGCCACCTTCTCCCGGCAAGCGGGAGAAGGGCTACGGCGTTTCAACCCTGAACCGCACCAGCTGCTTGGCCGGCGCGTCCCATTCGGGATCCAGCGACTGGGCCTTGCGGTAGTCCAGCCACGCCGCCTTGGCGTCACCCAGACCCTCCTGGGCCAGCGCCCGGTTGTAATAGGCCTTGGCCGGCTCATCGACGCCAAGCTGGATGCCCCGGTCGATCTCGGCCAGCGCCCCGGCATAGTCCCGGTCCGCCATACGCAGCACGCCGCGATTGACGAAGGCCTCGCCCAGATTTGGAGCCAGCCGGACGGCGTCCTCGAAGTCCCGCGCCGCATCGCCATAGGCCTTGCCGCGCATCAGCATCACGCCGCGGTTGACCAGGGTGCCGGCGCGGTCACGGGTCGCCAGCGCCTCGTCGAGGGCGCGCGTACAGGTTTCGATGGACGCCTTGTCCGCCTTGCCGCGGAAGGCCGCCTTGGAGCAGGCCGGCGCCAGGCCTTCGCCCAGCACCAGGACTGAAGCGCTGGCGGATCCCGCCGCCAGCACCATCAGCGCGGCCGCAACGACTGCGGGCGCTGCCCTCATTTGCGCTGCACCGTGAAGCGGGTGAGCTGCAGCTGCGGCTCCTTCCACTCCGGCGCCAGGGCGATGGCCTGTTGGTAGGCCAGGTAGGCCGCCTTGGGATCGCCCATGGCTTCATAGGCGATGGCCCGGTTGTACCAGGCCTTCTCGGGCTCATCGACGCCCAGAGCCATGCCGCGATCGATCTCGGAGAGACCCTCGGCATACTTGTTCTCGGCGATCAGGCTGGCGCCCCAGTTGACGTAGGCTTCGCCCAGGTTCGGGTCGAGGCGCAGGGCGTTGGCGAAGTCGGAGCGGGCGTCGTCATAGGACGCGCGGCGCAGCTTCAGGATGCCCCGGTTGACGAAGGTGCCGGCCCGGTCACGCGGGCCCATGGCCTGGGTCTCGATGGCCAGGGTGCAGTTGTCGATCGACTTCAGATCGTTGCGGCCGCTGATGGCGGCCTTGGAACAGACCGTCGCCAGACCGGCGCCCAGCACAAGAGCTGCGCCCGAGGCCGGGGTGGAGGCGGCGATGATGGAAGCTACCGTCAGAGCGGCGGTGGCGAACGCGATTTTACTGGGCATTATGTTTCCTCCCCAGTCTTCGAGTTATGACCAACTCGAGCGTAACACGCTTCGCAAAACGGTGGCATTACAAATGAACCTGACCGGCTTTCCTCGCGCACGTTTTGCTCATCTGCCGACACCTCTGGAACCGGCCCCTCGCCTGGGCGCGGAACTGGGCATCGACCTGTGGATCAAGCGTGACGACTGCACGGGCCTGGCCGGCGGCGGCAACAAGACCCGGAAGCTGGAATTCCTGCTCGGCGAGGCGCTTGAAGCCGGGGCCGACACCCTGATCACCCAGGGCGCGGTGCAGTCCAACCATGTGCGCCAGACAGCCGCCGCCGCCGCCCGCTTCGGCCTCGGTTGCGAGATCATTCTCGAGGACCGCACGGGCAACCGCAGCCCCGACTACGTCGGCTCCGGAAACGTCCTGCTCGACCGCCTGCTCGGCGGAAAGATGCGCACCGTGCCCGCCGACACCGACATGAACGCCGCCATGGCGGCCCTCGCCGAGCAGCTGCGGGCCGAGGGCAAGACGCCCTACATCATCCCCGGCGGCGGCTCGAACAGCACCGGCGCCCTCGGCTACGTCGACTGCGCGCTGGAGCTGGCGCATCAGGCCAACGCCACGGGCCTCAAGATCGACCGCCTTGTCACCGCCACCGGCAGCGCCGGCACCCATGCGGGCCTCGTCGCCGGCTTCGCGGTCAGCGGCGCCGACATCCCCATCCTCGGCATCGGCGTCCGCGCCCCCAAGGCCAAACAGGAAGAGAACGTCTTCAAGCTGGCCGTCGAGACCGCCGCCCGTCTCGGCCACGAGGATCGGGTCAAGCGCGAGCAGGTCATCGCCGACTGCGACTACGTCGGCGCCGGCTACGGCCTGATCGACCAGGCGGTGATCGACGCCCTCAGCCTCGCCGCCCGCACCGAGGGCCTGCTGTTCGACCCGGTCTACACCGGCAAGGCGCTCAAGGGCCTGATCGCGCTGAGCAAGGCCGGCGCCTTCAAGGGCGAGACCGTCGTCTTCCTGCACACCGGCGGCGCCCAGGGCCTGTCCGGCTATCACCACGAACTCGAAGCCGGCCTGTGAAAACCCTCGGCGTTCTTGGCGGCATGGGCCCCGCCGCCACCCTCGACTTCCTCGCGAAGCTCCAGGCAGCAACCCCGGCCGCGCGCGACCAGGACCACATCCGCGTGCTCATGGACCTCAACCCCCAGGTCCCCGACCGCAACCACGGCGACGGCGCCGCAGGCCCGGTGTTGGCGCAGATGGCCGTGCGCCTGCGCGAGGCGGGCGCCGAGGTCCTGGCCATGCCCTGCAATACCGCCCATCTCCACGCAGAGGAGATCAGGGCCGCCGCCGCCCTGCCCTTCCTCGACCTGATCGACATCGCCATCGCCGCCGCCGGCGACGCCCGACGGATCGGCGTGCTCGGCACCAGCCTGGCCCAGGACCTCTATCGCCGGCGCCTGACCGCCGCCGACCGCGAGCCGATCCTGCCGACCGACGAGGCCCAGGCCGCCTTCATGGACATCCTCTACCGCATCAAGGCCGGCGAGACCGGCCCCACGGTCCGCGCCCTGATGGCCGCCTGCGCCGGCGGGCTGGAACACCAGGGCGCCCAGGCCGTCATCGCCGGCTGCACCGAGGTGCCCTTGGTGCTGTCCGCCGACGACCTCGCCGTGCCCCTGATCGACGGCTCGGCCGAGCTGGCCAAGGCCTGCGTCGCGGCCTGTCGGTAAAAATTCAACTCCGACAAATGCTTATCGAATATGTCTAGACATATTCAGACCGCTTCGACGCCGGGAGCCACCGCATCGGCTGTTCGCCGCCGCGCCGGCGGCTCAAAGGGTTGGCTTCCGGTAGGAAAAGGGTTGGACCTTTTGAGGGTTTTGACGGCGGTTAGGTAGGTCCGGGGTAGGTCAAAAACGCGACTTAAGTAGGTTGTTTTTATTGAAGAAATCGCCCGCCCAGTCTGCTAGAATGATCTTCTTCGGCAAATTGCCGGCCCGACCGCCTCAGCCAAACAACTCCTCGACCCCATGCAATTCGACCCAGGGATGGGCCCTGTTGCCATAGACCATCACGGTCGGCGCGGGGAAAGTCGGGTCGGCGAAGGCCCCGATCGCCACCAGGACCAGGCCTGGATATTCTCGCGGCCGCCACAGCACAGTCGCGCCGCAGGTCGGGCAAAACTGGAAGTCGGCGGTCGTGCCTCCATCGCCGGTGCGCGACCATTGCGCGCTCGGCCCCTCCACGGTGACCTGATCCTCGGCGAACCGGGCCTGCACGCCAAAGGCGCTGCCTGTGCGCTTCTGGCATTCCAGGCACTGACAGACACTGACCCGGGCCGGCTCGCCCTCGCAGTGTGCCTTGAGGGATCCGCAGGGACAGCTGGCCGTGCGGATCACGCCGCGAACACCGGCTTGTCGCCCAGCACCGTCGCCCGGGTCATGATCCGCCGGTGCGGCAGGAAGTCGTCGACCGCCCGGTGCTGGGTGTTGCGGTTGTCCCAGAAGGCCACGTCGCCCGGCCGCCAGCGCCAGCGGACCACGAACTCCGGCTGCTGGATGTGCTGGTTGAGGAAGGCCATCAGCGCCTTCGACTCCTCCCGCCGCAGCCCCTTGATCCGCCGGGTGAAGACCGAGTTGACGAAAATGCCGGGCTCACCGGTCTCCGGATGGGTGCGGATGACGGGGTGGGTCACCGGGGGATTGGCCGCCACCGCCTTCTCGTATTTCTCGCGCCCGGCCTGCGATCCGGCCAGACCCTCGGCGGTAAAGGCGAAGGAGAAATCATGCACCGCTTCAAGGCCTTGCAGGAATTTCTGCATAGGCTTGCTGAGCGCATTGTAGGCCGCCGTCATCGAGGCCCACATGGTGTCCCCGCCCACCGGCGGCAGCTGCCGCGCCGCCAGGATCGAGCCCATCGGCGGGGTGTCGATGAAGGTGACGTCGGTGTGCCAGAAGTTGTTGTCGGTGGGGTTATCGACGTGATTGTCGATGATCATGATCTCCGGGTGGCCCTCGTCCCGATCGTACAGCGGATGCACATGCAGATCGCCGAAGCGGGCGGCGAAGTCGCGCTGCTGGGTCGGGGTGAAGTCCTGCCCCTCGAAGAAGATCACCTGGTGCTTCAGCAGCGCCGCCCGGATGTCGCCGATCAGGTCGTCGCTGGCGTTCTCGGCCAGGTTCACCCCGCGCAGCACCGCCCCGATGGCCGGCGACAGAGGCTCGATCTCGAGCACGTTGGAGCGGGTCATGAAGCGTCTCCCTTGGTCCTTGTCGCACTATGCCTCGCGGCGGTCCCATCGCCCAGAGGGTCAGACCTTCCCGACCGGCGGATCCTCGGCGACGTCCACCGGCGTTGTCCGCACGAAGGCCGGCGCGGCCTCGACCGGCCCGCCCGCCTGCTGCGCCCGCAGCTCGGCCTGGACAAGGTCGTGCGCCACCTTGTCCAGCTTGTGGCCACTGATCAGCCAGGCGGCCACAACCCCCAGCCCGGCAGGCAGGAAGGCGAACATGCCGCTCAGTGTATTGAGCGCCAGCTGGCTGTTCTCCGCCCCGGCCTCGGCCTGGAACCCGACCGCCGCGAGCACAAACAGGCTGCCGCCGACGGCGAATGTGGTGCCGATCTTGACGCTGCCGGCCAGCAGCGAGAACAGCATACCGGAGAGGTCGACGCCGGTGCGCAGCCGGACCACGTCGGCGACGTCGGCCATCATCGAGCGCAACAAGATGCCGCCGGCCGAGAACGGCAGGCCGGCGACGAACATCACCATCGTTCCGATCAAGGCGCCGGTTGGCGCCACCAGCACCCCGACCTGCACCACCGCATAGAACAGCGCCGCCGACATCAGGGCCCGGTGCTTGCCAATCTTTTTGGCCAGCCAGGTCCACAACGGCGCGCCGGCCAGGGCGCCCAGGAAGTAGAACAGCAGCATGAAGGCGGTATCGCCGCGGTCGTACCCGCGCACGCTCTCGAAATAATAGAACAGAAGGGTCCCGGCGATGGTCGGCGCGGTGCCGATGACGATGTCGACGGCCAGCACACGCAACACCGTCGGCTCCTTGATCATCACCCAATAGTGCCGCCAGTTAATGCGGCTCTGCCCGCTCTGGGTCGCAGGCTCGGGCATGACGATGAGCGCCAGGGCGATGGTCAGCGGCAGGGCGGCGATCACGAACCAGCCCATGGCGTGCACCCCGGCGGTGTCGCTGCCGCCCAGCTTTCCGACGATCACCGGCAGGGTGAGGATGAACAGCATCCCGGCCACCGTCAGCCCCTGCCACCAGCCGTAGATGCGGGAGCGTTCGTGGTACTGCGTGGCCGCCTGCGAGGCCCATGCCATCATGCTGAGCTGGCTGGTCGACTGACCGATCCCCACTACGATCAGCCACAGGGTCAGATAGGCCGCCCCGACGCCGACCTTGGCCATGAAGAGGTTGTAGATCGCCAGCATGGCGATCGGACAGCCGATCACCACCCACGGCTTGAACCGGCCCCAGGGGGTGCGAACCCGGTCGATCAGGCTGCCGAAGGCGGGATCGAACCCCAGATCGAACAGCCGGATCAGCACGGCCGCCGCCCCGACCGCCGCCATGTCGACCCCCAGTTCCTTGGTATAGTAGTTGGGCAGGTAGATGGTCAGCGGCAGCATCATCGCCGACAGCGGAATCGCCGGCGACGCAAAGGCGGCGAGACGCCAGCCCGGGTGTTTCTCGGCGGCCATGAACGCGGCGTTCCCCCTGATTTTGGGGTCATGTTGAACGCTTGTTTGAGGCCCGGCAAGCATCCGTCCCCCCTTTTCGGGAGGCGCGGCGAGCGAGCGTTCACCTCAAGGTTGGGCGCAAGGCCGGGGGGCCTGGCCCATGAGGGAGCGGCGTCATGACCACGACCTATGCCAAGCGCGAGAACGCCTTCGAGAAGGGCGAGCACATCTGGCGCGTCGAGGACGACTGTCTGATCTGGACCCGCCCGACCGGCGAAAGCCTGACCCTGCTGTGGAAGGACGTCGGGGCGGTCCGCGCTGCCTATGCCCCGACCCGCTGGAAGTCCTGGCGCCATGTCTTCGAGTTGACCACGCGCAGGGGCGCCAAGCTTCTCATCGACAATGCCCACTTCAGGAAGGTCGGCAACTTCGAGGACCGTTCGCCGACCTTCATCCCCTTTGTCCTGGCCACCCTGGACCGCGTCATCGCCCATGCCCCCGACGCCCGCGCCTCGGTCGGCGCCAGCCCGGCCAGCTATTTCGGCCAACTGGCCTTCGTGCTGACGATGATGGCGTTCCTGGCCGCGGTGCTGATCCTGCTGCCGACGCCGCTCGGCTGGCTGATCATTCTGAAACTGCTGCTGATCGCCGCCATGCTGCCCGTCGCCATAAACTGGGCGGTCAAATCGCGGCCGCGCCGGACCGAACTGACCCCCGGCGCCATGCTGCCTGGCTTGCCAAAACTGGCCGGCAACTGGCCGTAAACCATAGATAAATGGGAACCCGCGCGCGCTTGCCCCATTTCAGGTCACAACGAGAGGAGGCAAGCCGTGAGCGGTCCCCATCATCAGTTGCGATCGGTCGCGTTCCAGCGCCTGCGCGAGCAGATGGCCACGGCCATCGCCCTTTGTAGCGACACGCAAATCCTCGCCCTGGCCGATGACCTGCATGACGCCCTGCGCCGCCGACGAGCCGCGCGCTACGCCGAGGAAGACCGCAGCTGGGCCCCGACCAGCGCCGCCATCAAGGCCGGGTCGATTCCGTCCGAATTCCGCCAGACCTGAAGGCGCTCCCCGGCCATGGTCCGCCTCCCAACAGGAGCAGACCCATGACCCTCACCCCCTCCGGCGCCACGGTGCGCCGCACCGCCCGCCTCGCCGCCGATCCCGCCGCCGTCTGGGACGCCATCGCTGACTTTGGCGCGGTCCACACCCGCGTGGCGCCCGGCTTCCTGACCGCCCTGGAGCTCGATGGCTCCGACCGCATCGTCACCTTCGGCACGGGCGCGGTGGCCCGCGAGGTGTTCATCTCCCGCGACGACGAAACCCGCCGGCTGGTCTAGGCCATCCCCGACGGCCCGTTCCGCACCTACAGCGCCGCCTTCGAGGTCAACGAGGCCGACAACGGCGCCCAGGTGACCTGGACCATCGACCTGGCGCCCGCCTCCTACGCCGACTACGTCGGCGGCATGATGGACACGGCCTTGCCGATCATGCGCCGGGTGCTGGAGGCCTAGGGGCCCTTGGCCGCGGCGACGAACTCCGGGTCCAGCAGCACGGTCCGGGTCATCGCCCCGTACAGGCTGTAGAAGCGATAGATGGCGTCCGGCACGGCCTCGGCGGCGGCGAAGGTGGACTTCCAGTTGTCGGTCGCCGTGTGCACCTTCTCATAGACCACCACCCCGCCCCGCCTGAGGACGAAGCGGGCCGACACCGTGGCGTCGGCCGGGTCATTGCTGTGCACCTCCCGCTTGAGCAGGAAGGCCGTGAGTTCCAAATTCGAGTTGGGGTCGAGCTTGCCGGCCTGGGCCAGTTCGGTCTCGACGGCCGAACGCAGGAAGCCGGAGAAGGAGCCGCCGAAGGCCTGCACCTTGACCAGCCGGATCATCATCGTCTTGTCGTCCTTGGCCGGCAGAGGCTTGTCGACCCCGAAGGCGCCCAGCTTGATCGGCGGAAGGCCCGTGCCGGTCAGCTGACGCAGCGCGCCGATGCTGCCGATCCGGTTCGGAAGGCCCGCCTGCGCCGTGAACGGCGTCGGGACGCCGCCCAGGACGAAGCCCGGATCCTTGGCCGTATCGTTGACGCCGTTGGTCACCACATGGCGGATCATCATGTAGACCGCCTCATCGGTGGTTGCCGCCCGGACCGTGTTTTCGGGCTGCTTCTTGATGCCAACGTTGGTGATGATCTGGTGCAGCACCTGTTTGGTCACGACCGGGGCGTCCGGGCCGGGCGCGTACTCCACCGTGCAGATGTAGTAGTCGACCACCGTGTTGCCGGCCAAACCGAAGGTGAATCCGGTGGCGAAGCCCTGCCGGAAGGCGCCCTCCTCGGGCACGTTCTCCAGGGTGATGGTCAGCACAGCCCCACCCGCCGCCGGGCCGGTCGTCACTTCGCTGAAGGCGCCGGACTTGCGCACGTGATCCAGAACGGCCGGGCCGAACAACTGGGTGGCGTGGGGATTGAAGGACCCCTTGGTCCGGAACTGGAAGATCAGCTGCACCGGCGCCGGCTTGGCCACCACCGCCTTCTGTTCGGGCGTCAGGTCGGTCGGCGTCTTGGGCAGGAAATGCTCGGCGAAGGCCACGCCGGGCATGGCCAGCATGACGGCGAGCACGAGAAGAAGGCGTTTGATCAGGTTCACGACAGGCTGGCCCCACTGACACGGGGACCCACCCGGCCCGACGCCGGCTCACCCCCCGCTCACACCATGAAACGACGCCAACCGCCTGTAAACGCAAAGTTTGGCGGGCAGCCTCAGCCGTTCAGCCACTCCGTCAAACCTTCGCGCCGGCAGACCTCGATGAAGGCCGGCCGGGCCCGCATGCGGGTGATGTAGGGCGAGAGATTGGCGAAGCTGGTCGCCGGCCGCTCCATGTTGCGCGACCAGCGCATCAGCATGGTCGCCAGGAAATCCGCCGTCGTGACCTCATCGCCGAGCAGACAGGACCGCCCATCGCCCAGCATCACGTCCAGCCGCTCGAACATGGCCTCGATCCGGCGTTTGGCGAGGGCCTGCACAGCCTCGGCCCCGGCCGGATCCCCGTCCTTGTCGGCGTAGAACCAGTCGCGCATGGCCGGCGACAGGCCGTTGGCCAGCAGCAGCATGGCCTCCATCCACGCCGCCCGCCCGGGCGAGCCGACCGCCGGCGTGAAGCCGCCCTCGGGATGGCGCTCAGCAAGAAGCATCAGCAGGGCCGCCGACTCGCTGACCGGCGCGCCGTCGATGACCAGGGTCGGCACCCGCCCGGCCGGGTTGAGCGCCAGATAGGCGGCCGACCGTTCGGCCTTGATGTCGACGGCCTCGGCTTCGAACGGGACGCCCAGCTCGATCAGCATCCAATGGACCGCCAGGCTGGCCGTGCCCGGCGCATAAAACAGCAGATAGCTCATGGAACGCCCCGGGTTCGGTCGCTCATGCGCAGGTGGTGCCCCCGGTCGGGCTCGAACCGACACTCCTCTCGGAACCGGATTTTGAGTCCGGCGCGTCTACCAATTCCACCACAGGGGCCCGCGCTAGCGGATCGAGAAGGCCGCGCAATCTAGCGATGGCGAAGGCGGCGTCAACGCGCCTCGACCTGGAATGCCAGATAACTCACCGTCTTGCCGTTGGCGAGCACGGCCTCGCCGACCGGGGTGAAGCCGAAACCCCGGTGAAAGGCCTCCGAACCGGGGTTGGGCGGGTCGCTGTTGACCTCGCAGACGATCAGGTTGTGGCTGGCGCTCCGCGCCGCCTCGACCAGATCCTCGTACAGTTGGCGGGCCAGTCCCCGCCCGCGCGCCGCCGCCGCCGTGACCACCCGGTCGACGTAGACGAACCGCTCATAGCGGTCGCGGAACCACAGGAAGTTGGGGCTGTCGTAGTCGGCATCCTGGTCGAAGGTGATCAGCATGGCGTCGGCCAGCCCAACCCGCCGGGCGAAAAAAGCCTCGCCGACCAGCCGCTCCAGGCCGGCGGCGTCGAGCAGGGACAGTTCGACCGCATGGGCATTGTTGAGGCCGAGCAGCGCCTCGCGAAGCTGGGGATCGGCGGCCAGGTCGGCGGCGCGCAGGGGAGTCGTCATGCGCCCCGCCTACCCGCGCCCAAGGGAGGCGCCTAGCACATTTGCGCAATTGCAGGCCCGGCTCAAACCGGGCAGGACGGAGGCGTGACCCAGCCGATGCCGTTCAAACCCTTCAAGTTCCTGGGCTGCCTGCTCATCGGGCACCTCTGGCGCAACAGCCGCTCGCGGCGGGGCACCCGGGTCTGCGAGCGCTGCGGGGCCCGCCAGGCCTAACGCCCGCCCTCGCCCGACAGCTTGGTCGCCGCCGCTTCGAGCCGCAGCAACAACCGCTTCAGCGTCGCCACCTCGCTGGGCGCCAGGCCCGCCAGCAGCGCCGCCTCATAGGCCTTGGCCAGCGGCGCGATCTCGCCATGCAGGCTGCGCCCCATCGCCGTCAGCCCGAGCAGGTGACTGCGGCCGTCACCGGTATTGCTGTCGCGGACCAACAGGCTGCGGGCGACCAGTTCGCGGGCCGCCCGGCTGACGGTCACCTTGTCCATCACCGTGCGGCTGACCACCTGCTGCTGGGTCAGCGCCCCCTCGGCCAGGACCGCCATCAACCGCCACTGCGGCACGGTCAGGCCGAACCGGTCCTCATAGGCCCGGGCAATCAGCCGCGAGACGCCGTTGGAGGCGACCGACAGGCGGAACGGCAGGTAGTCGTCGAGCACCAGCGGCGAGGTGTCCTCCGCCGCCAGGGTCCCGGGGGCCGGTGCGAGCGATAGATGGCCGGCCACCGGGCGCCTCCTCATCACACAGGCGCCACGGTCTGTTCGATGGCGCCGAAGATGCTGTGCCGACGGCCATCGCGCATCTCAATCCGCACCGTGTCGCCGTGTTTCAGGAAGGGCGTTTTCGCCTCTCCGTTGAGCAGGGTTTCGACCGTGCGCACCTCGGCGATGCAGCTGTAGCCAAGGCCGCCCTCGGCGATCGGCTTGCCGGGGCCGCCCTCGGCGTCGCGGTTCGACACCGTGCCCGAGCCGATGATGGTTCCGGCTGTCAGCTTCCGGGTCTTGGCCGCATGGGCGATCAGGGTCCCGAAGTCGAAGGTCATGTCGACGCCGGCATCGGCCTCGCCGAAGGCCTTGCCGTTCAGCTCGACGTCCAGCCGGCCGTGCAGCTTGCCGTCCTTCCAGGCATCGCCCAGCGCGTCGGGCGTCACCGCCACCGGCGAGAAGGCGGAGGCGGGCTTGGACTGGAAGAAGCCGAAGCTCTTGGCCAGTTCGCCCGGGATCAGGTTGCGCAGCGAGACGTCGTTGCACAGCAGGACCAGCCGGATGTGACCCAGCGCCTCTTCCCGCGTCACGCCCTGGGGCACATCGCCGGTGATCACCGCCACCTCGCCTTCCAGGTCGCAGCCCCAGGACTCATCGGCCAGCGGGATGGCGTCGCGCGGGCCCAGGAAGCTGTCGGAACCGCCCTGGTACATCAACGGATCGGTCCAGAAGCTGCCCGGCATCTCGGCGGCCCGCGCCTTGCGCACCAGGGCCACGTGATTGACGTAGGCCGAGCCGTCCGCCCACTGGTACGCGCGCGGCAGCGGGCTCATGGCGTCATGCTCATGGAAGCGGTCGCGCGGCACCCCGCCGACCTCCAGGCTGGCCGACAGGGCCTTCAGGATCGGCTCGCACCGCTCCCAGTCATCCAGCGCCGCCTGCAGCGTCGGGGCGGCGGCGGAGGCGTCGAAGCACCAGGCCAGATCGTTGGACACCACGACCAGCTTGCCGTCACGGCCGGATTTCAGAGAGGCGAGCTTCACGATTGGCGTTTCCCTATGATTTCTTGATGAGGCGACTGACCCGCGCCCCCTGGTCGTAACGCGACGGACCGCCGAAGACGGCCACCTCGCAGAGAATGTCACCGCCTTCTTCGGCGGCCCACAGATAGTTTCGCTCGACCTGCACCTCGCGCCCGGCCGGCGACAGCCCGTCGAAGGTGTCGCCCCAGGGGGTGATCTTCGAAAGCTCGCGCCAACTCAGCGTCAGGGCCCGGCCCAGTTCGTCCTCCGCGAAGGCCAGCAGGTCGGGATCGCTCACACCGTCGCTCCATGCGGGGCGGTGAATTCCGAGACCTCGGCGTCGCCCGTATTGATCACTTCCGACGGCTCGAAGATCAGCACCTCGGCTTCCTCGTCGGCGGCGGTGCGATGCTCGACGCCGCGCGGCACGACCACCATCTGGCCCGGCCCCATCTCGACGACATGGTCGCGGAACTCGACCCGGAACATCCCCTTCCAGACCAGGAACACTTCCTCGGCGTCCGGATGCCGATGCCAGGGAAACACCCCCTGAACCTTCACCAGCCGCAGGTCCTGGCCATTGGCCTGGGCGGCCACCTTCGGCCGCCAATGCTCGTCGATGGCGGCGAACTTCTCGAAGAGGTCGATCCGCTCGCTCACCCCGGCGTCTTCCAGCTGTCGACGTAAGCCGGATTCTCGACCGACGAGGCCCCCTCGCCCACCTCAAGCGGATCGCGGGTGTCGATCATCACCGCGTATTCGTCGGTCGCCGGCTTGGGCTGGCTGAGCATGTTCTTCAGCGCCTTGGGATGCGGCCCGTGCGTGAAGCCGCTCGGGTGGAAGGTCATCATGCCGCTCTCGATGTGGTCGCGGCTGAAGAAGTCGCCGGCGTGGTAGAACAGCACCTCGTCGAAATCGTCGTTGTTGTGGAAGAAGGGGATCTTGATCGCCCCCGGATCGGTCTCGAACGGCCGCGGCGTGAAGGTGCAGACCACGAACCGGTCGCTGAGGAAGGTGGTGTGGACGCTCGGCGGCAGGTGGTATCGATGGCTGACCACCGGCCGGATATCCTTGACGTTCAGCCGCACTGGCGACAGCTCGCCGTGCCAGCCCACCGCATCGAGCGGGTTGTACTCGTAGGTCGCCACCGACACCTGGCCGCGCTTCTTGATCCGCACAGGATACTCGCCGGCCACCGCCTGGTGGTCGCGGAAGGCCTCGTCCATCACCGGGGTGTCGAGCATGGCCGGATCGAAGATGGCGTGGGGGCCCAGCAGGCCCTTGTCCGGAAGGGTGTAGTGGGTGTTGGTCGCCTGTATGGTCAGCACCGCCGTCGCCTCCGACGGGGCCAGCCGCCACATCGTCCCGCGCGGCAGATAGAGATAGTCCCCGGCCCCATAGCCGATCCGCCCGAAGTCGGTGAACAGGTCCCCTGCGCCGGCATGGATGAACAGCAGCTGGTCGCCGTCGGCGTTGCGCGCCAGGTCGGTGAGCGCGCCTTCCGGCTTCCAGAAGCGAAGCTCGGTGGCGCTGTTGTGCAGCACCACCGGCGCATCCCAGGGCGAGACCTGAGGCTGGTTCAGCCGGTTCAGATCAAACGCCCGGGGCCGCAGCGGCCCCTCGAACTTCGACCATCCGGTCGGGGGCTTCGGGTGATACAGAAACGCCGCCGGGCCGAAGAAGCCCTCCTTGGACATCTCCCGCTCATAGGCGCCGTCCGGCAGGTCGGCGTGGGCCTGACGACTGTGCTGGCCTTGCGCGCCGCGAACGGGGATCCAGGTCTTCTTGCTCATGGCGGTCTCTTAAGGCTCGTCCTTGTAGATCGCGATCACCGCCGGCTCCTCCGACGAAGCGCGGGCGCGATACATGCCGGGCGTGTTGAAGCTCCAGGCCAGCTGGCCGTCGGCGGTCAGGGCGATGATGCCGCCGTCGCCGTTGATGGCCGGCAGCTGTTTCTGGACGACGTCGTCGGCCGCCGCCTGCAGGCTCATGCCATCGTACTGCACCAGGGCGCAGATGGTCCGCGCCACCGTCAGGCGGATGAAGTACTCGCCAGACCCGGTCGCCGAGACGGCGCAGCTCTTGTTGTCGGCATAGGTGCCCGCCCCGATGATCGGGGCGTCGCCGACCCGGTTCCAGCGCTTGGCCGTCATGCCGCCGGTCGAGGTGCCGGCCGCGATGTTGCCGCTGGTGTCCAGCGCCACCACCCCGACGGTGCCGAACCGGTGGTCGTCCGGCTGCGGCCCCTGCGAGATCGACTTGGTCGCCGACGGCGCATTGATCGGCCGGGTCGGGATCGGCAGGCGCGCCTCGTTGAGCGCCTTCTCCAGCTGTTGCCAGCGGCGCTCGGTGAAGAACCAGGCCGGATCGACCTGTTCCAGGCCCACCGACCCGGCGAACCGATCGGCCCCAGCGCCGATCAGCATGACGTGCGGCGACTTCTCCATCACCGCCCGGGCCAGGCTGATCGGATGGCGGGTGCGGGTGACGCCGGCGACGCTGCCGGCCTTCATCGTCGCCCCGTCCATGATCGCCGAATCGAGCTCGTTGCGCCCCTCGGCCGTGAACACCGCCCCGCGCCCGGCGTTGAACAGCGGGTCGTCCTCGAGGACCTTGATGGTCGCCTCAACGGCGTCCAGGGCGCTACCCCCCTTATCCAGCACCCGCTGGCCCGTGGCCAGGGCCGAGGCCAGGCCGGCGCGGTAGGCCGCCTCGGTCTTGGCATCCATGTTGTTGCGCTCGATGACGCCGGCTCCGCCATGGATGACGATGGCCCACTTGGGTTTGGCGGTCTGGGCCGCGGCGGGTGACGCCAGCACCATGGCCACGGCCGCCAGACAGGCGATCAATCTCATCGGCGTTTCCATCGACGCGCTCTTTGCGGCGCGCGTCGATAGTAACGAATGTAACCACCCCGTTGGAAGGGTGGGACCTGCCCTAAAGCGTCCAGGTCCCGCTGTCGGCGGTCACGTTGCCGTTGATCTTCATCTGGTAGTCGAACTTGCCGTCTCCATTGACGTCCAGCTTGAGCAGGGTGACCCCTTGGCCGGGAACCCACGTAAGGGTCATCTGGCCCGCGACCTTGCTGAAGCCTGACGCCAGGGTGAAGGCCTGATCGCCGTCCAGATTGGCGTTTGCGTCGATGGCCGACAGGTCCATGACGTCGCCCTGGCTGGTGTAGAAGTCCTTGATCGTGTCGACCTCGTTCACCCCCACCGACTCCTGAAGCACCACGAACCGGTCCGCGCCGCTGCCGCCGCGGATGGTGTCGTTGCCCGTGCCTCCGGTGACCACGTCCGCGCCATTCCCGGCCTGGATGATGTCGCCGCCGGCGCCGCCCAGGATGACGTCATCGCCGTTGAAGCCGTCGATGGTGTCGACGCCACCGCCGCCCTCCAGCCGATTGTTGTAGTTGTTGCCGGTCAGGTGGTTGTTCAGATCGTTGCCGATGCCGTCGATGTTGCGGATCGTCACCAGCTTCAGGTTCTCGACGTTGTCGCCCAGGGTCCAGCTGACCGAGGCCTCGACCGAGTCGGTTCCCTCGCCCGCCAGCTCCTCGATCACATCGCCCGCGCCGACGATGTAGACATCGCTGCCCACTCCGCCGCGCAGGATGTCGGCCCCATCGCCGCCGTCGAGCCGGTCATTGCCGGCCCCGCCGTTCAGGGTGTCGATCCCGGCTCCGCCGAACAGCTGGTCGGCCCCGTCGCCGCCATTGAGCGCGTCGTCGCCGGCCAGGCCGTTGACGGTGTCATTGCCGCCCAGGGCGTTGATGATCTCGCCGACCGCCGTGCCGTTGATCGCCTCGCTGCGGGCATTGCCGGTGATGGTCGGCGGCGGTGGCGGGGTCGGGACTTCGAAGACCGGGCCGGGATTGGAATCTCCGGCCTCAACGGCGTTGGTCAGGCGGTGCGCGGTCGCCCCGTCGAACGCGTAGAGTTCGAAACCATTGACGCCGTCGCTGGCGACAAAGGACAGACGGCCCGCGACCACTTCGATTTCCGGATCGTCGAACGCGCCACCCAGGTTGAGATCGACCGCCCGCGCCGTGCCGGCGGCAGTACCGTCGGTTCGCCACAGCTCACTGTGATCGCCGACATCGACGATGAAGTAGACCAGGCCCTGGAAGAAGGTGAAGTCGTGCGGGTAGCTGCCGGCGGCGCCGGGCCTCACCTCGATCAGCGTGGCGCCATTGGCGTCGGCGACCCAAAGCTCGAAATTGTCGGGCTCCTGCGCCCCGGTAAAGACCACTCGATCCCCCAGCGAGATCATCTGGCTGGTTATCGACGAGCCGAGGGTCGTGACCTGACGGGACCCGGCGACCGTTCCATCGGTCGCCCAGAGCGCCATTCCACCTGCTTCCAGACGCGTGATGTAGAGCAGGTCGCCGTCCAGGGTCGGCGGGTCGTCATAGGACGGGGTCCAGACCAGCCGGTCCTGCACCAGCCGCACCGTTCCCTCTGGCGTGCCGTCCGTGCTCCACAGATCGTAGCTGTTACCCATCGAGGTGCGGCTGGCGAAGTACAGTCGACCGTCGTGGAAATGGTAGGTGTTCTCGAAGGCCCCGCTGAAGTTCAGGGCGACCGTGCCCTCCACTGTGCCGTCGCTCGAGAACAGCTGCTGGCTGCCGAACATGCCGGTGACTTCCTGCACGAACAGGATGCGTCCGTTCAGGGTCTCGGCATGGCCATAGTCCAGATCGCCAAAGCCCGTGTGTGCCCCCTCGACCCCAAGGATCCGGGTGGTCGCCAGGTCCCTGTAGGCATCGAGAAGCTGGACAGTCCCGGCCGAGGTTCCGTCCGTGATCCAGAGGTCACCCGCCGTGTCACCGTTGTTGGCGACGAAGAACAGCTTGTCGTCGACGACCGCCAGGCCGCGCGCATTGCTGTAGCCCGCGGTGAGCGTCTGGGTCCCCGCCAGAGTGCCGTCCGTGATCTTCAGCACCAGGCTGCCGGGAATCCCGGCGGCGAAGACCCAGGCGTCGCCCACCTGCACGATGTTGTCGAACTGTTGCGGAACGTTGGAGGCCCCCACGGCGCCCAGATTGACCGCTCCCGCGACGGTTCCGTCGGACGTCCAAAGTTCGTAGGCGCCGTTGTTCGTCACCCGGACAAAGATGCGGTCCTCGAAGGCGCGCACGGCGACGGCGGTCCCGGGAGTATCAAGCAGCTTGATCGTGCCGCTCTCGGTCCCATCGCTGATCCACAGCTGGGCCGTGCCGACCCGCGTGCCGAAGACCACCTGATCGCCGAACGGCAGGATGAGCGAGGTCGGCTGCAGCCCGCTGACGGCTCCGGCTCCGATTTCCTT
This sequence comes from Caulobacter sp. SRI_014, assembly GCF_057586315.1. Taxonomy (NCBI): domain Bacteria; kingdom Pseudomonadati; phylum Pseudomonadota; class Alphaproteobacteria; order Caulobacterales; family Caulobacteraceae; genus Caulobacter; species Caulobacter sp. SRI_014. Next base: position 153,053 of record NZ_JBYCZQ010000006.1, on the reverse strand, counting down.
GACGATGTGAGTCCCGGCGACCGTGCCATCGGACACCCACAGCTCCATGCCATGGCCCGGCGTGGTGGCCTGCAGGTAGTATTTCCCGTCGACCTGCAGTCCGTCATAGCCGTCGCTGGCGCCGGCCAGAATTCTCGCCGTGCCGGCGACCGTGCCATCGCTGAACCAGCGCTCGATGGCCCCCGCGACCGTCGTGATCTCGAAGATGGCCCCGCCGTTGATTTCCTCGAAAGTGAAGCCAAGGTCCGTGCCGAGCGAAAGATCGGGGACCGGGTTCGCGTCCGTGACGATGCGGGTGCCGGCCGCGGTGCCGTCGGTCTGCCAGAGTTCGACCCCGGTTGCATCGGTCGTGGCGGAAAAGAACAGAACGTTGCCGACAACGCGGAAGTTCGAATACTCGCCATCACGTGCGCCCGGCACGCTGTCCATCAGCATGCGGGTCCCGGCCGCGGTGCCATCGGTGACCCATAGCTCACGGCCGAACTGCGCGCTGCCGGCGATGTAGACGTACTTCTCGCCGAACTTGATGAAGTCGCTAGGCAGGTCGTTTCGGAATGGGAAGCTGTAGGTCTGCTGGTAGTTGCCGAACTGGGTCGTGCCGTCGGCGGTGCCGTCGGTCGCCCACAGCTGTTCGGTCCGGCCATTGCCCTGGTCGATGATCACCCGGAACAGAAACTTGCCGTCGATCTGGCCCAGCGGCGCGAAAGGCGAGCCGCCGAAATTGCCGAGCGTCTTCAGCAGCGTGGTGCCGCCGCTCGTCCCGTCGGTGACCCAGATTCCCCAGTTCTGATCGGCCAGCCGCGCCCCGAAGAGCGCCTGACCACCGAAGGCCTCGATGTCCAGGATCTGGGTCGAGTAGAAGTCCGGGACGATTTCCTTGAGCAGGCCGGTGCCGCCCGGCGTGCCGTCGGTGACCCAGATTTCTTCGCCGTGCACGGCATCCTTGCCGACAAACACGACCTTGCCGCCGGCCGCGGTGAAGTTCGGATTGTTGAACGAGTTGGCCTGCGGCGCCGTCAGGCGGACGGGGCTGGACCCGTCAGGGTTTGAGACCCACATCGCGTAGCCAGACCCGTCATTGCCGATGAAGTAGGTCTTCGATCCGATCGTGGTTTCACCGGCGCGGAAAGTGACTCCGCCGAGGTCGACCGCCGGAACCTGGAGCGTGCCGGCGGCCGTGCCGTCGGTTTCCCACCAGCGGAAATTGCCGCCGTTCACCCCGACAAGAAACTGCAGCTTGCCGTCCACCTCACGGGTCTGGACGTAGGGGGTCTGGGTGTTCTGGTCGAAGCTGGTCGTAACGCCACCGGCGCCCGGGTTGATGTCGGCCAGCAGCATGGTGCCGGCCGCCGTGCCGTCCGACGCCCACATCTCGCGCCCGGTCACCCCGTCGGTGGCCAGGAAGAGAACATGGTCACCGACCGTCCCGGCGTAGGTGATACCGGCCGCCGCGGTCCCGGGACGAATTTCCTTCACCAGATGGGTGCCCGCTGTGGTCCCGTCCGTGACGAACAGCTCACGGCCGAGGTCGGGCGTGTTGGCCGTGAAGAACAGTTTGCCGCCGACCGCGCTCATGATGACCGGGTTGGACGATCCGGTCCCCGGATAGGCGTCGAACAGACGGACAGGGGCATTCTGGTGATCGACGACCCAGAGCTCGCGGCCGCCGTCGGCCGACGTCGCCAGGAAGACGACCTTGCCGTTCACCAGGGTGAAGCCGTCGGGGTTCGAGCCCACCGCCCCCGGATTGATGTCGGCCAGAAGCCTTGCGCCGCTGCCGTCCGCTTCCGCGATCCACAGCTCACGGCCGTTCGCGCCGGTTTCGGCGGCGAAAATCACTTTGCCCACTTTGGAAATCCCCCCACTCGGCCGGCGACGCCAAGCCGTTACGCTACTGTTTCAGCAGCGTACCGACCTGAAACCGGGGGGACAATCGCTAACTCATGACGTTTATAAGAACGCCGTTCGCCTTTACGCCTGCACAACCCCGCGCCGGATCTGGTCGAGCTCGATGCTCTCGAACAGGGCCTTGAAATTGCCCTCGCCGAAGCCTTCGTTGCCCTTGCGCTGGATGATCTCGAAGAAGATCGGGCCGATCAGGTTCTCGGTGAAGATCTGCAGCAGGATGCCCTGCCCTTCGGTCGGGGCGCCGTCGACGAGGATCTTGTCGGCCTGCAGCCGTTGCAGGTTCTCGCCATGGCCGACGACACGGTCGTTGAGCAGCTCATAGTAGCTGTCCGGCGTGTCCTGGAAGCGGACGCCGCGCTCGCGCAGGGTCTCGACGGTGGCGAAGATGTCGTCGCTGCCGAAGGCCAGGTGCTGGATGCCCTCGCCCTTGTAGTCGCGCAGGAACTCCTCGATCTGGCTCTGGTCGTCCTGGCTTTCGTTCAGCGGGATGCGGATCTTGCCGTCCGGGCTGGTCATCGCCTTGGAGAACAGGCCGGTGACCTTGCCCTCGATGTCGAAGTAGCGGATTTCGCGGAAGTTGAAGACCTGCTCGTAGAAGTCGGCCCACTTCTTCATGTTCCCCCGGAACACGTTGTGGGTCAGGTGGTCGAGATAGGTCAGGCCGACGCTGTTGCCCGCCGCCTTCTCGGCCGCGCCCTCGATGGGGGCGAAGTCGACGTCATAGATGCTTTGGGCGCCATAGCGGTCGACCAGATACAGGTTGGTGCCGCCGATGCCCTCGATGGCCGGGATGTTCAGCTCCATCGGCCCGATCTTGCCCGGCGTCGCCGGCTTGGCGCCGCGCTCCAGGGCCAGCGAATAGGCCTTGGCGGCGTCGCGCACGCGGAAGGCCATGGCGTTGGCCGAAGGGCCGTGGGCGGCCTGGAAGTCGGCGGCCTGGCCGGACGGGTCCATGTTGAGGATGAAGTTGATGTCGCCCTGGCGGAAGTGCAGCACGTTCTTGGAGCGGTGCTTGCCGACCGCCGTGAAGCCCATCAGCTCCCACAGCTTTTTCAGCGTTTCCGGATCGGGCGATGTGAACTCGACGAACTCGAACCCGTCGGTGCCGAGCGGGTTTTCAAAGAGGTCCTTGGTGGCGGCGGGAGCGTTCATCTGAGTGAGCCTTTCCGATCGGGGGGATCGCTTCGACAATAGTATCATATGAAACTATCTGCGCAACGCGGCGGACACATCAAACGTCCTGCACAGCCTCGAGTTCGATTTCGCATCGGCAAGCCGATCCGAAATCGAAGTCGATTCTTTACTTAGAGTGGGAGCCCGTCCGGGCGGCGGAACCGGTGGCCACTTCCGCCTGACGGGCTCCGGGTTCGAAATCCGCTTGGCCTTTGCCTCGCCGGGCTCTAGCACAGGCCCATGCTGCGCAAACTTTACGATTGGGTGATGGGCCTCGCCGGCTCGAAACACGCCCCCTCCGCCCTCTTCGCCGTCTCGTTTGCCGAGGCCTCCTTCTTCCCCATCCCGCCGGACGTGATGCTGGCTCCGATGGTGCTCAAGCGGCCCGAGCGCGCCTGGTTCTACGCCTTCGTCTGCACCCTGGCCTCGGTGCTCGGCGGCATCGCCGGCTACGCCATCGGCTATTATCTGCAGGACCTCGGCCGCTGGCTGCTGTCGCTCGGCGGCCATGGCGGCGACCTCGACAGCTTCCAGTGCTGGGTCAATCAGTACGGGGCCTGGGTGGTGCTGATCAAAGGCCTGACCCCGATCCCGTTCAAGCTGGTGACCATCGCCATGGGCATGGGCAAGCTCAGCCTGCCGATCTTCATCATCACGGCCACCATCACCCGGGGCGCCCGCTTCTTCCTGGTCGCCGGGGTGGTCAAGGTCGCCGGCCCGGCCATGCTGCCGGTCATTGAAAAGCGCCTCGGCCTGGTCGCCGCCGGCGTAGTCGTCCTCATTGTCGCCGGATTCGTCATCGCCCACTTCCTCGGAAACGGCGCACCGTCTGTCTGTTAGAGGGGCCGTCAGCTAGAAGACCCGCATGCAAGCGCTCAAACGCCTGATCTCCTTCTTCCTGCGCCACTGGCCGGAGACCGCCCTGTTCTCGGCCGTGCTGATGCTGGCCATCGCCCATGGCTTCGAGGCCTTCCTCGGCCTGATGCCCTGCACCCTCTGCCTCAAGGCGCGCGAGGTCTATTGGGTGGCCGCCGCCGTGGCCATCGTCGCCATCATCGCCAAACGCACCCCTTGGGCCCGGCGCACGGCGCCCTGGTTCGACCTGGCGCTGGGGCTGATCTTCCTGTTCGGCGCAGGACTGGCCTTCTACCACGCCGGGGTCGAGTGGAAGTGGTGGCCGGGTCCGACCACCTGCTCGGGCAGCGGAGGCGGCGGCTCCTCGGCCGGCGGCGTCGCCGATCTCATGGCCGGAGGCGAGGTCCGTGGGCCCCAGTGCGACAAGATCGTTTGGTCCCTCCTCGGCCTCTCCATGGCCGGCTGGAACGTCATCGTCTCCCTGAAGCTGGCCGTGTGGAGCTTCATCGCCGCCGCCAACGAGCCGAAGACGGGCCTTCTCAAATGAGCGGCAAGCCGATCCCCGCCCGCCCCGGCATGGGCGCGCAGAACGCTCGCCTGGCCGAGATCCTGCGGGTCGACCAGGCCGGTGAACTGGCCGCCGTCCACATCTATCGGGGCCAGCGGGCCGTCATGGACCGCGCCCCCGGCATGGGCCGCACCGCCGCCCAGCTGGCCGAGATGGAAGGCCACGAGCAGGTCCACCTGACTCGCTTCGACGAGATCCTGGGCGAGCGCGGCGTGCGCCCGACCCTGATGTCGCCGGTCTGGCGCCTGGCCGGATTTGCGCTTGGCGCCGGCACCGCTCTGCTCGGCGAAAAGGCCGCCCACGCCTGCACCGAGGCGGTCGAGACGGTCATCGAGCAGCACTACGCCGGCCAGATCGCCGAGCTGGAAGCCCGCGAACCCGAACTGGCGGCCGAGCTCAGCAAGTTCCGCGACGACGAACTGCACCACAAGGAAATCGCCGTCGGCGAAGGCGCCCGCGAGGCGCCCGGCTATCCCCTGCTGTCGGCCGTCATCCGGGCCGGCTGCCGCGCCGCCATCAAGATCAGCGAGAAGATTTAGCGGAACCGCGACGGCTTGCGGCTGGTTGCCTCTGTAACCAGAGGAACCGCCATGTCAGACCCCGGCCCCGATTTCGAACCGACCCCCGGTCCCGCCCCGGCCAACGATCCCGTGCCGCCGGCCGTCGATCCCGACCTGCCGACCGAGCCCGGTCCGGCTCCGGCCACGGACCCGAGCCTGCCGCCGACGGTGTCCTAGCCCTCGAGGTCCTTCGGCGCCGCCCCGGCCATATGCTTCCACACGTGGCGCAACGCCTTCAGCTGCCGGGCGGTGGTCTCGCGTAGATCGTGCCGGTCCAGCAGTTCCAGCCCGACCTTGTTGCCCCGCCGCCAGGCCACCTTGGCGTCCCAGGCCACCCCCTCGCGCACTTGCAGCAGATGCAGTTCGTTGGGGATCAGGTGGGGCGACGGCGTCTCGACCAGAGCCCCGTCGGCGCTCAGGTTCCGGATTACGCAGTCGATGGTGATGTTGGCGCCGTCGGTGGCCAGCTTGCCGGTCAGCAGGGCGCGCTGCCTCTGATTGCGACGGCGTTCAACGGGACGGGAAGCGGGCGAGCTGGACATGGCGCAAGTTTAGGCGCCGGCTCGTTGCCAACACGTTGATATCCGAACCCCCTTTTCGTGGGCAGAAATAACCCTAATCTGGGCTTAATCTGATGCGCTTAAGGGGGCGCCGTGCTGTTCAAACCGAAGACAAACCGCAACGATTTCGAACGCGAGGTGCGCTTCGAGGTCGCCTACATGCGCGATCTGCACGGCGACTATGCCTATCTGGTCGCCAAGGAACGGGCCCAACGACCGCGGCTCGGCGGCCCCCGCAAACGGGTCATCGAGGAAGCCGCCCGCCGCCTCGCAGCCGAGCACAAGGCCGCCGCCAGCAAGGGGGGCGCCGCTCGCCGCCAGACGCTGAATCCACTCAGCGAACATTGATTTAGTTTAACATTTCAACGCTGAAATCCGCCAATACCCGGTCCGGGTGTACTGCGGCGGGATGCCGCATGCAGCATTTGATACAGGCGGGACGCGCGTCCTCCACGGCCTCGGGCCGCAGCTCACCGCCACCCCGGATATCCTGCTGCATTCGCTCGATCCGGTGCATGAGGCGGCCTATCTCGTCCGCCTGACCCGCCGCCACTACGAGGAAGCCAGCTTTCTCGACGACCGGGTCCTGGGCGACGACACCCCGGGCCTTTGGGCGCGAATCGACGAAATCGCCGAGCACGCCACTCCCCTTCCGGAACGCTGCGACTTCATCTTCCACGTCGGCCATGTCGGCTCGACCCTGCTCTCGCGCCTGCTCGGCGCCGCGCCCGGGGTTCATTCCCTGCGCGAGCCGACCGCCCTGCCCCTGCTGGCCCAGATCCACGCCCAACTGACCCGACCCGAAAGCCTGTGGTCGCCGGAACGCTTCGAGGAGGTCCTCAGCCTCTGCCTCAAGCTCTGGTCGCGCACCTATGGCCCCGGCCAGGTTCCCCTGATCAAGGCCACCAGCTGGGCCAGCGAACTGGCCCCCACCCTGCTGGCCCGGCCCAGCAAGCCCCGCGCCCTGATGCTGACCGCCGCGCCGGAAAGCTGGCTGGCCGGCGTCCTCGCCAGCCAGCACGGCCTGGGTGACGTCCGCACCTCAGCCACCATCGCCATGACCCGGCTGCATCGCCGGCTCGGCGCCGAGCCCTGGCGCCTGCACAGCATGGGCATCGGCGAACGCGCCGCCCTGGTCTGGTGCTCTGAGATGATGGCCATGGACACCGCCGCCCGGGCCAGCCCGGGCCAGGTGCTGGGCATGGATTTCGACATGTTCCTGGCCGACCCGATGAAGGGCCTGAGCGAGGCGCTGACGCACTTTGGCCAGCCCACCGACCCGCAGGTCGTCCAGGCCATCGTCTCCAGCCCGATCATGAGCCGCTACGCCAAGAACCCGACCCAGACCTTCACCCAGGTCACCCGCCGCCATCTGCAGGCGACGTCACGCGCCAACAACGCCGAGGAAATCGCCAAGGGCGTCGCCTGGATCGACGCCGCCGCCAGCCGCTTCCCGGCCATCGCCCACTTTGTGGAGCCCTGCTACGGCAAGGGCGGGGTGCTGACGCACTAGGCTTCCAGCTCGATGTCCCAGTACAGGTAGTCGAGCCAGCTTTCGTGCAGGTGGCCCGGCGGAAACCGCCGCCCCCGCTCCTGTAACTCATGCATCGAAGGCCGGCGCGGCGCCCTTCGCGGATGCATGTGCGCCTCTCTCGGTGTCCGTCCACCCTTGGCCAGATTGCACGGCGCGCAGGCGGTGACGATGTTTTCCCAGGTCGTCCGGCCGCCCCGCGAGCGCGGCAGCACATGGTCGAACGTCAGGTCCAGCGTCGAGGTGCAGTACTGACAGGTGAAGGCGTCGCGCAGGAACAGGTTGAACCGGGTGAAGGCCGGCGGCCGGTCCTGGCTGACGAACTGCTTGAGGCTGACCACGCTCGGCAGCCGCATCTCGAACGAGGGGCTGCGGATCACCTGGTCATAGGTCGACACGACATCGACGCGGTCGAGGAAAACCGCCTTGATCACGTCCTGCCAGGGCCAGACGGAAAGCGGATAGTAGCTGAGCGGCCGATAGTCGGCGTTCAGCACCAGAGCGGGCCAGCCTGAGGGCGCGTGGGAGGAAATCTCCATCACGCCGGCTCCCGGAATGTGGAACTCGCAATCGGACTGAAGACCCGCCTGCCTTTCCGTCTCTACGGGAATCGCCTGCATTCCCGATGACCCCTGGAAGATGGCGCCGAACCACGACGGCTCCAAGACACAGGTGCAAAAGAAAAGGGCCCCCGAAGGGGCCCGGAAGTCTTGTTGGATCGAATGGAATTTCGTGGGCGCTGGCGGCCGGTGAGGGCCGACCGCCCGCCCGATCGTTCTTACGCGCCGATAAAGGCGGTCGCGCCGGCCAGGATCAGACCCAGACCCAGGAACAGCACGGAGGCCGAACGGTCAAAGAGGCGTTCGAACGAAGACAGCTTGGAAACTTGCATGACACACACCTTTTAAGTTTGGGCCCCGTGTTGTCGGTGGCCCCCCGTTGATCCCCTCGTCTCACCCGGGGAGGGGGGCGAAGGGTTTGTCCGATCTGGACAGTGCTTAGATAGAAGGCCATCTAAGCGCTGTCAAGATGATCTTTACGGCGTTCGGATGAAAGTTTATACAGGTTCAATGAGCACCGCCGCTGTTGCCGATATCCGCCCCTACCACCACGGCGATCTTCGCCGCGCCCTGGTCGACGCCGCCATCCGGATTCTGGAGCGCGAGGGACCCAGCGCCCTCAGCCTGCGCGCCGTGGCGCGAGAGGCCGGTGTCAGCCCGGCCGCGCCCTACCATCACTTCAAGGACAAGGGCGAACTGCTCGACGCCGTCGCCCATGTGGGCTGGGAAGCCCTCGGCGTGGCCATGACTGAGGCCAAGACCCGGTCGACCGACCTCAACGGCCTGCTGACCGAGATCGGCGTCTCCTATGTTCAGTTCTCGCAGGTTCACCCCGCCCTCTACCGGGTGATGTACGACTGCTCCCGCGACAAGGACTCCTTGCCCGAGGGCATCCAGGACAACGAAGACAGCGCCTACTGCCTGGTGCGCGGCGCCTTCCGCCATGTCGCCGGCGACGAGGTTGCCGACGTCGACATCGAGCTGGCCACCATCGCGGCCTGGTGCGCCGCCCACGGCCTGGCCGAGATGAGCATGTTCAAGCAGTTCGCGCCCCTGAAGGAAGCCTTCGGCGGCGAACAGGGCTTCCTGCGCGCCGTGCTCAGCCATCTGGGCATGTTCACCCCGCGCACGGCCGACTGACGGAACGCCCGGCGCTTCCCACCCGTTAGGCAGGCTCACCAAAGCCGCTGAAGGGGCTCATTCGCCATGCTGATTTCCGACGTCATGACCGCCAACCCGCAGGTCGCCAAGCCCTCCGACACCGTCGCCGACATCGCCCGCCGCATGAACGACATCGACACCGGCGCCATCCCCGTCGTCGAGGACGGTCAGATCAAGGGCATCATCACCGACCGCGACATCGTCCTGCGCGTCGTCGGCGAGCAGCGCAGCTTCGACACCAAGGTGTCGGAGGTGATGACCACCGACGTCCAGACCTGCCGCGAGGATGCCTCCATCGCCGACGTCATCTTCCAGATGCAGGACAAGCAGATCCGCCGCATCCTGATCGTCGATGAAAAACAGAACCTGACCGGCATCGTCAGCCTCGGCGACGTGGCCCAGGAAGCCTCGGCCCGCAAGGCCGGCGCCATCCTCGAAGAAATCTCCGACGCTCCGGCCAACAACTGATCGGCCTGTAAGGCCGATCACCCCGGCGAAGGCCGGGGTCCAGCGCATGATGGCCTCCTCCCGCTCGCGGGGGGAGGTCGATCACGTTAGAGAGGGCGCGTGCCGCCCTTCGTCACCCGCTTCGCCCCCTCGCCCACCGGCTATTTACACCGGGGCCACGCCTATTCCGCCCTCACCGCCCATGAAGCTGCCAGAGCCGCCAACGGCCGCTTCCTGCTGCGCATCGAGGACATCGACGCCACCCGCTGCCGCCCGGAATACGCAGCCGCCCTGCTCGAAGACCTCGCCTGGCTCGGCCTGACCTGGGAGACCCCGGTCCGCCGCCAGTCCGACCACCTCACCGACTACGACGCCGCCCTCGCAGCCTTGCGCGACCTCGGCCTCGCCTACCGCTGCTTCAAGACCCGCAAGGAGATCGCGGAAGCCGCCCAATCCGCCCCCCACGGCCTCCCCGCCCCCTACACCGGCGCCCCGCTCCCCCCAGCCGAGGAAGCCGACCGCCTCGCCGCCGGACAGCCCTTCGCCTGGCGCCTCTCCCTCGCCGCCGCGCAATCCCAGCTCGGCGACCGCCAACTCACCTTCACCGAAGCCGGCGAAATCCGTCCCGCCGACCCCACGGCCGCCGGCGACATCGTCCTGGCCCGCAAGGACGTCGGCGTCGCCTACCACCTGGCCGTCGTCGTCGACGACGCCCTGCAGGGCGTCACCCAGGTCATCCGCGGCCAGGACCTCTACGAGGCCACCCCGGTCCAGCGCCTGCTCCAGACCCTGCTCGGCCTGTCCGAGCCGACCTATCGCCATCATCCCCTGCTGGTCGGACCGGACGGCAAGCGCTACGCCAAGCGCGATCAGGCGCAGACCCTTCGGGAGATTCGCAGCCGCGGCGTCACCGCCGACCAATTGCGCCGGGAGCTGGGATTTTGACGAACAATCGCGCCCTGCCCCTGATCGCCCTGCTCGCCGGCGCCTGCGCCATCGGCTTCGCCCCCATCTTCGTGCGCCTGACCGAGACCGGTCCGGCCGCCGGCGGCTTCTGGCGCCTGGCGTTGGCCCTGCCCCTGCTGGCCCTCTTCACCTTCAGGAAGTCCGAGCCCAGCCCCCGGCTGCCCACCCTGCCGCTGGTCCTGGCCGGCGTCTTCTTCGCCGCCGATCTCGCCTTCTGGCACTACGGCATCGGCATGACCTCGGTGGCCAACGCCACGGTGCTGGCCAACCTCACGCCCATCGTCGTCACCGTCGTCGGCTTCCTGGTCTTCAAGGAGCGGGTCGGCCCCATCTTCCTCGCCGGCATGGCGCTGGGCCTCATCGGCGCCTGGACCATGGCCGAGGGCCGGGGCGCCACCGCCCCCGGGACCAACCCGCCGCTCGGCGACATCCTCTCGGCCGCCACCGCCCTCTGGTACGCCGCCTACTTCCTGTGCGTGCGCCAGGCCCGCGCCCGCTTCGGGACCATGGCGGTGATGTTCTGGTCCAGCCTGGTCGGCGCCATCGGCCTTGCCGTCATCATGCTGGCCCTCGGCGAAGACATCCTGCCCGCCAGCCTCGCCGGCTGGGGCGCCTGCCTGGGCCTAGCCGTCGTCCACGTCACCGGGCAGGGCGCCATCGCCTGGGCGCTGGGCCGCTTGCCGACCGCCACGGCCAGCGTCGTGGTCCTGGTCCAGCCCGCCGTCGCCGCCCTGCTCGGCTGGATGATCTTCAGCGAAGCCATGACCCCGCTCCAGGGCCTCGGCGCCCTCGCCGCCCTGGCCGGCGTCGCCCTGGCCCAATGGGCCGCCAACCGCGACCAGAAGAAATCGGATCAGGCCGCCGGCCTGTCCCAGTAGCTGTAGGCAAACACCATCCGGAACCCGAACCGCTCGTACAGCGCGATCGCCGGCGCATTCGGCGCCTCGACCTGCAGGTAGCTCTTGCTCGCCCCCGCCGCCCGCGCCCCGGCCATCAGCGCCGCCACGATGTCCTGAGCCAGCCCCTGCCGCCGGTACGCCGCCAGAGTCCGCATCCCGAACACTCCGGCCCAGTCACTCTCGATGGCCGAGCCACCGATGGCCACCGGTTCACCCTCGACCTCGATGCTGGCGAAGACGCGCGGCCGGGCGATCCGGTGAAACGCCCCCATCCGCTCCGTCGCATCCTCGGCATTCTCCTGCGTCCCCAGGAACACCCGCTCGAAGGCTTCGCCGACCGTGTCGGCCACCGACACGCGCTCGGGCCGCGCCACATCCGGAATGTCCGCCACCATCATCAGGGTCGGCGTTCGCGCCCGGTACCCCCGCGCCGCCAGCTCGGCCTCCAGCGCCGGCAACGGCCCGGCCGGCTTGAAGACCGGCAGCAAACCCCGCGCGCCGTACCAGGCCTCGACCGCATCCACCGCCTCGGCCATCGGCAGGGACGGCTCCCCAAGCGGCCAACAGGCGTTCAACCGTCCAGACCACCCCGTGGACGCGTTCAAGATCCACGACCCCAGGCTCGAACGCTCGGCCGCCGGCCAGGCCCGGTCGGCGACCCGCTCCAGCCCTTCGATGTCGCTCGCGTCCACTACGGCTCCGCCAGCAGCGCCCGCACCAGCTCCATGGCCTCCGGCCCGCTCCAGTCGGCCTCGCCCGAGAGCCGCGCCCGCTCGACGCCCTTCTTGTCGTAGATCACCGTCGTCGGCATGCCCTGCGCCGGAGGGCTGAGCTGGAACGGCAGGTTCATCGAGCCGTCGCGGTAGTAGGCCAGGGGCCGGTTCTTGGCCATGAAGGCGCGCGCCTGCATGTCCTTGTCGTCCCTGTCGATGCTGATCGCCACGACGGCCACCGGCTGGCCCTGATAGGTCGCCGCCAGCCGCGAGAAAGTCGGCATCTCCAGCAGGCACGGCGCACACCAGGTGGCCCAGAAGTTGACGATGGTCACCTTGCCCTTGAACGAGGCGATGGTGACGTCCTTGCCGGCGGCGTCCTTGAACGCCGACGTCGGGGCGGGCTGCGGAGCTTTGGTGATTTCCAGCTTCTCGAGCTTGCCGCGCTTCAAGGTTTCGAGGTTTGCGGGTCCATTGGGGACTATGACCGCGCTCAGGATGACATATAGAACCGCCAGCACGCCCACCAGGACGGCTACCGTGATCGCCCACCGCAGAATATCGGGCCGCCGACCGGCCTTGGACACTTCGCTCATATGACCGACGACTCCTCGAAAAAATCCCCAGCCGGCCAAGCCATGTGGGGCGGGCGTTTCAGCGCCAAGCCGGCGGACCTGATGCAAGCCATCAACGTCTCCATCGGCTTCGACCGCCGTCTCGCCAGCCAGGACCTGGCCGGTTCGAAAGCCCACGCCGCCATGCTGGCCGCCGTTGGGGCGATATCTAGCGAGGATGAGGCGCAAATCCAGCACGGTCTTTCGACCATCGAGGCGGAGATGGCCGCCGGGACCTTCCCCTTCCGCGACGAATACGAGGACATCCACATGAATGTGGAGGCCCGCCTGGCCGAACTGATCGGCGAACCCTCGGGCCGCCTGCACACCGCCCGCAGCCGCAACGACCAGGTCGCCCTCGATTTCCGCCTCTGGGTCCGCGAGGCCTGCGACCGCACCGGCCATCAGTTGAAGGCCCTGCAACGCGCCTTGCTGGACAAGGCCGAACAGCACGCCGACGCCTTGATACCCGGCTTCACCCACCTGCAGCCGGCCCAGCCGGTCACCTTCGGCCACCACCTGATGGCCTATGTCGAGATGTTCGGCCGCGACGCCAGCCGCTTCGCCGACGCCCGCGTCCGCATGAACGAAAGCCCGCTCGGCGCCGCCGCGCTTGCCGGCTCACCGTTCCCCATCGACCGCCACCAGACGGCCGCCGCCCTCGGTTTCGACCGCCCGACCGCCAACAGCCTCGACTCGGTCGCAAGCCGCGACTTTGCCCTGGAAGCCCTCGCCGCCGCCTCGATCGCCGCCACCCACCTCTCGCGGCTGGCCGAAGAAATCGTCCTGTGGATGACCCCGCAGTTCGGCTTCATCAAGCTGTCGGACGCCTTCACCACCGGCAGCTCGATCATGCCGCAGAAGAAGAACCCCGACGCCGCCGAGCTGGCCCGCGCCAAAGTCGGCCGCGTCTTGGCCGGCTTCACCAGCCTGACCGTGGTCATGAAGGGCCTGCCTCTGACCTATTCGAAGGACATGCAGGAGGACAAGGTCCCCACCTTCGAGGCCTTCGACAGCCTCGAACTGGCCCTGCTGGCCATGGCCGGCATGGTCGCCGACCTCGAACCCAACCGCGAGCGCATGGCCGCCGCCGCCGGCTCAGGATTCTCGACCGCCACTGACCTGGCAGACTGGCTGGTCCGCGAGCTCGATCTGCCCTTCCGCCAGGCCCACCACCTGACCGGCGCCGCCGTAAAGCGCGCCGAGCAATTGGGTGTCGACCTGCCGCAACTTTCGCTCGATGAGTTGAAAGCGTTGGACCCCCGCATCACCGATGGCGTCTACTCGGTCCTCACCCCTGCCGCCTCCGCCGCCAGCCGGCAGAGCTACGGCGGAACCGCTCCCGATCAGGTGCGCAACCAGATCGCCCGCTGGAAGGAACTGCTCTCGTGAAACGCGCCCTGATCCTCGCCGCCCTGATCCTCACTCCCGCCCTCGCTGCTTGCGGCAAGACCGGCGACCTGGAGCGCCCCGGCCCGATGTGGGGTCCGGACGAGCGCCCGCCCGCCGAGCGCGCCAAGGAAGAGCAGGCCCGCCGCGAAGCCTCCCAGCGGGCCAACAAGCCGGCCAAGCCCGGCAGCGACCAGGAAGTCCGCGACCCGGCCTCCAGCACCGCCAACATCCGCCAGCAGCCGATCGCCGGCACGAACGACCCGTTCGGCAAGCCGCCCCAATAGACCGTGAACCACTTCGAGACCCGCTCCGGCGACCTCTACTGTGAAGACGTCTCCCTGGCCGCCGTTGCTCAGGCGGTGGGCACCCCCGTCTATGTCTACAGCCAGGCCACCCTGGAGCGGCACTTCAACGTCTTCCGCGAGGCCCTGCGGGCCTACGCCAATCTCGGCGAGCCGCTGATCGCCTATGCGGTCAAGGCCAACGGCAACGTCTCGGTCCTGCGCGTCCTCGGCGCCCTGGGCGCCGGCGCCGACACTGTCTCCGAAGGCGAGATCCGCCGCGCCCTGGCCGCCGGCATCCCCGCCAGCCGCATCGTCTTCAGCGGCGTCGGTAAACGCCCCCAGGAGATCGAGTTCGCGCTTCTGGCCGGTGTCGCCGAGATCAACGTCGAGTCCGAACCGGAACTCGACCTCATCGCCGCCATCGCCGAACGCCTGACGGTCCAGGCCCCCGTGGTCTTCCGCGTCAACCCCGACGTCGAGGCCGGCGGCCACGCCAAGATCGCCACCGGCAAGGCCGAGAACAAGTTCGGCGTCTCCTTCACCGAGGCCCGCCGCCTCTACGCCAAGGCCGCCGACCACCCCCACCTCAACCCGCTCGGCGTCGCCTGCCATATCGGCAGCCAGATCAGCGACTTGCGCCCCTTCGAACAGGCCTTCACCAAGATGCGCGGCCTTGTCGAAACCCTCCGTGCGGAGGGCTTTCGCGTCGAGCGGCTCGACCTCGGCGGCGGGCTGGGCGTGCCCTACTTCAACATGCCCGAGCCGCCCTCGCCGGCCGACTACGCCGCCATGGTGGCCCGGGTGATCGGGAACTTAAACGTCCAGCTGGCCTTCGAGCCCGGCCGCATGATCGCCGCCAATGCCGGGGTCCTGGTCTCCCAGGTTATCCACCGCCACGAGCGCCCCGAAGGCCGCAAGTTCCTGGTCCTCGACGCGGCCATGAACGACCTGCTGCGCCCGGCCATGTACGACGCCTTCCACGACATCCGCCCGGTGGCCGCCACCAACGCTATCCCTGAGCCCTTCGACGTCGTCGGCCCGGTCTGCGAGACCGGCGACACCTTCACCCGCGACCGCATCATGCCGTCCCTCGACAGCGGCGACCTCGTCGCCTTCATGAGCGCCGGGGCCTACGGCGCGGCCATGGCCAGCGAGTACAACAGCCGCCCCCTGGTCCCCGAGGTCCTGGTCCACGGTGACAAGTTCGCCGTCATCCGCCGCCGCCCGACCTATGAGGAAATGCTGGCCGACGAGGCCCCGGCCGACTGGCTGTGATCGCCGTCCCCGAGATCGTCCGTCGCCGCGCCGCACAGCAGGGCGATGCCGGAACCGCCTGGCTGGAAGCCCTCGACAGCACCGTCGCCGACCTCGCCCGCGACTGGTTCCTGACCGTCGGCGACGTCATGTCCGGCGGCACCGAGGCTCTGGTCCTCGACGTCACGCAAGCCAACGGCGTCCCCGCCGTCCTCAAGCTGCCCTATCCCGGCTCCGACCCCACCGACCGCGAACGCCGCGCCTTCCAGGCCGCCGGCGGCCGGGGCTACGCCACCCTGCTGAACCATGACCCGGCCAGCCGGGCCATGCTCCTCGAGCGCCTCGGCCCCATGCTCGACAGCCTCGGTCTCTCCCTCGACGAGCAACTTCAGGCCATCTGCCAGACCCTGCGCCAGGCCTGGACCGCCCCCATCCCGACCGACCCGATGATGACTGGCCCCGAGAAGGCCGCAGACCTCGCCGCCTTCATCGAAGCCACCTGGGACGATACCGGCCGTCCCTGCCCCCGCGCCGTCATCGACCAGGCCCTGGCCTTCGCCCAGGCCCGCGCCGCCGCCCACGACCCGGCATCCAGCGTCCTCGCTCACGGCGACGCCCACGGCTGGAACACGCTCGCCGATCCGCACCACCCCGGCCGGTTCAAGTTTGTCGACCCTGACGGCCTGATCATCGAACCGGCCTACGACCTGGCCATCCCCATGCGCGAATGGTCCTCGGACCTCCTCGCCGGCGATCCTTTCGAACGCGGCCGCGCCCGCTGCCGCCGCCTGGCGCAGCTGACCGACCTGGCCGAAGAACCGATCTGGCAGTGGGGCTACATCGAGCGCGTCTCGACCGGCCTCGCCTGCCTGCAGCTGGGTCTCCCCGAAGGCCCCGCCATGCTGGCCGTGGCCGAGGCCTGGGCTCAGACCGACGGCGGTCCGTAGCGGTTGGAGTCCGTCTTCCCGGGCATGGCCAGGAAGGCGATCAGCAGCCCCAGCGCCGCCAGGTAGAGGACGTTGTTGGCGAAGACGAGGAAGAAGGGCCGCAGGTCCGGATGCTCGCCTACCGTCATGGCCTCCATGGCGAACGGAAACAGCACCGATGCCGAGACCAGCAGGATGATCGGCGGCAGGCCCCAGAACCCTGATCGGCCCGTGTCATGCAGCCGCCGCGTCACCGCCGCCGCCACAAGCACAAACAGGCCGGCGATCACGACGCGCATGCCGCCAAACAGCTTGCCGAAGTCAGGCATCAACTCGGGATGGTGGCCCTCCACCGTCACTTCGACGCCGCTGGTCGAATAGGCCACGCTGCCGCTGCCCGGGTTCTCCGCCACGTACTTGGTCATCCGGTCGAAGCTGGCGTTGATCTCCGGGACCATGACCGCCCCCATGGCGACCATCGCCAGCGCCACGACCACCGCCGCATAGGGCCAGAACAGCCCGCGCCGATCCCGCCCCTTGAACCGTATGAGGCCCTTCAGGCCGTGAACCACGGAATTCATCAACGCCACCTCCAACAGCGTTGGAGGATTTCACGCAAACTCAGTCCCACCAAGGGTATTGCGGCGGCATGTCTTGCGACACCTTGCCCGGGAAGGCCGGCTTGCGCTTCTCGAGGAAGGCCGAGACGCCCTCCTTCACATCGGGGCTCGCCCCCATCGCCATATTGGCCGGCCCATCGACAGCCAGCACCTTGAACAGGTCCGGCTCCCCCATCGCGCGCCATAGCAGCTGCCGGACCATGGCGATCGACACCGGCGAGGTCTCCTCGGCGATCTCCCGCGCCATCTCCTGCGCGCGCGCCAGCAGGTCCTCGGGCGCCACAACCTCGCTGACCAGCCCGCCCCGCAACGCCTCGGCCGCGTCGAACACATCGGCCCGGTAGCACCAGCGCAAGGCCTGCGGCAGCCCCACCAGCCTTGGCAGGAACCACGCCGACCCCGCCTCCGGCGCCAGCCCCCGCCGCGCGAACACGAACCCGAACTTCGCCTTCTCCGAAGCGATGCGGATATCCATCGGCAGGGTCATGGTCACCCCCACTCCGACCGCCCCGCCGTTGATCGCCGCGATCGATGGCTTGCGGCAGGCGAAGATCGCCCCCACGAACCCACCCTTGGGCCCCGGCGCCTTGCGCGCCCCGAATAGCCTGTCGCCGTCCCCGCCAAAACTGTCCGACCCCGAACCCATATCCGCCCCGGCGCAGAAATGCCGCCCGGCCCCGGTCACCACCACCACCCGCACCGCGTCGTCCTCGTCCGCCGCCACAAAGGCGTCGGCCAGATCGATGCCCATCTGGGCCGTGTAGGCATTGAGTTGCTCGGGCCGGTTCAGGGTCAGGGTCAGCACCCCGTCCTTCAGCTCGGTGAGAAGGGTCTCATAGGCCATGGCGCTCTCCCGCCGGCCTCTGCCGGGCCGGACAGGATCAGCCTGTCGCCGCTTGACGCGCGCGGCAAGTATGACGTGGCGTCAGTCCATCGCCCCGATGTACGGCAGCCCGCGCATCGTCCCGGCCACATCCAGCCCATACCCGACCAGGAACCTCGGCGGCGCCTCCCAGGCCACGAAGTCCGGCTCCAGCGCCCGTTTCTCCGGCCACGGCTTGCGCGCGAACACCGCCGTCAGCACCTCGCTCGCCCCCGCGTCGCGCGTCAGCCGCGCGGCCTCGCTGAGCGACAGCCCGGTGTCGAACACATCATCCAGGATCAGGGTCTTGCGGCCCAGCACCGGCCGCTGCAGGTCGGCCCGCACCTCGCACCGCCCGTACGACGCCCGCGCATCCTTGTACGAAGACAGCCACAGCGCATCGAAATGCACCAGCCGCCCATGCCGCGCCAGGGCCCGGGTCAAATCCGCCGCGAACCAGATGCCGCCGGTCAACAGGCAGATGGCCACCGTATCGTCGTCGATGCGCGGCGCGATCTGGACGGCCAGGGCCTCGACCGCCGCCGCGATCTCGGCCTCCGAGATCAGTACGGTCGGCGTCTCCTTCATCAGTGCTGTTCCTCGGTCGTCCCGGCGGCGGCCGGCAGCGCGTTGGGATCGTGGGCATCGAGCGGCCTGGCCTCCTCAGCCACCACCGGGCCGGGTTCAGCCGAGCCGCGCAGGGCCGGCGCCTCGGGCATGGGGGCCGCCACATGTTTCGGCTTCGGCCTGGTCGCCACCGTCCCCTTTTCCGTGACGAAACCGACCTCGATCTGCGAGGCGGTCTTGGGCGGATCAAGCAGCACCACGGCGAAGTGGCGCGTCTCCCCGGCCGGGATCACCGGATCGGCGGCGTGGGCGATCTTGGCAAGGACCCGCTTGTCCTGCTTGTTCAGCAGGCTGATCTGCAGAGGCGGCGCCTTCACAGGCTCGCCCCGAATGTTGCGGATGACGCCGGACACCGACAACGCCGCATGCCCGTCCTGCAGGGCCGGTTCGAAGCGGATGTCCTCGATCTCCAGCCCGATGGAATTGACGTCCAGCCCAACCGCCGCGAAGGCCGACGCCGACTTCGGCCAGATCCGCACCACGCTCTCGCGGCCGACCACGGCCCCGACGCCCAGTACGATCAGCATCGCCGTCATGCCGGCCCAGACGATGCCCGTCGTCGCCGCCTCGCGGACCCGCTTTTCCGACTGGGCCTTGGCGCGGAAGACCTTGGGCAGTTCTTCGCCGGGCAGTTCGACCAGCGGCGCGGGGTCGGGGGTCAGGGTCGAGGGCTCGACGCCGACGGCGCCTTCATCCCCACTGATCGACAGGTCCAGATCGGGTTCCGCACGCGCGGTCCACCGATGACCGCAAGCCTTGCACTTGACAGTCCGGCCGGTCGCGCCGACCTGATCGTCGCCAACGAAATACCGGGTAGCACACTCTGGGCAGGTCAGTATCATGGCCGGCGAATCGGTCCGCTCCCGCAACTCTATGTGAGGTCGCCGATTCCGGCTCCCATGTCCACTGACCGCAACGCCTACACGAGCGAATTGGCCGCCAGCCCGACCCTGCGCTTCTCCGGCGTCGGCATGCGCTATGGTCGCTCGGCCGAGGTGCTGAAGGACATCAATTTCGAGCTGGCGCCCGGCTCCTTCCACTTCCTGACCGGCGCCTCGGGGGCCGGCAAGTCGAGCCTCTTGAAGTTGATCTACATGGCCGAGCGTGCGTCGAGGGGCCGCATCGAGATGTTCGGCCGCGACATCGACCAGATATCTCCCGCCGATCGCCCCTTCCTGCGTCGCCGCATCGGGGTGGTGTTCCAGGAGTTCCGCCTGCTCGAACACCTGAGCGCCTTCGACAACTGCGCCCTGCCGCTGCGCATCTCCGGCGGCAAGCCGGACAAGTACCGCGCCGACGTCGCCGAGCTGATGAGCTGGGTCGGCCTCAAGTCCCGCCAGCACGCCCTGCCCGCCACCCTCAGCGGCGGCGAGAAACAGCGCCTGGCCATCGCCCGCGCCGTCGTGGGCCGCCCCGACATCCTTCTGGCCGACGAGCCCACCGGCAACGTCGACCACGGCCACGCCCTGCGAATCCTGCGCCTGTTCGTCGAGCTCAACCGCCTCGGCACCACCGTCCTGATCGCCACCCACGACGAGGACCTGGTCGCCCGCAGCGGCCAGCCCGTCCTGCACCTCGATAACGGACGACTGCTTGCCTACGGCCGGAGCGACGGCCGATGAGCGACACCCTCTTCGACCCCACCCGCTGGAAGCCGGGCCCCCTGCTGCCCCGCCGCGACGCCCGTGACGGCGCCCTGATCTTCGTCGTCGCCGTGCTGACCTTCCTTGCCTGCCTGACCGCCATCGGGGCCCTGGCCGCCGACCGCGCCGCCCGCGGCTGGACCAGCCAGCTCAGCGACAGCGCCACCGTCGTCATCCAGCCCCGCGGCCCCGAAACCCCTGACGCCGCCGCCGCCCGCGCCGCCGAGGCGCTGGCCGGGGTGAAGGGCGTCTCCGAAGCCCGCGCCCTCGAAAAGGAAAAGGCCGAGGCCCTGCTCGAGCCCTGGCTTGGCCGCGAAGCCCTGATCGACGACCTGCCCGTCCCCCGCCTGGTCACCGTCGACCTCGACCCCAAGACGCCCGCCAAGGCCGTAGATCTCGACCGCGCCCTGAAGGCCGCCGGCGTCGACGCCAAGGTCGATGACCACAGCGTCTGGATCGAGGACATCCAGCGCGCCGCCGGCATCGCCCGCTGGGCCGCTCTGGCCATCTGCCTGTTGATCATCGCCGCCGCCACCGCCGTCATCGGCTTCGCCACCCGGGCCGGCCTCGCCGCCCACCGCGACGTCATCGAGGTGCTGCACCTTTCGGGAGCCGAGACCGGCTTCGTCGCCCGTCTGTTCCAGACCCGGTTTGCCACCGCCGCGGGCATCGCCGGCCTGTTCGGCGCCGGCGGCGCGGCCCTCGTCGCTGCCCTCGCCCGCCTCGCCGGCGGCGGCCAGGGCCTGACCCCCGTCCTGCCGCTCGCCTGGATCGACCTCCTGGCCGTCCTGCCTGCTCCGCTGCTGGCCGCGCTCACCGCCGCCATCGCCGCCCGCCTGGCCGCCGCCGCCATCCTGCGCCAGATGGGCTGATAATTTTACCCAGGCGAAATTATTGAGCCCCCGGAATCGCCTCCCTCGGCGTAGCCCTCGCCGTTGGCGCCAGCGATCAACATTCCCCGCCCCGACACCAACGTCCCGCCAACGCCGATCTCAACGTTTGGGGCCCGCTCAACAACCTCGGCGCCAACGAAAACAGGCGCGTTTTCAAAATCTTGCACCAGAACTGGATTTGGCCCGCGCGGGCGCCGTGAGATAATGGCGCCAGCTTCGATAAGCCCTCGCCCCACGCCCCCACTTCCCCAACGGCTGGAACCCACTAGAACTTAACCATGCGCCGCCTTTCCCTGCTGCTCATCCTGGTTGTCGTCTGGTTCGTCGGCCTGCTGGCCTTCGCCGGCCGCGTCGACAAGCTGAGCCCCGCCGCCGAACCGCCCGTTTCGGACGCCGTCGCCGTGCTGACCGGCGCCTCGACCGAACGCATCAAGGTCGCCGTCCGCCTGCTCGAAGAAGGCAAGGGCAAGCGGCTGCTGGTCAGCGGCGTCAACACCGAGGTCACCCGAGAGGACCTGCAGGCCGTCACCGGCGCCTGGAAGCCGATCTACCAGTGCTGTGTCGACCTCGGCTTCGAGGCCGCCGACACCAAGGGCAACGCCCAGGAAATCGCCGCCTGGACCGAAAAGCACAGCTTCAAACAGGTGATCGTCGTAACCGCCGACTACCACATGCCCCGCTCGATGCTGGAACTGCGCGGCCAGATGCCGGGCGCCAAGCTGATCCCTTACCCGGTCAAGACCGACGCCGTGGACGCCGCCAAGTGGTGGCAGGACCAGACCCAGATCCGCCGCATGACGCTGGAGTACTGCAAATACCTGGCGGTGCTGGTCCAGGAATCTGTCATGGGCCTGTTCCGCAAAACGCCCGACGCTACCGCGCCGCAGCCCAAGGAAGGGGCGAAGTGAACGTCCTCCGCTCTCTCGTCTTTCTCGTCGTCTTCTATGTGGTCTCGGCCATCGCCGCGATCGGCCTCTCGCCGCTGCTGCTCGGTCCGCGCAAGCCGCTGATGGCGGTGATGAACAACTGGGGCCGGGTGGTCACCTGGTTGCTGCGCGTTATCTGCGGGGTGAAGGTCGAGGTGCGCGGCCGCGAGCATCTGCCCACCGGCGCCGCCCTGATCGCCACCAAGCACCAGCGGATGTTCGACATCTTCGGCGCCTTCGCCTTCCTGCCCGACGCCTGTTTCGTGCTGAAGAAGGAACTGGTCTCCATTCCCTTCTTCGGCTGGTGGGCACTGCGCTCGCACATGATCGTCGTCGATCGCGAGGGCCATTCGGCCGCCCTGCGCAAGCTGGTCACCGACTCCCAGGACCGCATGAAGGAAGATCGCCAGCTGGTCATCTTCCCGGAAGGCACCCGCAAGGACCCGGGCGAGGCCGGCGACTACAAGCCCGGCATCGCCGCCCTCTACCGTGAGCTCGAACTGCCGGTGACCCCGCTCGCCCTGAACACCGGCCTGCACTGGAACGTCGCCAGCGGCTTCGTCATGCGCCCCGGGACCATCGTCTTCGAATTCCAGCCGCCGATCCCGCCCGGCCTCAAGCGCGCCGAGTTCATGCGCCAGCTGGAAACGTCCATCGAGACCGCCTGCGCCCGCCTGGCGGCGGAAGACCACTGAGCGGCCTGACCCAACGGCTGGCGACAGAGGCCGACATCCCGGCTCTGCGCGTTGTGATCGAAGCTGCCATCGACACCCACCTTGCCGCCGCCCTGACGCCCGCCCAGTTGGCCGCCAGCAAACAGCTGATGGGCCTGGACAGCCAGCTGATCGCCGACCGCAGCTACTTCATCGCCGACCTGGACGGCCAGATCGCCGGCTGCGGCGGCTGGAGCAACCGGGCGACGCCCTACGGCGGCAATCACACGCCCGGGCGCGACGCGGCGTTGCTTGATCCGGCGACCGACGCCGCCAAGGTCCGCGCCATGTACACCGCGCCCGGCTTCGAACGCCGGGGGGTAGCGCGGCTGATCCTGGGCCTCTGCGAGGGTGCAGCGAAGGCGGCCGGCTTCTCAAAGGTGGAACTGACCGCCACCATGTCCGGAAAACCCCTCTACGAAGCCTGCGGCTACCACCCCATCGAAGCCTTCCACGATGACCGCGCCGGCGAGCCGGTGCCTTTGCTGCTGATGGGGAAGGCCCTCTAGCCTTCGACCATCTTCAACAACCGCTCCATCCCCTCATCCCGGATGCCCTCGGCCCGCAGGTGCTCCACCAGATCCGTCAGGTAATCCTCGTTCCGCCCCGACAGTCCCACCGCCCCGTGGATCAGTTCCGCCTGCCGCTCCAGGCTCAGATCACCCGCCCACTGCGCATGACCCTTGTCCGACAGGAAGACCAGCGCCGGCGCCCGCCCGCCGCCATTCAGCCGCACCTCGCGCCAGGCCTCGACATAGGTCTCCGTCGGCTGCTCCCGCTCGCGCAGATAGGCGTAGACCTCCGGCCAGGCGTCTTCCGCCACTCGATAGGCCGCTCCGCGCACCGCCCCGCCCGGCGCCAGGCCAAGCACCAGGCCCGGCCGCTCGTAGGTCCCCCGATGATGCACCGAATAGATGCAGAACGCTCTTCTCCGGCCGTGGAGAACCGCGCCCTTTCGCTCTACAAACGGGAACCCTGGCCGCCACATCAGCGATCCATACCCGAACACCCAACGGCCTTCGCCGCCTGAACCGTCCATATTACGCCGACCTGAAAGAGCGCCCTTTGCCAAAGACCGAGAATGGGACCCTGCCCGAACCCGCGCCGCGCCGCAAACGCGGCATCGCCCTGCCCTTCATTCTGGCCGCCATCGTCATCGCAGCCTGGTCCGGCGGATGGTGGTACATGCGCGGCGAGGCCATGCGGCGGATGGACGAAACGGCCAGGACCATGGGCGACAAGGGCTATCGCCTGACCTGGTCCGAGCGCACGGTCAGCGGCTTTCCCTTCCGCCTGGACGTCAACCTGAAGGACGCCACGGTCTCCGAACCCTCCGGCTGGCAGCTGACCGCGCCGCTGATCAAGGCCGAGGCCTACATCTACCGCCTCGACCACTGGGTCATGGTCACCCCGCAGGGCCTGACCTTCACCCGTCCCGACGGCGGCGCGGTCATCGTCCAGGGCAAGGCCATGCGCGCCTCCCTGTCCGACCTCGACAAACATCCGCCCAGCCTCATGCTCGAGGGCGTCGACCTGACCTTCAACCCGGAAGCCGGCGCCAAGCCCTACTTCCTGTCGGCGGCCAGGCAGCTGAACATGAAGATCATGGCCGGGCCCGATGACCTGGGCGGCGTCCTGCTCCACATCGGCGGCGCCCGCATGGCGCTGGAGGGCCTGGCCGCCCGCGCCACCGAGGGCGCCCCCGTCGACATGGACCTCAACCTGACCCTGACGAGGATGTCGGCCCTCAAGGGCGAGGACTGGGAAGGCGCCGCCCGCGCCTGGGCCCGGGACGGCGGGGTCATCCAGGTGCGCCAGGCCCAGGTCACCGGCGGCGCGGCCAAACTCTCCGCCAGCGCCGGCACCCTGACCCCGGACGCCAACGGGCGTTTGAGCGGCGACCTCGACGCCACCCTCGGCGACCTGACCGGCAGCGGCCAGGCCCTGCAGGGCCGCGTCAGCCTGAGCGACGGCAAGGCCCGCATCGGCCCACTGGAGATCGGCCCCTCACCCCGGGTGTGGTGAGGCGTCGGCGGCCATACCTAACTTTGATGATGCGGGGACGCTCCAGCCCGTAGACGGTTGACGTCCGGTACCACCTTGGGGGGCGGGCCGGTCGTGGATGGGGGGCGTCATGTCCGGGTTTGCTGCAGTGATATCGGCATCGGGTCTCAGTGGGGCCAACGGGTTCCGGATCGTTCAGGGGGGATCGAATTCGGGAGCGGGCGCTTCGGCTTCCGGCGGGGCGGGCATTGACGGCGACTGCGGTCTAACCAGCGACTGGGGACACCCCCATGTCCTTTGACGCCGTGTTTGAATTAAGCGGGCTGGACGGAACCAACGGGTTTCGGATCACCGGCGTGGCGGTGAACGACAACAGTGGCTGGACAGTCGCCTCTGCTGGCGACATTAACGGCGACGGCATAGACGACCTCGTCGTTGGGGCCCCTCGCGCTGACGTTAATGGCGTCAACTCGGGGGCCAGCTATGTGGTGTTCGGCAGCGCCGAGGCGTTCGGAGCCCACCTCAACCCCTCCACCCTAGACGGAACGAATGGCTTCCGGATCAGTGGCGCGCTGGCGTACGACAACATCGGCTGGTCGGTCGCCTCTGCCGGCGATGTCAACGGCGATGGATTCGGTGATCTGATCATCGGGGCCAGATTCGCCGCCCCGAACGGCGCCAACTCCGGCGCCAGCTATGTGGTGTTTGGCAGTGACGCGGCTTTCGCGGCCAATCTCAACCTCTCCACCCTGAATGGGACCAACGGGTTCCGCATCAGCGGCGTGGCGGCGCAAGACATCAGCGGCAAGTCGGTCGCCTCGGCAGGAGACATCAACGGCGACGGCATCGACGACCTGATTATCGGCGCCTATGGCGCGGACCCGAATGGCAGCGGCTCCGGCGCCAGCTATGTGGTGTTCGGCAGCGCCGCAAATTTCGGGTCCAACGTCAACCTATCCGCCCTGAACGGAACCAACGGATTTCGGATCAGCGGCGCGGCCGCCGGCGATCAAAGTGGCTATTCGGTCGCTTCGGCGGGAGACATCAACGGCGACGGCAACGACGACCTGATCATCGGGGCCAGGACCGCTGACCCGAACGGTATCAGCTCCGGCACCAGCTACGTCGTGTTCGGCAGCGGCGCGGCGTTCGGGGCCAATATCGACCTCTCAGCCTTGGCTGGGTCCAATGGCTTTCGGATCAACGGCGCGGGGGCCAGCGATTTGAGCGGTCATTCGGTCGCTTCGGCGGGCGATATCAACGGTGATGGGATTGGCGACCTCATCATCGGGGCGATAGACGCTGACCCCAACGGCAGCAACTCTGGAGCCAGCTATGTGGTGTTCGGCAGCGACGCCGGGTTCGCGGCCAATCTCGAACTTTCGAGCTTGGACGGAACTAACGGATTCCGGATTAACGGCGTGGCGGCGAACGACCGGAGCGGTTTTTCGGTCGCCTCGGCCGGGGACATCAACGGCGACGGTATCGGCGACCTGATTATCGGGGCTCGGTACGCCGACTCGAACGGCAGCGACTCCGGGGCCAGCTACGTGGTGTTCGGCAGCGACGCGGCGTTCGGAGCCAATCTTGAACTTTCGAGCCTAGACGGAACTAACGGCTTCCGGATCAACGGCGTGGCGGCGAACGACTGGAGCGGCTTCTCGGTAGCGTCGGCGGGAGATTTGAACGACGACGGAATCGACGATCTGATCATCGGGGCGTGGGGCGCCGATCCCAACGGCAGCGGCTCCGGAGCCAGCTATGTTATCTACGGTCGGGCGGCGCCCTTGCCACTGATAGAGGCCGGCACAGCCGGCAACGACAGTTTCTCCGGCGGAACGCTCGACGATCAACTCAGCGGCCTCGGCGGCAACGACATCCTCTCCGGCCTGGGCGGCGACGACACCCTCGACGGGGGCGATCTGTCGGACCAGCTGTTTGGCGGGGACGGGACCGACACGCTTACCGGCGGACAGGGGGGCGACCTGCTCTACGGGGAAGCCGGCGATGACACCCTCGACGGCGGCGACGGGGCTGACAAGCTGTTCGGCGGGACAGGCGCCGACCAGTTGATCGGATCGACCGGCAATGACCGCATGCTCGGCGAGGGCGATGTCGACACTCTGGAGGGGCAGGACGGCAACGACTATCTGGACGGCGGCGCGGGGGCGGACCTGATGTCCGGCGGCTTCGGCAACGATGTCTACTTCGTCGACAATGTCGGCGATCAGACCACCGAAGACGCCGACCAGGGCTATGACGTCGTCCGCGCCGGCCTGACCTGGACCCTGGCCGTAAACCTGGAGGCCCTCGAGCTGCAGGGCGGCGACAATATCAATGGCTTTGGGAATGCCGGGTCGAACAACATCCAGGGCAACATGGGCGACAACATTCTCGAAGGCGGCGCCGGGGTCGACACCCTCAACGGCGGAGACGGGAACGACGTCATCGTCGGCGGCGCCGGCAACGACCTGATGCGCGGCGGCATCGGCCAGGACACCTTCGATATCGACACGATCAGTCTCGCTGGAGCGCTCGAGACCGACCAGATCTATGACTTCTCCACCGCCGAGGGAGATGTGATGGATTTCAATAACATCGACGCCAACATCAACACTGTGCAGGACGACAGTTTCACCCTTGTCGCCGCCTTTACCAAGGTGGCCGGGCAGATGACGGCTGTCTTCGCCGGCGGCCTCACAACGGTACGGCTCGACGTCAACGGCGATGGCCGGGTTGACTATCAGGTCAAGATCAACGGCGACGTCACCGGCGACACCGGAGACTGGTTCCTCTAGGCGCTGCACGAGGATTGACGCCACCCGGCGCCGGCCTTGCCGTCCACTGTGCTCTTGATACAAGTCCCCTTGGGGTGGGGGGCTGATAATGAATGCAGTGTCCGTAGAGCTGTCCGAGATCATCGAACCGGTCGTCGAGGCGACCTATGGCGCGCTGTTTCAGCCGGATCGATGGAGCGAGGTTGTCGAACGCTTTTGCCGGGTGGTGGACAGTCCTCAAGGGGCCTTGCATTCGGCGCCCCAGGCCGGGGAGTTCGGCAGCATCTTCATCACTCAGGGTCTGGATCCGACGCCGATTCTGCCTGTCCTGCACATTTATGGTCGCCAGGCGCCCTTCATGGACCGGGCCATGGCCATGGGGATCGTGCCGGGTGTCTTTCTCAATCAGGATGTCATTCCGACGGAGGAACTGCACGCGACCGACTACTATCGCCACTACATGTATCCCATGGACGTGGAGCACGGCATGACCGCCGTTCTGCGCGCCAGCCGGGGCAACGAGCGAGCCCCGATTGCCCTGGCCGCCGGACGGCGACGAGGGGAGCCCCCATTCGGCGAGCGAGAGGCGGCTATCACCCGCGCTCTGTTTCCGCACCTTCGGCGTGCGGTGCAGTTGCGCCTGGAGATCGATCCGGCTCGGATGCTGGACCCCGCCGTAAGCGAGGCGCTTGATGGCTTCGAAACGGCTTGCTGCTTCCTGGGACACAGCGGCAAACTGCTTCATGCCAATGCCGCCGCACGGCTTCTGCTGTCCGACGGCGACCGCATCGAGAGCCGCAACGATCAGCTTCGGGCCGTCCCCGCCGCTGCGGAACGCTCGCTTGCTTTGGCGATCAGGCAAGTGTGCGACCCGACCGCGATCTGGGCCCTTCGATCACCTTCTGAAATCCTGATCGCCCCGGAAGGCGCCGACCCGCTGGTTGCCGTGGTCATTCCTCTAGGCCATGACAACCCTTTCCTCACCGTCGGCCCAATTCGGGGGGCGGTCTATCTCCTGGACGCCCGCAATCGGGCGGCGGATAGCCGTCAATTGGAACGGCTGCGGAATCTGTTCGCCCTCACGGTGGCTGAGTCGGAGGTGGCCTCTGAGCTTCTGTCCGGCCTCAGCGTCGCGGAAATCGCCAACAAGCGGGGGGCTTCTGTGCTCACCGTGCGGACTCAGCTCCGCGCAATCCTTGAGAAGACCCAGTCCTCCCGTCAGGCGGATCTTTTCAAGCTGGCGGGCTTGCTGACCGGACCTTCTCCCCGACCGGCGCCCCGGAAAGGATGACTTCGATTGAGCCGAATGATGGCCTCAACTCATCGTCGCTCTCCCATCGCATCGCGCTTCCGCGCAACGCAAGATTC
The DNA here is from genome assembly GCF_057586315.1 of Caulobacter sp. SRI_014. Classification (NCBI taxonomy): domain Bacteria; kingdom Pseudomonadati; phylum Pseudomonadota; class Alphaproteobacteria; order Caulobacterales; family Caulobacteraceae; genus Caulobacter; species Caulobacter sp. SRI_014. The sequence continues at coordinate 124,249 of NZ_JBYCZQ010000006.1, read as the reverse complement.
TTGCGCCGCTTGCCACCTATTGCGTCATTGGCCGCATGGCTTTAGGCCCGACAGCGTAGTTTGAGGAACAAATGGGTCGGGACACTCCACCAGCGCCGCCATCTCTCGAAGCGGTCCGCGCGCGCATCGACGAGGTCGATGCCGAGCTCCTGCGGCTGATCGACGAGCGCTCGTCCCTGGCCGCCGCTGTCGCCGAAGCCAAGAAGGCCGCCGGCGGTGAGTTCAAGTTCGGCCTGCGCCCCTCCCGCGAAGCCCAGGTCATCCGCAAGAAGATCCAGCGCGAAAATCCCATCGCCGGCCCCGGCCTGGTCGTCCGCGTCTGGCGCGAACTGATCGCCGACAGTTTGTCGCGCCAGGGCCCGTTCCACGTCACCGTCTGGGGCGGCCGGGCCGAAGCCCAGACCCTGGAGGCGGCCCGCCAACGGTTCGGCGTCGCCCCACCCGTGACCATGGTTACAAAGCCCGAGGACGCCCTGGCCGGCGCCCGCACGCTCGGCGGAGTCGGCGTTCTGGCCCTGACCCGCGACTCCAGCTGGTGGGGCCGCCTGCTGGCCGAGCCCGAGCTTCGCGTCTTCGCCACCCTGCCCTGCCTGGCCCAGTGGGGCCCGACCCGCGCCCTGGCCGTCGCCGCCGTCCCGGTCGAGCCGACCGGGGCCGACCAGACCCTGTGGGTCACCGATTCCGCCAACAGCAGCGCCGCCATCGTCGAGGCCCTGGGCCGGGACGGCGTGGCCGCCGCCCCGATGCTGGAGTCCGGCGGTCTCAAGCTCTTCACCCTGGCGGGCTTCTACCAGAAGGACGACGAGCGCCTCGCCCGCGCTCCCGGGCGACTTTCCGGCGTCATCGGGGCTGCACCCGAGCCGTTCGACGTGTAAAGACGCGGGCCTCTTACAAGGACCTGCTATGACCGACCGCTTCGCCGCGCCCCGTCCCGTTCCCAAGCCCGGCATCCTCGATATCGCCCCCTACAAGCCCGGCAAGGCCGCGGCCGAGGGCATCGCCGACCCGATCAAGCTGTCGGCCAACGAGAACATCCTCGGCTGCTCCGACGACGCCCGCGCCGCCTACGCCGAGGCCGCCGGCAAGCTGAACCTCTACCCTCAGGGCCGCGCCGACATCCTGCGCCACGCCGTCGCCGAGAAGTACGGTCTGGAGCCCGAGCGCCTGCTGTTCGGCTGTGGCTCGGACGAGATCTTCCAGCTGCTCAACCAGACCTTCCTCGAGCCCGGCGACAATATGATCCAGGGCGCGCACGGCTTCGCCGCCTACGCCATCGGCACGCGGGCCTGCGGCGGCGAGGTGAAGTACGTCCCGGAGAAGAACTACACCATCGACGTCGACGCCATGCTCGAAGCGGTCGATGAACGCACCCGCCTGATCTTCCTGGCCAACCCGGCCAACCCGACCGGCACCTGGATCGACGCGGACGAGGTCCGCCGCCTGCACGAAGGCCTGCCTCCGTCGGTGGTGCTGGTGCTCGATGGAGCCTATGCCGAGTTCAACACCGACCCGCGCTTCGAGGATGGCCTCAGCCTGGCCCGCGACGCGGCCAACGTCGTGGTCACCCGCACCTTCTCCAAGATCCACGGCCTCGCCGCGCTGCGCGTCGGCTGGGGCTATATGCCCGAAGACATGGCCAGCGCCGTCGACCGCATCCGCCTGCCCTTCAACGTCAACATCCCGGCCCAGCTGGCCGCCGTCGCCGCCCTCAAGGACGAGGCCTTCGCCGCCCGCTCGGTCGCCCTGGTCGAGCAGTGGCGCCCCTGGCTGACCCAGCAGATCAATGGCCTGGCCCTCGACGTGGTGCCCAGCGCCGCGAACTTCGTCCTGGTCGGCTTCCCCGAGACGGCCGGCAAGACGGCGGTCGAGGCCGAGGCCTTCCTCGCCACCAAGGGCCTGTTGACCCGCGGCGTCGGCAACTACGGCCTGGTCAATCACCTGCGGATCACCATCGGCCTGGAAGAGCACAACCGCGCCGTCGTCGAGGGCCTGGCGGAGTTCATGGGCAAATGACTACGCCCCTGCCCGTCTTCGAGCGCCTGACCGTCATCGGCTGTGGCCTGATCGGCTCGTCGGTCGTCCGCGCCGCCCGCGAGTTCAAGGCCGCCGGCCACATCACCGTCGCCGACATCAGCCAGACGGTCCTCGACCGCGTCACGGCCCTGGGCATCGCCGACGCCGTCGAGGCCGACCTCGGCAAGGCGGTCGAGAACGCCGACCTGGTCATCTTCGCGACCCCGGTTCTGGCCATCGCCGATGTCATGGCCACCATCGCCCCGCACCTGAAGGCCGGTTCGACCATCTCCGACGTCGGCTCGGTCAAGGGCAGCGTCTCCGAAGCCATGCAGGCCGCCGCCCCGGCCGGCGTCCACATCATCCCCGGCCACCCGATCGCCGGCACCGAACAGTCCGGTCCCGACGCCGGCTTCGCCGAGCTGTTCCAGGACCGCTGGACCATCCTGACCCCCATCGCCGCCCGCCACGACGACGCCTACGCCCTGGCCGTCGCAAGGCTGGCCAGCTTCTGGCGGGCGCTCGGCGCCCAGGTCGAGCAGATGGACGAGCGCCACCACGACCTGGTCCTGGCCGTCACCAGCCACCTGCCCCACCTGATCGCCTACAACATCGTCGGCACCGCCGCCGACCTGGAGGAGGTCACCCAGGCCGAGGTGATGAAATACTCGGCCGGCGGCTTCCGCGACTTCACCCGTATCGCCGCTTCCGACCCGACCATGTGGCGCGACATTTTCGTGGCCAACCGCGAGGCCGTGCTCGACGTGTTGGGCCGCTTCACCGAAGACCTGCAGGCCCTGTCCCGCGCCATCCGCTGGGGCGAGGCCGAGAAGCTGCACGAGCTCTTCACTCGCACCCGCGAAATCCGCCGCGGCGTCATCGCGCTGGGCCAGGAAAGCCCCGAACCGAACTTCGGCCGGGACCGCGGCAAGCACTGACTCTCTCCGTCATCCCGGCCGTAGCGAAGCGAAGAGCCGGGACCCAGGGGCCACCTCACCAGCATTCGCGGATGCGAATTTCGCGCCTGGTCACCCGCTGGGTCCCGGATCGGCCTTCGGCCGTCCGGGATGACGGGCGTTGGGTGGTCATCTGCCGGTGACGGCCCTGCGCAAATTCACCAGCACCTTGCCGCAGTCGGTCTTCATCCCGGCCCGCACCACCTCGGCCGGCAGCTTGATGTCGGCCGCCACCCGGTTCTCATAGATCACCCGCGTTCCGTTCCCGCGCGCCTCCAGCCGCCACTCGCCGTTCATCGCCTTCAGGTCGCCGCCGGCCTTGCGGAAGGTGATCCGCGTGTAGGGGGTGTAGTCGGCCCTCACCAGGCTGCGGATGGTCGGCACGAACATGTTGCCCTGGCTGATCTGCTCACGGACGTCCCAGCCCGGTCCCTTCTCGACCACCCGGCAGACGGTCATGTTGGCGATGACCTTCTTGGCCTGGGCGCAGTCGACCAGCACGGCCCAGACTTGTCGTGGCGAGGCGTCGATGTCGATGGCCCCATGAAGGACGGCAGCCTCGCCGGCCGGCCTGACCACCACCCAGGGCCTGCCCGCCGCCAGCGTTTTCTCTGCTGAAGGCGGCACCGGCGCGGCGGCCGCCATGCCGGCCAGCAGGGTCAGTGAAATCCCCAGCGCGAAGCGTCGCATGCGTTGTCTCCCGGCCCCGACCTGACGGTGTAGCTACGGACACACACTCCCGATGGATTGAGCAAATCCCGATTTTCACCCTTGGCGAAAGTCAGAATCCCGTGTTACCCGCCGCGCCCTCAAGGAGAGACGACCTGTGGCGCACAAAGCCCAACCCATGATCTGCAAGCCCGTCTCGCTCGGTAATCGGACCGAGCGCGATGACGCGCGCGCATGGGAAGGGACCAACGCTTAAGGCCATCGAACCTTGAGATTGTACGTAGGAACCCCTCCCGGCCTTAGCCTGGAGGGGTTCCTTCGTTTTGGGGGTCTTCTTTCCAGTCCATGTCGCCGAGAGGGATGGAAAAAAGCAAAGGAGAAGCCCGATGAGCGGCTTCGAAGCGTTTGAAAGTGACGGGGTCCACATCAAGGCCTGGACCCGGGGCGTGCCGATCGAGGACGCCGCCATGAAGCAGCTGCGCAACGTCGCCAGCCTGCCGTTCATTCACCACCACCTGGCGGTGATGCCGGACGTGCACTGGGGTCGGGGCGCGACTGTGGGATCGGTGATCCCGACCGTCGGGGCAATCATTCCGGCGGCCGTGGGAGTCGACATCGGTTGCGGGATGATGGCCGCCCGGCTCAACATCCGGGCCGAGCACCTGCCGGACAACCTGTTCGAGATCCGTTCGCTGATCGAGGCGGCCGTCCCGCACGGCCGGACCGACAACGGGGGACGCAACGACGTCGGGGCCTGGCAGACCGAACCGCCGGAAGCGGCCAAGACCCGGTGGGCGGAGCTCGAGGCCGGCTACAACGCCGTCGTCGACAAGCACCCGAAGGCGGCGCACCCGCGTGGTTTCGGCCACCTGGGGACGCTGGGGACGGGGAACCACTTCATCGAGCTCTGCCTCGATGAGGCCGGTGACGTGTGGGTGATGCTGCACTCCGGCTCGCGGGGGGTGGGGAACCGGTTCGGGTCCTACTTCATCGAGCGGGCCAAGCACGACATGCGGCGGTGGTTCATCAACCTGCCGGACCAGGACCTGGCCTACTTCCCGGAAGGGTCAGAGGGCTTCATCGACTACATCCGGGCCGTCAGCTGGGCCCAGAAGTACGCCCGGGCCAACCGGGAAACGATGATGGACCAGGTGCTGGGCGTGCTGCGGGGCCTGTTCCCGACGCTCGAGGTGACGCAGGAGGCGGTGAATTGCCACCACAACTACGTCACCAAGGAGCGGCACTTCGGCAAGGACGTCTTCATCACCCGCAAGGGCGCGGTGTCGGCGAAGGAGGGTGAACTGGGGATCATCCCGGGTTCGATGGGGGCCAAGTCCTTCATCGTGCGCGGGAAGGGTAACCCGGACAGCTTCTGCACCTGCTCGCACGGGGCCGGTCGGGCGATGAGCCGGACCGAAGCCAAGCGGCGGTTCACTGTCGAAGACCACGTGGCGGCCACCGCCGGCGTCGAGTGCCGTAAGGACGCCGAGGTGATCGATGAAACGCCGATGGCCTACAAGGACATCGACGCGGTCATGGCGGCCCAGGCCGACCTGGTCGATATCGTCCACACGCTTCGGCAGGTGGTTTGCGTCAAAGGCTGAGGGATGCCGTCGGGGGAGACCCCGGCGGCATTTCTCGTTTCAGCGCCCTTTCCACTCCGGCTTGAGCGCCTGGGGGTACTTGTCCTCGATCAGCCGGGCATTGATGCCGTGCTCCAGCCAGACCTTGGCGGCGCACAGCACGGTGGTGAAGCCGCCGTTGCTGTCGAGGGCCTGGGCGATCACCGACTCCGCGTCGCCATGGAACCCGCTGTTGATGACCTCGACGAAGGTCCGGCCCTCATCGAGGACCGAAAACGTCATCTCGACCCGCGACAAATTCCCTTGCCCGCCCCATTCGTAGACAATGGAACTGTCCGCTTCGATAGAGCGGACATGGATGTCGTCCCCGGCGCCGTACATCTCCCAGTCCCAGCGCACCGCCTCCCCGGCCTTCAAAGGCCCGCTCGCCTTGCTGAACCAGAACTTCGTCGTCACCGCTGGATCGACGAAGGCTTCGAACACCTTGGCCACCGGCGCCCGGATCATGGTCTCCGCTTTCGCTACCGGATCCTTGGACATCGTGAACTCTCCTAAGGCATGACTTGCGGCGTCGGCTCGCCGTTCTCCAGCAGGCTCTTGAGCGCAGACATGATCGCCGGCCAGCCGTTGCTGACACCCTTGCGCTGCTCGCTGTTGTCCGGAAAGCCGTCGTGGGTGACGGTCAAACGCACGCTGTCCTCGACCGGCTCCAGCAGATAGGTCACCGTCGTCGTCGGCGAGGCGGTCTCGAAGGTGTAGCTGAGCTTGCGCGGCGGATCGCTCTCCAGCACCACGCCCTGGAAGTCGATGCTGCCGTCCGGCGCATAGAGCACATGCTTCGAACCGGCCTGCCAGTCGCTCTCGAAGCGTCGGCCGAACCAGATTTTCGGGCGGACCTCCGGGTCCAGCAGCGCGTCCCACAGCTTCTGCGGCGTGGTGCGGATGTAGATCACATAGACAAAGGCCGGGTCGCTCATTCGGTGTCCCCTTCTGGGCTCTCGAGTTGCGTCTTGAACGCCACCAGGTCTTCGACCCGCGCACGTTCGAACTTGCCGATCCAGCGATCGGCGATTTCGGCGATGGGCACGGGGTTCAGGTAGTGCAGCTTCTCCCGCCCCCGCCTCACGGCGGTGACGAGGCTCGCCTCTTCCAGGATGCCGAGGTGCTTGCTGACCGCCTGGCGGCTCATCGCCAGACCGTCGCACAGTTCCATCAGCGTCTGTCCGTTACGCGCGAACAGCCGGTCCAGCAGATCGCGCCGGCTTGCGTCGGCCAGCGCGCGAAAGACCGCGTCCGTTTCCATCGGGACAGACTATAGGCAACCATTTGGTTGCATGTCAATCAGATCGGCCGACCCACTTGGTCCAGGGCGTCGAGCACAGCTTCGGGCCGCCATTCGATGACCTGCAGATAGGCCAGCAGCGCCGCGTCGGGCAGCGCCCGGCCGGCCTCGATCTCGGACAGGGAGACGGCGTCCAGCCGGAAGGTGCGGGCGAAGGCTTCCTGGTTGAGACCCGTGCCCCAGCGCACACGCTGGACCAGCGCCCGCGCGCAGATACTGCCCTCCGGCCGCGCGGCGGCGTCTATCGGCAGGTCCGGATGGATCAGCGGCAGGCTCATGTCGTCTCTCCGTTTCGTCCCGACACGGAGAGGGTTAGACGGCCAACATCGCCGCAAGACGACCGTTTTAAGTCAAAGACTTGGCGCTTCGTCCTCACACGGACATTCAGGATTTCACCAGCGCAATCAGCAGCCCGTCATAGCCCTTGTCGCCCACCGTCTGCAGCGCCGTGGCGTCCACCCGCGGCTCGCGGTGGATCAGTTCGGCCAGCCGCCGCACCCCCTGCACCGAGGCGTCGCCATTCTCGTCGATCACCGCCCCGCCGCGCACGACATTGTCGACGATAATGATCCCGCCCGGCCGGGTCATCTTCAGGGCCCAGGCGAAGTAGTCGGCGTTCGACGGCTTGTCGGCGTCGATGAAGGTGAAGTCGAGCGGCGGCCCACCCTCGGCCGCCAGCCTGGGCAAAAGCTCGATCCCCGCCCCGGTCCGCACCTCGGCGACCCCGTCGAGCCCGGCGAAGGCCAGGTTCTTCCGCGCCACCTCCGCATGATGCGGATCGATCTCCAGACTGACCAGCCGCCCACCTTCGGGCAGCGCCCGCGCCAGCCAGATGGTGCTGTACCCGCCCAGCGTCCCGACCTCGAGGATGCGTTTGGCCCCGATCGACCGCGCCAGCAGGTTCAGCAGCTTGCCCTGGTTCGGCGCCACGGCGATGGGCGGCAGCCCCGCGCTACGACTGGCCGCCAGGGCATGATCCAGGGCGGCGTCGTTGGCCCCCAGGCTGTCGTTGAAATAGCCGTCGACGGCGGTCCACAGGGGCTGCGTCACGTCGCGCTGTCCTTCTTCAAGAATTCCGCCGTCGCCTCGATGGCCTCGACCAGCCCGACCCGCTGGATCTCCACCCCTTCCGGCAGCCCGGCGAACAGCCGGGTCGGCGAGGCGGGGTCGAGCATGACGAACACGCCCTTGTCGTCGGCCCGCCGGATCAGCCGCCCGAACGCCTGGGCGATGCGGTTGCGGGCCACCGCGTCGTCGTAGCTCTTGCCGCCGAAACGGGCCCGGCGGGCCTTGTGCAGGATGTCGGGCCGGGGCCACGGCGCCCGGTCGAAGACCAACAGCCGCAGCGACCGCCCGGGCACATCCACCCCGTCTCGCACCGCATCGGTGCCCAGCAGGCAGCTGTCCTCCTCGGCCCGGAAGATGTCGACCAGCCCGCCGACCTCGATGGGATCGACATGCTGGGCGTAGAGCGCCAGGCCCTTGTCGGCCAGGGGCGCGGCGATCTTCTCATGCACCGCCCGCAAGCGTCGGATGGCCGTAAACAGCCCCACCCCGCCACCGCCGGCCGCCAGGAACAGCTCGCGCATCGCCGCCGCCACCTGCCGGGCATCGTCCTTGGCGACATCGGTGACCACGAAGGCCCGCGCCTGGTTGGCGTAGTCGAAGGGCGAGGCCAGCCTGATCGTCTTGGGCCGCTCCGGCAGCCGCGCCCCGCCCGTGCGCATCTCGGCCAGGGCAAAAGGGTCCTCGGACGAGGGATCCGTCAGAGTGGCGCTGGTCACCAGCACCCCGTGGGCCGGGGCCAGCACGGCCGCCGTCAGCGGCTGGGTCGGGTCGACCCAGTGGCGGCGGCTGGAGGCGTCCACGACCCGGCCGTACAGGAAGGTCGCGTCGAACCAGTCGACGAAGTCGGGATCGTCCTCGGCGTCCTCCTCGATGGCCTTCAGCATCGAGCGCCAGGCCGGCAGGGTCATCCGCGCCCGCCGGTCCAGCCCGCGCAAGGCCCCCTCGAACCGAGCCCGCTCGCTGGGGCCCAGCTCGTCGGCCTCGTCGTCGAGCAAATCCTCCAGATGCCGCGCCAGGGCCAGCAACGGCGCCTCGACGCTGGCCAGGGCCGAGGCCGCATCGGCCGCCGTCTCCCGCACCCGGTCGATGGCCGGCCGGGCCTGGCATTCCATGCCAATATCCGCGGCGCCGGCGTTGCGGTCGCTGTTCCTCGCCCGCAGCTGCTCCAGCACCGCGGCCAGGAAGTTCTCCACCGGCCCGATGGGATTGATCTCGCCGTTCGGCGGCGCGATCCGCCCCGACCAGCCCTCGCCCGGCAGCACGGCGGCCGCCCGGGTCACATCATGCAGCGCCCGGCGCGGCTCCTCGCGGTCGCCGATGACCTCGAGCAGCCGATGCTCCAGCCCCCGACCCCGCCGCCCGCGCGACTCCGGCCCACGGATCCAGCGCCGCAGCTCGGCCGCCTCCGCCCCGCTCAGCGCCGCCGAGAACGCGCTGTCGGCGGCGTCGAACAGATGGTGGCCTTCGTCGAAGACGATCCGCTTGAGCTGCACTGTCTCCACGTCGGCCTTCGATCCCCGCGCCCGCCGCGCCCCGTCGAAGGCAGCCTGGGTCAGCACCAGGGCATGGTTGGCGATCACCAGATCGGCCCTGCGGCTGCCCCGGATAGCCTTCTCGACGAAACAGGCGCGGTAGTGGCCGCAGGCGGCGTGCACGCACTCGCCCCGCCGATCGACAAGGTTCGCCGCGCTCGCCTGCGCCGACGGCGGAATTGCGAACAGGGCCGGCAGCCAGCCCGGAAAATCCCCGCCCGTCATGTCCCCGTCCCGCGTCGCCCGCACCCAGCGCGCCGCCAACCCCATGCCGATGATGTCGCCGTTGCCCAGCTGCGAGGTCTGCACCTGCTCCTGGAAGTTCAGCAGGCAGAGGTAGTTCTCGCGCCCCTTTCGCACCACCGCCTTGCGGGCCCGCACCGCCGGGTCGGGAAAGATCGAGGCGCTCTCCCGCTCGATCTGGCGCTGCAGGGCGCGGGTATAGGTGCTGATCCAGACGGCCGGCCCGTTCTCCTCGGCCCACAGCGAGGCCGGCGCCAGATAGCCCAGCGTCTTGCCGACCCCGGTGCCCGCCTCGGCCAGCACCATGCGCGGCTCGCCCTCCCGTTCGCGGGGCGAAAAGGCATAGGCCGTCTCTGCCGCATAGACCGCCTGCATCGGCCGCGCCTCGTCCAGGCCCGAGCGCCGCAACAGGGTCGTCAGCCGTTCCTCGGCCGCCTGCGGCGTCACCGGCCGCGAGCCCGGCTCGCCCGGCGGCGCCTGGTCCTCCCACTCGGAGACCCGCGCCCAGACATCCAGCCCCGATCCCCGCCGCCCGGCCTCGCCGACCGTTCGGCTGCGCAGGGCGTTGATCACCGCCGGGCCCCAACTCCAGCCGGCCCGGTCCATGGTCTCGGCGAGGTTCAGCGCCTCTTCCCGCGACGGCCAGGGCTTGGTCTCCAGATCACTCAGCAGAGCCTCGCAGGCCTCGCGCAAGGTCCTCGCCTGTTCGACCGCACCCTTCGGCTCCGGCAGCCCGAGCGCCTGTGACAGCCCCACCGCCGAGGGCGCCGCGAAGGTCGCCGGCTTGACGAAGGCGAACAGTTCCAGGGCGTCGAACACCCCGCGCGCCCGGGGCGGCGTGTTCAGCCCCAGCCGCTTGGCCGTCATCCCGGCATGGACCACCAGCACCGGCCCGGCCTCGGCCAGGTCACGGGCCGCCGGCGGCCGCAACTCCCGCGCTTCCAGCCCGTCGGCGACGGCGCAGCGCGGCCCCGGCAGCACGATCAGGGCCGGCGCGAGATTGAGGCTGGAGGTGACGGCGTTCACCCCATTTCCCTAGTCCGATCCGCCCCGAAACGAAAGGGGAACAACCGCGGAGGGATCAGAGTTGATCGACGAACCGCACGCCCTTGCCGCGATTGGACTCGATGACGTAGGCCCGCAGCGCCTCACTCTTCGCCAGAGGCTGCGAAATGTCGCCGACGAACACCACGTCCAGCCGATAGTTGGTGAACTTCTGGATCATCAGCCCTGCCATCCGGCTGGCCAGGTTCAGGAACTCCGGATGCAGCCGTTCGACCGGGATGGCCACCGCCTCGGCCCCCATCGACAGGGCGTCGCCGATCAGGTCGGTGGCGTCCCGCTCGCTGCCCAGCGGCGGTCCCTCGGCCGGAACCATCAGCACGGTCGCCTTACCGATCGTCTGCACGTCCATCGCAATCCTCCTGTCGCGGCAGGTTAGCACAGGCCCTCGAAACAGAACGGGAACATGCTATATCGGCCGGGATGACCGCCGCCGCGCTTCCCGCGCTCCTTCCCGACCGCTTCGAAGCCTGGTTCGCCGGACGGGGCTGGGCGCCGCGCCAGCATCAGCTGGACATGGTCAAGGCGGGAGAGGATGAGGCCCACGCCCTGCTCATCGCCCCCACCGGCGGCGGCAAGACCCTGGCCGGCTTCCTGCCCAGCCTGATCGAGCTTTCGCAGCGGCCGCCACCCAACACCCCGCGCGGCGTCCACACCCTCTACATCTCGCCGCTCAAGGCCCTGGCGGTCGATGTCGAGCGCAACCTGATGACCCCCATCGCCCAGATGGGACTGAACATCACCGCCGAGTCCCGCACCGGCGACACTGGCGAGGCCCGAAAGCAGCGCCAGCGGATCAAGCCTCCGGACATCCTGCTGACTACGCCGGAACAGTTGGCCCTGTTCTGCGCCTGGGAAGGCGCGCGGCGGTACTTCGAGGACCTGCGCTGCGTCATCATCGATGAGATTCACAGCCTCTGGCCCCAGAAGCGCGGCGACCTGCTGGCCCTCGACATCGCCCGCCTGCAGCAGTTCGTCCCGACCATGCGCCGCATCGGCCTGTCAGCCACGGTCGATGACCCGGACATGATCCGGCGGTGGCTCAGCCCCGCCGGCAGCGAAGACGCCGACCCCGCCAACGCCGTCCGCCTCGTGCGCGGCCCGCCCGGCCCTCTGCCCCAGGTCGACGTCCTCATCTCCGAAGGTCGCGTCCCCTGGGCCGGCCACACGGCCCAGCACGCCATGGCCGACGTCTACGAGGTCATCAAGCGGCACCGCACCTCACTGATCTTCGTCAACACCCGCTTCCAGGCCGAGTTCGCCTTCCAGGAGCTGTGGAAGCTCAACGACGACGGCCTGGCCATCGCCCTGCACCACGGCTCCCTCGCCGCCGAACAGCGTCGCAAGGTCGAGGCGGCCATGGCGCGCGGCGACCTGCGGGCCGTCGTCTGCACCTCCACCCTCGACCTCGGCATTGACTGGGGCGACGTCGACCTGGTCATCCAGCTGGCCGCCCCGAAGGGCGCTTCGCGGATGGTCCAGCGCATCGGCCGCGCCAACCACCGCCTCGACGAGCCGTCGAAGGCCATCTTCGTCCCGGCCAACCGCTTCGAGGTCCTCGAATGCCAGGCCGCCCGCGAGGCCATCGCCGAAAACGCCTTTGACGCCGAGCCGCCGCGCATCGGCGCCCTCGATGTCCTGGCCCAGCACGTCATGGGCTGCGCCGTCTCCGAGCCCTTCGACCTGTTGGCCCTCTACGACGAGGTCCGAACCGCCGGCCCCTACCGCGACCTGACCTGGGAAGACTTCGAACAGGTGGTCGAGTTCGTCTCGACCGGCGGCTACGCCCTGCGCACCTACGACCGCTTCCGCCGAATCGTGAACGACCAGGATGGCCTCTGGCGCGTCCGCGACGCCCAGACCGCCCAGCGCCATCGGATGAACGTCGGGGCCATCGTCTCCCCCGCTGTCCTCGCCATCCGCCTGGCCGGCCGGCACGGCACGGTCGGGCGCAAGATCGGCGAGGTCGAGGAAGGCTACCTTGAGATGCTGGAGCCCGGCGACACCTTCATCTTCGCCGGCGGCGTCTGGCGGCTGCAGGGCGTCACAGCCACCGACGCGCTGGTCACCCCGGCCCCCAACGACGACCCCAAGCTTCCCAGCTGGGGCGGCTCCAAGTTCGCCATCTCCACCTTCCTGGCCGCCAAGGTGCGCCGCATGATGAGCGATCCGGACAGCTGGAAGGACCTGCCGACCGACGTCTGCGAATGGCTGACCGTCCAGCAGGACAAGTCGATGATCCCGACGCCGGAGCAGATGCTGCTGGAGACCTTCGCTCGCGGCAAACGCCACTTTCTGGTCATCTACCCCTTCGAGGGGCGCCTGGCCCACACCACCCTGGCGATGCTGCTGACCAAGCGGCTGGACCGCATGCGGGTGGGCCCGCTCGGCTTTGTCGTCAATGACTACGCCCTGGCCGTCTGGTCGCTCAAACCGATGGATGACCTCGATTTCGACTCACTCTTCGATCAGGACATGCTCGGAGACGACCTCGAGGCCTGGCTGGACGAGAGCTTCATGATGAAGCGGGCGTTCAAGGGCTGCGCCCTGATTTCCGGCCTCATCGAACGGCGCATGCCCGGCGCCGAAAAGACCGGACGCCAGGTGACCTTCTCGACCGACCTGATCTACGACGTGTTGCGCCGCCACCAACCCGACCACCTGCTGCTGCGCTGCGCCCGCATCGACGCGGCCAGCGGCATGATCGACGTCGCCCGGGTCGGCCAGATGCTGGCCCGCATCAAGGGCCAGATCCTGCATTCGCGGCTCGACCACGTCTCGCCCTTCGCCGTGCCGATCATGCTGGAGATCGGCAAGGAGCGGGTCAGTGGCGACACCGCCGACATGATCCTGGCCGACGCCGCCGACGAGCTGATCGCGGAGGCCCTGTCGTGAACGCCCAGGCCCTGCGCGACCGCGCCTTTGCCCAGAGCGACTGCGGCGGCGTCGCCATGGCCATCCATGGCCACCCGGTGGTCATGCGCCCCAGCGGCGCCCTGTGGCTACCGCCCGAGCGGATGCTCATCGTCGCCGACCTCCACTTCGAAAAGGGCAGCGCCTACGCCGTGCGCGGCCAGCTTCTACCACCCTACGACACCGTCGAGACCCTGGTCCGGCTGGAGGCCGAGGTCGTCGCCACGACGCCCGCCACCCTCGTCTTCCTCGGCGACAGCTTTCACGACGGCCAGGCCGAGGCGCGCCTCGCCCCTCTTATCGCCGAACGCATCGCCGCTCTGGCCTCTGGCCGCACCCTGATCTGGGCCGTCGGCAACCACGACGAGGACGGTCCCGCCGCCCTGCCCGGCGAGTTGGCCGATGAACTCACCGTCGGAACCCTCATTCTTCGCCATGAGCCGCAGCCCGGCCGTCAGCCCGGCGAGATCGCCGGCCACCTGCATCCCTGCGCCCGGCTGGTCGGCCGTGGCCGCGCCGTACGCCGCCGCTGCTTCGCCACCGACGGGGAACGGGTCATCCTGCCGGCCTTCGGCGCCTACGCCGGCGGCCTCAACATCCGCGACAAGGCCTACGCTGGAATGTTCGGCTCACCGCCGCTGGCCGTGGCGTTGGGCAAGGACAAGGCTCACCCGTTGCGGTGGGACATGTTGGGCGGGGATTGAACCTTCACCAACCGATGCCCTGGCGAACGTCGGGGCCCACGGGCAACGCGCCGGCTCAGGCGGATGGGTCCTGACTTTCGTCGGGACGATCGGAGTTCGTTTTATTGAGCGTAGATCGCCAGGGTCGGCGAGGTCTGGCCGTCCATCCGGCCGGTGACCGGCAGGCCCTTGTCCTTCTGGTAGGCCTTAAGGGCGCCTTCCAGCGCGGGCGAAGCCTTGCCGTCCTGGGGGCCCTGATAGTAGCCGAGCCGCGACAGGGCCCGCTGGGCCTGGGCCGCCGTGCCGACGGCCGGCGCGGGAGCCATCGCCAGCTTGGCCGACGGGTTCGGGGCGGCGGCGCGGTAGCCGCTGGCGGCCCGTTCGGCGCCGGTGCGGGCCTGGGGCGAGAGACTGTCGCGCAGGCGCTGGGCGCTGGCCTTGGCCTCGGCGTCGCCGGCTCGGCCGGCGATCAGGTACCATTTGTAGGCTTCGGCGCTGTTCTGGGTGACCCCCGAACCGATCTCGTACAGCTTGCCGAGGTTGTACTGGCTGTCGGTCAGGCCGAGGTCAGCCGCCTTGCGGAACCACTGGGCGGCGGTGGTCTGGTTGGTCGAGCCACCGGTGCCTTCGAAATAGTAGAGGCCGAGGTTGTGCATGGCCTTGCGCTCACCGCCCTGGGCGGCGCGCTCAGTCCAGGCGCGGGCCTGGCTCATATCCTTGGCCACGCCGCCCTCGCCGTTCTCATAGAGTTTGGCGAGATAGAACTGGGCCGGGGCGTAGCCCTGGTTGGCCGATTTGCGCAGGGCGTCGAGGCCGCCCGTTTGCTTGCTTTCGATCCGGCGCACCGCATCGCCGAACAGACCGGCGGCGGTGTTGACCGGGGCGGCGGCCGGAGTCAGGGGCGCGGCGGTCGGCGCGGCCGGGACGGCGTCCTCGGCGGTCGCCACGTCCGGCGCCAAGGCCATGGCGACGCGCGGGCCGGCGGTGAGGGCCGGAGTCGTGTCCGCCTCGGCGGTCATGATCTCCTGATCGTCGGCGTCCTTGATCTGCAGGCCGCGGGCGATGCGGTCAGCCATGGTCCCGCCGTTGCCCGCATTGAGCGAGATCAGACCAACGGCGGAAACCGAGACGAGGGCCAACACGCCGGTGATGGCCAGGGTTGTGGTCAGGGTCGAGCTGGCCGGCTTCTTGGCCGACTTCGGCCGGCCGCCGAACAGGCCCTTGCGGGCAGGCTTGGCGGCGGCCGGGGCGGCGGCAACGCCACCGGCGTTGCGGGCCGCGGCGCGGGCCTGTTCGATGACTTCGCGGGTGCTCAGAGGGCGACCGGGATCGGCCTCGAACACCGGCGCCGGGGCGGTTTCGAAGTCGAGGCCGTCATTGTCGTCATCCAGCGCGACGAACTCGTCGGCGGCGTCGAAGTCGGCGTCGGAGAAGGCGGCCGGACCGGTGTCGCGGGCCGGGAAGTCGTCATCGTCAAAGCCCGGCTCGGCCGGCCCCAGCGAGGCGGCGCCGAACGACGGCGGCTCAAAGCTGCGCGGCGCGAAGGTGTCGTCCGGGATCGCCTGCCCCCGGGTCGGGAAGGGATCGGGCGCGAAGGGGTCCATGCCGGCCGGCTCGGCGCGGCGGATCGTCGGGGCCGGGGCCGCCACGGGGACAGCAGCGGTGACCGAGTCGGTGATCCGGCGCGTGGCGCTGGTCATCGAGGCGTCGATCTTTTCACGCGCCTCGTCGAGCAGGCGGGCGGTGCGTTCCTCGCTCTGGCGGATGCGTTCGGCCAGATCGGTGGAGACCCGCTCCTGGCGCTGGCTGATCCGCTCGGTGACCCGGGCGACCTGTTCGCCGACGTCGTCGATGGCCTGGGCGCTGCGGCGCTCGCTGTTGGCGATGCGCTCGCTCAGCCGCTCGGTGATGCGGGCGATTTCGACGCCGAGGCGCTCCAGCGCCTGGGCCTGACTGCCATCGTTGTGAGACAACCGCTGCTCGACCAATCCTGCGATCCGCGACACTTCGCTGCCGACGTTCTCGACGGCCTGGGCGCTGCGCCCCTCGACCGACTGCACGCGTCGGCTGAGAACATCGGCCATACTGACCATCTCCCGGCCCATCCGCTCGATGGCCATGGCCGAGCGCTGCTCGGCGGCATGGACGTGGGCGGTCATTTCGCCAAGTTTCTGCTCGACCCGGCCAAACCCGCCGTCCGAGGCGCGGCGCAGCTGTTCGGCCATCTCCTGGCGCACCTGCTCCAGGCGGCTGTTGAGGCCGTGCGACAGGGTCTGCAGGGCGGCGGTGTTGTCGGCCCCCTCCACCTTGCGCAGGCGGCCGTCGAGTTTGACGAAGCTGTAGCCGAGGTCGCGGATGGCCTCGTTGGTCCGGGTCTCCGCAGCTTCCAGGCGGCCCAGGACCCGAGCGGCGACCTCGTCGGCCAGGGCGGCCGTGTCGGGCGCGCCGCCGCCGGCTTCCAGGGCCGCAACCTTGGCTTCCAGGGCGGTGATGGCCTCGCGGCTGCGGGCCTCGGTGTCGTAGACGGCGCTGGCGACCTTGCCGAGCGAGCCCTCCAGAGCGCGCAGGGCCTCGGCCGAGCGGGGACCGGTGCTCTCGGCCTCGATACGGCGCAGGCGTTCGATCGCCCTCGCCTGCTCTGTCCGGATTTCATCGACCGCGCCCTCGAAGCGGGCGGCGACCGAAATCTGCTCGCGCTCGGCGCCTTCCAGGCGGCTCAGCGCGCCGCGCACCGACTGGTCGATGCCGGTGATGGCCAAGGTCGAGCGCTGCTCGGCCGCCTCGATGCGGCTGGTCAGCCGTTCGATGGCTTCGGTTACCTTGCCGACCTCGTCGGCGGGGTGGTGCACGGCCTCAAGACGGGCCGGCGCGTCCGGGCGCGGATGCGGGATCACGGACGGATCAGCGGCCTCAGGCTCGCTCTCGGGCGCCTCGCCCTCGACGATCATGTGGTTGAGCCATTCGCCCAGGGTCATGCCGGAGCGGCGCGCGAGATCCTTCGCGATCTCCCTCGCCTTGGGGTCGATACCCTTAACGCTCCAGGGCGCCCCCGCCGTCATTCGAATCGTTCTCCCGGCACTTAGGTTCGGACGCTAGCCAGCGATCCCTTGTGTGTAAACGCGAGGTTAACGCTATATCTTGCGTTGGCCGCGATATCCTGTGGACGGATGGCCGCACCAACCGTTTCAGGCCCTACCTTCGCGCCGGATATGGTTAACAAGACCTTTCCGGACAGGGTTCTGTGGCCGCCGAACCCCTGGCCGCGCTGAAACATCGCGGCCCCCTTGTGTCCGGGCCCTCACGGTTCCATCTGGGC
The DNA here is from genome assembly GCF_057586315.1 of Caulobacter sp. SRI_014. Taxonomy (NCBI): domain Bacteria; kingdom Pseudomonadati; phylum Pseudomonadota; class Alphaproteobacteria; order Caulobacterales; family Caulobacteraceae; genus Caulobacter; species Caulobacter sp. SRI_014. The sequence goes on along the minus strand of NZ_JBYCZQ010000006.1, from coordinate 106,869 downwards.
GTCATGCCGATGAACGCGACCCTCATCCTGCTGGCGGCAATGGCCTCCCTGACCGCCTTCGCCGGCTGGCGCGGCGCGCGGCCGCCGAACCTGGTCAAGGGGCCCCGGATGATCCCCTGGCGGCCGCTGATGATCGTCTTCGCCACGGGTACGGTGGTTACGGCCGCCCACGTGGCCGCCCTGCTGGTCATGATGTTGAACGGCTAGCTGTCTTTCTTCGGCCGCCCCATCACGCCGGCCATGCCGCCGGACGACAGCAGGCCGATGTCGGCGAGCAGGAACGGGACCTGCCATTTGTGCGGGCAGGCCATGTAGCGGGGCCGCCATAGCGGATCGTACTTGTCCTTGTAGCGGCGCACGCCGCGGAAATTGTAGAAGTCCTCGCCCCGCTCGAAGAGCAGACGCCCGACCCGGCTGAGGATCGGAGCCAGGGGCCTGTCCTCCAGCCCGGCCAGGGGCGCGACCCCGAAGTCGAAGGCCAGATAGCCCTGGTCGCGTCCCCAGGTCATCAGTTCGACGAACAGGAAGTCCATGATGTTCTTGGGCGCCTCGGCCCCATAACGCATCAGATCCATCGACAGGCTGGACTTGTTTGCCGTCGGCCACAGGGTGGCGAAGGCGACGATCCGGCCCTCGACGCGAACCAGGGCGACCGGAAACTCCTCGACGTAGCGGGGGATGAAGCCGCCCAGGCTGAAGGACTTCTCGCCGCCGGCGTGATCGGCCAGCCAGGCGTCGGATATGCGCTGCAGCTGGTCCATCGGCGCGGTTCCAGGGGGCAGGACCTCGAAGGTCGCGCCCGCTTCGCCGGCCTTGCGCCAGTTGCGGCGCAGCACCTCGCGGCGGCGCCCGGCGAGGGAAAAGTCGGCCAGCGGCACGCGGGCGCTCTCACCGGTCTTCTGGATGAAGAAGCCGAGCTCGACGACATCGGCCAGATCTTCCGGCTCCAGACCGTAGGCGCAGGGTCGGGCGGCATGGGCGTCGGCCATCTCCCGGAAGCGCCAGAACAGCTCCAGATGCTCGTCGCGGCGCCCGACGGGAGGCCCCATGGACACCCAGCTGCGTCCGCGGACGCCGAACATCAGGAAGGTCTCGCCGCTGGCGGAGAACAGGAACCGCTTGTCGCCCAGCAGGGCCAGGTTGGACTCCGGCTCGGCGCTTTCGGCCTTGGCCAGGATGGCGCGGACGCGGGCGAAGTCCGGGTCGTCCTCGCCGGCCACGGCAGGCGTCGCCGGCGTGGCGAACAGGCGCCAGACCCCGACGGCCAGCAGCAGGACGCCGGCCCCGATCGAGCTGCGGATGGCGCGGGTGACGTCACCGTCGAACATCATCCGCCAGACCTGGCGGTCGCCGTAGTCGGCGTTGCTGAACGACCACCAGCCGAGCAATCCAGCTCCCGCGATGGCGGCGGCGGCCGACAGCAGCCAGCCGGGGGTGATTTCCATACGGGTCAACCGGGCGGTGCGGGTGAAGGCGGCGCGGAACGGCGCGACCAATACAAGCAGCAGCACCAGAATGCCTGTCTCCTCCAGATTCACGCCCTTGAGGGGCGCCAGGGCCGCGGCCACCGCCAGACAGGCCACCGTCGCCGCCCAGGCCGCGCCCAGCCGGGCGCGCAGGCCGAAGGCCAGCAGGATCAGGAGCAGGCCGAGCATCGAGGAGGCGAAGTGGCTGGCGTCGATGACCGCCGGCTCGCTCAGCCGCAGCAGGAAGCTGAGGCGCTCCGGATCGGTCGGCGTCGCGCCCGAGGCCAGCAGCAGCCACCCGCCGAACAGGGCCGCCGCCGCCGACAGGGTCGGGGCGAGCGCGAGCGCGGCGGTGCGGATCTCGGAGGTACGCATGAACCCCTGCAGGCTTAGCGACAGTTGCGGCGCGCCGCCAGACGCGGAACTGTCAGCGCGCGCCGGCCGTTGGCGGCGCGGGCCCAAAGCACGTGAAAATGGCAAAGATCGACCCCGAATCCCTCGTCCGCGACTGCTTCCAGGCCTGGGCCGACAGCGATCGCGAATGGCTGGAAGCGCTGCTGACCGAGGACTTCCAGTTCACCAGCCCGCTCGACAACCGGCTGGATCGCGACACCTACTTTCGCCACTGCTGGCCGAACGGCTCGATGATCGTCGGCTTCGACATCAAGCACCTGGCCGTGGCCGGCGACACGGTCTTCGTCACCTACGAGGGCCAGAACACCGGCGGCAAGGTGTTCCGCAACACCGAACTGCACCGCATCCGGGACGGCAGGATCGCCTCCGTAGAGGTCTACTTCGGCTGGAACGTGCCCCACGACGCCTCGCGGGGCGGGTTCCTCGGCCACGGCTAGCCTTCCAGGACCCCTAGTCTTCGAAGATCGGCGCGCGCTTCTCCATATTGGCCATCACCGCCTCGATATTGCCCTTCGAGCCGATCAGAGCGCCCTGCTCGACGCTTTCGGCCAGCAGGATGGCGTGCTGGTCGCCATCGGCCATCAGGTTCAACAGCCGCTTGTTGCCGCGAATGGCGGCGGGGTTCTTGCCGGCGATTTCACGCGCGGCGGCCAGGGCCTCGGCCCGCGGATCGGCGCAAACCCGCGTGGCGATGCCCAGGGTGAAGGCCTCCTCGCCGGTAAAGATGCGTCCCGTATAGGTCAGGTCCCGCGCCACATCGTCGCGGACCAGGCCGCGCAGCAGGGCGATCCCGGCCATATCCGGCACCAGTCCCCACTTGATTTCCAGCACCGCCATCTTCGCATCCGGGGCCACGAACCGCATGTCCGCGCCCAGCGTCAGCTGAAAGCCGCCGCCCAGCGCCACCCCATGCACGGCGGCGATCACCGGCACGGGAATGTCGCGCCAGACCATGACCGCGTTCTGCGCCCTGTTGGCCCCGCTCTCGGTGCGCGGCGTATCGACCAGCCCGGCCCCGCCACTGCGCTCGCCCGAGGCCATCTTGCCGAAATTGCCCATGTCCAGCCCGGCGCAGAAGGCCCGGCCCTCGCCCGACAGCACCACGGCGCGCACGCCTTTCTCTGCCTTCAGCCGCTCGCCTGCCGCGATCAGGGCGGCGAACATGGCGTCGTCCAGGGCGTTCATCTTGTCGGTGCGGACCATGCGCACATCGGCGACGCCGTCCTGGATATCGATGGTGACGCGGCCTTCGGTTGTTTCTGGCATGGCGTGTCCTCCTGCTTGAGGCACAAACTGGAGAAGTTCCCCAAGGGTCGGCAATACCCATGTTCGGTAACCGAAGGTTGACCCATATCAGGGAACTCGCCTTTAAGGGGAAATTAAGCCCGTCCTCCGCAACCTCACCCCACAAATTGGGGGATCGCACGTGTTCGGAAACAAGAAATCCAAAACCGTCGTCAGCCAGGATACCGGCGCCGCCGCCATCGTCGACGCGCTGTCGCGCTCTCAGGCGCTGATCGAATTCACCCCGGAGGGCATCATCCTCCGCGCCAACGACAACTTCTACAAAACCATGGGCTACACGGCCGATGAGGTCGTCGGAAAGCACCACTCCACCTTCGCCTCGGCCGAGTTCGCGGCCAGCGAGGAGTACCGCCAGTTCTGGCGCACCCTGCAGAGCGGCCAGTTCGTCGCCGGCAAGTTCCACCGCCTGGCCAAGGGCGCCCGGGAAATCTGGCTGCTGGCCAGCTACAACCCGGTCTTCGACATCAACGGCAAGCTCGACAAGGTGGTCAAGCTGGCCAGCGACATCACCGCGTCCGAGCAGCAGGCCCTCCGCGCCGAAGCGGACCGCCAGGAAAGCCGGGCCCAGCAGGAACACGCCGTCGAGACCCTCGGCCAGGCCCTGTCCGCCGTCGCGCGCGGCGACCTGACCTTCCGCATCAGCGGCGCCTTCCCGGCCGAGTACCGCCAGGTGCAGAGCGACTTCAACACCGCACTGGACCAGCTGGAACAGACCATGGGCTCCATCATCGAGTCCGGCGAGGCCATGCACAGCGGGGCCGGCGAGATCAGCAGCGCGGCCGACGACCTGTCGCGCCGCACCGAAAGCCAGGCCGCCCGGCTGGAGGAAACCGCCGCCGCCCTCGACCAGATCACGGCCACCGTCGGCCGCACCGCCGAGGTCTCGCGCACCGCCCGAGGCCTGGTCGACCGCACCACCGAGCGGGCCAGCGCCTCGGGCATCGTGGTCGGCGACGCCATCACCGCCATGGAGCGGATCGAGTCCAGCGCCGGCCAGATCGGCCAGATCGTCGGCGTCATCGACGAGATCGCCTTCCAGACCAACCTGCTGGCCCTCAACGCCGGGGTCGAGGCCGCCCGCGCCGGCGACGCCGGCCGAGGCTTTGCGGTCGTCGCCCAGGAGGTCCGGGCCCTGGCCCAGCGCTCCGCCGACGCGGCCAAGGAGATCAAGGCCCTGATCAGCGCCTCCAGCCGCGAGGTCGGGGCCGGCGTCGAACTGGTCGGCAAGACCGGCGAGGCCCTGCGCCAGATCGTCACCGACGTGGCCTCGATCACCGAACTGGTCACAGAGCTCGCCGCCTCGGCCCAGGAACAGGCCGCCGGCCTGACCGAGGTCAACTCGGCCATCAACGCCATGGACCAGATGACCCAGCAGAACGCCGCCATGGTCGAGGAAAGCACGGCCGCCAGCCATGCCCTGGCCCAGCAGTCGGCCGAACTGTCCCGCCTGACCGGCCAGTTCCGCGTCGGCGGCGGCGGCGCCGAACAGGCCCGCTGGGCGGCTTAAGGTTTCGCCTCGGGGCGCCCTTCTCCCCATGTGGGAGAAGGGCGCCCCGAGGCCACCCCCTGGAAGTCAGCGCTTCACCGCCAGCCAGATCACATGGCTGGCCTTGCGCCGCCCCGGCCCGGCCTTCACCTTCAGCTCCTCCACCGCGAACCCCGCCCCGCGCACCCGCTTGCTGAACACCGCATGCGGCGCCGAGGACCATACCGCCAGCACCCCGCCCGGCTTCAGCGCCGCCCGCGCCGCCGCCAGCCCGCCAGTGTCGTAGAGGCTGTCGTTCGCCCGCCGCGTCAGCCCCTCAGGCCCGTTGTCGACGTCGAGCAGGATCGCGTCCCACACCCCCTCGCCCCGGATCTGCCCGCGCACATCGCCGACCGCGATCGACACGCGCCGATCATCCAGACAGCCGCCGTAAACCGCCGCCATCGGCCCCCGCGCCCAGTCGACGACCTCGGGGACCAGCTCACCGACGACAATCGCCGCGTCCTTCGGCCAGGCCGCCAGCGCCGCCCGCAGGGTGAACCCCATCCCCAGCCCGCCGATCAGCACCCGCGGCGCCGGCCGCCCGGCCAGCCGCTCCGCCGTCAGCCCGGCCAGGGCCTCTTCCGACCCGCTGAGGCGGCTGTTCATCAGTTCGATGCCGCCATCGGCCATGATCGAGAACTCCTGGCCGCGCTGCATCAGGCGCAGGCTTCCGCCGCCGCCGGGCATGGTCGCGGTATCGAGGTGAATCCAGGGGATCATGCCCCTCCTATAGGGGCGGCGGGCGCGTCCGAAAAGCGCGCGCCTAAGGACAATTTTCGGCAAGTTTTCAGCCCTGCCGACAAGTCATCCACCAATGTTTCTTGCTTTTGGGCCGTGAAAAACGCACCCTGTCCCCTCGCATGTCGGCCCGCCATTTCGGTTCGATGACCTGAAAACGACTTCGTTTCGCCGGCTGGACCCTCTGATTTTCTGGCGCGTTACGAACATGGCCTGAGATTTCGCATCTCACGCCCGCTGCCACATCCCTCTCAAGGACCCTGATGAAAAACGCCCTGGGCGATACGTTCGCCGACCGCCAGAAGACCGCCGCCGACGCCAAGGCCGCCCTGCTCGCCCGTTTCAAGCCCAAGCCCACCGTCACCGACCCGACCCTGAAACCCCGCGCCGAGAAGAAGGCCGAGGAACTGGCCCGGGTGCGCGAGGAACGCGTCGCCGAGAAGGCCGCCAAGAAGCAGGCCCAGGCCGACGCCGCCGCCGCAGACGAAGCGGCCCGCGCCGCCGACGAAGCCGCCGCCCTCGACGCCAAGCGCGGCGAACGCAAGGAGCGCAAGGCCCTGACGAAGGCCGAAGCCCAGGCCGCCCGCGACGCCAAATACGCCGCCCGCAAGGCTCGCCGCTAGATCTCTGATCCTGCTCCCGCTCGCCGGGAGAAGGTGGCCCCCGAAGGGGGTCGGATGAGGGCGGCGCCAGCCTCCAACGGCCGCGCGCTTTCTGGCGCGGTCCAGCGCCGTCGCCCCTAGTCCAGCGCATTCTCCCGCGTGAACCAGGCCGTCACCCGCATCCCCTCGCCGGGCGCGGTCTCGATCTCCACCCGCGCCCGCGCGTTCTGGCGCAGGCTCTGGACGATCAGGTTGCTCAGCTTGCCCGGCCGCGGCCAGACCACGCCCTCGGCCAGCCCCACCCCGTCGTCGGCCACCACCACCCGGCAGCCGGTCTCGTCGACCAGGCATTTCAGTGTGATCGTCCCGCCTTCCCGCCCCTCGAAGGCATGCTTCAGCGCATTGGTCAGCAGCTCATTGACCACCAGCCCGGTCGGCATGGCCACATTGATCGACACCGGCCAGGTATCGACCTGCAGGTTCAGGTGGATGCCCTCCACCGCATGCGCCGCCATCACCGAGGCGGCGATGCCCGACAGATAGGTGCCCAGGTCGACGGTGTCCTTCTCGTCCTCCCCGGCCAGCGAGCGGTACAGCAGCCCCATGGCCTCGATCCGCCCGGCCAGCCGGTCGAAGCGGTCGTCGCGCGGCCCGCCGGCGTCGGCCTCTGAAACGTTGCGCGCCTCGATGCGGATCAGGGCGGTGACCATCTGCAGGTTGTTGGCCACCCGGTGCTGCAGCTCGCGCAGCAGGGTGTCCTTCTCCTTGATCCGCGCCTCATAGGCGGTCAGGTCGGCCTCGCCGCGCCCCTCGGCGCTGACCAGGGCGATCAGCCGGAACACCTCCTGCCCGGTCTCGTCCTCGATCAGGTTGCTCCACACATCGACCGACCCCGCCGCCCCGGCCGGCTCGAAGGCGAACACCCCGATGTAGTCGCTCTCCTCGGCGACCGCTTTCGCCAGCGCCCGCCCGTCGCGCGTGGCGGTCCCGGGCAGCGCCGACCACGGCTCGCCCTCCAGGTCGGCGGCGGCCAGCCCCGTCAGCCGCTCGAACTCGACGTTGGCATAGGTGATGTGCTCGTCCGGCCGCAGGCTGGACACGGCGATGGCGATCGGCACCTGGTCGAGGAACTGCCGGAAGCGGTCGGATTCGAGGACATGCGCCAGGTCCGGGGACGCGAGCAGGCCGGTGGGGTCGTCCTGGTCGGTCATGACGGAACTCTACGCGGGTGGCGCCCGGCGCGATGCGCGGACGGCGGGAACGTCCTATAGCGCGGCTGGGGCAAGGGAGCGAGGGCGCTGGCCTGGGCGCAATGACCTCCTCCGTCATCCCGGAAGTCCGCGAAGCGGGCTATCCGGGACCCAGGGGGTGTAAGACCTGGCTATCAAACGCAGCTTTGCCGCCGGCGACCCTGCACCCCCTGGGTCCCGGATAAGCGCTGCGCGCTTTCCGGGATGACGGGCGTTTCATAAGCGATCGCCATGCCGGTGGAGAGCGGAAGGGCGCTAAAACCCCCTCACTCCGCCCCCGTCACCGCCACGATCCGCAACGCCCGCTGCTCCCCACCCCGGTCCGGCCACAGGATGCTCTGCCCGGGCCGCAGCCCGATCAGCCCCGCCCCGACCGGCGTCATCACCGACACCCGCCCCTGCGCGATATCCGCCTCCGCCGGCCAGACCAGCTGCACGGTCCGCGCCTCCCCGTGCGCCTCGTCGACAAAGGCGACGCAGCTGCCGACCCGCACGACATCGGCGGGCACCCGCGCGTCGGGACAGATCCGCGCCCGCTCGATCTCGCCCAGCAACAGCTCGGCGACCAGCGGCGCCGCGGCCTCCATGCGCAGGGCCAGGGCCGACAGCCGCTCGGCCTCGGCGGCGCCTAGGACGATGGCGGGGCGGGTGGCGGCGGCGCGGGACGCGGGCTGCGCCCGGGTGCGGGTCGTGGTGGTGGTGGTCATGGCAAGGGGTTCTTCGCAAACAGCCACGCCTCGCCGCTGGGCGAGACGCGGGGGTGAAATTTGAAATGTGGTGGAAGGGTAGAAACCCCGGACCCCAAGCGCGCGGCGCAAGGACGGCCCGGGGCTAGGAGCCTGCCTGCAGGCTACCGCCGTGATGCCGGAAACGCTGGAAGGTTGCGCGGAACATGCAGGAGATGTGGGGTGTGGGTGGGGTGGAAGTCAACGGTGGGCGACCTCACGACCGCCCACGCCTCGCTCGACGCCACCCGATGAACTGCAACCGCTGCGTCCGCGCCCTCGCCATCCTCGCCTCGGCCGAGCGCGACTGGCCCCGCGCCGACCGCTTCTTCGCCCTGACGACCGGCCTGGCCCCCTCCATCCGGGCCGGCTGGAGCGCCTGGGGCCAGTCCAAGGCCGCGCGCGGCGACCACGCCGCCGCCGTCCCCCTCTACCGCCGCGCCCAGCAGGTCGGCCCCAGCGGGGCCACCCCCCTGAAGTACGAAGGCGACGCCCTCATTGCCCAGGGCAAGGCCACCGCGGCGGCCAAGCGCTACGCCATCGCGGCCGAGCGGGCGCCGAAGTGGGGGGCGCTGCAGATTGCGTGGGGGGAGGCGCTGGCGAAGGCGGGGCGCAGGGATGAGGCCGTGGCGCGGTGGAAGGCGGCGCTGGGGTGTGAGTTGTCGGCGGGGGATCGGACGGTGGTGAAGGGGCGACTAGCTGCAAAACTATGACAGCCGGAGGACCAATGTAGATTGTCTAGCGGGCGGGGTGCCGCTTGCGTCGAATGACGGCGGAATCACCAAAAAGGTCGGCGTCAGCCATCATCGCCTTCAGCGTTTCTGAATTCGCCAAACGGGCCTTGTCCCGGAGTGCTTCAGCTTCAATCTTGTCGAGCTGGGCGTCCGATATCTGATCAAATATCGCCGCAGTTTCTCTGGCTTTGTCCTTCAAGAACTCGAGCAACGTATAGGGCAACACGTATTTGGTCGGCTGAATGACCCCTTGCCTTACGTGAACCTTAGCGCCTTCCCATTTCACCGGTCCGGGCTGGATTAGGCCGAATATTATAAAGCGCCCGAGTTTTGCGTACGTCATGAGGGAGCGGTCGGAACCGATTACATCCATCCCGACAGTGCCGAGCAAAAACCGATTGATATTGTTTGGCAGCCCTTCGATCTGCCCCCCATCGATCACATCAAATATCACTAACTGCTGGGAAAATTCCGCAGGATGAGGAACCTCGCCCAATAAAAATTGCCGCCACCGGCCTTCAGCGCAACTGATGAGACGTTCCTGCTCGGCAGTATATATGTTGCCGGGATTTATCCCTTTGCAGTGCCTCAAAACGCGCCAAGACACTGACACGCAGAATCTCAAGAGCCATTCAGTGTACGGAATTGTATAGGACCCGCCGAGCCAAGGGTGAAACAGCTTAGTCGCGAAGGCCGTTTCCTCTTTGCTTAAAAGACCCTCGCAAGCGTTGCAGAGCCAAGGTTTCTTAAGGCCATCCTGGGTTCGGCGGTTGGGACTGTCTGAATACCGAATGTGCCCGGTCGCTGAGCGCAGCTTCATGCTGCGAAATATAAAGGAGGGAAGAACATGGCTTTCCCGCACATCTCCTTCTGAGAGACACAATGGGCACTGCCCAGATAGAGAACGAGTCTTGGCCATCTGGAACATATTAGCAACATGATCGCTGGCCATCTAGCTGCGATTGCGTCTACGGTCATTGATCGAAATGCAAATGGTGGGGCGACGCACGGACCCGCCACGCCAACTCAGGTGACCTGCGGAGATAGCCTTGGACCAAGCAACAATTGTCGAGGCGACCGAACTGCTGCTTAGGGCCACATTTCCGTACGGCCAGGGCGACGGACGACGCATGCAATTTATGTTCGTTGGCGTGGCCTCGGCCCTCTCAGCACCCCAAGGCGGTGCGAGCATTTCGATGGGAAAAATCGAGCTACTCAAGACGGCTCTGTTTATCCGCCGCCATGGCCCCAACTATCTACGCTCACTATCCATCCACGAGATAGAAGGCCGTCTTTCCAATTTTCTAACGGACAATTACGCCATCCTCGCCAACGAAACTTGGTTCGCAGATTTTTCCGGCTCATTTTACGAAAACATATCAGCCGAAACCAAGGAACAATTGACGGCCGCGCTAGGAAACTCTGAACTGATTTCACCAATTTCTTATCCGACGGTGTTTCCACTTTGCACTGTCGACGTGCAATCCGATTTTGAAGGATCTTCATTCTTTTTGATCAAGCCTGACAGTCTCAGACGAGAAATTCTGGGCGATGACGTAGATGTTCGCGACATAAGATCAAAAAATTTTCCACCCTACGAAGATAAAAACATAAAACCAAAATACCCGCTGTCCTGGCTCGGGGTGCGCTCTCCAACATTGTTTACCTCTAAGAAAATTCGCTCGTCGGTACTTGGATCAATAGCGTTGCTGCCACACCAGAAAGAACGATATTTATTTACGGGAAGAACCTTATTCGGCGGAAGCGCCACACTTAAGCAAGGGCGATGGACTTGGAATGTTGCGTTTGATGGAGCCCATACTCCACGAATATCTGAGGATATTCGCATTGATGGGGACGACCATAGCTGGCTAGAAATATTAGATGAAAAGCTGAGTTCGGACACCATTGAGGATGCGAACGCTATAAAGGCGCTTGAGTATTTCTACCGAGCCTGGTTCCTTCCGGAAGTAGAGAGATTTCCGATATTTTTTCAGGCTATTGACGCAATTTTTGGCGATATCAGTGGTGCTACTCAATCCGCGATGGATGGGTTGGCAACTATCGCCGGTACCGAATTCGACACTCCGCGCCTCAAACTGCTCTTAAAGCTTCGAGGAGCCGTAATTCACGGAGGGGCACCCGATATCTATGACTCTTCCAAGTATTTTAAGTATTATGAGAAGCATGGTGCTGACCCCATTGACGACTTAGAAGTTTTGACTGCGCGAGCTATCCGAACGGTCGTTTTCGGCAATAAGCTCGTTGAGCGTCCTCACACCTATGCTGCATTGGCCAAGTCGGCTCTTGGCATTGATATCTGACGGACGCATTCGATGGTGCCTACGGAGACAGTCTTACCCAAACATCCGTTTGAATCCCCTTCCCCCTCCCCGCCTCCCCCGCTAATCTCCGCCGCGAACCGGCCGCCAACGCCGGACGCCAACATTTCGCGGGAGACCACGCCATGGCCGACTTCGGCGCTACCGAGCTCGACGCTTTCCGGGCCGAGACCCGGGCCTGGCTGGAGGCCAACTATCCCCCGTCGCTGAACGCCCCGATGACGTCCGAGAACGACACCCCCTGGGGCGGGCGCAAGGCCAGCTATTCCAACCCCGATATCCAGGTCTGGATGGACCGGATGGCCGAGAAGGGCTGGACCGCGCCGATGTGGCCCAAGGCCTACGGCGGCGGCGGGCTGACCAAGGAGCAGAACCGCGTGCTCGAAAGCGAGCTGCGGCGGATCAAGGCGCGGCCGGCGCTGGCCAGCTTCGGCATCTGGATGCTGGGCCCGGTGCTGCTGGAGTACGCCACCGAGGAACAGAAGCAGCGGTTCCTGCCCGACATCGTCAAGGGCAAGATCCGCTGGTGCCAGGGGTACTCGGAGCCTGGCGCCGGCTCCGACCTCGCCGGCCTGCAGACCCGCTGCGAGGACCAGGGCGATCACTACCTGATCAACGGCCAGAAGGTCTGGACCTCCTACGCCGACCAGGCCGACTGGATCTTCTGCCTGGTGCGCACCGACACCTCCAAGAAGCATGAGGGCATCAGCTTCATCCTGTTCGACATGACCAGCCCCGGCGTCGAGACCCGGCCGATCAAGCTGATCAGCGGCTCCTCGCCCTTCTGCGAGACATTCTTCACTGACGTGAAGGTCCCCAAGGAACAGCTGGTCGGCAAGCTGAACGGCGGCTGGGAAATCGCCAAGCGCCTCCTCCAGTACGAGCGCCAGAACATCTCGGCCGGCGGCTTCGGCGGCGCGGGCGGGCTCGATGTCGTGGACGCTGCCAAGAGCTACGTCGGCACGGACGAGGCCGGCCGCATCGAGGACGCAGACCTGCGCGGCCGCATCGCCAGCCACAAGATGGACCAGGCCTGCTTCGCCCTGACCATCAAGCGGGCCGAGGCCGAGAGCAAACAGGGCGCAGGCCCCAGCGCCGCCACCTCGATCATCAAGTACGCCGCCGCCAAGCTGAACCAGGAGCGCACCGAGCTCTTGGTCGAAAGCCTCGGCCTGCAGGGCCTGGGCTGGGAGGGCGAGGGCTTCTCGAACGAGGAGCTGGGCTCGATCCGCTCGATGCTGCGGGCCAAGGCCAACTCCATCGAGGGCGGCACCAGCGAGGTGAACCTCAACGTCATCGCCAAGCGGGTGCTTGGGTTGCTGGATCACCAGTAACACCACGGTTCCTTCTCCCGCTTGCCGGGAGAAGGTGGCCCCCGAAGGGGGTCGGATGAGGGCGGCACCAGCGGATGACCTTTTGCCATGACCACCAGCGCTAACCGCGCCAGAACGAGGAGCCCCGGCCACGGCCGGTGCTGCCCTCATCCGTCGGCTTCGCCGACACCTTCTCCCGGCGAGCGGGAGAAGGGCGCATGGGGCGAGCCCCATGCTTGAGTTCTGGTACGAGTTCGCCTCCACCTACAGCTACCCGGCCGCCATGCGGATCGAGGGGCTGGCGGCGCAGCATGGGGTGGCGGTCGCCTGGCGCCCCTTCCTGCTCGGCCCGCTGTTCAATGAACAGCAGGGCCTGACCGACAGCCCCTTCAACACCTTTCCGGTCAAGGGCGCCTACATGTGGCGCGACATGGAGCGGGTCTGCGCCGAGGAGGGCCTGCCCCTCACCCACCCGACCCAGTTTCCCCGCCACACCATCCTGCCGGCCCGTTGCGCCATCGTCGGCCTGGACGAGGGCTGGACCCCGGCCTTCAGCCGCGCCGTCTACCAGGCCAACTTCGTCGCCGACCTCGACATCTCCAAGCCCGAGGTGCTCGAGCCCCTGCTGGCCGAGGTCGGCGCCTCGCCCGGCGCGGTGTTCGACGCCGCCGGCTCCGACACCACCAAGGCCAAACTCAAAGAGCACGTGACCCAGGCCCGCGAGCGCGGCCTGTTCGGCTCTCCCAGCTTCCTGACCGCCGACGGCGAGCTCTTCTGGGGCAACGACCGTCTCGAATCCGCCCTTGAATGGGCTGTCCACCACCGATCGATGGAGACCGCCTGATGGCCGTCCTGAACGAAGAACAAACCATGCTGCGCGACGGGGCCAAGGCCTGGACGCAGACGGAATCTCCGACGACCAAACTCCGCGCCCTGCGCGATTCCGGCAGCCACGCGCCGTTCGACCCGGCCGCCTGGGCCGAGATGGGCGCCATGGGCTGGGCCGGGGTCATCGTCCCCGAGGAGCACGGCGGCTCGGCCTTCGGCTACCTGAGCCTCGGCCTCATCCTTGAGGAGACCGGCCGCACCCTGACCGCCTCGCCCCTGCTCTCCACCGCCCTGATCGGGGCCAGCGCCCTGACCCTGTACGGCTCCGACGCCCAGAAGGCCGAGTGGCTGCCCAGGATCGCCGAGGGCGCCGTCGTCACCGCCCTGGCCGTCGATGAAGGCCCGCACCACAACCCCGCCCGCACCGCGCTCTCCGCCTCCGGCGGCAAGCTGACCGGCAAGAAGACCTTTGTCGTCGACGGCGACGTCGCCGACCTGTTCATCGTCGCGGCCCGCACCAGCGGCAAGCCCGGCGAGACGGACGGCATCTCCCTCTACCTCGTGCCCAGGGGCGCGCCCGGCCTGACCGTCAAGCACCTGGCCCTGGCCGACAGCCGCGGCGCCGCCGAGGTGACCTTCGCGGGCACGCCCGGCGACCTGCTCGGCGCCGAGGGCAAGGGCTGGGAGCCGCTGGAGGCGATCCTCGACCGCGCCCGCATCGGCCTGTCGGCCGAGATGCTGGGCAGCGCCCTGCAGGCCTTCGAGATCACCCTCGACTACCTCAAGGTCCGCACCCAGTTCGGCCAGGTGATCGGCACCTTCCAGTCGCTGCAGCACCGCGCCGCCAAGATGTTCACCGACCTGGAAATGGCCCGCTCGGCCATCGAGGCTGCGCTCGAAGCCCTCGACAGCGGTTCGGGCGCCGTCCGCGCCGCCGCCAGCCTCGCCAAGTGCAAGGCCAGCGAACTGATCCACCTCGTCTCCAACGAGATGGTCCAGATGCACGGCGGCATCGGCATGACCGACGTCCACGACGCCGGCCTCTACATGAAGCGCGCCCGCGTCACCGAGCAGCTGTTCGGCGGCGCCGGTTTCCACAAGGACCGCTACGCCAAGGTGCTGGGCTTCTAGAGCCGACCCCGCCCTGTCATCCTTCGCGCCGCCGAAGGATGACAGCGCAAACATACCCGGAATTCAAAACCCGCGTCCTGCCGCCTCGCCGGCTCCCGCCCGCTCGCCGACCCGTGCGCGGCGGCAAAGGTGGTCGCCGGGTGGTTCCGCCCCGGTCGAAACGGCCCTCCAGGCGGACCCCGGGCGGGTTTCGGATTGGTCATAACGCCCTGAAAAGACGGCACATTTTCCAAACGACGCCGCCCACGCCGTGCTATAATGGAGCCGCTTCGATAAACCACCCTCCAGCCGGCCCGACCTCTCGAATTCTTGCTCCGCATCAAACCGCTGGGCGATTGCCTGCGTAAGGTTCAGCAACTACCGTTCGCGCAACCAATCGGGGAACCTGCCATGCGCAAGATCATCGCCACCCTCGTCGCCATCGGGATGACCGCGGCCCTGTCCGCGCCCGCCTACGCCCAGTACGGAGCCAAGCCCGCGCCCAAGGCCGCGACGCCCGAGCTGCCGCGCTGCGCGGCGCCGATCGCCACCGTGGCCATCCAGGAGCCGGAAGTTCAGTGGTGGCGCTCCTACGGCCTCTCCAACCCCGAGAAGCTGATCAAGCTGTTCGCCTCGCGCTCCAACTGCCTGCGGGTGGTCGATCGCGGCGCCGGCCTCGAGATGCGCAAGGGCGAGCGCGAGCTGGCCGAGTCCGGCGAACTGCGCCGTGACAGCGGCATCGGCCGCGGCACGGTCAAGGCGGCCGACTACTTCATCATCCCCGACCTGGCCAACGCCGACGAGAACACCGGCGGCGGCAACGTCGCGGGCATCGCCGGCGGGCTGATCGGCGGCACGGCCGGCGCCGTGGTCGGCGGCCTGCGGACCAAGAACATCGAAGCCCAGGCCCTTATCACCCTGGTCGACGCCCGCACCACCGAACAGGTCTATGTCGCCGAGGGCACCGCCAAAAAGCGCGACATCAGCTTCATGGCCGGTGGTGGCGGCGGCGGCTTCGGCGCCCTGATCGGCGCGGTCGGCGGCGGCTATTCGGACACCGACATCGGCAAGATCATCAGCGCCGCCTACTTCAACGCCTTCGTCGACCTGATCGACCACATCCAGGCCGGCGGCGTGCAGTCCGGCGATGACGCCAAGTACAACGCCGGTCCGGTCGCCCAGGTGACCACCGCCGAGGTCAAGCTGCGCAAGGCCCCCGCCCCCACCGCCCCGATCCTCTACACCCTGCGCCAGGGCACGCTGGTCTACCCGACCGGCGCCCGCAACGGTGTCTGGATGGAAGTCGACGACGAGAACGGCAACCGGGGCTGGATGAGCAGCGCCTTCGCCAGTCCGCGATGAGTATCCTTGGGGGGAAGATGATGGGATTGAAGTCGGGCCTGGCGGCCCTGGCCGCCGGGCTGCTGCTCAGCAGCGCCGCGCTGGCCGTACCGCCGACGCCAGAGCAGGCCGCCAACGTCAATGGCGTGGTCGAGGCCGAAACCGCCTTCGCCAAACGGGCGGCCGAGATCGGCAACGTCCCGGCCTTCCGCGAATTCGCGGCGCCGGGCGTGATCATGTTCCTGCCCGAACCCATCGTCGCCACCGACTACCTGGCCAAGGCCGACTGGCCGGGCCTGATCGAATGGGCCCCTGACTTCCTGGCCGTGGCCGCGGCGGGCGACCTGGCGTTTGCCTCCGGGCCGTCGCAGTGGACGACCAAGGGCGAAGTCGATCCCGGCTACTACCTGACCGTCTGGGCCCGCCAGCCGGACGGGTCCTGGAAGTTCGTGCTGGATCGCGGCACGCCGGGGACGCCGAACTTCTACAGCAAGCAGGGTGGCGTCCAGATCGCCATCTTCCCCGAGGCCAAGGGCGAGTCGAAGAGCACGCCGGCCGGCCTGGAGGCCGTGCTGGCCGACGGGCTGTCGCGGGACGCGTCCGCCACGCTCAAGAGCCGCCTGACGAAGGACAGTCGGGTGATCCGGGCCGGAGCCCGTCCAGCCGCCACGCCAGAAACCATCCGCGAGCTGCTGTCCAAGGATCCGGCCCATGTCGAGGTGACCTACCTGGGCGGCGGCATGTCGAAGAGCAGCGACCTGGCCTACACCTACGGCGAGACGCGCTGGACGGCCGAGGGCAAGGCGCGGCGGGGCCACTACGTCCGGGTCTGGGTGCGCGACGGCCAGAAGTGGTCGATCCTGGTCGATCAACAGGTCGCTTTGCCGGCGAAAGATTGAGCTTTTTCGGAACGTTGGACAGCTGAGCGGCATTCTGTTGCGACAATCTCGCAGGAGCCGTCATGTCCACCGACACCCATGATCAAGCCGCCGTTGAAGACCGTCTCTGGGACGAGCTCGACAAGGCTCGCATCGGCATGGTGGGCATCGTCGACGGCGATCCGCAGCACTTCCAGCCGATGACCGCCTTCACCGAGCGCGGCGACGGCGAGATCTGGTTCTTCACCCGCGCCGACACCGATCTGGCCCGCGACGCCAGCCGTGGCGCCCGCCAGGTGATGTTCACGGTCCAGGCCAAGGACGGCGACTTCCAGGCCTGTATCGGCGGCGAGATGACCGTCGAAATGGACCGAGCCAAGATCGAGAAGTGGTGGAGCCCGATGGTCGCCGCCTGGTACCCCGAAGGGAAGGATGACCACGACCTGCGACTGCTGCGCGTCAAATGCCACGAGGCCCGCGTCTGGATCAGCGACGCGGGCCCGGTGAAGTACCTCTGGGAAGTGGCCAAGGCCAACGCCACCCACAACCCGCCGGATCTCGGCGGCCGGACCGACGTCAACTTTCACTAGCTCCCATTTCTACTTGCTTGGCGGTTTGAACGGCTTGGGCGCCCGGTTGGGCCCCTGCCGCGCCAGCATCCAGCCCGGGTATTCCGGCGGCAGGGCAGAAACCTCATCGAGGGCCTTCAACTCCTCGGCGGTCAACTCGATCTCGGCGGCGGCCAGATTGTCGTCCAGCTGTTCGTTGGTCTTGGCCCCGATGATCACCGTGGTGACGAAGGGCTTGGCCAACACATAGGCCAGGGCGATGCGGGCCACAGACACGCCGCGCGCGTCCGCGATCTCACGCATGGCGGCCACGCACGGCCAGGCGCGGTCGCGGTTGACCGGCGGGAAGTCGAAGGAGGCGCGGCGGGCGCCCTGCGGATTGTCATCAGGCCCGAACTTGCCCGACAGCAGTCCGCCGGCCAGCGGCGACCAGACCATCAGGCCCATCTGCTGGTCCTCGAGCATCGGCACGATGTCCCGCTCCAGGTCGCGGCCGGCGATGGAATAGTAGGCCTGCACCGTCTCGAACCGGGCATAGCCCAGCCGGTCGCTGATGCCGTGGGCCTTCATCATCTTCCAGGCCTGCCAGTTGGAGCAGCCGATGTAGCGGACCAGGCCCTGGCTCACGAGGTCGTCCAGCGCCCGCAGGGTTTCCTCGACCGGGGTGATGGCGTCGTCGGCGTGGATCTGGAACAGGTCGATATGGTCCAGGCCCATGCGGTCGAGGCTGGCCTTGACCCCGTCCATGATGTGGCCGCGCGATGCGCCCCGGTCGTTGGGGCCCCTGCCCATCTCGCCATAGACCTTGGTGGCGATGACCACGTCGCTGCGCTTGACCCCGAGGTTGCGCAGGGCGGCGCCGACCATCCGCTCGGACTGGCCGGCCGAATAGACGTCGGCGGTGTCGATGAAGTTGACCCCGGCGGCCAGGGCCCGCTCGACCATGGCGTCCACCCCCGGCTGGGCGACGGCCCCGATCGCGCCCCACATGCCGGCGCTCTCCTCGGCGAAGGTCATCGCCCCGAGGCAGATCTCGGAAACATAGAGCCCGGTGCGGCCGAGGCGGCGGTACTTCATGATTATTCTCCGGCTCTGACCCAAAACGAGTGTTACTAAATGAAGTATATGTCGGTTGGCCGACATCGGCATGAACTGGTCAGTGGCTAAAACTGTCGACGTTGAATCTGTATATCCAAATCAAACGCCGATACCCGAAAGACCTATGTCGGCCAACTGACGGTGCTTTCCTCTTCTCCTCGTTAGCTTGCAACCCCCGCCGCAGTAACGGCGTTTCGATTCGCCATGATGAGTTCACCGCGCTTGAAAAACCGATTGCTTGCCAGCCTGCCCCCGGAGGACTTCGCCCTTCTTTCGGCGCAGCTATCGCCCGTGGACCTGGAGAAGGGCCGACTGCTGTACGAGCCGGGCGACCCCATCGAAACCGTATACTTCCCCCACGACTGCGTCATCTCCCTGATGACCCTGATGCACAACGGCGCGGCCATCGAGTCCGTGACCATCGGCCGTGAGGGGGCGTTCGGGCTGATGACGGCGCTGGGGCCCCGCGCCTCGCTGTCGCGGGCGATCATCCAGGTGGCCGGCTCGGCGTCGCGCATCTCGGCCAGCGCCTTCCAGCAGTGCGTCAGGCGCAGCACCGCTCTGCTGGGGCTGGTGGACCGCCACAACGACGCCCTGTTCGGCCACGCCGTGCATTCCGTGGCCTGCAACGCCCTGCACTCGGTGGAAGCCCGGTTCTGCCGCTGGCTGCTCAGCTGCCACGACCGCATCGACAGCGACACGGTCGGGCTGACCCAGGAGTTCCTGGCCGACATGCTGGGCGTGCAGCGCACCACGGTCACCGCCGTGGCCGGCCAGCTGCAGGCCAAGGGCCTGATCCGCTATCGCCGCGGGGTGGTCGACATCCTCGACCGCGACGGGCTCGAGGCCGCCGCCTGCGAATGCTACGACTCCGTGCGCGGCATCTATGAACGCCTGCTGCCCGCCAGCTTCGACTAGCGCGCCGCCCAGGCCCGCAGCAGCCGCTCCAGCACCGCCAGGCTGTCCCCGACATCCACGCCCTTCTCGCCCCGCGCCAGGGCGAGGATCAGTTCGTTCAGGGCGCCCATGATCATGACCGCCATCGGGCGCAGCGCCGCCTCGCCGGCGTGTGGCGCGATATTGCGCAGGCCCTGACGAATGGTCGGCAGGCCGAGTCCGTGGTCGATCTGCTCCCAGACGGTCTCGCCGAGGACCCCTGGCCCCTCGATCATGACAATGCGGGCAAAATCCCGCCGGCCGCCGAACTCCAGCGCCGCCCGGCAGCCGGACAGGAACAGATCCATCGGCTCGCCCAGCAGGCCCGACGAGGCCTCCCGGCAATGGGCGTCGAAGGCCTGCTCCATGGCCACCACGACGGCGGTCAACAGGGCCTTCTTGTCGGGGTAGCGTTCGACCAGCGCCGCCGGGCTCATGCCGGCCCCCTCCGCGATCGCCGCCATATCCGCCGCCTCGAAGCCGACCCGGGCGAAGGCCGAACGGGCGGCGTCCAGGACCCTCTGGTCCTCGGCGGCGGCGGTCTGCTGGTCCAGCGGCATGGGTCGATCATGGCGCCCTGCCCCGCCGACGCAAGCGCCGCGGCTTGAACCAAAAGGGGGGAACCGGTGGCGCCGGCGCGCAAGAGCGCTCACCAGGGCTTCGCAGCCGCCGCCGTTGAGGTTATAGCCACCCCACCTCGCGCGGTGCGGACGGGCCTGTGTCCCCCCGCCATCAGCGCGCTCAACCCCTTTGGGAGACCCCCAACACCATGGCCAAGATCAAGGTCGCCAATCCCGTCGTCGACATGGACGGCGATGAAATGACCCGCATCATCTGGAAGCTCATCAAGGACAAGCTGATCTTCCCCTACCTCGACCTCGAGCTCGATTACTACGACCTCTCGATCGAGCACCGCGACGCGACCGACGACCAGGTGACCATCGACGCCGCCAACGCCACCAAGCGCCACGGCGTGGCGGTGAAGTGCGCCACCATCACTCCCGACGAGCAACGGGTCGAGGAGTTCGGCCTGAAGAAGATGTGGAAGAGCCCCAACGGCACGATCCGCAACATCCTCGGCGGCGTCATCTTCCGCGAGCCGATCATCTGCCAGAACGTGCCGCGCCTGGTGCCCGGCTGGACCCAGCCGATCATCGTCGGCCGCCACGCCTTCGGCGACCAGTACCGCGCCACCGACTTCCTGTTCCCCGGCGCCGGCAAGCTGACCATCAAGTTCGTCGGTGAAGACGGCACGGTCATCGAGAAGGAAGTGTTCGACGCGCCCAGCGCCGGCGTCGCCATGGCGATGTACAACCTCGACGACTCGATCCGCGACTTCGCCCGCGCCAGCTTCGCCTACGGCCTGGCCCGCCAGTACCCGGTCTACCTGTCGACCAAGAACACGATCCTCAAAGCCTACGACGGCCGTTTCAAGGACATCTTCCAGGAAGTCTTCGACGCCGAGTTCAAGGCCGAGTTCGACAAGTTCGGCGGCACCTACGAGCACCGCCTCATCGACGACATGGTGGCCTCGGCCCTCAAGTGGTCGGGTGGCTATGTCTGGGCCTGCAAGAACTACGACGGCGACGTGCAGTCGGACATCGTCGCCCAGGGCTTCGGCTCGCTGGGCCTGATGACCTCGGTGCTGCTGACCCCCGACGGCCAGACCGTCGAGGCCGAAGCCGCCCACGGCACCGTCACCCGCCACTACCGCCAGCACCAGAAGGGTCAGTCGACCTCGACCAACTCGATCGCCTCGATCTTCGCCTGGACCCGGGGCCTGGCCCACCGCGCCAAGCTGGACGGCAACGACGAACTGGCCAACTTCGCCGACACCCTGGAAAAGGTCTGCATCGACACCGTCGAGGCCGGCTTCATGACCAAGGATCTGGCGCTGCTGGTCGGCGACAAGCAGAGCTGGCTGACCACCGAAGGGTTCCTCGACAAGGTCGATGAGAACCTCAAGGTGGCGATGGCCAAGGCCTGATCGGCCCTGTCCTTCCGGAAGATCGAGGGCGGAGGGAAACCTCCGCCCTTTTTCTTTGCCGCCTCGGCGCGATAGGTTGGAGGGCCGATTGTTGGCGGGGGGATTGCGACCATGAAGATGATTTCCGCGGCCCTGGCCGCCTTGGCTATTCTGCTGCCCGCGGCCGCCTCGGCCGCCGAGCGGCTGGTGGTCAAACCCTATCCGGCCGATCCGGCCTGGGTGAAGGCCACCGACGGGATGAGCGAAGTCGGCCCCATCCAGGAATACATTCCGCCGGGTCAGACGCTGGAAGACCACCGCGACATCCTCAGCGTCCAGACCTTCCCGAGCTTGCAACAGGTTCCGCCGGCCGAGTTTCTCCAGAAGATGTTGAGCCGGGTCAACGGCGCCTGCTCAGCGGTCCGGGTCAACGGGCCGGTCGAGCAGACGGAGGGCGGCTTCAAGGTCGCCTACGGCCAGGCCTACTGCGGCCAGCAGAACGGCAAGCCCTATGGACTGCACATCTTCTTCAAGATCATCCAGGGGCGGGAGGCGCTGTACGTCATCAACCGCGAGTTCCGCACCCCGGCCTCGAAGACGCCCGGCGCCCTCGCCTTCCCGCCAGAACGCCAGGCCGAGGCACTGGCCCTGTTCAAGGCTGAGGGCCAGGCGGACCGCTACCTGACGGACGGCGTCTACCTCTGTGCCGATGGCTCGGCCGAGGCCCGCTGCCGGCCATGAGCTTTAACGGGACCCTCCGTGACCTGACAGCCGCCGACCGGCGCGACTGGGACCGGCTGTGGGCCGGCTATCTCAGCTTCTACAGCGCCAGCGTCGAGGAAGAGGTGAGCAACGCCACCTTCGAGCGACTGCTCGATCCGGCCCAGCCCTTGTTCGCCCTGGTCGCCGAGCAGGACGGCGCGGTGATCGGCCTGGCCCATTGCGTGCTGCACGCCACCACCTGGTCGACCTCGCCCTACTGCTACCTGTCGGACCTGTTCGTCGATCCGGGCGTGCGCGGCAGCGGCGCCGGCCGGGCCTTGATCGAGGCGGTCTACGCCCGGGCCGATACCCTCGGCGCAGCGCGGGTTTACTGGCTGACCCATGAGAGCAACGCCGATGCCCGAGCCCTCTACGACAAGGTGGCGCTGAACCTTGGGTTCATCCAGTACCGTCGCTGAGCAAAGCTCGTGAAAAAATTGACGTGATGACTGTCACGGCAAGCCATACGTTCTATCTGTAACGCTGCTCTCCAGGCGACAGTACGGGATTGCAGCCCTTTGGTTTCTACCTTTAGTAGAGTTGGTGTGACCTGACATGGACCGGCTGACGCCCTTCAACGAGGACGAGAGCATGGCTGGACGGTCACTTGAGCCCTGGCTGACGGATCACGCCGCGCTGACTGAAGCTCTGCGCACCGGTTCGCGCGCCTTTGCCAAGGACCTTGGTGAGGATGGGACGGTCTTCGCGCTTCTGAGAGCCGAAAGGCTGGGTGTCGCGGTTCTCGACAAGCGCGGCGCGCCGCTGTTCGTGAACGCCGCCTGGCGCGAGGCTTTTGCCAATGCCGGTCTGCAGCCCGAACTCGTCGACGATGTCATCGCCAGACAGGAGCGTCGCACGGTCCTCGTCGACCATGAAACGGGTTCGGCCGGGCGCTCCACGGCCGTTCTCGCGCCGGCGGATCTTGCTCGGGATTGGACGTTGCCTCCCGAGGCTGTGGCCCTGCTGGAGGACCCTCGCGCCGTGCTGGTCGGTGTCGTCGCAAGCCCTCTTTCGGCGAGCCAGGTGCTTGCCGATGTCTGCCGCGCCTTCGGACTGACCGACCTGCAGACCCGGGTGGCGATCGGACTCGTCCGGACGGGCGATGTAAGGGGGGCGGCGCTTGAGGCGCAGATCTCCTACCAGACAGCCCGAAAAGTCGCCTTCGACGCCATGCGCCGCATTGGCGCGCCCCGCATCACGGGCCTGATCGAGCGGCTGGTGCGCCTGTCCTACGGCGTCTGGCCCGAGGGACCGGGCGGCGCAGCCGAGCTCGCCGATGTCTGGGGTTTGAGCGCCCGACAGGCCAGTCTGGCCCTTCGGATCGCCGAAGGCCTGAGCCGGGCGGAGGCCGCATCGGCGGCGGGGATCTCCGAGGCCACGGCCAAGAAGGAACTGGAACTCATATTCGAGACCCTTGGCGTCCATTCGGCGACGGCCCTGGCGCGGGCGGTGACCGAGGCTCGGGCGCTGGCCCTGATTACAGACGCCACGCAGGGCGACACGGAGGTAGAAAACGATCACTACGAGCCGCTCGGCCTCCTCAAGCGGCCAGACGGATCGCAGGTCGCCTACAGCGATTTTGGCCCCCGTAGCGGTCGGCCGGTGCTGGTCGTGCATAGTTCCAGCGCCAGCCGCAGCGTCTCAAGTCGCTTTGTA
This sequence comes from Caulobacter sp. SRI_014, assembly GCF_057586315.1. NCBI lineage: Bacteria > Pseudomonadati > Pseudomonadota > Alphaproteobacteria > Caulobacterales > Caulobacteraceae > Caulobacter > Caulobacter sp. SRI_014. The sequence continues at coordinate 83,308 of NZ_JBYCZQ010000006.1, read as the reverse complement.
ACCCTGCTGCATGCGCGGGGTTTCCGGCCCCTGACGCTGGACCGGCCGGGCTTTGGACTGACTGATCCCCACCCCGACCGGGCGGCCCATCGCGCCGATCCCTTCGGCGCCGCCTGCGAGGATCTGCGGCTGCTGATGAAGCATCTCAAGATTCCGCGCATCGACCTGGTGGCGCGCGGCGGCGCCCAGTTCGCCGTGGCCATGGCCCAACAGTCGCCGGAGCTGCTGGGCAAGGTGGTGCTGGTCAATCCCGATCCGGCGACGGCGACACACAACCGGCGCAGGGGGCCGGTGGGCGCAATCCAGGAGGCCTATTTCCGCCATCCGGACCTGATCGAGCGTCTGGTCCGCCTGCTGGTGTCCAACCTCTCGGCGGAGCAATCGCGCCGGATCATGATGAAGGCCGTGGAAAGCAGTCCGCTGGACATGGCGGTCATGAGCGACCCTCGGAACATGGCCGAATACCGCCGGGCCTTCCGGATGTTCTCAACCGGCCGGATCGCCGGCTATGTCGCTGAACAGACGGCGATGACGCGCTGGAGCTCCCCTCCGCTCCAGGGCGCCGGGCACTGGCAGGTTATCCTCGGCCGACACGACTTCCTTCACGACCCGGACCGGACGTACGAGGTCTGGCGCGCCATACTTCCTGAAGCCGGCTTCCACTGGGTCGAGGACGCCGCGCGGTTTGTGGGTCTCAGCCACCCCGACCTCATCGCCGACATCCTGGCCGCCGCTTCAGAGAGCAGTTGAACCGGAGGCAGGCGACAGGGCGGCCGTTTCGTGATGACATGCGGCCATGCGCAACAGCCTCTTCCGTATCGTCCTGCTCGCCCTGGCGGTCTTCGCCGTCGCCTTCGTGTCGGCGCCCTTCTACAGCTACCGGGCCCTGCGGGCGGCGACCGTGGCCGAGGATGTGCAGGCCATGAGCCAGCTCGTCGACTTCCCCGCCGTTCGCAAGAGCCTGGCGGGCCAGCTCGACCCCGACAGCACCCGTACCGCCGAGGCGCCGACAATCTGGCAGGACCCGATCGGGGCGGTCAAACGGGCCTGGAAAGACGTCGCCCAAGAGCCGCCGAAGGTCGACCGCTATGTCACCGTGGCGGGCCTGGGCGACGTGCTGCGCGGCTATGCGCCGGGAACCGCGCCGCCCGAGGCCAAGCCGGACGGCAGTTTCATGAGCGGGGTCAAGGGCATGGTCAGCGGGCCTTGGCCGGGTGTGGCCTACTTCGGGCTGGAGCGGGTGCGGTTCGCGGTCAAGCGGCCGGGCGACGCGGCCAAGGTGACCCTGCTGACCTTTGAGCGCCGCAGCCTGTTTGCGTGGAAATTGACCCATGTGCAGCTGCCCGAGGGCGAACGATAGTTCTTGTTTTGTTCTGATTCGGGCGTAGAGTTCTCCTCCACAGACACGGGAGGTTTTCATGATCGGCTACGTCACCATCGGCGCACTCGACAGCGAGCAATCGGGCAAGTTCTACGACGCGGTGTTCGACGCGCTGGGTCACGACCGCCGCACGGAAGGCGGCGGCTGGATCGGCTATGGTCCAAAGGGCGGCGGCGAAGGCTTCGCCGACTGCCACACCGCCATCTGCCCGCCCTTCGACGGCCAGCCGGCTCGGGCCGGCAACGGCATCATGGTCGCCTACCAGGCCAGGACGGCGGCCGAGGTCGACGCCGCCCACGCGGCGGGCCTGGCGGCCGGCGGCTCCGACGAAGGCGCTCCGGGACATCGCCCGCCGGGCACGCCGGGCTTCTACGGGTCCTATCTGCGCGACCCGACCGGCAACAAGATCGCCATCTTCGCGGCGGCGTGAGATGCGCAAGGTTGTCAGCTACCTGACCCTCGGCTGCAATGATCTGGACCAGGCGGTGGCCTTCTACGACCCGGTGCTGGGGGCGCTGGGCCTCCAGCGGGCCTGGATGCAGAACGGTTGGGCCGGCTACGGTCCGGAGGGCGACGACCACGGCACGATCCTCCTCTGCCCGCCATTCGACGAGCAGCCGGCCCGGGCCGGCAACGGCGTGATGATCGGCCTGCACGCGGAGTCGGCGGCGGAGGTCGACGCCTTCCACGCGGCGGCGCTGGCCAACGGCGGGACCTGTGAGGGACCGCCGGGGCCGAGGGCGTCGTACGGCGAGGGGTACTACCTGGCGTACGTGCGGGACCCGACGGGGAACAAGCTGTCGGCGTTCTTCAAGGCCGAGTGACGTCGTGCGCAGTCGGCGGACGTCTGTCGTTCGGGCGCGGGCGCTCAGGCGCGAGATGAGCCTGCCGGAGGTGCTTCTCTGGCAGGCTCTTCGAAGCCGGAAGTTCGAAAGCATTCGCTTTCGACGCCAGCAGCCGATCGGCCCTTATGTGGCGGACTTCTACTGCGGGGCCTGTCGGCTGGTGATCGAGGTCGACGGCCAGTGGCACCACTTCGATGGCCGCCCCGAACGAGACGCGGCTCGTGACCGCTGGCTGACTGACCAAGGCTTCGGTGTCCTTCGCCTACCCGCCTCCGTGGTCCTCGGCGACATGGACTCTGCCGTCATGACCATTCTCGCCGCCGTCCACGACCACTCAAATCCTCCTTCGGGACGCGAAGCGTCACGGGGGAGGGGGACCGCCGGCCCGACTTAGGGCCGGGGGTGGAGGGGGCAGCGCCGGCGGATGGGGTTGGCCGCGTTATGGCGCGAACGGCGACGACAGCGTTCAGGGTCATCTTCGGGGGCCGGTGCTGCCCCCTCCACCACGCGCTTCGCGCGCGGTCCCCCTCCCCCGTCAGGCCTTCGGCCTGCCGAGGGAGGATTTTCCGAGCCTGGCCCGGTTAGGCCAACGCCGCCTTCACAGCCGCCACGCCTTCGCCGGCCTTGCTGTCGTCCGGGGCGCCGCCCTGGGCGAAGTCGGGTTTGCCGCCGGCGCCTTGGCCGCCCATGGCGATGACGGCGGCCTTCGCCAGCTCGGCGGCGTTGAAGCGCGCAGTGAGGTCAGCCGTTACGGCCACGGCCACGGCGGCCTTGCCGTCGGAGACGCCAACCAGGGCGACGACGCCCGAGCCGACCTGCTTCTTGAAGTCCTCGACCAGGCCCCGCAGGTCCTTGCCGCCAACGCCGTCCAGCACCCGGCCGATGAAGGCGACGCCGCCGACATCTTCCGGACCGGACGCCGCCGAACCGCCGCCGCCCAGCGCCAGCGCCTTCTTGGCGTCGGCCAGGGCTTTTTCGAGCGCCTTGCGCTGACCCTCGAGGGCCTCGACGCGGGCGGCGACCTCAGCCACCGGCACCTTGAACTTCTCGGCCAGGCCCGTGGCCACACCGGCTTGGCCTTCCAGCCACTTGCGGGCCGCGTCGCCGGTCAGGGCTTCGATGCGGCGGATGCCGGCGGCAATGCCGCCCTCGGACACCACCTTGAACAGGCCGATGTCGCCGGTGCGCGAGACGTGGGTGCCGCCGCAGAGTTCGACCGAATAGTCGCCTTCCCCGTCCAGCGCCTTGCCCAGCGCCAGCACGCGGACCTCGTCGCCGTACTTCTCGCCGAACAGGGCCATGGCGCCGGCCTCGATGGCTTGCTCCGGCTTCATCAGCTTGGTCTCGGCCGCGCGGTTCTGCAGGACGACCGTGTTGACCTCGTCCTCGATGGCCCCGATCTCGGCGGCGGTCAGCGGACCGCCGTGGCTGAAGTCGAAGCGGATGCGTTCGCCGTCGACCATCTGGCCCTTCTGACTGACGTGCGGTCCCAGCACATGGCGCAGGGCGGCGTGCAGCAGGTGGGTGGCCGAGTGGTTGGCGCGGGTCGCCTGGCGGGCCGGCGGATCGACGTGCAGCGCCGCCGACGTCCCGACGGTCAGGGAGCCGCTCAGCACCTTGATGTCATGGACGAAGAGGTCGCCGGCCTGCTTCTGGACGTCGAGCACCTCGCCGGAGCCGCCGTCCCATTCGACGACGCCCTTGTCCCCGGCCTGGCCGCCGCTCTCGGCGTAGAAGGGGGTGCGGTCGAAGACGGCCTGGACGGTTTCGCCCGAGGCGGCAGCTTCCACCGCCGCGCCGTCGATCAGCAGGGCCTGCACCTTGCCGGTCCCGTCGACGCTGTCGTAGCCGGTGAAATCGGTCGCGCCGACCTCGTCGCGGACGGAGAACCAGGCAGCGGCGGCAGACTTCTGACCCGAGCCCTTCCAGTTGGCGCGGCTGTTGTCCTGCTGGTCCTTCATGGCCGCGTCGAAGCCGTCGGTATCGACGGTCAGGCCCTTGGCGCGCACGGCGTCCTGGGTCAGGTCGAGCGGGAAGCCATAGGTGTCGTAGAGCTTGAAGGCCACGTCGCCGGACAGCACGCCGCCCTCGGCCAGGTTGGCGGTCGCCTCGTCGAGCAGGCCCATGCCGCGGCCGAGCGTGCGGCGGAACCGCTCTTCTTCCTGGCGCAGGGTGTCGATGATGGCCGGCTCGGCCCGGCGCAGTTCGCCGTAGGCCCCGCCCATCTCACCGACCAGGGTCGGAACCAGGCGGTGCATCAGCGGGTCTTCCGCGCCCAGCAGGTGGGCGTGGCGCATGGCCCGGCGCATGATCCGGCGCAGGACGTAGCCCCTTCCTTCATTGGAAGGAGTCACGCCGTCGGCGATCAGGAAGGCGCTGGTGCGCAGGTGGTCGGCGATGACCCGGTGGCTGGGGGCGCGGTCGCCCTCGGCCTTCACGCCGGTCAGGTCGACGCTGGCCGCAATCAGGGTCTTGAACAGGTCGGTGTCGTAGTTGTCGTGCACGCCCTGGAGCACGGCGCCGATCCGTTCCAGCCCCATGCCGGTGTCGATCGAGGGCTTGGGCAGCTCGTTGCGCGTGCCATCGGCATGCTGTTCGAACTGCATGAACACCAGGTTCCAGATCTCGACGAAACGGTCGCCGTCCTCTTCCGGGCTGCCGGGCGGGCCGCCCCAGATGTGGTCGCCGTGGTCGTAGAAGATTTCCGAGCAGGGGCCGCAGGGGCCGGTGTCGCCCATGGACCAGAAGTTGTCGTTGGTCGGGATGCGGATGATCCGCTCGTCGGACAGGCCGGCGATCTTCTTCCACAGCGCGGCCGCCTCGTCGTCGGTGTGGTAGACGGTGACGGTCAGCTTGTCCTTCGGCAGGGCGAAGTCGCGGGTCAGCAGGGTCCAGGCGTGGTTGATCGCCTCTTCCTTGAAGTAGTCGCCAAACGAGAAGTTGCCCAGCATCTCGAAGAAGGTGTGGTGGCGGGCGGTGTAGCCGACGTTGTCGAGGTCATTGTGCTTGCCGCCGGCGCGGACGCACTTCTGCGAGCTGGCCGCGCGGGGGCTGGCCGGAGTCTCGGCGCCGGTGAAGACGTTCTTGAACGGCACCATGCCGGCATTCACGAACAGCAGCGTCGGATCGTTCTGCGGAACGAGCGGAGCCGACGGCGTGACGGTGTGACCGGTCTTGCCGAAGTAGTCGAGGAAGGTGGCGCGGATGTCGTTCAGGCTCTTCATGCCGCGTATCTAGTGTGCGGCGCGGCAGAACGGAACACCGATTTACGTTACCGGGGCGGCGGACCGCTGGATTGCCGCACGACGATCATCGGCAGACGGTCTTCCGGCGCCGGTTCGGCCGTCTCCCTGCCCATCAGTTTCTCGGCCGCCATCTGGCCGATGCGGCGGGTGGGCGTGCGCACGGTCGTCAGCGGCGGCCAGACGCGGCTGGCGATCTGGAAGTCGTCATAGCCGACGATGGAGACGTCGTCGGGCACCTTGAGGCCCAGCTCGCGGGCGGCATGCAGGGCGCCGGCGGCCATCTCGTCGTTACCGGCGAAGATGGCGGTGGGGCGGTCGGCCCTGCCCAGCAGGGCGCGGGCGCATTCGAGGCCGGACTCGAAGGTGTAGGCGCCCTCGGCGACCAGGGCCGGATCGAGCTTGAGGCCCTTCTCGACCAGGCCCTCTTCGAGACCCGAGCGGCGTTCAGCGCTGGAGCGGAAGGTGGCGACGCCGGAGATGAAGCCGATGCGCCTGTGGCCGAGTTCGGCCAGGTGGCGGGCCGCGGCCAGGCCGCCGAGGCGATCCTGGGTCTCGATCATATGGCCCGGCGCGTCGAGGGCAACCGAGGCGACGCGGATGTAGGCGCAGTCGATCTCGCGCAGCATCTCGGCGATGCGCTCATCTTCCGACACCGACGGCGTGAGGACGACGCCGTAGAGCTTCTGGCGTTCGATAAAGTTGCGGATGTCCTCGACCAACGGCGGGCTGGCCCGGTCGCAGGGGTGGACGACGAGCTCGAAGCCGCTGCCACGCATGGCGTCGAGCAGGCCCAGCTGCATGTTCACGACATACTGCGGGTTGGGGTTGTCGTAGATCAGGCCGATCAGGAACGAGCGGCGGAAGGCCAGGCCCCGGGCCTGCGGGTCGGGGACATAGCCGGTCTGCTTGATGACCGCCTCGATGCGCTCGCGGGTTTCTTGCTGCACCGAGGGGCTGTCGTTGATGACCCGGCTGACGGTCTTCTTGGAGACGCCGGCCAGGCGGGCGACGTCATTGATCGTCGCTCGTTTGCGCGAGAAATCGGTCTCACCCCCCAAAGGAGTATTGGCCGACGTCGGCTTGCGAGGCGGCATCTAGACCAGGTCGCCGTGGGCGGCGTCGAGCAACAGCCAGGCGCGGCCGGCGTCGGAGCTCAGCAGGCTGGCGACCAGCATGCCGCCGCGATCACGCTCGGCGGCTTCGTCCAGCATGCCGGTGAAGCGGCGCAGGTAGCGCTCCGTCTGCCCGCGAAGCGCGGCGTCGGAGAACAGGCGGCGGACCAGGCGGCGGATGGCGGCGGGGGCCAGGCGGCGGACCACCTCGCGAGCGCCGCCGTAGTCGCGGGTCTGGACGGCGGCGGCCAGCTCGTCGATGCGGTTGCGCGGCAGCAGGGCCGTCGGGTCAATGCCCATGGCCTCGATCTCGCCCAACAGGCGCTCAGCCAGGCCCTCGGCGTCGCTGTCGTCGCCGTCGATGGTCGAAAGCAGGTCCTTCCAGCTCCAGGCTCCCTCGCCTTCCGGCGCGGGTTCGGGAGGCGCGCGGCCGCCGGCGGCCTCAAAGACGCTACGGAACTCCTCGTCGGTGGCCGTCGGGGTCAGGCGCAGGCGGGGGCGCAGGCCGGCCTCGCGGCTGACGACCTCACCGCTGATCTCGCGGCTGCGCAGGGAGGCCGGCGGCGGGGTGACCGGGGCGGCAGGCGCGGTCTGGCCGGCGGCGCCGGCGACGACGCCCATCAGCTTCACCGCGTCGGTCAGCATGTCGTAGTTGCGGCGGACCCGGTCCTGGAAGGCGCTGTCGATGGCTTGCGTTTCCTCGGCCGTGCGGCGGGCCGAGTCCATCAGATCTTCCATGCCCTGGTCGACGGCGGCCTTGACCTGTTGGGTCTGGGCGCGGGCCTGTTCGGGCAGGGCGCGGGTGCGGGTCTCGAGATCGGTCAGCAGGGCCTGCAGCTCGGCGAGCGTCGCCTTGGCCGAAGCCGCCCCTTCTTCCAGCCGCTGGGCGGTCTGGGCGCCGGCCTGCTCGACCATCTGGGCCGAGGATTCTATGAGATCGCGGGCCTCGTCGAGCCTGGCCTGGAAGATGGCGTCGGCCTTCTGGTGGGCGGCGAAGGCGGCTTCGTTCAGCTGATCGACGCGGCTCTGGGCGGCGCCGGCGTGGCCTTCCGCCGCCTCCTTGGCGTCGAGGGCGGCGCGGGTCAGACGGTCGATCGCCTCGCGCAGGTCGCGTTCCATGCGCTGACGTTCGCCGGCGGCGGCGTCGCTCAGCAGGTTGAGGGCGTTCTGGCTCTCGCCGGTCAGGGCTTCACGCTCGGCGGCGGCCGTTTCCAGCAGGGCCGACATCTGGCTGGCCGCCTCGCCGATCAGGTTGCGCAGGGCCTCGCCGCCGCGGGCGGCGGTGTCGCCGAGCTCGCTGGCGCTCATCGTCGCCTGGGCCATGAATTCGGACAGCTGGGCGGCGCGGGTCTCGGCCTGGGCGGCGAAGTCTTCCTGGTCGGCGCGGATTGCGTGGCTGACCGTCACCAGGCTGGCGCGTTGCTGCGACAGGCCGGCCTCGACCAGGCGCATCTGGTCGCCGACGCCGACACCGGCGGTCTCCAGGCGGGCAACCTGGCGGGCCAGGTCCTCGCCGGCGACGCGGGCTGCGTCGCTGGCCTCGCCGGCGGCGGCGGCCAGGTCGGCGGCGCGGGCGGTGAGCGCCGCCTCGGCTTCGCGCAGTTGGGTCTCGGCCAGGTCGGAGGCCTCGGCGACCATTCGGGCCTGCATCGAGATGCTGTCGGAGACGGCGGCGGCGCGGTTGTCGAGTTCGCCGCTGAGGGCGCTGAGGGAATCACGTTGCCGGCCAAGGGTTTCGGCCAGGTCCCTCGAGGTGCGCTCGGCCGTGGCGGCGGCGGCGGCGAGGCGTTCGGTCTCTTCCGCGAGCGCCTGGCGCAGGGCCAGCATGGTCTCGCGGGCCTCGGTGGCGGAGGCGGCGGCGGCGTCGATCTGGCCGCGAATGGCCTCGACGGCGGTGCCGGCCTCGGCGGCGGCCAGGGCGGCGGGGCCGACCATGGTCTGGGCCAGCTCGCGGGTGCGGCGGATCTCGACGGTCAGCTTGCGGCCCTGGAGGGCGAAGTAGGCGACCAGCCAGATCAGGGCCAGCGGGCCTATGGCCAGCAGGCCGATGACGGTCATCGCCATCGGGTCGTTCTGCAGCGGAACGATATTCTGGCGATAGGCGAAGGCGTAGGCGATCGGCGCGACGGCCCAGGCGGCCGACGCGATGCAGGCAAGCACGACGACCGGAACGTAGCTCGGTTCCTTGACCTTGGGCGCGCGTTGCAGGACGGCCGGCGGCAGCGGCGGTTCGGCGACGGGCTTGAGAACCTGTTCGGGGATCGGCGGAGTCAGGGCGGTCTCGGGCTCGGGCGTCGGGGCCTCTTCGCGCACGGGCTCGGCCTTCATCTCGACGATGGGGGCTTCGATGATTTCCAGCTCGGCCTCAAGCACCGGCGGCGCATCGAGGCGCTGGTCCGGGGCGGGCTCGAAACGCGGGACGATTCCCTCCGGTGCGATGCGAGTGAAATCGAGCGTCGGGCGCTTCTTGGCCATGCGCTTAGCGTCGTCCTGGGGGCCGGACCTCCAACCTGCGCCAAGGCCCCGACCCCTGCCTCGCGCAACGGGAGAAACCTAGACGGGAAAGTGCTGCGCGTTAAGCGGCTTGCAACGATTTCGTTAAGGTTCGCGGGCGGATCGACGCAGCAACTCGGCGCGGAGGCGCAAACGGCCCCGCAGGCAGGCGTTTATTCAGGGAAATCAGGCGCCAAAGCCGCTAGGCGGCGGTGGCCCTGGGCTTCTCGACCTTCACCGCGTCGGGGCAGTCGGTGGACCGGGTGTCGGCCTTCGCGGCCGAGGGCGATTCGCGTTCGATCACCCGCTCGGCCTTGGCCGGCGGTTCAGGCAGATCGACCTTGAGACCAAGCTGATTGAGGCTCGCCACGGCCATCCAGACGATGACGGCGACGATCAGATCAACAATGGCTTGCATGGGGCGTCCCTCCCCGGAACCAGATATCCCGGTTATCCAACGAGCAACTCAGTGTGGCAATATGTCCGATCATGAAGAATTAGACAGGTTGTCACGCCCCCCTGCCCCTTGGGGCTGACGGATCAGCAGCCCGATGATAGACATCCCGATCAGGGTCATCACGGTCATTCCGAGATAGCCGAAGGCCCCAAAGGCGTCGAACAGGGGGCCGGAACCCAAGGTCGCCAGGCCGATGAACAGACCGCCGGACAGGGACGAGCTGATCGTCTGGGCGGCGCTGGCGGTGTGCGGCGGGGCATAGCGCTCGATCAGCGCCAGGGAGCTGAGGAAAGTTGCGCAGAAGCTGAGGGCATGCAGGCCCTGCAGCGGAAACAGCAGCCACAGCGGCGGCGAGAAGGCCAGGGCCGTCCAGCGGACCAGGGCGGCGACGCCGCCGATGGCGACCATGACCTCCGGCCGGACGCGGCGTCGCCAGCCCTCGGCGAACCACATGAAGGCGACCTCGAGGATGACGCCGATGGCCCAGAGGGCGCCGATCCAGGCCTCGCCGATCTCCTGTTTGCGCCAGAGCAGGGCCGAGAAGGCGTAGTAGAAGCCATGGCTGGCCTGGATGACCCCCGCCCCGACCACGGCGAGCATGAAGAGGCGATTGCGGAGCAGGTCGGAGAGACCGCGCCAGCGCGAGGCGCGCGGCGGGGCCTCGCCGGCCTCATGGACGGGCTCGGCCGGCAGCAGGACGCCGGCGAAGAGCGCCGTCAAGGCGGCGGCGGCGATGGTCCAGAACAGCACCAGGTCGGGCGTCATGAAGCCGAGCAGGGCACCGACCGTGAGGTTGCCGACGATGAAGGCGACCGAGCCCAGCCCCCGGGCGAAGGGATAGGAGAAGCCTTCCCGGCGGGACAGCCGCAGGCCCATGACATCGGCCAGGGACGGCAGGGTGCCGAGCATGGCGGCGGCGATGGTCCAGGCCAGCAGCCAGGCGGTGAAGCCGTGGATCAGGCCGATGGCGCCGTAGGCCAGGGCGGCGACCGTGCCGATGATGACCAGGGGCGTGCGGCGCAGGCGGAAGCCATCGGCCCAGACCGCGGCGATCGGCGAGATGACCACCCGAGCCAGCGACGGCGCCGCCAGGATGATGCCGATCTCCGCCCCGCTCAGCCCCTGGCTGCGGAACCACACCGGCATGTAGGGCAGGCTGGCCCCCGTGCCGATGAAGATGGCGCAGTAGTACAGGCCAAGGCGCAGGTTGGTCGGCATGGCTTCCGTTAGCAGGAGTCGCGGGTGGTTTCCCCTGCCGAGGGTGGTCAGGGCGGCGCTGCGGGCGTCAAGGGATGGGAACGGCGATCATTATAGCAGAAGAGGGCGCCTTTGTCGCTTGATTTTGTTGAGCAAACTGACCACCGGAGATGTCCGGATCGATCCGTCGAGAACCAACTTTTGCGCCGCCTGTCGCGCCGGATGCGCCTCTCCCTGACCACCCTGAAGTCACCCTGGAACAGAGGATACGGCGGCAAGGCGGATCGCTCGTCGCCAGGGTCCAAAGTGAATATGTCTAGACATATTCATCTGCCATGCGCCGGTCCGACGGCTGCTGCCACACCGCTGTCAGCAGCCCCCGACTATGCTCCGGTCATCAACAGGAGCCGGCCATGACCAACCTCGTCTTCTACACCAACCCGATGTCCCGGGGCCGCATCGTCCGCTGGATGCTTGAGGAGGTTGGCCAGCCCTATGAGACCAGGGTCCTGAACTGGGAGACCGGAGACGCGAAGGCGGCCAGCTATCTCGCGATCAATCCCATGGGCAAGGTCCCCGCCATCGTCCATGACGGGGTGGTGGTCACCGAGTGCGCGGCCATCTGCGCCTACCTCGCCGACGCCTTCCCCCAGGCCGGCCTCGCGCCGCCGGCGAACAGTCCGCTGCGCGGTCCCTACTATCGCTGGCTGTTCTTCGGGGCCGGGCCGATCGAGCAGGCCGTAGGCGCCAAGGCCGTGAACCTGGAACCGACGGCAGAACAGAGCCGCTCGCTGGGGTTCGGCTGCATCGGCGACGTCCTGGACGCCGTCGAGGGCGCGGTCAGGGATCGACCCTACCTGGTGGGCGACGGCTTTACGGCGGCCGACCTCTACCTCGCCTCCCACCTGTCGTGGGGGATGAACTTCGGCACGATCGAAAAGCGTCCGGCCTTCGAGACCTACGCCGACCGTCACCTGCAGCGCCCCGCGGCCATGCGGGCGGATGAGATCGACGACGCGCTCATTGCCGCGCAGGCACAGCCAGCGGCTTGAACCCGCGGGGTGGCGGCTGGAATGCCGATCAGCCGCTACAGCTTCACCGGCTTCTCGATGGCGCTGACGGCCTCGATCAGGTCGTCGGCGCGTTTCCGCAGGACGGCCTGGGCGTCGTAGAGGGCCTGGTTGTAGTAGAGGGGACCAAGGTTTTCGGCGAGCCAGTCGAGCAGGTCGAGGGCCTCGAACTGGCCGAGCTCGAAGCCGTACTCATCCTGCAGATGCTTGCGGATTTTCCGTTCCAGGATGTCGGTGGTCTGGCGGTCGAGGGCGATAGGTTTGGCCATGCGCCCTCTCCTACCCGAGTCTCAGGTCGCAGGCAGCGGCGGCATGTCGAGGCGGCGCATGTCGGCGCTCTTGACGTAGAAGCGCAGGATGGCGTGGTCGAGGTCACGGTCGCCCTCCTGCTCGACCTCGGTGTGCAGGGCGATCAGAGCCTTGCGCAAAGCGGCGTTGACGCGGTCGAGGCCGGCGATGGCGTAGTCCTTCTCGGTCTCCGCCCCGGCGGGGATGGCCGCGCCGCCCTGTCTGAGGAGGTCGCGGATGGCCTGGTTTTCCCAGAGCCTCGCCTCGGCGCCGCGTTCGGCTTCCTGGGCGGCGAGCATGGCGATCATGCCGGTGACGGCGACCTTGCCCTGCATGAACTCGCCCATGGCTTCGGGGGGCGGCGGCTCCATCAGGGCGATGAAGTTGCCGAGCAGCAGTTCGGAGACGGTCGGGGTCATGCCAGGCCCTCCAGTTTGGCCAGGACATTGGCGAGGATCTCGTCTTGGCGGCGGGCGGTGAACCAGCCCGACAGACCCAGAACCGGGTCCTTCATGCCGCCGGCCCGGTATTCCTTGGCCGAACTGATCCAGATGGCGGCGCCTTTCACCGAGGCGAACAGTTCCCACCAGGCGAAGGCGGCGGGGTCGACCTTGAGGCCGCTGGCCGCTTCCCACAGGGCGATGGCCTTCTCGCGCGGGACCATGCCGGACACGCGGTCGGTCTCCCGGTAGCACCACAGCGGCTCGATGGCCCAGCCGAGGTCTTCCAGCGGATCACCGATGTGGGCCATTTCCCAGTCGAGCAGGGCGATGATCTTGCCGGCGCCGTCGTGCATGAAGTTGCCAGTCCGGTAGTCGCCGTGGACGACGCTGAGCTTTTGGGCCGGCGGCGGCGGATTGCGGCGCAGGCGGCGGATGGCCGCCCGGACGATCATCTGGGGATGTTCCTCATCCTCGTCGATGACGCCTTCCCAATAGTCGATTTCCTTTTTCCAGCAGGCGTCGAGGGCCGGCGAGACCGCCGCCTCGGCGATCGGCAGGGTCGCCGGGTCGGCGGCGGCGATCTTGCCCAGATGGCTGAAGAACTGCTCGCCGATGGCGGCGGCGTGCTCGCCGTAGGGCGGCAGGGTGAAGGGGCTCTGGGCCTTGCCGCCGTCGATGCGGCCCATGATGAAGAAGGGCCGTTCGAGCTCGGCCCCCTCCTCTTCCAGGGCCAGGGCTTCGGGGACCGGCAGGCCCTTGTCGAAGAAGGAGCGGAAGGCGAGGAACTCGACGCGGCGGTCGGTGTCGATCAGGCTGCCGACCGGGTCGCGTCGCAGGATCATGCCGCGTCTGGCGCCGTCGACCTCAAGGTCGAAGCGGTAGGTCTCGCGGCTGGCCCCGCCGGGGATTCGGCTGAGGTCGTGGACCCTGGCCGGCTTGCCGCCGGTGCGGGTCAGATAGGCTTCCAGCTGATCCTGGAGGCTCATTTGGCCATGTCCAGGATGTCGGCGAAGCCGGACGGCTTGTGCGGCCCCATGACCAGCTGTTCGAGGACGCCGCGGCCCTTGCGCACCCCGCCGTCGGCGTCGGTGTAGATCACCTCGCTGAGGGCCTGGACGTGCAGGTTCCAGGGCAGGGTCGGATCGACGTCGGCCAGGACGATGTCCTCGCGCTCGACCTCCAGCACGCCGTGAAGCAGGCCGTGGTTCCATTTGGGATGGGTGTAGCCCAGGCCCATCATCTGGAAATTATAGATCGGCTTGAACTCGACCTTGCCGGCCGGCTTGCCCCAGTCGTCGGTCAGCTCGACGACGGCGTCGGTGGCATGGCGGGTCCCGGACTTCCAGTTCACATTGGCCTGGCCGTTGAGGTGTTCGAAGTCGCTTTCCTGGGCCTGGTCCGGGGCCCAGACGGCGCGGGTGTTCCAGGCGCGGCCAAGCGCATCCTCGTTGGAGTGGAAGAAGAAAGAGCCGCTCTCGAAGCTGGAGGGCGACCACAGCCAGTAGAACTGCGGGGCCGGGGCCGGGATGATGTCCTGGCTGTCGCGGGCCCCGACCGGGCGGATGCCCCAGCTGCGGTCGCGGGTGCCGACGAAACCGTCGACGGAGCGGCGCTCGCCGTCCAGCTCGATCCAGCCGGTGTAGCGGCCGTTCTGGGTCAGGCGGGTGTAGTCCATGAAGGCGCGGGTGCCGTTGCGGCGAATGAAGCGCGGCTCTTCGATGGGACCGGAGCGGCTTGTGAACTCGATTTCGGCCTTGAGCCCCTGGTCGGGGGCGTTGACGTGGATCTTCAGGCGGTGGAGCGGCTCGACGATCTCGATGCGCAGAGGACCACAAGCAATGTCCATGCGGTCGCCGAGCTGGCCGCTGACATGCAGGGCGGTCTCGACGCCGTTACGCACGACCACGAAGGCCCCGTCAGTGACGTTGAGGTGGGGATAGACGCCGAAGGCGACGGCGAAGAAGTCCTCGCCCTCGGTCGGGTGATAGCCGTTGAAGAAGTAGCGGTCGTAGAAATTCCGGTCTGTGCCGCCGTAGGCGATGGGCTCCGGTGTCTGGTGGATCGGATAGTCGTCGCCACGAGTCAGCGCCATGCCGTATTCCTTCCCTCGAAGAGCCCGCGCCTCTTGCTGGACGTCGATGCCTTATCAATGTTCAGGTTACGCGCCCGGCAGCGAGACGCAACCGTGACGGAGGGTCAATTGACGCGGAATTGGGATGTCGTGGCGGCGGCGGTGCTCGGCCTGCTGACGGTGGTCGTCGGGGCCTTCGCCGCGCACGGGATCAAGGACCCGCAGATCGTCGACCGGATCAAGACCGTGGCCGAGTGGGGCATGAGGTTCAGCCTGGTCATCCTGGTGGTGGGGGCCGTCAACCGCAATCGCTGGAAGTTCAACGCCGGCATGATCTTGGGCGGGATGGCCATGATTTTCCTGACCTTGGTGGGGTTCGGCCTGCTGCATCAGACCACGGGTCTGCGCATGGTGGAGAAGGGCTGGGCCTGGTCCGAGACGGCGTTGAGGTACGGCATTATGCATGGCTGGGCGATCCTGGGGGCGACCGGCCTTTGGCGGGGCGGCATGGACCTGGTTCCCGGAACCCGTGTCGCCTTTCTGGTCGGTATCCTGCTGTTCAGCGGCTCGCTCTATGCGATGTCGATCGGCGCGCCGCGCTGGTTCGGGGCGATCACGCCGATCGGCGGGCTGGCTTTCATCGTCGGCTGGGCGATGCTGGCCCGGGCCGGTTTCAGGCGCGCCTGAGGGCGAGCAGCCGCAGACTCAACGCCGACCCCACCAGGCAGGCCAGCATGACCGCCGCCATCGGCGCGGGCGTGCCGTTGTGCATCAGGCCGCCGAGGGCCGAGGCCACGGCCCCTGCCCCGAATGACAGGCCGCCGCTGAGGGCCGAGACCGAACCGGCGCGTTTGGGATCGCAGCTGAGGGCGCCGGCGGTGGTGTTGCCGGCCATCAGGGCGTAGCTGGCCAGGGTGATGAAGAGCAGCGGCAGGACGCTCCAGGGGCCGCCGAGGCCGGTCATGGCGGCAATCAGCAAGAGGACGCCGAAGACGATGCCGCCGGTGCTGGCGACCTTGAGCACCGCGTCGGGGCTCCAGGTGCGCAGCAGCATGCGGTTGACCTGGTTGGCGCCGATGATGCCGACGGCGTTGAGGCCGAACAGCCAGGCGTAGGCCACCGGTCCGACCCCGTAGATGCCCATGATCAGGCCGGGCGAGGCGCTGATGTAGGTGAAGAGCACCGCCCCGTTGAGGGCCCCGGCCAGCAGGTAGCCGATCAGCTTCGGCTGGGTCAGCAGGGCCAGGTAGGCCTGGAAGGGGTTTTCCGAGCGGGCCTGGGCGGCGGTTTCCTCCGACCGGGACTCCGGCAGGCGGAAGGCGACGGCGAGGGCGACCAGGATGCCGAACCCGGCCAGGCACCAGAAGATGGCCCGCCAGTCGGCGATCTGCAGCACCAGGCTGCCCGCCGCCGGGGCGAGGATGGGCGCCAGGCCCATGACCAGCATGAGCAGCGACAGGATGCGGGCGGTGTCGCGGTGGTCGAAGTTGTCGCGCACGATGGCCCGGGCGACGACGCCGCCGGCGCAGCCGCCGAGCGCCTGCAGGAAGCGGGCGGCGATCAGGGCGTTGATGTCGCTCGACAGGGCGCAGATCACCGAGGCGACGGTGTAGACGCCGCAGCCGACCAGGATGGGGACGCGTCGGCCGAAGCGGTCCGAGGCGCTGCCGTAGAAGAACTGGCCGATGGCCATGCCGGCCAGGAAGGTCGACAGGGTCAGCTCGACCTGGGCCTGGCTGGCGTTCAGGGCGCCGACGATGGCCGTCTGGGCCGGCAGATACATGTCGATCGACATCGGCGCGAAGGCCGTCATCGCGCCGAGCAGGATGACGAGGCCCCAGGGCGTCGGAGCCGGCGGCGGGAGGGTCTGGGAGGTGTCTGACAAGGTGGCGGTTACCTAGGCCGTTCGAGGAAAGAGCGCAAACTCCGGGCCTTCAACCCCAGTTAACGCCCGGCTCGATACACTACTCGAAGTGAGTAAGTCTCCTTCGGGAGCGGGGGGCGTAAGCGTTTGAGTAGCGTAAGGGGGACAGCAGGTGCGCCTGCCGTTGGCGGCCCGTGACCCGGGTTCGCGAGCTCGACGGCCTGCGGGGCCTGGCGGCGTTGGCGGTGCTTCTGGCCCATCTGTTCGGCGAGCCGGAGCAAGGGTTCAAGGGCCTGTCGCTGGGGTGGCTGGGGGTCAGCGTGTTCTTCGCCCTGTCCGGCTACCTGATCGGCGGCATCATCCTGGACGACATCGGCAAGCCCGGGTTTTTCCGCGCCTTCTTCACCCGGCGGGCGGCGCGGATCATTCCGATCTATCTGGCGGTGGTCGGGCTGACGCTCGGAGCCCTGGCGCTGGCGCGGGGGACCGACTGGGCCGACACGACCCTGCATCCGGCCGCCTATCTGACCTTCACCAGCAACATCGCCATTGCGGTGGGCGCCGAGGGCGGACACTGGTTGCTGCCGACCTGGACGCTGGCGGTGGAGGAGCAGTTCTATCTGCTGTTGCCGCCGCTGATCGCCTTCGTGCCGCGCCGGCGTCTGGCGGTCGTGCTGCTGGCGCTGTGCGCGGCGTCGATCCTGTTCCGGGCGGCGCTGTTTCCCGCCCATGCGGAGGCGGCGGGCATGCTGTTGCCCGGGCGCTGGGACACGCTGCTGTACGGGGTGCTGGCGGCCTGGATGCAACGCAACCTCGCCCTGGAGGCCCGGCTGGGGACCATTCGCCTTGTCGTGCTGGTCGCGGTGGCCGCCCTGGTCGGCGTGCTGGCGACGGGCAGCTATGGCCTGACGGTGGTCGCCTCACCGGCCCTGGTCGGGCTGGCGGCGTCGGGGCTGATCCTGCTGGCGGCGCTGGGGCAGAGCGACATCCGGTTCGCCCGGGCGTCGGTGCTGGTCTGGCTGGGGTCGATTTCCTATGGGCTGTATCTCGTGCACCAGCCGATCAACGGCCTGTTGCACGGCCTGGTGCTGGGTGACCGGCCCGATGTCGGCAGCGGTCCGCAGCTGGCCGTGACCGGGCTGGCGGCCGGAGTGTCCGTGCTGGTGGCCTGGGCCTCGTGGAAGGGGCTGGAGAAGCCGATCCTCGACTACGCCCGCCGCGCGGACGCCCGCCGGACGGCGGGACCGGCCGTAGAGCCGGCGACCGAAACGGTGGGCTGATCACGCTCAAAGCTGTTGCCTTCCGTGGCGGCCACCGGTTCAGCTTGCCCCAAAACAGGGAGGGACCCCATGTCCGCCATCGAGACGATGATGCCGCCGGTGCAGTACGCCGAGGTGAACGGCATCCGCATGGCCTATTACGAGGCCGGCCCGAAGAAGGGCGTGCCCATCATCTTTAGTCACGGCTTCCCCGAGCTGGCCTTCAGCTGGCGCCACCAGGTCAAGACGCTGAGCGACCACGGCCGCTGGGTGATCGCGCCGGACCAGCGGGGCTATGGCCTGACCGAGCGGCCTGAGGCGGTCGAGAGCTATGACCTGGAGAACCTGTGCGGCGACCTGGTCGGGCTGATGGACCATCTGGGCATCGAGAAGGCGATCTTCTGCGGCCACGACTGGGGCGGCTTCGTGGTCTGGTACATGTCGGTGCGCCATCCGGACCGGGTGGCCGGGGTGATCAGCCTGAACACCCCCTTCAGCCCGCGCGCGCCGGCCGACCCCATCGAGATCATGCGCAACCGGCTGGGCGAGCGGATGTACATCGTTCACTTCCAGACGCCGGGCGAGGCCGACGAGGCGCTGGGCAAGAACCCGCGCAAGGTGATGGACTTCTTCCTGCGGCGTCCCCTGGACATGCCGATGCCGGCCTCGGGCGGTTTTTCGACCGAGCGCAAGCCTGGCGATCCCTCGCTGTTCGCCATGGTCGACATGCTGGAGCTGTGGAGCCCGGAGGTCGATCCCCGGCCCTTCTTCCTGACCGACGACGAGTTCGAGGCCTATGTCGAGACCTTCGAGCGGACGGGGTTCACCGGCGGCATCAACTGGTACCGCAACTTCACGCGCAACTGGCATGCCTCGAAGGACATCGAGCATCGGGTGCGCCAGCCGTCGCTGATGGTCATGGCCGAGAAGGACGCGGTGCTGCCGCCCTCCTCCGCCGACGGCATGGAGGCGATCTGCGAGGACCTGGAAAAGGTGCTGATCGAGGGCAGCGGCCACTGGACGCAGCAGGAGAAGCCGGAAGAGGTCAATCGGGCGCTGCTGGCGTGGCTCGACAAGCGGTTTCCGGTGACGTGAACGTTACGTCACTGGCGAGGTTTTGCGCGGCAGCGTAGAAACCACGGATGGACCGTGCTTCCCAGAATCCCTCCGTCGCTCAAAGCCATGGCCGGCGGGGTCTTTACCCCGAGATCGACCCGTACAATTTCGGCTGGCTGAAAACCGACGGGCCGCACGAGATCTTCTTCGAGGAGTGCGGCAATCCGGGCGGCGTTCCGGCCGTGGTGCTGCACGGCGGCCCGGGCGGGGCGATCAACCCGACCATGCGGCGGTTCTTCGACCCGCAGAAGTACCGGGTGGCGCTGTTCGACCAGCGCGGCTGCGGCAAGAGCCGGCCCAATGCGTCGCTGGACGACAACACGACCTGGACGCTGATCGAGGACATCGAGCGGCTGCGCGAGCATCTGGGCATCGAGAAGTGGGTGGTGTTCGGGGGCAGCTGGGGTTCGACCCTTGCCCTTGCCTACGCCATCACCCATCCCGAGCGGGTCATGGGGCTGGTGCTGCGGGGGATCTTCCTGGTCACCCAGCGCGAGTTGAAGTGGTTCTACCAGGACGGCGCGGGGATGCTGTTCCCCGACGCCTTCGAGAAGTTCAAGGCCCCAATCCCGGAAGCCGAGCGCGGCGACCTGATCGCCGCCTATCACCGCCGCCTGACCGACCCGGACCGCCGGGTGCAAGGCGTGGCGGCGGCGGCCTGGAGCCAGTGGGAAGGCGACACCATCTCGATCCGGGGGCCCGAGGCGCGCCCGCCGAAGTTCAACGAGACGGACTTCGCCATCGCCTTTGCAAGAATCGAAAACCACTTCTTCGCCAACCGGGGGTTCTTCGAGGAGGACGGCTGGCTGCTGAAGAATGTGCAGAGCATCCGGCACATTCCGGGCTGGATCGTGCAGGGCCGGTTCGACGTGGTGACGCCGCTGGAGACAGCCTATGCGCTGCACAAGGCGTGGCCGGAGGCGCAGTTCGAGATCATCTGGGACGCGGGGCATGCCTCCACCGAGCCCGGGATCATCGACGGCCTGATCCGGGCGACGGACGCGGCGTTGAAGGTTTAGGCTCCTCCAGGCCTCCATCCCCCGTCCGCTCATCCCGACGAAAGTCGGGACCCAGCGGGCAGGCCGTTGAAGGGCTCAGCTCTGGTCAGCGCCACCGCTTGGTCCGCTGGCGGACACTGGATCCCGACTTTCGTCGGGACGAGCGGAACTAGGGATTGAGGCCGAGGCTCTCCGCCACCGATTGCATATCCTCCGGCATCGGCGCTTCAATGGTCGTCGTCCCGCCCTCTGGATGCGGGAAGCTCAGTCGCACCGCGTGCAGCATCAGTCTCGGGACCGCGACGCCGTTCACCGTCAGCGCCCCGCCATAACGGACATCGCCAGCGATCGGCCGGCCTATACTGGCCAGGTGGACGCGTAGCTGGTGCATCCGCCCCGTCTGGGGGCTGCATTCGACAAGGGCCGCACCCTCTGTCTTCGCCAGGGTGCGGTAGCGGGTGAGCGCGGTCTCGGCCCCCGCTTCATCGGCCTTGGCGATCCGCATGTAGCTCTCGCGGCCGATTTCCTCGCGGCGCAGGGCATGCTCGATGGTTCCCCCCGTCGGATCGGGCGCGCCGGGGGTGACGATGGCCAGGTAGGTCTTGCGGAAGCGGCGGCCCATCATCGCCTTGCCGAGGAAGCCGGCGGCCGGCTTGGTGCGGGCGGTGAGGATGACGCCCGAAGTGTCGCGGTCGAGGCGGTGGACCAGGCGGGGGCGGTTGCCGCTGGCCTTGGCGAAGGCGGCCAGCAGGTCGTCGAGGGTGTGGGCCTGGATGCGGCCGCCCTGGCTGGAGAGGCCGGACGGCTTGTTCAGGGCGATGATGGCGGCGTCCTCGTGGATGACGAGGGATTTGACGAAGGCGATGTCCGCTTCACTCAGCGGACCGCTCACTCGCCCTCCTCCCGCATGGCTGCCCAGCGGTCGAGGCGCTCCTTGATGCGGGCTTCGGCCCCCTCGCCTTTCGGCTGGTAGAACTTGCGGCGGGCCATGCCGTCCGGGAAGTAGTTCTGGCCGGAGAAGCCGCGCTCGGTATCGGGGTCGTAGGCGTAGTTCTTGCCGTAGCCTATGTCCTTCATCAGCTTGGTGGGCGCATTCAGGACATGGGCCGGCGGCATCAGGGAGCCGGTTTCCTTCGCGGCCCGGCGGGCCTCGCCGAAGGCCTTGTAAACAGCATTGGACTTCGGCGCGGCGGCCAGGTGGACCACGGCCTGGGCAAGGGCCAGTTCGCCTTCCGGACTGCCCAGGAAATCGTAGGTGTCCTTGGCGGCGTTGGCGATCACCAGGGCCAGGGGGTCGGCCTCGCCGATGTCCTCGCTGGCCATGCGGACGATGCGGCGGGCCAGGAACAGCGGGTTCTCGCCGCCCTCCAGCATGCGGGCCAGCCAGTAGAGGGCGGCGTCCGGATCGGAGCCGCGCACCGACTTATGGAGGGCCGAAATGAGGTTGTAGTGCTCCTCGCGGTCCTTGTCGTAGGCCGGGCTGCGTTTCTGCAGGACCTGAGAGAGGCCGGCGATGTCGAGGGGCTGGGGGAAGTCCAGGCCCAGCAGGGTGTCGGCCAGGGTCAGCAGATAGCGGCCATCGCCGTCGGCCATGGCGATCAGGGCCTCGCGGGCATTGTCGTCGACCGGCAGGCTGCGGCCCTCGACAGCCTCGGCCTTGGTCAGCAGGCCCCGCTGTGCGTCGTCGTCGAGCCGGCGCAGGACGAAGACCTGGCTGCGGGACAGCAGGGCGCCGTTGAGCTCGAAACTGGGATTTTCGGTGGTGGCGCCGACCAGGGTGACGATGCCCTCCTCGACGAAGGGCAGGAATCCGTCCTGCTGGGCGCGGTTGAAGCGGTGGATCTCGTCGACGAACAGCAGGGTCGACTGGCCGGCGGCGCGGCGCATGCGGGCCTGTTCGAAGGCCTTCTTGAGGTCGGCGACGCCGGAGAAGACGGCGGAGAGTTGCTGGAACTCGTAGCCAGAGGCCTTGGCGAGAAGCCGGGCGATGGTGGTCTTGCCGGTGCCGGGCGGGCCCCAGAGGATCATCGAGGCCAGACGATTGCCCTCGACCATCCGGCGGATCGGGCCGCCGGGGCCAAGCAGGTGCTCCTGGCCGACGACGTCGTCGAGAGTTTGCGGGCGCAGGCGTTCGGGAAGCGGCGCGGGCGCGTGCGGCGTCAGGCCGGCGGCTTCGAAGAGGTCGGACATGGCGCTTCTCTTAGCGGAGTTCGCGGCCGTTTGGACCCTCCGGCGGAAAAGAGCCCGGTCAGGTGGCCAGGGCGACCGCCTCCAGCCCGGGCCGGGTCGGCGCCTTGGCGCCGAACAGCGCGCCGTTCTGCAGCAGCATGACCCGGTCGGCCGCGGCGATGGTTTCAGGCCGGTGGGCGGCGACGATGCGGGTGATCCGGAGTTCGGCCAGGGCCCGGTTGATCTCCAGCTCGCAACCGACGTCGACGTGCGAGGTCGCCTCGTCGAGCACCAGGATCTTCGGCTGGCGATAGAGGGCGCGGGCCAGGAGGATGCGCTGCTTCTGCCCGCCAGACAGGGTGGAGCCAAGGTCGCCGACCGGCGTGTCGCACAGCAGGGGCATCTCGCGCACGTCGGCCGCCATGCTGGCCGTGGCCAGGCAATCCCAGACCCGCTCCATGTCGATCAGCGGATCGAAGGAGGAAACATTCTCGGCGATGGTGCCGGAAAACAGTTCGTCGTCCTGCAGCACGACGCCGATGGCGCTGCGGACGGTTCGCACGCCCAGGGTCTCGAGCGTCGAGTCGTCATAGCGCACCTGGCCCGCCGAGGGCGGATAGAGGCCGGCGATGATCTTGAGCAGGGTGGACTTGCCCGACCCCGACGGGCCGACAATGGCGACGAACTCGCCCGGCGCCACATTCAGGGTCAGTTGCCGCAGGATCGGCCGGTCGCCGTGGCCGTAGACGAAGGACAGGTTCGAGACCGTGATGGCGCCGGTGAGGTCGACGGTCGGCGCGACCGGCCGGTCGATGCCGGGCTCGGCCGGGCTCAGGACCACATCGGCGAGGCGGTGGGTGTACATGTCCAGCAGCCGCCACTGCATCGCCTGATCCACCACGGCGGTGATGCGCCCGGAGAACTGCGACCGGTAGGCGAGGAAGGCGTAGAGGACGCCGACCGTGGTCTTGCCCTCCATCACCGACAGGACGCCCAGATAGATGCTGGAGACCACCACCAGCGCCTCGATCAGCGAGGCGGCGGCGCGTTGATAGACGTTGACCTGGGCGGCCTCGTAGTTGGCGGCGACCGACTTGGCCAGTTTGCCCTCCCAGTCCCCGACCCGCTCGGGCTCGATGGCCAGCGCCTTGATCGTCTGGATGGCGCGGACCGCCTCGATGCGCTTGGACTGTTCGGCGATGGTCGCCATCAGGGCGTCCATCCCGCGCCGCAGGGAGACCGGCAGGAAGGCGATCTGGACCACGATGTAGACCAGCACCCCGCCGATGGCGACGAAGGCCAGGGTCGGCAGGTAGATCAGCATCATGATCAGGGTGGTGATCGACAGCATCCCGTCGACGAGCGCGCCGACCACGCCGTTGGAGATCATCATCTTCAACGGGATGAGGGCGTCGAGCCGGCTGATCGTGTCCGCCAGCTTGCGCTTCTGGAACCAGAGCAGCGGCAGCTTGATCATGTGCCGCAGCAGGCGGCGGCTCATGTCCCAGGCGAGCATGGCGCCGATCCGCTGGACCGACAGGCCGCGCAGGATCTCCGCCGCGAAGTTGAAGATGGCGACGACCAGGAAGACCCCGAACAGCAGCTGGACGATATCGACATCGCCCCGCGCCGCCCCCTGGTCGACCGCCACCTGCAGGAACATGGGCGACAGCAGCACGAAGCCCTGGAGGACGGCCGAGATCAGGAGCGTCTGCACCAGGCCGGCCTTCAGGCCCCGCGACCACTCGAACAGGCTGAAGATATTGAGCGTGGACTTCTCGACCCGGCGTTTGAACTCGCCGGAACGGGCCAGTTCGATGGCGACGCCGGTAAAGGCCTGATCGGCGCGTGCCCGCGACACCCAGGCTTCGCCGGACCTGGGGTCGTAGATCCGCAGGCGGTCGCCCTTCACCTGGGTGAGCACGACGAAGTGGTTGAACTCCCAGTGCAGCACCGCCGGCAGCCGCAGCCGCGCCAGGTCCTCCAGCTCGCACCGCACAGCCCGGGGGGACAGGCCCATGCCCTGGGCGATCTCGACCAGCTGGGCCGCCGTAAGCCCGCGCGAGGACACCGAATAGGTGCGCCGCAGGGTTCCGAGCTCATGCTCGACCCCGAGGATCTGCGCCGCCGCCGCCAGGGCGATGAGACCGCATTCGGAAACTTCGGACTGTCTGAGATTGCGATAGTTCACGCGGCGCCGGCCTACAGTACGTGGCGGCGTTGGGCGCCGCGGATGCCATCGGTCAGCCATTCGAAGATCGACTGACGCTCGAGAATGATGTCGGCCTGCAGGGTCATGCCGGAGGCCAGGGTCCAGTTGCGGCCGTAGGCGTTGACGTCCTGCGAGGCCAGTCTGACCAGGACCATGTACAGCGGCTGCTCGGTCTTGATGCCGACCGCCTGCAGCTCGGTGGGCGAGACGGGGGCCAGGGCGACCTCCTGGACCGATCCCTCGGCGGCGCCGAACCGCTCGTAGGGATAGGCGTCGTACATCAGGCGGACGCGGCCGCCCTTGCGCACGAAGCCGATGCTGGACGAGGAGACCCAGAGCACAGCCTGGAGGCCAAGGTCCTTTGGCAGCACCGCGCCGACGGTGGAGCCCGCCTGGACAGCGGCGCCGGTCGTGGCCTGCAGGGCGCCGAGGCGACCCGCCACCGGCGCCGACAGGACAAAGGATCTCTCGGCCTTCATGGCCGCAAGGCGCTCGTCGAGCTGAGCGCGGCCGAACTGGACGCTGGCGATAGCGTCCTTGTCCTCGGCCTGCATGCGGAGCATCTGGGCGTCGATCTGGCGGATCTCGGCGCCGCCGCTTTCGATCTGCCGAAGCAGCTGCGACAGCCCCTGTTCGGCGAAGGCCAAGGCGTCCTGCCGCTGGCGATACTGCAGCGCTGGCAGCAGTTGTTTGTCGAACAGGGTCTTGGCCGCCTCGGCGCTCTCGCGGGCGTATTTGATGCGTTGCTCCTGCAGAGCCGCCTCGTGCTTCAGGCGCGGCAGGTCCTCGATCAGGGCCTGGCGCCGGTTGGCCATCTCGCTCTGCCGGACGCGCAGCACGGCCGATTTGGCGGCAGCCTGGTCGCCCAGCGCCGAGGCCTGGTCGGCGGTGGCGGCGGTCAGCAGATCGCTGAGGCGCTCTCCCCCCGGCAGGGTCGGGTCGGAGGCGATGATGGCGATGGGATCGCCCTTTTCCAGCCAGTCCCCCTCGCGATGGAAGACCTGGGTCACGACTCCGCCCGAGGGCGCGACGACCCGCGCCGCGCCGGCCGGCGGCTGCAGCACGCCGATGACGGTTTCCTTGCGGCTGACATGAACCTGGGTGAGCGCCACGACGCCAAAGACCACGATCGCCGCCAGCAGGCCGACGAAGGCCCAGCTAAGGGCGCCCGGCGGCTTGACCGGCGTATGCAGTTCTTCGGCCGCGGTGGAGGTGGCCTGGGGGCGGAAGAGATCGTCCACGGAGGGGGCTCTCGTCCGGATCAGGGCGTCGCACAGGCCGCCGGGCTGTCCAGCCAGACGATCTTGCGGCCAAGGAACTGGACGGCCGAGTCGCGGACTTCGGCGGGGGCGAACCAGCCTCCCTCGGCAAGTTCGAAGCCGGCTCCGGTCAGTTGGTCGGAAGAAATGGCCGCCAGGTCATAGGCCGTTGGCAGGCGGACGGTGCGCAAGTCACCCTCCCGTCGCGGGCCGGCTGCGGCGGCGGCGATATTGGCCTTCAGCCCCCTGTCCGCACAGGCGAGCACCCCTTCGGCGCCGGGGACCCTGGCCAGGAGCTTGCGGTAGCGCGTCAGATGCCGGGTCCAGGCCGCGACCTCCTCAGGCTTCAACAGATCGGGCTTGAGATTGAGCGCCGCTTCGGTCGCCAGGGGACTGGGACCAAACAGGAGGTAGGTTCCGCGCCGGATCGTACCGCCCCGCGCGGCAAGGAAGACATAGGTGGCGCACTGCGCGAAGCAGCGGCCATTGACCAGCACCCCGACATCGCGGGCCACGACCAGTTCGGCGAGGCGCAGGGCGGCGCCGTCGTCACCGCCCTGGCTGTCGATGAGCAGCCTGTCGCCCGGCCGGAGCTCGCGCTCCAGCCGGTCGACCGCGGGGGTATCGATCACCCCTTCGAAGATGAGACCGTCCGGCACCCTTTCGATGCCGGCGACCTGTCCCCGCGCCGGCGCCGGCGCGCAGGCGACCGCGACGATACAGAACAGCAGGCTCGCCGCCGAGGCGAGCCGGGACCGATGCGAGGACATTTCGATACTCCTTACTGAGAGAGGTTAGTTCGGCGGGTTGTAGCCCTGGAGCTTCAACTTCCGCATTTCGTAGGCGACTTCCTGCGCCCGCACGAACAGGTCCGGGTTGCCCTGGCCGGCGGCCCAACCGGTGGCGTTCACGCCGAACTTCCCGAGAATATCCACCACGATGGGCATGAGCCCGCTCGTCGTGGCGTTGAGCGGGCCGAAGAACATGGCCTGGATCACCTTCGAGAGCGGATTGCCCCAGGCGCGATCCTGGAACGCGAGTTGCTCCTGGAACGTCACGCCCTCGAGCGTGCCCCAATTGGTCGGATACTCCTTGTTGAACGTCATGACGTCATTGCTGTTCTCGAAGTACCAACCGGTGCTGGTGACGGTCACCCAGCCCGCGAACTGGCCATCCGCATCGGTGATGGCATAGCTCCAGCTGCCGTCCGGATTGGTCCGGATATGCTCGGCGCTGACCATCGGGGTGTTGACGTCATCA
Organism: Caulobacter sp. SRI_014; assembly: GCF_057586315.1. Lineage (NCBI taxonomy): Bacteria > Pseudomonadati > Pseudomonadota > Alphaproteobacteria > Caulobacterales > Caulobacteraceae > Caulobacter > Caulobacter sp. SRI_014. The sequence goes on along the minus strand of NZ_JBYCZQ010000006.1, from coordinate 56,569 downwards.
GCCGTCTTGATGAGCTCGAACGCGCCCTCGATCGCATCGAGAACATCCATAGCCTGCGTAACCCTGTCGTAGATTCCGCCGGCGATGTTCCAGCCCTGCCCCGACGTGAAGACCAGGCTGGAGATGCTCCCGTTGCTGTCGCAGTTGGCAATGACGATCACCGGCGACACATCGCCGTCGCTCTCGGTGAAGGTGTAGACGGTCTGGCCGCCGGCCGTCTGAGCCGCGGTGACGGTTCCGGGCGGAAGGTTGTAGCCCAACTGGATAAGATAGGGCGCGATATCGTCGCCGTTGGCGATGGCCTGGTTGAGCGAAGCCTGGAAGGCCTGCACCGCCTGCTGGTGGGCGAAATAGTCTCCGGCCTCCTGCTGGAAGGCCTGAAACTGCATGTCGAAGTTCGACATGATCTGCTGGCCGAGCGTCTCCCAGTAGTAGCTGTTCTGGTCGTGCCCGACCTGGCCGCCGCCACTGTCGTCGCCCCCGGCCGTCCACGCCGGATCGAGGTAGTTGGTGCCCGCCTGATCGATCAGATTGAGGATCTCATCGACCAGTTCGTCCGTCGTGATCGGATCGGGATCGCCGCCACCCCCGCCGCCGCCGGGGTCACCACCGCCGCCCGGGTCGCCGCCACCGTCGTCGCCGCCGATGCCGCCATCGCCGCCGCCCAGATCAAAAGTGGCAAAGGGATTTTCAGGATCATAGCCGCCCGCAACGCGGTCCATCTCTTCCGGTAAAAGTCTACGCATAGTAAATCTTCCCGACTATACATGGCCATTAGCAACCATGGGTCATCTAATCGAAAGTTATATTCAACTGTCAATTGTTTCTCTATGGTGTTCTCGCGCTTAAACTGTGGATAATTTTCATGCAACGGATGCTCTGCCCGAGCGCGGATCGATTTCTGGGGATTGCGCCCGACGCGGCCCTGGAGTCGCGGGTGCGCGAGGCGTCCGGCCGGTTCCCGACGGCCACCCATGCGATCGGAAACGAGCTGCGCCTGGCCCATGCCATGGCCTCGGGCGCCTTCACACCGGACCTGGCGATGGAGACCCTGGACCCGGCGGCTCTTGGCCACATGCTGCGACGGACCCTGCTGCGGCCGGCCAGTGAGCCGACCCTGTCGGCTCTATGGCCGAGGTTCATGGAGCCCCGGATCGAGCTTGCGCCCGTGACCGCCCTCGCCTCCAGCCTGCTGGGCGCCCGCGCGACCCTGCGGGAGCGCGGCGAGATCGGACCGCAGGGCGCCGTCGAGGGTGTGCGGATGCTGTTCGAACCACCCGAACGGACCACGGCGTGGCTGCCCTGGATCAACGACGCGTTGGCGTTCCCGCCGGGCGGGCTGGCCACGCCGGCCGCCCTGTTCGCCGGGACCATCCTGTTCCACCCAATGATCGACGGAAACGGCCGGCTGGCCCGCGCCCTGTTCCAACTGGGCCTGGCCCGCGCATACGGGCTTGATGCCCCGAGCATCCCCCTGACCCCCATCTTCTACCTGCTGAGCCCCAGCCTGAACAAAGCGCTCCTGGCGCTGTCGAGAACGGGCGAGCCGGCGGCGCTGGAACGGGCCCTGAGCGCAGTTGTCCATACGGCCTGTGATGCCGTTGCCTGGCTTGATGAGGAACTCAGACGGCGCCCGAACCCAGCAATTGGGGACGGCGCTTGATGCCATCTGGATACGAATCCGACCACGAAACATCCCCCGGATGATCAACCCTTGCATGCGTCATACGGTCGCGCAAGTTCATTTCGGGAGCATGGCAGAAGTATTGCCGGGGTCGCCTAACGGGGCTTTGGCAACAGGGAATTGGCCCTGACGAGCCATGGACAGGGTGGGCGCCCGCCCCCCTACTCGTCCGTCGCGCCGAGCGCAGCGGCTTCCTTCAGGAGCGGCTTGCGCTTGTAGCCGTTGGGGCCGCGCTTGAAGTCACCACGGATGAACGGAAGAGCCTGCTGCTCGCTGGTGGATTCCAGGAAGCCGACGATGGCGTTCGGCCTGCCCTGCAGCGTGATGCGGGTGAAATAGGTCGCGCCTCCCTCCATCGTGGCCTGCGCCCACTTCGGAGGGATCATGAGGCCCAGCTCCAGGTCGCCGGTCAGGGCAACCTCATAGGGCCCCGCCTTGAGGTACATCCAGCTGTACTCTTCGGTGTTCAGCTTGATCGCCTTCACACCATTCACGCGGATCATCATCGCGCGCCCGCCCAGGGCAAAGCTCCAGGGCCGGTAGACGTAGATCAGCGCCTCGTCGGGGCCCGGCGGGCGCGGGGCCATGATGGGGGCAGGCTTGAGCGCCCAGGCGGGCGTGGCCAACGGCGCGATGGCCAGGGACGCAAGCATGGCCCGACGAGACAGACGCGACACTGTGGAATCCCCCAAACGAAACGCCCCGGAGATTGCTCTCCGGGGCGTCCGCAACTCAACACATAATCGACAGCCTTAGTGCGCCAGGATGGCCAGCAGCAGCAGGGCGACGATGTTGGTGATCTTGATCATCGGGTTCACGGCGGGACCCGAGGTGTCCTTGTAGGGGTCGCCGACGGTGTCGCCGGTGACGGCGGCCTTGTGAGCCTCCGAACCCTTGCCATGGAGGACGCCGTCCTTGTCGGTGAAGCCCTCTTCGATGATCTTCTTGGCGTTGTCCCAGGCGCCGCCGCCGCTGGTCATCGAGATGGCGACGAACAGGCCGGTGACGATCACCCCCATCAGCATCGCGCCGAGGCCGGCGAAGGCGTTCTGGCGGGTGGTGATCTGGTCGAGGATGAAGAACAGCGCGATGGGCGACACGACCGGCAGCAGCGAGGGTACGATCATCTCGCGGATCGCGGCCTTGGTCAGGATGTCGACGGCCTTGCCGTACTCGGGCTTGACCTCGCCGGTCATGATGCCGGGGTTTTCCCGGAACTGACGGCGGACCTCATGCACCACCGCTTCGGCGGCGCGGCCCACGGCGGTCATCGACATGCCGCCGAACAGGAAGGGCAGCAGCCCCCCGAACAGCAGGCCGACCACGACGTAGGGGTTGGACAGGTCGAAGGCGACGTCGCCGAGGCCGAAGAAGAAGGAGCCGTCCACCGCGTTGGCGGCGAAGAACTTCAGGTCTTCGGTGTAGGCGGCGAACAGCACCAGGGCGCCGAGACCGGCCGAACCGATCGCATAGCCCTTGGTGACGGCCTTGGTGGTGTTGCCGACGGCGTCCAGGGCGTCGGTGGTGACGCGGACTTCCGGGGGCAGACCGGCCATTTCGGCGATGCCGCCGGCGTTGTCGGTGACCGGGCCGAAGGCGTCCAGCGCCACGATGAAGCCGGCGAGCGACAGCATGGTGGTGGTGGCGATGGCGATGCCGAACAGGCCGCCCAGGGTGTAGGTGACGATGATGCCGACGATGATCACCAGCGCGGGCAGCGCGGTGGACTCGAGGCTCATGGCCAGGCCCTGGATGACGTTGGTGCCGTGCCCGCTGACCGAAGCCTGAGCGACCGAGCGGACCGGGCGGAAGTTGGTGCCGGTGTAGTACTCGGTGATCATGACGATCAGGGCGGTGACGGCGAGGCCGGCGAAGCCGCAGTAGCTGAGGGCGTCGGCGGTGTAGGTGACGCCGCCCGCGGTGATCGGGGTCGGGACCAGAGCATGGACAACCCACCAGACAGCCGGGATCGACAGGATGCCGGTGACGATGAGGCCCTGGTAGAGGGCGCCCATGATGTTCTGCTTCTTGCCCAGACGGACGGCGAAGGTGCCGATGATCGAGGTGAAGATGCAGATGCCGCAGATGGCCAGCGGCAGCATCATCATCGCCACGCCTTCGGCGCCGGTGAACAGGATGCTGGCCAGGACCATGGTGGCGACGGTGGTCACCGCATAGGTCTCGAACAGGTCGGCGGCCATGCCGGCGCAGTCGCCGACGTTGTCGCCGACGTTGTCGGCGATGGTGGCGGCGTTGCGGGGGTCATCTTCCGGGATACCGGCTTCGACCTTGCCGACCATGTCGCCGCCGACGTCGGCGCCCTTGGTGAAGATACCGCCGCCGAGACGGGCGAAGATGGAGATCAGCGAGGCGCCGAGACCCAGGCAGACCAGGCTGTCGACGATGTCGCGGCCTTGGGTCTCCACCAGGTTGGTCAGCACGTAGTAGTAGCCCGCGACGCCCAGCAGGGCGAGGCCGGCCACCAGCATGCCGGTGATGGCGCCCGAGGTGAAGGCGACGTTGAGGCCCTTGCCGAGGCTCTCGGACGCGGCCTGGGCCGTGCGCACGTTGGCCCGGACCGAGATCAGCATGCCGATGAAGCCGGCGGCGCCGGACAGCACCGCGCCGACCAGGAAGCCGATGGCCGGCAGCAGGCCCAGCACGAAGTAGAGCGCGACCAGGATGACCGCGCCGATGGCGCCGATGGTGGCGTACTGGCGGTTCAGGTAGGCTTGCGCGCCTTCCTGAATGGCGGCGGCGATTTCCTGCATGCGGGCGTTGCCCGGCGATTTGCGCAGCAGCGCCATGGTCTGGAAGATGCCGTAGAGGACGGCGACAAAGCCGCCCCCGATGGCAAGCCAGAGGAATTGATCGGTAGTCATTGTGAGAAGAAGCCCCTTTGTTTCCTTGCGGGAGGCTTTGGCCCGCTGCTCTGAGCGGCTTCCAGACCCCCTTCTCATCAGGCGGAATCCGCCCGTGTGCGAAAAGACGGCCAGTCTTTGCCAGTTAGGGAAATGCGGCGCAATGGCGCCGAAGGGTTTTGGCTACGCCGGAGGGCGCGGCAAACCGCTGCGCTGCTTGGGCGTCATCGAGGTAACGGTCACCGAGGTGAAGTTCCGAGCGCCGGCAATGGCGCCCGCCTCGCGCAGCAGAACCGACTTCAGCCGGGCCTCGTCGAGGACCAGATAGTTCTTCGGATTGGTGAAAGGGGCGCGGTGGCCGGCCCGGACCATGGCGTCGCGGAACCAGGGTTCCTTGGCGCGCAGCTTCACGGCGTCAGCCGAGGGGCTGAGATTCAGCCGCAGGGAGACGAAGACGTAGTTGATCAGCTTGCCGCCGGCCACGACCGGCAGGGCGATGGGGGCGAGATCGACGTACTGGCCCGCGGAGTCCTTCTTGGCTCCGCCCCCGCCCGCGGCCTGGGCGGCGGTGGCGACCAGCAGGGCTGGCGCAAGGGCAAAGAGGGCGCGGCGATCCATGAGGGTGGTTATGCGCGGGTGTGGTTAAGGGTGGGTTTCGGGCAGATCGAGACCGGTGATGACGTAGGGTTTCGATGGGTCGTGGATGCCACAGGCCTCCCAGTAGAGGTCACGCCAGTCTGGGTTGGAAGTTTCGATGAGCTGGAGTTTCCAATCGCGGCGCCACTCTTTCAGTCTGCGCTCGTGAAGGAAGGCCGCTTCTCGGCTGTCATGGGGGCAGAACCAGACGAGTTGGTCGCAGCCGTACCTTGAGGTGAAGCCCGGGATCAGTTTCTGCTTGTGCTGACTGATGCGGACCGTGAGGTCATCGGTATGGCCGATGTAGAGGGTCCCGTTTCGACCGCTCGCCACGATGTAGCAATAGAAGGCCATGGCTGAGTTTGATCAAAATAGAACAAACAAGCAACATATTTTCCGCTCATCCCGACCAAAGTCGGGACCCAGCTGGCAAGCGGCGAATGGCTTCAGCTCTGATCAGCGCCAGCGCCTGTTCCGCCGGCGGACACTGGGTCCCGACTTTCGTCGGGATGAGCGGATTTTGGGGAGAGGTTAGTGGGTCCAACCGAAGGAGGAGACTGAGAGCGGTTCGCCGTCAAAGGTCGCCGACACCCCTTCCCCCAAGCGGAACCGGCCAACCACTGTCAGCCCCGTCTCCGCCGCGTGCAGCGCCGGCAGTTCCGACGGGTCGACGGCGCAGACGATCTGGTAGTCGTCGCCGCCGGTGGCCAGGGTCAGGCGGGCCCGGGCCTCGTCCGGTTGGTCGGCCAGCCAACGTGCAGCTTCCTCCGAGACGGGCATCTGGTCCAAGGCCACCTCGACCGCTAAGCCGCTGGCGATCGCGATCCGGCCCGCGTCTGCAAGCAGCCCGTCCGATACATCGGCGCTGGCTCGCGCGAACTGGCGGAGGGTTCCGATCAGGTCCAGGCGCGGTTCGGGCGTGCGGTAGTGTGCGGCCAGGCGAGGTCCTGCGATCAGACCCCGCGCCGCCTGTAGCCCCAGCCAGCCATCGCCAATGGGGCCGCTGACCATCAGGAGGTCGCCGGGTTGGGCCGTGGCGCGGCGGATCATGCCGCCGGTGGGGACCTCGCCCATCAGGGTGGCGGACAGGGTCAAGGGGCCGGGGGTGGAGACAGTGTCGCCGCCGAGGAGGGGCAGGCGCCAGCGTTGCCCGGCGTCACGCAGGCCATCGGTGAACAGGACCTTGGCGGACCAGTCGGTGTCCCTGGGCCAGGCGACCGACAGGAAGTACCCAATCGGCTCGGCGCCCTTGGCGGCGAGGTCGGAGAGGTTCACGGCCAGCAGCTTGCGGGCCACCGTGTCCAGGGGGTCGTCCGGCAGGAAGTGGACGCCGGAGACCATGGCGTCCTTGGTGACGACGAGGTCACAGCCCTCGCGCGGGCGGATGACGGCGGCGTCGTCGAGCAGGTCCAGGGCCCCGGGCGCGCCCAGGGTAAGCGGGCGGAGGAGGCGCTCGATCCAGTCGAACTCCCCCTCCCCTTGCGGATCAGGCCCTGCGGGCATCCTTGGCGATCCCGTCCAGCGCGCCGTTGATGAAGCCCGGTTCCGGGCCCTCGAAGAAGGACTTGGCGATTTCGACGTACTCGTCGATGGCCACTTCCAGCGGCACGTCGGGGCGGCGCAGCAGCTCCCAGGCGCCGGCGCGCAGGATGGCGCGGGCGGTGGCGTCGAGGCGGTCGAGCTTCCAGTTGGAGGCCAGGCGGGCGGTGACGGCCTTGTCGATCTCGCCCTGCTCGCCGACGGCGCCGCGGATCAGGTCGGCGAAGAATTCCTCGTCGGCCTGGGCCAGCAGTTCGCCCTCGATGTCGCGGTCGAAGCGGTGGTCGCTGAACTCGCGGATGACGGCTTCGACGCCGGCCCCGGTCATTTCCATCTGGTACAGCGCCTGGACGGCGGCCAGGCGGGAGACCGTGCGGGCCCGGCGCTCCTTGGCGCTCAGGTTGGCGACCGGCCTGTCCTCGGCCAGCTTCTGCAGCTTGTCGAAGGCATCGGCCAGGTTGCCCGGCTTGGGATCGTCGCTCATCGCGGGCCTCCCAGCAGGCGGCGCTTGTGGGTGATGACGTCGAGCGCCGCGCGGGCCGCGCCGCCGCCCTTGTCGCCCTCGGAAACGCGGGCGCGGGCCCAGGCCTGTTCCTCGTCCTCGACGGTCAGGATGCCGTTGCCGATCGGCAGGCCCTTCAGCGTCAGGTCCATGACGCCCCGGCAGCTTTCATTGGAGACAATCTCGAAGTGGTACGTCTCGCCACGGATGACGACGCCCAGGGCGACGTAGCCGTCGTACTTCACGCCGGCCGGGCGTCGGCCACCCTCGTCGGCCAGGGCGATGACACCGGGAATCTCCAGGGCGCCGGGCACGGTGACGACGTCATACTCGGCGCCGAACGCGGTGATGGCGTCGGTGGCCCCGCGCAGCAGTTCGTCCGAGAGGTCGTTATAGAAACGCCCCTCGACGATCAGGATGCGGACGATGTCGTCGATCATTCACTCTCTCCAGAGATCGGGGCCCGGCCCACGATCTTAAGCCCATAACCTTCGAGCGCCGCCGGCTTGAACGGGCTGGAGGTCAGCAGGATCATCTCCCGCACGCCAAGGTCGAGGAGGATTTGCGCCCCGACGCCATAGTCGCGCAAGGCGTTGTTTCGATACTGGCTGCCGACCTCGGTGTCGATGCCGTAGCGCTCGCTGAGCCAGGCGGGGTTCGGGTCGCGGATGAAGACCGCCACGCCGGGACCGTCATGCTCGCCGATGGCCTTCAGGGCCGACGGAATGTAGTCGGTGCGGGCCCCCAGGGCGCCCAGCATGTCGGCGGCCATATCGACCTGGTGCATGCGCACGAGGGTCGGGTGATCGGGGTCGATCCTGCCCTTCACCAGGGCCACGTGTTCGCATTTGTCGATGCTGTTGCGGTAGACGATCATCCGGAACTCGCCGCCGAAGTTCGAGATGAAGGGCCGCTCCAGCGCCCGTTCGACCTGGCGCTCGTTGCGGCGGCGATAGGCGATCAGATCCGCGATGGTGCCGATCTTCAGGCCGTGCAGCTGGGCGAAGGCGACCAGTTCCGGCAGGCGGGCCATGGTGCCGTCATCGTTCATGATCTCGCAGATCACGCCGGCCGGGTTGAGGCCGGCCAGGCGCGAGATATCGACGGCCGCCTCGGTGTGGCCGGCGCGAACCAGCACGCCGCCGTCCTTGGCGACCAGCGGGAAGACGTGGCCGGGGGTGACGATGTCGTCCGGGCCCTTGGTCGGATCGATGGCGACGGCGACGGTGTGCGACCGGTCGTGGGCCGAGATGCCTGTGGTGACGCCTTCCTTGGCCTCGATGGAGACGGTGAAGGCCGTGCCCATGCTCTCGCGGTTCTCAGCGGCCATAGGCGGCAGGCGCAGGGCCTTGGCGCGGTCGTTGGTGATGGAGAGACAGATCAGCCCCCGCGCGAAGCGCGCCATGAAGTTGATCTGTTCGGGGGTGGCGAACTGGGCGGGGATGATGACATCGCCCTCGTTCTCGCGGTCTTCCGCATCGACGAGGATGTAGGGACGGCCATTGCGGGCGTCCTCGATGATGTCCTCGATGGCGGAGATGGGGGTGTCGTGGCTCATGACGCGGTCTCCTGCCACCGCGCGAGGTATCGCGCCAGCATATCGATCTCGAGATTGACCTTCGAACCGGGTTTCAGTTCGCCCAGCGTGGTGACGTCCCAGGTGTGCGGGATGATGTTGAGGCCGAAGACGTCGTCCTCGACTTCATTGACGGTCAGGCTGACGCCCTCGACCGAGATCGACCCCTTGGGCGCAATCAGGCGATGCAACGGGCGCGGGGCACGGATGCGATAGCGGTGCGAGCCGCCTTCAGGCGTGATGGAGAGCACCTCTCCCACCCCGTCGACATGGCCGCTGACCACATGGCCGCCCATCTCGTCGCCGAGGCGCGCGGCGCGTTCGAGGTTGACCCGGTGGCCCTCCTCCCATTGCCCAAGGGTCGTGTGGGCCAGGGTCTCGCCCGAGACCTCGACGGCGAACCAGGTATCGCCCTTCTCGACCACGGTCAGGCAACAGCCGGCGTGGCTGATGCTGGCGCCCAGATCGATCGAGGCGACGTCGTAGGCCGTCTCGATCTCGTAGCGGCGGTCGCGATTGGTCTGTCGGACCGAGCGGACCCGGCCGACGTCGGTGACTATTCCGGTGAACATCTCAAAGCCTTTCGTAGCGCTCCCACAGGTCGTCGCCGACCTGATGAACCGCAAGCCGTTTGAACCGGGGCGCGTCGGCCAGGCGGTTCAGCACGAACTCGCCGACGGCCGGACGCCCCTCATCCCCAAGGATCATCGGCGCCCGAAACCACTCGATGGCGTCGACCAGGCCGGCTTTGAGGAAACTCGCCGCCACCTGACCGCCGCCCTCGATCAACACGCTGGCCTCGAACGCGAAGTCCTCGGGCGGCGTGGTCGGCAGGCGTGCGCTGACCCTACGGTTCAGCCAACCGGACAGGGCGTTCAAGGCCTGTGGCAAGTCCGGTCGGGCATCTTGCGAGTCCACCTGTAGGACGTTGACCCCCGCGTCAGTCAAACGATTGTTTGGCGGCAGGGTGGAAATCACCACGGTGTCGAGGCGGTTGGCCTCGTGGACCAGTTTCGTGTTGGACGGCAGACGTTGGCGACTGTCCAGAACGACCCGCGCCGGCTGAAGGCCGACGAAGCCCGAAAGGCGGACGGTGAGTTCCGGATCATCGGCGATGGCGGTATCGACCCCGACCAGCACGGCCTGGTGCATGGCGCGCAGGCGGTGCACCTCCTCACGGGCCGCGGGACCCGTGATCCAGCGGCTTTCACCAGACGCGGTGGCGATCCGGCCGTCGAGAGAAGTTGCGAGCTTGAGGGTGACGCGCACTGGGGACGAACCTAATCCAGCCCAAAGTTCTCAAGGAAGCCGGCTGCAAATTCAGCAAGCTCCGGCCGAGCGCCGTCCTTGGAAACCGAGGCGATCACGCCCGCGAGTTCAGCGCGCTCCTGGTCTGACAGTTGCTGGAGCGAGAAGCTGATGGACTCCATCACCTCAACCGCCGCATCATCTGCTTCGTCGCCGAGCTCGTGGCTCTCCAGAAAGAACAGCGCCTCAAGCAGGGCCGCGGCCAGAGCCGATGTCAGTTTGGCGGTCATTTCACAGTCTTCCGATCCCCGCCGGGGTTGGCGGAAAATGATCAGTCCTCAGCTTCCTCGTTCAGCCCCTCGTCGGAGAGGAACTTGGCGAAGTCGTCGGTGTGGCGGAAGTCGCGGTAGACGCTGGCGTAGCGGACGTAGGCCACGTCATCGAGGCTCTTGAGGGCCTTCATAACCATCTCGCCGACGGCGCTGCTGGGCAGTTCGGTTTCGCCCATGCTTTCCAGCTGGCGGACGATGCCGTTGACCATGCGGTCGACGCGCTCGGTGTCGATCGGACGCTTGCGGGTGGCGATGGCGATCGAACGGACCAGCTTCTCCCGGTCGAAGGGCGAGCGGCGGCCCGAGCGCTTGAGAATGGTCAGTTCGCGCAGCTGGACGCGTTCGAAGGTGGTGAAGCGACCGCCGCACTCGGGGCAGAGACGGCGACGGCGGATGGCCGCGCCGTCTTCCGACGGGCGGCTGTCCTTGACCTGGCTTTCCATGTGTCCGCAGAACGGGCAACGCATGATGTAGCCCCTCCCGGCGGGCTCAGCCCTACTAGTTGTAGATCGGGAAGCGTTTCGTCAATGCGATGACCTCTTCACGAACGCGGGCTTCCACGGCCGGGTCGCCGGCTTCATTACCGGACAGGCCATCGAGAACTTCACCGATCCACTTGCCGATCTGACGGAATTCTTCCTCGCCGAAGCCGCGCGTCGTGCCGGCCGGGGTGCCGACGCGGATGCCCGAGGTCTTGGTGGGCGGCAGCGGGTCGAAGGGAATGCCGTTCTTGTTGGTGGTGATGTGGGCGCGTTCGAGCGCCTCTTCGGCCAGTTTGCCGGTGACGTTCTTGGGCCGCAGATCGACCAGCATGACGTGGCTGTCGGTGCCGCCCGAGACGATGTTGAGACCCGCCGCCTGCAGGCTGTCGGACAGGGCAACGGCGTTGGCGATGACCTGGGCGCCGTAGTCCTTGAAGGACGGCTGCAGGGCTTCACCGAAGGCCACGGCCTTGGCGGCGATGACGTGCTCGAGCGGGCCGCCCTGGATGCCGGGGAAGATGGCGCTGTTGAACTTCTTGCCCAGATCCAGGTCGTTGCTGAGGATCAGGCCGCCGCGCGGGCCGCGCAGGGTCTTGTGGGTGGTGGTGGTCACCACATGGGCGTGCGGCACGGGGCTGGGGTAGTGGCCGCCGGCCACCAGACCGGCGAAGTGGGCCATGTCGACCATCAGATACGCGCCGATGCTGTCGGCGATCTGGCGGAACTTGGCGAAGTCGATGATGCGGCCGTAGGCGCTGCCGCCGGCAATGATCAGCTTGGGCTTCTCGGCCTGGGCGACGTCGTTGACGTTGTCGTAGTCGATCAGCTGGTCCTGCTGGCGCACCGTGTAGCTGACCGGGCGGAACCACTTGCCCGACTGGTTGGCCGGGCTGCCGTGGGTCAGGTGGCCGCCGGCGGCCAGATCCATGCCCATGAAGGTGTCGCCGGGCTTCAGAAGCGCGTTGAACACCGCCTGGTTGGCCTGGGAGCCCGAGTGCGGCTGGACGTTGGCGTAGGCCGCGCCGAACAGTTCCTTGGCCCGGTCGATGGCGATCTGTTCGATGACATCGACGTATTCGCAGCCGCCGTAGTAGCGCTTGCCGGGATAGCCCTCGGCGTACTTGTTGGTCAGGATCGAGCCCTGGGCCTCGAGCACGGCCTTGGAGACGATGTTCTCCGAGGCGATCAGCTCGATCTGATCCCGTTGCCGGTTCAGCTCGAAATCGATGGCCTTGGCGATGTCCGGGTCGGCCTTGGCCAGATCGGCGCCGAAGAAGGCGGGGGCAACTTTGGTGTGGGCGGTCATGGGGTCTCTCCGGCTGGCGGGGGCGCGGGGTCGCGCCCTGTTAAGGGTTGGAAGCGGGGGGATCAATCGGAACCGGCGCGGCGGCGAGACGTTGGCCATCGCAAGCCGTTCGCAACTGGACGGTGAGCTCCGTTAGTCTTTGAGTTTGAAAGGTTTTGAAACCATGGCCGACTCCACCCGCCCTTTGGGTTCGTCGGACACCGAGCTGCTGCAACTCGGTTCGGACATCGTATCGGCCTATGTGACGCGCAACCAGATCGGCGCCAGCGCCCTGCCGGATTTGATTCGTAGCGTCCATCAGGCGCTGAAAGGCCTGGACAGCGGCGAAGCGGCCCCCGCCCAGCCGGCCGCCAAGCAGAAGCCGGCCGTGCCCGTCGGCCGGTCGGTGCAGCACGACTACATTGTCTGTCTGGAAGACGGCAAACGACTGACCATGCTGAAGCGCTACCTGCGGGCGCGCTACGACCTGTCGCCGGAAGAGTATCGCCGCAAATGGGGCCTGCCGCCCGAGTACCCGATGGTCGCGCCGGCCTACGCCGAGCGACGGTCTGATTTCGCCAAGAAGATCGGGCTCGGAAAGGGTGTGCGGCGGAAGTAGCTCCTGATCAGCTGTAGAGCAGCTTAAGCCGTTTGTGCCGGCGACGGAAGACGTAGGCGGTCAGCGCCTGGGTGATTCCGTCGAGAAAGCCGAACTTGGCGTCGACCGTGACGATGTCGCGGACGATGCAGCCGCCACCGTCGGCGGGGCGGACGCTGCGCTCGTGCTTCCAGTACCAGTACTGCAGGAGACCCAGCGAGGTTTCCACGAACCCGGTCGGTCCGATGTCGGCGAACAGCAGGGTGTGGCGCTCGAACGGGATGAGACCGAAGGCGTAGAGCCAGCAGTCGGCGACCCGTTCGCCCAACGGCGCCTGGCGCAGATCGGTCAGCTCGGGCGGAAAGCTCATCCGGACCAGCGGCATGAGCTCGGCGTTGACGCCTTCAGGCGTGGCGACGGCCGCCCAGATTTCCTCAGGCGGCCGCGGCAGATGCGTCGAGATGTCGATCGCGGGGGTGGAGGACCACCGCTCCTTAGGCAGCGACGCCACCCAGGCGGGCGATGTTGCAGTGGGCCCAGAGCTTTTCCATCGCCCCGACCAGCTCGCGCATCATCTCGTCCGTATGGAACGGGGTCGGGGTGAAGCGCAGGCGCTCGGTGCCGCGCGGCACGGTCGGGTAGTTGATCGGCTGGACGTAGATGCCGTGGTCTTCCAGCAGCATGTCCGAGACCATCTTGCAGTGGACGGGGTCGCCGACCATCACCGGCACGATATGGCTGACCGACGGCATGACCGGCAGGCCGGCGTCGCGGAACATCTGCTTGAGGGTCTCGGCGCGTTCCTGGTGGATCTCGCGGACCTCGTTGTGCTGCTTGAGCCAGCGGACCGACGCGGCGGCGCCGGCGGTCAGGGCCGGCGGCAGCGACGTCGTGAAGATGAAGCCCGAGGCGTAGGAGCGGATGGCGTCGACCATCTCGATGTCGCCGGCGATGTAGCCGCCCATGACGCCGAACGCCTTGCCCAGGGTGCCTTCGATGATGTCGATGTCGGCCATGACCCCGTCGCGCTCGGCGACGCCGGCGCCGCGCTGGCCGTAGAGGCCGACGGCATGGACTTCGTCGAGGTAGGTCAGGGCGCCGTACTTCCTGGCCAGGGCCACGGTGCCCGCCAGGTCGGCGATGTCGCCGTCCATCGAATAGACGCTCTCGAAGGCGATCAGCTTCGGCGCATCGGCCGGGGCGTCGATCAGCAGGCTTTCGAGGTGTTCCAGGTCGTTGTGGCGGAAGATGTGCCGGGCGCCGCCGCCGTTGCGGATGCCGGCGATCATGCTGGCGTGGTTCAGCTCGTCCGAGAAGACGATCAGGCCGGGCAGCACCTTGTAGAGGATCGACAGGGTCGCCTCATTGGCCACGTAGCCGGAGGTGAACAGCAGGGCGGCGTCCTTGCCATGCAGGTCGGCGAGTTCGCGCTCAAGCTCGACGTGATGGTGGGTGGTGCCGGAAATGTTGCGGGTGCCGCCCGAGCCCGAGCCGTTGGCGTCGATGGCCGCGTGCATGGCGTCGAGCACGACCGGGTTCTGGCCCTGGCCGAGGTAGTCGTTGGAACACCAGACGATGATGTCCTTGGACGAGCCGTCGTCACGCGTCCACGTCGCGCGCGGGAAGGCGCCGCGATGCCGCTTGAGATCGGCGAACACCCGGTAGCGACCTTCGGAACGGACCTGCTCGACGGCGGTCCGGAACGCGGCTTTGTAGTCCATCGACGTGTGTCCGAACCCCGCCCCGGGGCCCGGTCCCTCTTCTTCTCGTTTGCCGGCGGTGTTTATCGCCCTTCGCCGACGGCTGTCCAATTAAGGAATTTTACTGAGCCACAATACTCCGCCTATGGTCGCGGGTCTTGCGATAACGGTTCTCAGGTAAGGTGACGCAGGCGTCAGGTTTTTTCGCTCAGAGCGTGTCCAGCTTGCCCCGCATCAGCTGCAGCACAGCCGAGAAGTCCTTCTGGCCGAAGCCAAGGCCGTCGAACATGGCATAGAGGGCCTCGGCCTGTGCGCCCATCGGGGTGGTGGCGTTGGCCTTGGCGGCCGCGTCCTGAGCCAGCTTGAGATCCTTGAGCATCAGGGCGGTGAGGAAGCCGCCCTCGTAGTTGCGGTTCGACGGGGCCGATTCCACCGGCCCCGGCCAGGGGCAGTAGGTGGTCAGGCTCCAGCATTGGCCGGAGGACTTCGAGGCGATGTCGAAGAACTTCGTGGGGTCGAGGCCCAGCTTCTCGGCCAGGGCCAGGGATTCGCAGACGCCCAGCATCGAGACGCCCAGCAGCATGTTGTTGCAGATCTTGGCCGCCTGGCCGGCCCCGAGTTCACCGGCGTGGAAGATGGCGCGGGCCATGGGCTGCAGGGCCTCTTCGAAGGCCGGGTAGTCGGCCTCGTCGCAGCCGACCATGAAGGCAAGCGTGCCGGCGTCGGCGGCCATGATGCCGCCGCTGACCGGGGCGTCGCCGAAGCGGAAGCCGGCCGCCTTGGCCAGGGCCCCGACGGCGCGGGCGCTGTCGACGTCGATGGTCGAGCAGTCGATCAGCAGGGCCGACTTCGGGGCGTTGGGCAGGATGTCCTTCTCGTAGACCTCCCGCACATGCTTGCCGGCCGGCAGCATGGTGATGACGATGTCCGCGTCCTTGACCGCCTCGGCGACCGAGGCCGAGGGCGAGCAGCCGTGGGCCACGGCCTTGTCGAGCGCGGCCGCCGACAGGTCGAAAGCGGCGACGTGACGGTCGGCTTTCACCTGGTTGGACGCCATGCCGGCGCCCATGTTGCCGACGCCGATGAAGGCTACGCGGGTCATCGCAAACACTCCCTGCGCCGGCCCCCGCTCGGGGGCCGGCGTCTTCGTGAGTTAAGGAACCGCAGGCCTTACTTCGGTTTGCGGAACTTGAGAACGAACTGGTCGGACTGGCCGCGGATCGAGGCGTCGAAGACGCTGGCGGTGCGCGGGTCTTTGGGGTTGCGCAGGATGTCGCTCTGGCTTTCCAGCACGAAGCCGGCGGCGAGAACTTCCTTCTTCACCGTCTCGATGTCGATGCGGTGCAGGCTGTCAGTGTCCCGCGTGCCCGAACCGTCGGCCGCATAGTGGTCGACGACGACCAGCAGGCCACCAGGTTTCAGCGAGTCGAACAGCGCCTTGTCGACCAGACCTGCCAGCGGCTCGGGCGCCATCTTCAGGTGCATGTCGTGGTAGTTCTGGGCCGTGAAGATGACGTCCAGCTTTTCCGGGAAGGCGATGGCGCCCAGGGACGGCCGCAGCGGGACGACGTTGGCGTAGTCGGCGACGACCGCGTCCTGATCCGTTCCGTACTTTGCCTGGAAGCTGATGAACTCGGCCGGCTGCAGAGCGTAGACCTTGCCGGTCGGGCCGACCGCGGCGGAGAAGATGCGGGTGAAGTAGCCGCCGCCCATGATGAAGTCGCCGACCTTGTCGCCCGGCTTCACTTCAGCAATGGCCAGCAGTTCGGCCGGCTTGCGGGCGGCGTCACGGGCCTTCTGCTCGGCCGGACGCTTGGCGTCGTTCAGGGCGGCGCTGTAGTCGGCGGCGACCACGGTTCCGGTGATGGCCAGGGTCAGAGCCCCGGCCATGGCGGCGATCAGTCTGATGTTCAACGGCATGCCCTCCCAGGCTTCCGGAAGCGGTAGACGAACTGGTCGGTCTCGCCCCGGATGGATTTGTCGAAGACGCTCACATTCAGCCTGTCCTTCGGGTCGCGCAGGAACTGACCCTGCCCGTCGAGGACGAAGCCGGCCGCCTCGATTTCCCGCCGCACAATGGCCGGGTCGATGCGGTGGAAACTGTTCACGGCCTCGAGGCCGCTGCCCGGACGGGCCGAGTGGTCGATGACGATGTAGAGACCACCCGGCTTCAAGGCCCGACAGATCTGGGCATTGACCGCCTTCACATCAACCGGGCCCATGAAGTCGGCGTGCATGTCGTGGTAGTTCTGGGCCGTAAAGACGACGTCCAGCTTCTCCGGCGTGCTGAACAGCGGAAGGGTGCTGAGCAGGACGCGGACGTTCGAATAGGCCGGGTCCCTGGCCACGGCGTTCACCGCCGGCTCGCGCTTGGCCAGCTTGGACAGCTCGTCGGGCACATAGGCATAGACCCGCCCCTTGGGGCCGACCGCCTTTGAGAAGATGCGGGTGAAGTAGCCGCCGCCGGGGATCAGATCGGCGACCTTCATGCCCGGCTTGATGCCGGCGAAGAGCACTGTCTCGCCCGGCTTGCGGTTGGCGTCGCGGGCCATGTCGGCGGCGGGACGGTTGGGGTCGCTGAGGGCGGCGTCCAGCCAGGCCGGCAGCGCAGCGCCCGCTTCCACCGGCGGGGGCGGAGGCGGCGGCGTGGTGGCGCAGGCAGTCAAGGTCAGGGCGGCGGCCAGGGCCAGCCAACTCACGCGGGGCGTCATTCGTCTCTCCTGGACGTCTTGTCTCGTTCGGTCCCCCGACCTGCGAAACTCTCTAGGCGAGAATGTGGCTCACGTCAGGGGGGACCACTCCTGATCGGCCGGGAGAGGCGCGAAAATCTCGTCCAGCAGGTCGTCGCCGACCGCCTCGACGGTCTCCGGGTTCCAGCGCGGGGTATTGTCCTTGTCGACGATGACGGCGCGGACGCCCTCGATGAAGTCCGGGCGTTGAACGACGCGGGCCCCGATGCGGTACTCCATGACCATGTTGTCGGCGAAGTCGTCGAACATGGCCCCGTGAGCCAGCTGGCGGAAGGCGACCTTCAGGGTCTGCGGCGACTTGGTCCCCAGCGTGACCAGGGTCCCGCGCGCCCATTCGCCGGTGTCCTGCTCCAGGTCCTCGAGGATGGCCTCGACGGTCGGGCGGCCGAAGAACCTGTCGATGTCGGCCAGGTGCGGCTCGATCGGGGCCGGACCGGCGTCGCGGACGAAATGGGCCAAGGCTCCGGGAATGGAATCGGGATGCTCGGCCAGGGCGGCCTTGAAGCCCTCGACGTGCTCGGAGGGCATGTAGTGGGTGGCGATGCCCAGCCGCACGCAATCGGCCCCCTTGATCCGCGCCCCGGTCAGGGCCAGCCACAGGCCCGACTTGCCCGGCAGACGCGGCAGGAACCAGCCCCCGCCGACATCGGGGAACAGGCCGATGCCGGTCTCGGGCATGGCGAAAGTGGTCCGCTCGGTGGCGATGCGCACGGCGGCCGGCATGGAGAGGCCGACGCCGCCGCCCATGGTCACCCCGTCCATCACCGCGATGACGGGCTTGGGATAGACGAACAGCAGATGGTTCAGTCGGTACTCGGTGTGGAAGAATTCGCGGGCAGCCTTGCCATCCCCTGCCCCGCTCTCGGCCAGCATGCGGATGTCGCCGCCGGCGCAGAAGCCGCGCTCACCACTGTGGTCGATGAGCACGCACTGCACGGCGTCATCGTCGCGCCAGGCCAGCAGGGCCTCGGTGATCAGCCGGCACATGTTGGTCGTCAGCGCGTGGAGCGCTTTCGGCCGATTGAGGGTGACGCGGCCGACGCCACCTTCGACGCGGGTGAGGACTTCGGGTTCTTCGGTCACTGTCTGAACATCTCCCGGCCGATGATGACCCGCATGATCTCGTTGGTGCCCTCGAGGATCTGGTGGACGCGCAGGTCGCGGACGATGCGCTCCATCGGATAGTCGGCCAGATAGCCGTACCCGCCGTGCAGCTGCAGAGCGTTGTTGGCCACCTCGAAGCAGCTGTCGGTGGCGAACCGCTTGGCCATGGCGCAGAGCTTGGTGGCGTGGGGGTCGCGCTTGTCGAGGGCGCTGGCGGCGTTGCGGACCATCAGCTGCGAGGCCTGAAGCTCGGTCGCCATGTCGGCGATCTTGAACTGCAGGGCCTGGAAGTCCTTCAGGGGGCGGCCGAACTGGTTGCGCTGTTCCATGTAGGCCTTGGCCGTATCGAGGGCGAAGGCGGCGCCGCCGAGCGAGCAGCTGGCGATGTTCAGCCGGCCGCCGTCCAGGCCCATCATGGCGAATCGGAAGCCCTCGCCCTCGCCGCCGATGCGGTTCTCGACCGGCACGCGGACGTTGTCGAAATTGACCTGGGCCGTGGGCTGCGACTTCCAGCCCATCTTCTTTTCGTTGGCCCCGAAGGAGAGGCCTTCCCAGCCCTTCTCGACCACGAAGGCCGAGACGCCCTTGGGGCCGTCACCGCCGCTGCGGGCCATGACGACGTAGACGTCCGAGACGCCGGCCCCGGAGATGAAGGCCTTGGAGCCGTTGAGGACGTAATGGTCGCCGTCCAGCCGCGCGCTGGTGCGCATGGCGGCGGCGTCGGAGCCGCTGCCCGGCTCGGTCAGGCAGTAGCTGGCGATCAGCTCCATGGTGGTCAGGCGCGGCAGGTATTTGTGGCGCAGCTCGTCGCCGGCGAACCGGTCGATCATCCAGGACGCCATGTTGTGGATGGTCAGATAGGCGGCGGTCGGCACGCAGCCGTAGCTGAGGGCCTCAAAGATCAGCGAGGCGTCGAGGCGCGACAGGCCCGAGCCGCCGACGTCTTCCTGCACATAGACTCCGGCGAAGCCGAGGGCCGCCGCCTGGCGCAGGACATCGACCGGGAAGTGGCTTTCCTCGTCCCATTTGGCGGCGTTCGGGGCGAGTTCATCCCTTGCGAAGGCCTGGGCCATCTCCTGGATCGCGCGCTGATCGTCGGTGAGGGAGAAATCCATGCTGCAAAAGTCCTGATCTTGGGCGAACCATTGCCGGTAGGCCGTGGGCTTGCTGACCTGACGCCGAGAGGCCAAGCTGTCAATCGTCACCTGACGGGAGATCCGCATGACCGTAACGGACGCCGAGGCCCGCCGGTTCGACACTGACCGGGTGATGGGCCTCATCGGCTATGGCCTGTTGTTCAGCGGCATCTTCTTCGCCGGGGTGCCCGCCATCGTGGCTGTGATCATGGCCTATACCCAGCGCGGATCGGCCAGCCCGGCGTTGCGCGACCATTACCGTTTCCAGATCCAGATCTTCTGGATCGGCATGTTGCTGGGCCTGATTGCCGGAATCTGCGGCCTTTGGGCCGTGATCGACGTGTTCGCCAATACCGGCGGGCGGCAGATGCACGACGTGGTCGAGGTCTCGGACCTGGACTTCAGCGCCAAGGTCGTCGGGCTGTTCATCGCCTGCGGAGTCGGGCTGGCCCTGATGACCCTGTGGTCCCTGGCCGCGCCGGCGGTGGGTTTCCTGCGCCTGGTGACCGCGCCTCGGCCCGTCGCGGCGGCATGAACAGGCTGCGGGTCGGCATACTTGCCTAAGCCCCGGCATTGCGCGACACCGCCTCCATGACCGTTCCGCCCCTCGCCGCCTATCCCGCCACCCGCCTGCGACGCCTGCGCCAGGCCGACTGGTCGCGCCGCATGGTGCGCGAGACCAGCCTGCAGCCCGCCGACCTGATCTGGTCGATGGTGGTGCACGAGGGCGAGGGCCGCATTCCCGTCGCCAGCATGCCCGGCGTCGAGCGCCTGAGCGTCACGGAAGCCGCCAAGGCCGCCGTCGAGGCGCGTGAGCTGGGCATCCCCTGCATCGCCATCTTCCCCCACATCGACGGGGCCCGGAAGGACGCCGAGGGCAGCCTGGCGGCCGAGGAAACCGGCGTCATCTGCCGGGCCATCAAGGCCATGAAGGCCGCCGCCCCCGAGGTCGGCATCATGTGCGACGTGGCGCTGGACCCCTTCACCACCCACGGCCACGACGGAGTCCTCAAGGATGGCAGGATCGTCAACGACGCCACCATCGAGCGGCTGGTCGAGCAGGCCCTGGTCCAGGCCCGGGCCGGCTGTGACATCCTCGCCCCCTCCGACATGATGGACGGCCGGGTCGGCGCTATTCGTGCAGCCCTCGAAGCCGAAGGCCTCCAGGACGTGATGATCATGTCCTACGCGGCCAAGTATGCGTCCGCCTTCTACGGCCCCTACCGCGACGCCATCGGCTCGGGGAAGCTGGGCAGCGGCGACGTCGCCAACCCCGGCGACAAGAAGACCTACCAGATGGACCCGGCCAACTCCGACGAGGCCATCCGCGAGGTCGCCCTCGATATCGCCGAGGGGGCCGACATGGTCATGGTCAAGCCGGGCATGCCCTACCTCGACATCGCGAGGCGGCTGGTCGACGAATTCGCCATGCCGACCTTCGCCTTCCAGGTCAGCGGCGAGTACGCGATGATCATGGCCGCCGCCCGGAACGGCTGGATCGACGAGGAGCGGGCGATCCTGGAAAGCCTGGGCGCCTTCAAGCGCGCCGGCTGCGCCGGGATCATCACCTATTTCGCGCCGCGCGCGGCCCGAATGTTGCGCGGCTAGTCCTTCTTGCCGAAGGGCCAGCGCAGCCAGCCCTTCTTCTCAGTCTTCGGCTCGGCGACCGGCGGCGGCGCGGGCGGCTGCGCCTCGGGGCAGGCCTGGACCGCGAAGCCGCCCAGATCCAGGCAGCGGCCGTCGATGTCTGCCGGGGTCGGCAGGCCGACCAGATGGGCCAGGGTCGGGGCGATGTCGGTGGTCTCGATGGAGAAGAAGCGCTCCTGCCCTTCCGCGCCCGGCCACCAGAACAGGATCGGCACGCGGCGGTCATAGTCCCAGGCGCTGCCGTGGGTGCTCATCGCGCCGCCGGGCTTATGGGGACGCAAGGGGGCGATGCCCGAGCGCAGGATCAGGGACACGTCCGTCGAGCGGCCCTCGACGGCGCTCAACGAGGCGCGTTCGCGCAGGGAGTATTCCTCGGGCGGCGTGCCCGGCCGGGGCGGCGGGGTGCGGAGGAGTTCTTCCGTGGTGAAGGCGTCCGCGACGTCGGGCTCCTTGCGCAGGAAGGCGACGGCGGCCGCCGCTACCCGGCCACGGAGCGGCTGGGGCAGGCGAACCTTGTCCTTGCCCACCAGGAACAGCCCCCAGCCGTCAAACTCGGCCGGGTCGATGGCCAGCTTGAACTGGGCCTTCAGGTGATCGTTGAGCCGCCGCAGGATCGCCGGGTCGGCGCGGCGGGCCTCGGGGAAGCCGCGCTCGGCCGAGCGCTCGGGGAAGTCGGAGCCGCCGTGGTCGGCAGTCAGCACCACCACCGCGCCGCCGGGAACCTTGGCGGCGGCGGCCAGCAGCCGGCCGATGTTGGCGTCGAGGCGGAAGATCTGCTCGCAGGTCTCGGGCCCTTGAGTGCCATAGCCGTGGCCGATGCGGTCGGTGGCCGACAGGCTGACGGCCAGGACGTCGGTGGCGGTCCCCGTCCCCAGCTTCTGTTCGGACAGGATGCGCAGGGCGCCATCGACGGTCACATCATCGAGCAGCGGCGAGTTGTCGAAGGCGAACTTGGCCGGCAGCTGGGCGCGGAAGTCGTAGTCGCCGACCTTGTAGTCGCGCTCCAGGGTGCGGCAGTAGGGGTTCTGGTAGTCCCAGGTCGGCGCCTTGGCCACGAACCGGGCCTTCAGCTCGGCGTTGATGCCCTTCACCGCCGCCAGCTTCGCCTCGCCGTCCTGACCGGGCTCGACATAGGTGGTGAAGCCGAAGCCCTCGCGATACCAGAAGACACCGTCGGCCTTGTGTCCGGCCATGCTGATGGCCCCGCGGTCCTTGCCGGCGATGGCGAACACCTTGCCGGGGTTCGGGCTGTCCTTCAGCCAGTCGCCAAGCGTGGTGGCGCGCAGGTTGTCCGGCCCGACCGGCAGGCCGCTGGCCCCGCCGGCGATGGTGTTGGCCGGGGCCGACAGGCAGTAGACGTTGCGGCCGCTCGTCGGGTCCAGCCAGTCGTTGGCCGGGATGCCGGTCTTGTTGGGGTGTTTGCCGGTCAGGATGGTCGAGTGGCCGGGGCAGGTCTCGGTGTTGGCGTGGCTCTGCCAGCCGTTGGCGTAGACCAGGCCCTCGTTGGTCAGGGTGCGCAGGCCGGCGGTGTAGCGGCTGCGATACTGGTTGAAGAGGTTGGTGCTGAACTGATCGACGCTGATCACCACCACCAGCTTCGGCGCGGGTTTCGGGTCCGCTGCATGCGCGGCGCCGGCGGCGAGGAGCGTGAGGCCGGCAAGGGCGCCGGACCAGCGACGAAAGGTCATGGAACAACCTGAACAACGGAGCGGAGCGTCCTCATAGGGCGCCCCGGCGACTTTTTCACGACGCAAGCGCCGCGCTGATCGGAAGCTTGCGGATCGGCTTGCCGGTCAGCTTGGCCAGGGCATTGACCAGGGCCGGCGTGGCCGGCGGCAGGCCGGGCTCGCCGATGCCGCCGAGCACCGGCTCGTCGTTCTCGATGAAGATGGTCTCGATGACCTTGGGGGCCTCGTTCATCCGCATGATGCGGTAGCCGTCGAAGTTGCGGTTGGTGCAGGCGCCGCCCGACACCTCGATGCCCTCGAACAGGGCCGTCGACAGGCCCTGGACGATGCCGCCCTCCATCTGGTTGCGGGCGCCGTCGGGGGTGACCACGCGGGCGCAGTCGATGACGCAGGTCACCTTGTGCACCGTGACCTCCGAGCCGTTCAGGCTGGCCTCGACGACGTGGGCGCAGAGGCTCGCGAAGCTGTAGACGAAGGCAAATCCCCGCGCCCGGCCCGCAGGGACCGGTTTGCCCCAGTCGCCGGCCTTGGCGGCGGCGTCGATGACCTTGAGAGCTCTGGGATTGTCGGCCAGCAGTTCGCGGCGCAGCTGGACCGGGTCCTTGCCGGCGGCCAGGGCCACCTCGTCGAGGAAGCTCTCGACGAAATAGCCGTTCTGGGTGGCGCCGACCGAGCGCCAGGGCGCCATCGGGATGACCTGGTCGACCCGCACCCAGTCGATCTTGTAGACCGGGAATTTGTAGAGGATCTCCGGCAGGATCTGGATCGAGGAGCCGTCGATCTGGCCCTTGGGCAGACCGCCGGGGGCGAAGCTGTCGCGCATCGAGGGGCCGGCGGTGCGGATGTGGAAGGCGGTCAGCTTGCCGTCCTTGTCCAGCGCCGCCTTCATGCGGGCGACCTGGGCCGGGCGATACCAGCCCTGGCCGATCTCGTCCTCGCGCTTCCAGAAGACCTTGACCGGCTTCTTCACCGCCAGGGCCACGGCGACCGCCGCCGGCACCCCGTCGTCGCCCAGCCGCCGGCCAAAGCCGCCGCCGAGCATCAGGGTGTGCAGCTTGACCTTCTCGACCGGCAGGTTGGCGGCCTTGGCGGCCGTGCCCCGGTTGCGGTCCTGCGTCTGGAACGGTCCCCACAGCTCCAGCCCACCGTCGGCCGTCGGGGCGATCGTCACCGAGAAGGGCTCCATCGGCGTGTGGGCCAGGTAGGGAACTTCGTAGTCGGCCTCGACCATCCTGGCCGCCCCGGCGAAGGGGCCGGAGACGTCGTCGTTGCGCGCCCCGATGGCCTCGGCGTCCTTGTCCAGCCCCATCAGCATGGCCGCCGAGATGGCGTCGGAGCTGAGGCCGTCCCACGGGGTCGAGGCCCAGGAGACCTCCAGCGCCTGGGCGCCCTTCATGGCCGCCCACTGGCTCTTGGCGACCACCGCCGCGCCGCCATCGAAGGTCACGACCCGCTCGACGCCCTTCACGGCCAGGGCCGGGGCGTCATTGAGCTTGGCGACCTTGCCGGTCCAGACGGGCGACAGCACGGCGCAGGCGTAAACCATGCCCGGCAGGGTGAAATCGGCCGAGAAGATCGGCTCGCCCCGCACCTTGGCGGGGATGTCGACGCGCGGCGTGAACTTGCCGACGATGGTGTAGATCTTGGGGTCCTTGGGAACGCCTTCGACCGCCGGGGCGGCGGCGGCCAGCTTGGCGGCCTCGCCCAGTGGCATGACCGACTTTCCGGCCCGCAGCAGCTTGCCGTCGACAATCGTGACCTCGGCGGCCGGGACATTGGCCTTGGTCGCGGCGGCGTTGATCAGGCTCTGGCGAGCCGAGGCCCCGACCTTGCGCAGCGCGTCCCACCAGGCGCGCACGCCCTGGCTGCCGCCCGAGCCCATGGCTCCTCCGCGCCGGAACGGGTCCGACGGCTCCGGCGTATCGACCGTGACCCAGGCCAGCGGCACGCCGATCTCGTCGGCGATGATGGCGGCGTGGGCGGTGTGAGTCCCCTGCCCCATCTCGGTGGTCGGCGAATGCAGGTGCACCCGGCCGTCGGCGCTGATGGCCAGATAGGCGGTCCAGGCGGCGGCGGCGGCGTTCTGGGCGCCGGCCGGCGGGGTGACCGTGAAGCTGAGGGTGAAGGCGCCGGCGGTGGCGAGGAAGGCGCGGCGATTGACGGGAGCGTTCATGACTGTGTTTCCCCTCACGCGGCCTGGCCGCTGGCCGCCTTGATGGCGGCGCGGATGCGCAGATAGGTCCCGCAGCGGCAGAGGTTTCCGGCCATGCCGGCGTCGATGGCGGCGTCGTCGGGCTTGGGGTTCTCGGCCAGCAGGCCCTTGGCGCTCATGATCTGGCCCGGCTGGCAGAAGCCGCACTGCGGCACCTGGATGTCGATCCAGGCCTTCTGGACCGGATCGTCCTTGGCCAGGCCCTCGATGGTCGTGACCTCCGCCCCGGCGATGTCGCCGACGGGCAGGCTGCACGATCGCACCGGCTGGCCCGAGACCAGCACCGTGCAGGCGCCGCACTGGGCGATGCCGCAGCCGTACTTGGCGCCCTTGAGGTCAAGCTCGTCGCGCAGGACCCACAGCAGAGGCGTATCCGCCTCCGAGGCCACGGTCACGGGTTTGCCGTTCACGGTCAGTTTGGTCATGCGGGGGTCCCTCGAAACCCCGCCATGCTAGGGCCTCGCCGCCCCCGCCGACAAGCGTTACTGCGCCCCCTGCAGCCGCCGCTCGAGCGGCTCGAGGCTCAGCGGCCGTCCGAGAAAGGCCTTGATGTTGTCCTCCGCCGGCCGAGCACCGCCTGGCGCCAGCACCTCGGCTCGGTAGCGCGCCGCCGTCGCCCTGTCCCGCAGGCCGTTCGTCTTGAACTGGCTGAACAGGTCCAGCGCGATCGCCTTGGACCAGGGGTAGGTATAGTAGATGGCCGAATAGCCATCGAGGTGGCCGAAGTTGGCGTAGGGATGGGTGTCCGGCGTGTAGGCGTAGTTGCCGTACTTCTCGTAATTCGCTTTCCACACCTCGGTCAGGTCCAGCCCTTCGGGCGAACGGTTGTAGTAGTTCAGCGAGATGGCGGCGTAGGTCGCCTGCGAGCGCCATTGGGCGGGTTCGCCGAAGCCTCGGCCGGCGACCATCTTGGCCACCAGGCTCTGGGGGATGGGTTCTCCCTTGTCGTTGAACGCGAAGGTCCGAAGCGTATCGTAGTCCCAGACCCACTCTTCGAGCATCTGCGAAGGGGCTTCGACAAAGTCCCACTCGACCTGTCCGAAGTTCTGCAGCGCCAGCTGCTGCCGTCCGGCGAACATCCAGTGCAACAGATGCCCGAACTCGTGAAAAAAGGTCTCCACGTCGGCGTGGTCCATCGGCCCCTCGGCCGGGAAGTTGCAGATCAGGGCGCTGATCGGGATCACCCGTCCGGCCTGACCAATGCGGACCGGGAAGGCGGCGGCGTGGCCGAACTTGCCGTCGCGTGGATGCATGTCGAGGTAGAAACGGCCGATGACCTTGCCGCCGTCGACCATCTCGTATGCCCCGACGCTCTCGTGCCAGACCGGCGTCTTCCACGGCCGGATCTCGACGCCGTAGAGGTCCTGGACGACCCTGAACAGGCCATCGCGGGTGCGGCCATAGCTGAAGTAGGTTCGCACCACGGCGCTGTCGACGTCGTACTTTTGCAGGCGCACCAGCCGCGTCAGGTAGCCCGAATCCCAGCGCTTCACTTCGGTGGCGGCCGGGTCGATGGTCTTCAGTTGCGCCAGAAGATCACCCTTCTCCCGCACTGCGGCCGGCTTGGCGGCCTGGTCCAGCCGGTCGATGAAGGCCTGCGCCTTCTCGGGCGAGCCGATCATCTTGTCCTCAATGACCATGGCCGCGTAGTTCGAATAGCCGAGCGTGCGGGCCAGATCGTAGCGCTTGACCAGAAGGTCCTTCAGAACCGTCTCGTTCTGCGGCCAGGCCCGGTTGTCGAACTCCCGCAGCATCCTGCGGCGGGTTTCGGAACTGCTGGCGAACTCCAGCACCGGGAATACGTCCGGGTAGTCGGTGGTGACCGTGATCAGACCGTCCGGTCCCGGCTTATGGGTGTCCAGCCAGTCCTTCGGCAGGCCGGCCAGTTCCTCGGGTCGGAACTTCACCGAACCCTGGATTTCCCGCAGGTTGCGGTTGAACACCAGGCTGGTGGCGGTGATCTCCTTCTGCAGCGTCTCGACCCTGGCGCGCGTCGCCCCATCCTTGTCGACCCCGCCTCGCCGGAACTTGGTCAGCTGCTTCTTCAGGGCGAAGGCGACGGCCGGGTCGACCTTGGTCATGTCGATGGCGTTGAGCCGATCATAGATCGGGCGCGACAGGTCGATGGCCGTGCCGGCGTCCGACAGCTTCTGGGTGCAAGCCTCGGCGGCAGCCCGAATTGGCTTGGCCGGATGGGTCTCCGACAGCAGCCCCATCTCGAAACTGGCGGTCTGCAACAACTGGAAAAGGGCGTCGAAGGGCAGGAAGGCCGTCTCGACGGTCGGCTTGCGCTTGTCGGTTTCCAGCCGCTTCTGCAGGCCGCCCGCCCGGGTCAGGAACAGCTGGCAGCGGGCATCGACCTCCGATGCGGCGGCGGGCGCGACCGGCAAGGGCGTCAGCAGCGCATCCACCTCCACCGCCTCAGGAACCAACTTCGCGGGCGCGAAGCCCGTCGCCAGAACCGCCGCCGCCAGGCCCGCCAGTATTGTGCGCATCACCGCTCTCCCAAGGAACGGCGTTACCCTAATCGGGTTCAGGCTGCCTTGGCCAGACGGGCGAGCACGCCCAGAACCTTTTCAGCCGCGTCCAGCCGCGCCGCGGGCGTATCCCACTCGCCCTGCACGACGATCTTCTGGTCCGGCCGCAGCCGCCACACGGCGCCGTTCTTGGCGATATGCCCGACCAGCGCGCCGGGGTTCTCGAAGAAGTCGTTCCTGAACTGGATCACCGCCCCCTTCGGCCCGACGTCGATCTTGGCGACGTTGGCCTCGCGGCACAGGCCCTTGATCGCCACAACCTTCAGCAGGCTGTCGGTCTCCGGCGGCAGCGGCCCGAACCGGTCGATCAGTTCGGCGGCCAGGGCCTCGCGGTCGGCGGACTTCTCGGCCTCCGACAGGCGGCGGTACAGCGACAGGCGGACGTTGAGGTCCGGCACATACTCTTCCGGAATCAGCACGGCGGCGCCGGTGTTGATGGCCGGCGACCAGCCGCGGTCGGTCAGGGCCTCTTCCCCTGCCCGCTCCTTCAGGGCCGCCACGGCCTCCTCCAGCATCTGCTGGTACAGCTCGACCCCGACCTCGCGGATATGCCCGCTCTGTTCGTCGCCCAGCAGGTTGCCGCCGCCCCGGATGTCGAGGTCGTGGCTGGCGAGCTGGAAGCCCGCCCCCAGGCTGTCGAGGCTCTGCAGCACCTGCAGCCGCTTCTCGGCCGACAGGGTCAGCTGCCGCTCCACGGGCGTGGTCATGTAGGCGTAGGCGCGGGCCTTCGACCGGCCCACCCGTCCGCGCAGCTGGTAGAGCTGGCTCAGGCCGAACATGTCGGCCCGGTGGATGATCATCGTATTGGCCGACGGGATATCCAGCCCGCTCTCGACGATCGTGGTCGACAGCAGGACGTCGTACTGCCCGTCGTAGAAGGCGGTCATCACCTCCTCGAGCTGGGTCGGCGCCATCTGGCCGTGACCGACCACGAACTTCACCTCGGGCACCGAGACGCGCAGGAACTTTTCGAGGTCCGGCAGATCCTTGATGCGTGGGGTGACGAAATAGCTCTGGCCGCCGCGGTACTTCTCGCGCAGCAGCGCCTCGCGCAGACTGACCTCGTCCCACGGCATGACGTAGGTCCGCACGGCCAGCCGGTCGACCGGCGGGGTGGCGATGATCGACATCTCGCGGATGCCACTAAGCGCCATCTGCAGGGTGCGCGGGATCGGCGTCGCGGTCAGGGTCAGCATGTGCACGTCGGCGCGAAGCTCCTTCAGCTTCTCCTTGTGCTTGACCCCGAAGTGCTGCTCCTCGTCGACGATGACCAGGCCGAGGTCCTTGAAGCTGACCAGCTTGGACAGCACCGCATGGGTGCCGACGACGATCTCGAACTCGCCATTGGCCAGCCCCTCGCGGGTCTCGGCGGCTTCGGCGGCCGGCGCCAGGCGCGACAGCCGCCGCACCTTGATCGGCCAGCCCTGGAACCGCTCGACGAAGGTCTTGTAGTGCTGACGCGCCAGCAGCGTCGTCGGACAGACCACCGCCACCTGCTTGCCGCTCATCGCCACCACGAAGGCCGCCCTCAGGGCGACCTCGGTCTTGCCGAACCCGACGTCCCCGCAGATCAGCCGGTCCATCGGCTTGCCGGAGCCCAGGTCGGTCAACACATCGGCGATGGCGCTCAGCTGGTCGTCCGTCTCCTCATAGGGGAAGCGGGCGCAGAACTCGTCGAACAGGCCGGACGGCGGATCGGTCTCCTCGACCGACTTGGTGGCGCGGGCGGCGGCGATGGCGATCAGCCCCTCGGCCATGACCCGCAGCCGCTCCTTGGCCTTCGACTTGCGCGACTGCCAGGCGGCCCCGCCCAGCTTGTCGAGCTGCACCCCGTCGCCCTCGGCGCCGTAGCGGGTCAGGAGGTCGATGTTCTCGACGGGCAGGTACAGCTTGGCCTCACCGCCGTACTGCAGCTCCAGGCAATCGTGCGGGGCCTGCTGCACCTCCAGGGTCTTGAGGCCCTCGTACCGCCCGATCCCATGGTCGATATGCACGACCAGGTCGCCGGGCGTCAGGGCGCTGGCCTCGGCCAGGAAGTTGGCGGCGCGCCGCTTCTTGCGCGGCCGGGCCAGCCGGTCGCCGAGGATGTCGGTTTCCGAGATGACCGCCAGATTGTCCGTCTCGAAGCCGTGCTCCAGCGGCAGCACCACCCGCTGCGGGGTCTTGGGATCGTTGGCCCTGGCCGCCTGCCAGTATCTGGCGACCGGCAGTTTCTTCATGCCGTGGTCGGCCAGCATGGTCCCGAGGCGTTCGGAACTGCCCTCCGACCAGCTGGCGAACAGCACCCGCTTGCCGGCTTCAGACAGCGCCTTGGCGTGCTCGGCCGTCGCCTCGAACAGGTTGACGCTGTCCTGCTGGCGTTCGGCGGCGAAGGTCCGCCCCTGCCGCGCGCCCATATCGACCACCGCCGCGCCCTCGCGCTGGAACGGCGTGAACCAGCGGGTGGCCTTCAGGCTCATCAGCCCGTCGAATTCCTTGCCGGTCAGGTAGAGGGCGTCCGGTTTCAGCGGCCGGTAGCTGTCCTTGCGCTGGGCGTCGGCGCGCGCCTCGTAGGCATCGTTGATGACCGAGAGCCGCTCTTCGCGGGCCTCCAGGGCCTGGTGATCGAAGGCGATCAGGGCCTCGTCCGGCAGGTAGTCGAACAGGGTCTCCAGCCGCGGATAGAACAGCGGCAGCCAATGCTCCATCCCGGCCCGGCGGCCGCCCTCGCTGACCGCTTCATAGAGCGCGTCCTGCCCCGGGGCGCCGAACTCGCCGACATAGCCCTTGCGGAAGCGGGCGACGGCATCCTTGTCGAGCAGAGCCTCGCTGACCGGCAGCAGGCGGATATCGTGCAGCTGTTTGGTCGACCTCTGGGTCTCGGGATCGAAGGCGCGGATCGATTCCAGGGTGTCGCCGAACAGGTCCAGCCGCACCGGCTCATCGCCGCCCGGCGGGAAGACATCGATCACCCCGCCCCGGATGGCGAACTCGCCCCGTTCGGAAACGGTGGAGGCCCGGTGATAGCCATTGACCGCGAAATAGCGTTCGAGGTCCTCGATCTTCACGGTCGCGCCGGGACGGGTCGCATAGCTGGCTTCGGCGACGGAGGCGCGCGGCGGCGCCCGCTGCATGGCCCCGGCCATCGCGGCGACCAGCAGCAGCGGCTTTTTCGCGTCCACCCCGGCCACCAGCCGCGACAGGGTGGCCATCCGCTGGGCGGCGACGGCGGGGGCCGGTCCGACGCGGTCATAGGGCAGGCAGTCCCAGCTGGGGAACTGCACGACCTCGATCTCGGGGGCGAAGAAGGCCATCGCCCCGATGAAGGCCTCGGCGCGGGCCCCGTCGCGAGCCACGAACAGGGCCGGGCCGCCGCGCGCACGCAGGATGTCGGCCATGACCAGGGCGTCGTAGCCTTCCGGCGCCGAGGTCAGGTCCAGCCGGCCTTCAGCCTTGGCGAGCGTCTTCAGATCGCCGTCACGCGCCACGGATGATGCCTTGCGAAGGATCGAAGGCCTGCAGCTTCTTCATGAGGGGGGTATCGTGCTCGGCCGCCGGAGGTTCCCGCCCGATGATCCAGCCGTAGACGTCCTGGTCGTCGGCGAGGAGCAGCGCCTCGAAGGCAGCCATCTCGGCTTCGTCCAGATTCTGGCCGTGCTGATCCGCGAACGGCCCCAGAATGAGGTCCATTTCCCGGAAACCACGCCGCCAGGCGCGCATCCGCAGGCGTTTCAGTCGAGCGTCATCCATGCAGAGGCGCGGGATATAGGGCGCGCCGCAGGCGGGGGCCAGCCCCCAATGCAGCGGCGCATGCTATCGTTGTCGCCGGTTCGAGATCAGGCGGAGGGCGGGATGAGAATCCTGGGCATCGGTTTGGCGACCCTGGTCCTGGCGGCCTGTGGTCCGGATACCAAGAATCGCCATGTGGCGGTCGCCGACGATCAGAGGTTGATCATCGTCTCCGACCGGGACCAGATCGGCGAAGGTCGTCATATCGCCCTGGTGCATTCGCGCGTCGCCGGCGCCGGCGCGGCGGCCCGTGTCAGCCGCATCGAGTTCGAATGCCACGGCGGCCGGCTTCGAAGCCTGGCGACCGGCGCGACCGTCGGCTCGCTGGTCGCCGCTCGCGGCCAATGGACAAGGCCAGGCCCGGACAGTCCGGAGG
Source organism: Caulobacter sp. SRI_014 (assembly GCF_057586315.1). Classification (NCBI taxonomy): domain Bacteria; kingdom Pseudomonadati; phylum Pseudomonadota; class Alphaproteobacteria; order Caulobacterales; family Caulobacteraceae; genus Caulobacter; species Caulobacter sp. SRI_014. Next base: position 24,908 of record NZ_JBYCZQ010000006.1, on the reverse strand, counting down.
CGGCGGCCTTTCGCGTTATCTGCAAACCCCGGATCGCACGGCGCACGATCACCAAACGGTCGGTCGAGGACATCACCGCCGCCTGGCGCCCGACAGGCCACGACTAGAAGCCGCTTCCAAGGCCCCGGCGACACACGGTATCCACGGGGCGAATGAAGGCGCCCGCCAAACGCACCGGCTCGAAGAAGACCCTCAACCTCGCCAACCTCGAGCGGCTGGGGGCCGAGCGGCTGGCCGCCCTGATGATGGAGATCACCGAGGGCCAGGCGGCGATCAAGCGGCGGCTGCGGCTGGAGCTGGCGGGCGAAGCCGGGCCGGACGACCTGGCCAGCGAACTCGACAAGCGCCTGGCCTCGATCGCCGAGAAGCGGACGCGGATCACCTGGCGGCGCTATGCCGAGTTCACCCGCGAACTGCGCCAGCTGCGGGCGGCCATCGCGGGGCCGATGGCGGAGCTCAATCCGTTCGTAGCCCTCGAACTGCTCTGGCGGCTGCTGGCCCTGGCCGACCCGGTGATGGACCGCATCGATGACAGCAAGGGCGAGGTGGCCGCCGTCTTCACCGCCGCCGTCGAGGACCTCGGTCCCCTGGCCGTCGCCGCCAAGGCCCGGCCGGCGGGCCTCGCCGACCGGGTGTTCGAGATGCTCACCGCCGATACCGAGGGGCTGATGAGCGGCATCGTCGCCGCCGTGCTGCCGGCCCTGGACGACGCAGCCATGTGGTCGCTGCGCGCCAAACTGACCGACGCCATCAACCGCCGCGCCCGCACCAGCCTGACCCTGCGCCGCGCCGTGCAGCAGATCGCCGACGCCCAGGGCGACGTCGAGGGCTTCATCGCCACCTGGACGCCCAAGGAATTGCAGGAACCGCTGGTCGGCGCCCACATCGCCTCGCGCCTGTTGGCCGCCGGTCGGACGGCCGAAGCCTTCAAGGCCCTGGAACGCTCGCGCCCGACCGCCGGGCCGCGCACACGCAGCACCGCCGACTGGGAACGCGGCTGGCTGGCCGCCCTGGAGGCCGACGGCCGCGACGCCGAGGCCCAGGAAATCCGCTGGGCCGGCTTTGAGGCGCGGCTCGACGCCGACCTCCTCCGCGCCCACCTCAAACGTCTGGGCGATTTTGATGACGTCGAAGCCGAGGACAAGGCCATGGCCTACGCCCGCGCCTTCCCCAACGCCGCTATGGCCCTGCGCTTCTTCGTCGAATGGCCCAACGCGGGCGAGGCCGCGCGCCTGGTTCTGACCCGCACCGACGACCTCAAGGGCGACGCCGTCGATCTCCTCGAACCGGCCGCCCGCCTGCTGGAGGCCCGCCACCCGCTGGCGGCGGCGCTGGTCCTGCGCGCCATGATCGAGGACACCGCGCGTTGGCGGAGGCACGAACGCTACGGCTCGGCCCAGCGCTGGCTGCTGGAGGCCGCCTCCCTGCAACCCCAGATCACCGACCACCAGGGCTTCGGCACGCATCAGGAATTCTTGAGGAAAATCGAGCCCTTGCGTCGCTTCTGAACAATATGTCTAGACATATTCAGCAACGAAGAACGGCCATCCGACCGACCACTCGGGGCGCCGGCCGCCCGCGTTGACAGCCCGTTGACATGCGGTGTCAACCTTCCCCGCTCCGGCGCCTACGCGATGTCAACGCCGGCGCCTACATTCCCTGCTCCTTGCGCAACGCCAAAGCCAACGCCGCAGGGCTTTTCCGGCGCCAAGAGCGGAATCACGCCCGTGAATGTTGCTTCCGGCCCGCCGTGGTATGATGGAGGCCCGCTTCGATAGCGCCGCCGCCGGCCTTCCGGTGTCAGCCGCCCCGCCCCGCGCTATACCTGCGATCCATGCGTCCGGAGATTCTCTTCCCGCTGTTCGCCTCGATCTCGACCCTCAAGGGCGTCGGGCCCAAGGTTGCGCCCCTGGTCGAGAAGCTCGCCGGACCGCTGGTGCGGGACGTGCTGTTCCTCAAACCCCACAGCCTGATCCACCGCAAGCCGTCGAGTTTCTTCAGCCTCGTCGATGGCGATGTCGCCACCCTGTCGGTGGTGGTCAACGATCACCAGCGTCCGCGCGCCGCCAACCAGCCCTGGCGCATCCGGGTGGTCGATGGTGAGAGCGGCTTTGTCACCATCACCTTCTTCAAGGGCCACGGCCCGCACCTGGAGCGGCAACACCCTGTCGGCGCCAAACGCATCGTCAGCGGCAAGGTCGAGCGCTTCAATGACACCTGGAACATCGTCCACCCCGACTATCTCGTCGATGTCGCCCGCGCCGCCGAGGTGCCGGAGCTGGAAGCCATCTACCCGGCCACCGCCGGCCTCGCCGCCCGGGTGGTGCGCAAGCTGGCCCATGAGGCGCTGGAGCGGGCTCCTGCTCTACCGGAGTGGCAGGACGCCGCCTGGCTGGCGCGGGAGCGCTGGCCCAGCTGGCGCGAGGCGCTGGAGCATCTGCACAACCCGCGCGACGACGCAGACCTGTCCCTGCTCGGCCCCACCCGTCGGCGGCTGGCCTTCGACGAGCTGCTGGCCCACCAGCTGGCGCTGGCCCAGCGCAAGGCGGCGCGAAAGAGCGAGCCGGCGCCGGCCATCCTCGCCGGCCCGATGGCCGACCGGCTGGAGGCGGCCCTGCCCTGGAAGCTGACCGGGGCTCAGATCCGGGCGCTTTCGGAAATTCGCGGCGACCTGCAGGCGGGCGAACGGATGAGCCGGCTGCTGCAGGGCGACGTCGGCTCGGGCAAGACCGTGGTCTGCACCCTGGCCATGGCCGATGTTCTCGACGCCGGGCGGCAGGCGGCCCTGATGGCCCCGACCGAAATCCTCGCCCGCCAGCATTTCGAGACCATCGCCCCGATGCTGGAGGCGCAGGGGGTGCGGGTCGTGCTGCTCACGGGGCGCGACAAGGGCGGGGTGCGGGCCGAGAAGCTGATGGCCCTGATGGACGGCACGGCGGGGGTCGCCGTCGGCACCCATGCCCTGTTCCAGGACGAAGTGAGGTTCAAGGGCCTCAGCCTGGCCGTCATCGACGAACAGCACCGGTTCGGGGTCAATGAACGCAAGCGGCTGACCGACAAGGGCGACGGCGTCCACCTGCTGGCCATGTCGGCCACCCCGATCCCGCGCACCCTGGAGCTGACCGTCTTCGGCGACCTCGACGTCAGCCGCATCGACGAGAAGCCGCCCGGCCGCACGCCGGTGGCGACGGCGGCGGTCCCCTCCCCGCGCCTGCCGCAGGTCATCGACCGGCTGAAGAAGGCGGTGGCCGAGGGGGCCCAGGCCTTCTGGATCTGCCCGCTGGTCGCCGAGTCGGAAGAGTTGGACGTGATGGCCGCCGAGACGCGGGCGGCCGAGCTGCGCAAGGTGATGGGCTCGCAGGTCGGTCTGGTCCACGGCCAGATGAGCGGAGCCGAGAAGGACGAGGTGATGGGCGCCTTCGCCGACGGCCGCTTGCCGGTGCTGGTCGCCACCACAGTGGTCGAGGTCGGGGTCAATGTGCCCAACGCCACCATCATGGTCATCGAGCACGCCGACCGCTTCGGCCTGGCGCAGCTTCACCAGCTGCGCGGGCGCGTCGGCCGGGGCCGGCGGGAGAGCGCCTGCCTGCTGATCTACGACCCGCCGCTCGGCGACATCGCCGAACAGCGGCTCGACATCCTGCGCAAGACCGACGACGGCTTCGAGATCGCCGAGAAGGACCTCGAACTGCGCGGCGGCGGCGATCCGCTGGGCCTGAAGCAGAGCGGATTCCCGGCCTATCGCCTGGCCGACCCGGCGGCGCACCGCGAGCTGATCGCGGTGGCCGCCGACGACGCCCGCCTGGTGCTGGCCCGCGATCCCGAGCTCACCGGGGAACGGGGCCAGCGCCTGCGCCTGCTGCAGGAACTGTTCGACTGGCGTCCCGGCGCTCAGGGGGACTGAGGCTCACCGGTCGGCATGGCCTTCAGCGTCCGGAGCGGCGAGAAGACCGGGATCAGCCCCGCCGCCACCATGCCGATGACCGCCACCCACATGGCGTTGCGGACACCGATGGCTTCCCCGAGAACCCCGCCGATCAGGGCTCCGATAACCGTCATGGAACCACGGGCCACGTGGAACACCGCCCCCGTCCGCCCAAGCTTGGCCTGATCGAACACCGACTGGCGCAGGGTACCGGCCGGAATGATCGCCGCCAGACCCAGACCGTCGCCAAGGATCTGACCAATGATCAGAAAGCCCGCCCCGGCGAACACGCTGGCCGGCGCCAGGGGGATGACGACGGCGGACGCCGCCGCCGCCAGCCCCAGCCAGATGATCGCCGGACCGACGCCCATCAGCCGCATCGTGACGGGCGCGACGGCCACGCCCAGCAGAGCGCCAACGCCGCCAAGCGCGATGACCACCCCCAGCAGGTCGGTTGTCAGGCCCAGCGTCTTGAGGGCGAACAGGGCGTACAGCGGCCAGAAGAAGCTGCTGAACAGGGTCTGGACCACGGTCATGATCAGCAGCGGCCGGACCAGCGGCTGCCGCCAGATCGCCCGCACCCCGAACACCAGGTCGGAGAACGGATGCTCGGGCTTGTCCGACGGCTCCGGCGGTGGCTCCGGCGTACGGATGTTCCACAGGAAGATCGCCGAGATCAGGTAGGTGGCGGCATTGACCAGCAGGGCGAACGGCGCGGTCAGGACCTTGAACAGCAGCCCTGCCAGCGCCGGACCGCCGATCTCCGCCACCGACTCGGTGACGCCCAGCTTGCTGTTGGCTTCCAGCAGCTGTTCGCGTCCGACCAGGCTCGGCAGGTAGGCATGGTCGGCAATGGCGAACACCAGGCTGGAGGCCCCGACCGCCGCCGCCACCAGATACAGCTGGGGCATCGACAGCCAGTGCATCCAGGCGGCGATGGGCACGCTGAGCAGCAGCAGGGCCCGCAGGAGGTCGGCCCCGATCAGGATCGGCCGGCGATAGTTGCGGTCGGCCCAACCGCCTGCGAACAGACCGAGGATCACGCCCGGGCCGAGGCTCAGCGCGGCCAGGACGCCAAGCTCGGCCGGCTTGGCGTTGAGGGAGAAGATAGCGGCGATCGGCAGGCCTTCACGGGTGATCCGCGAGCCGAACGCGGAGACGGCCTGGGCCGCCCATAGATTCAGGAAGTCACGATGGCGCCAGAGGGTCTGGGTCATTGGAAGCTTTCGATGAGGAGTCATGCGGCGTCGCCCGCTTCAGCGGGGGACGGGGTGTTCGTGGCGCGCCTTGATTGCGCCTACGATCTACCGGACAGCGGTGGCCTGCATGGTGTTGACTCCTTTCACGGGGGACCGGGAAAGCGCGGGTTCCATACCCGTGGTTGTCCAGAATCGCAACCGGTTGACTGACGGTGGGTGAAGGGTCGGAATCGAAAGCATGGACGATCTTCAACAGGCCCTCACGCCCCTCGCCCCGCAGCTCGACGCGGGCGCGGCCTCGGTGGTCAACCTGCGCCGGCTGTCCGGCGGGGCCAGCCAGGAAACCTGGGCCTTCGAGACCGACACCGGCGCGCCGATGATCCTGCGCCGCAAGCCGCCGAGCAGCACCGGCAGCGGCAACGCCGTCCCCCTGGCCACCGAGGCCGCCCTGATCCGCGCCGCCGCCGCCAACGGAGCCGCCGTGCCCAGGGTGCTGGCCGAGAGCGCACCGGGCAGCGACATCGGCGAGGCCTATGTGATGGCCCGGCTCGAGGGCGAGACCCTCGGCAAGCGCATCGCCCGCGATCCGCCGTTCGAGGGCATTCGTCCGGGCCTGGCGGCGCAGTGCGGCAAGGCGCTGGCCGCCATCCATGCCGTGCCGACGGCCGGCCTGCCCGATCTGGTCACCTCCAGCGCCCTGACCGAGCTTGAGAAGTACGAGGCCGTCTACCGCGGCTCGGGGGCCGAGCGGCCGATCTTCGAGGCGGCGATCCGTTTCCTGCGCGACCGCGCCCCCCCGCTGGAAACGCCGGTGCTGGTGCATGGCGATTTCCGCAATGGCAACATCATGGTTCACCCGGAGCAGGGCCTGGTCGGGGTGCTCGACTGGGAACTGGCGCACCTGGGCGATCCCGCCGAGGACATGGGCTGGATCTGCACCCGCAGCTGGCGGTTCGGCGGGGCCAAACCGGTGGGCGGGTTCGGCGAATACGCCGATCTTCTGGACGCCTATCACACGGCCGGCGGTCGCGAACTGACCCTCGAACGCGTCCTCTACTGGGAGATGCTGGGCTCGCTGAAGTGGGGCTGCATGTGCCTGACCATGTACATGGCCTACGCCAGCGGGGCCGACGCCTCGGTCGAGCGGGCGATGATCGGCCGCCGGGCCAGCGAAACCGAAATCGACCTCGTCGCCCTGCTGGAGCAAGCCGCATGATCACCCAGCCGACCAGCATCGAACTGATCGAGAGCGTCATCAAGTTCATCGAGGAACGGGCCGCGCCGCAGCTCAAGGACCGCGACGCCTTTCACGCCCGGGTCGCCGTCAACGCCCTGGCCGCCATCAAGCGCGAGATCGCCGGCGGTCAGGCGGCGGAAGACGCCCAGACGGCGCGGATGGTCGAACTGCTCGGCCATGACGGCGACTGGGCGGCGCTGAACACTGAACTGTGCGGCAAGATCCGGGATGGCGAGATTTCCCCGACCGACCCGGCCCTGCTCGCCCACCTGCGCGCCTCGACCATCGACCAGGTGCGGATCGACCAGCCGCAGTATGCGGGGCTGAAGACCCTGGCGGGCTGACCTAGTCGATCTTGTGGGTCGGCACGACGCCGACGCTGATCGACTGGCTGATCGGCGGGGCGGCCTTGGCCCCCTCGGGAACGCCGAGCAGCGCCGCCACCCGCGCCTCGGCGTCGGCTTCCAGGTCGCCGTAAAACAGGTTGTAGGGCGGCATCTTCAGGCGGTCCGTCCAGCCGCCCGCTTGCCGGAACGCACCCGACTTCGGCCTTGAGACCTTGAGGATACCTTCGTCACACTTGGCGTGGACGGCCCGGCCGATCAGCGGCGGGCGCTCGCCCCAGGCCAGGCGCGAGGCGTTGGCGGCGCCGAGGTTGGCGCGTTCGGGGGCCTCAGCCGTCGTCGCCGTGCCGGTCAGCGGATTGACGCAGAGCGGCATGCGGCCGGCCAGGCCGACCAGCGTCCCGTTCGGTCCCCAGACCAGCGAGCGTTCCTTGATCCGGCCCCGCTCCAGGGCGCCGCCCGACTTCCAGGCCAGGACGCAGCCAGCCTGGTAGCGCGCCGTGCAGGCGGCCGGCGGCTGCGTCGGCCCATAGGCATCGGCCGGGACGACGGTCTCGATGAAGTAGGCGGCGGCCATCCGCTTCATCAGCGCCGCGTCGGGCATGATTTCCTCGGCCAGCAGGCGGGCGGCCAGCATACCCCCCTGCTCCACCCCGACCAGGATCAAGGGCCGGTTGCCCCCGTACTTCGCCTTCCACAGGCGGAAGGCGTCGCGGACGTCGTCATAGGCGAAGGCGCGCGCCTCGCGGGCGTCCTCGCGCTGGGTCATCTGGGCATAGAGGCTGGCCTGGCGGTAGTGGGGGGCGAACACCCGGCCGGCCTTGGCGAAGGGGCCGGCATAGTTGGGCAGCATGATCTCGCGGGTCAGGCGGGTGGCCTTCGAATCGCGGAACGGGGCGTTCCAGTGGTCGCCGCCGTCGTAAGTGGTCGGGTGGATGAAGAAGACGTCCGCGGCCGGGTCGTCGATGCGCGGTTTGTCGGGCGCCGTGGGGATCAGGGCCCAGGCGCGGGCCTGCTCATAGTTGGGCTTGCCCGGCGGATCGTAGGTCTGGAACGGCACCCTGGGATCGAGCGAGGCGCGCAGCACATCGACGCCATAGACCATCCAGGCAAGGCCCAGCACGACGCCGAGCGCCACGGCGCCCAGCGCGATCCAGAGTCGGCGTTTTGTGAGCCAAGGAGGCATGAGCGTCAGCCTCGCATGCCCGCTTCCCCTGGTTAAGCCCTGATCAGCGGTAGCTGTCGCTGGCCGCCAGATACTTGGTCACATACTCGGTGATGCCGTCCTCGAGCGGGGTGAACTGGCCGGGGTAGCCGGCTTCGCGCAGGCGATCCATGCGGGCCTGGGTGAAGTACTGGTACTTGTCGCGGATGCTGTAGGGCATGTCGACATAGTCGATCAGCGGGGCCTTGCCGGCCGCCTTGAACACCGCCTGGGCCATTTCCTCGAAACTGCGGGCCTGGCCGGAGCCGAGGTTGTAGATGCCGTTGACCTCGGGGGTCTCGAGCAGCCAGGCGATGACGTCGGCGACGTCGCGGACGTAGACGAAGTCGCGCAGCTGGCCGCCGTCGGCGTAGTCGGGGTTGTGGCTCTTGAACAGCTGGACGGTGTGGCCCGACTTCACCTTCGGGAAGATCTGGGCGGCCACCGACTTCATGCTGTCCTTGTGGTGCTCGTTGGGGCCGTAGACGTTGAAGAACTTCAGCCCCACCCATTGCGGCGGCTTGTAATCCCGCGCCGCCTGACGAGCGGCGAAGACGTCGAACAGGGCCTTGGACCAGCCGTACGCGTTCAGCGGCTTGAGGGCCTTCAGCGACTCCAGATCGTCGTTGTCGTCAAAACCGGTGACGCCGTCGCCGTAGGTGGCGGCGCTGGAGGCATAGATGAAGCGACGCTGGCGGTCGGTGCACCAGCGGTAGAGGTCGCGGCTCAGGCAGAAGTTGGTCTGCATGATCTTGTCGGCGTCGGCCTCGGTGGTCGAGCTGATGGCGCCCATGTGGATGACGCATTCGATGTCGCGCCAGCGCTTCTCCAGCCAGTCGAACATCTCTTCCGGCGGCACGAAGTCACCGATCGGATGCTTGGAGATGTTCTTCCACTTGCCGCCCTCGGCGCTGCCCAGCCAGTCGCAGACCACGACGTCGAGGGTCGGGTCCTCGCACAGCTTGGCGACGACGTTGGAGCCGATGAAACCGGCCCCGCCGGTGATGAAGACGATACGGCGGGTCATCAGTTATCCTTCCCAGTCATGCGGGCAATGGCGGCGGTGGTCGAATAGCCGTCGACCAGCGGGGCGAGCTTCACCTCGCCGCCCCAGCCCTGCACCAGTTCATGGCCGACCACGCCTTCGACGGTGTAGTCGGCGCCCTTGATCAGCACGTCGGGCCGGGCGGCCTCAATCAGCTTTAGCGGGGTGTCTTCGTCGAAGGCGGTGACCAGGTCGACGCCGGCCAGGCCCGCGAGCACCATGGCCCGGCTCTCCAGGTCGTTGACGGGGCGGCCTTCGCCCTTGAGTGCGCGGACGGAGCTGTCGCTGTTCACGGCCACGATCAGGCGGTCGCACCAGGCGCGGGCCTGGGCCAGATAGGCGACATGGCCCTTGTGCAGGATGTCGAAGCAGCCGTTGGTGAAGCCGACCTTGAGGCCCTGCTCTCGCCATTCGGCGGCCTGGGCGGCCATCTGGGCAGGGCTGGCAAGCTTGGCCTCGGCCGGAGCGATGTGGGCGGCGATCTCGGCCTCGACCAGGTCGCGCGGGGTGGCGGTGGCGGTGCCGGCCTTGCCGACCACCACGCCGCTGGCCAGCAGGGCGAAGCTTACGGCGTCGTCCATCGGCTGGCCCGCGGCCAGGGCCAGGCCGAGAGCGGCGAGCGCCGTGTCCCCGGCCCCGGAGACGTCGAACACCTCGCGCGGGCGGCCAGGATAATGCTTCACCCCCTCCCCGCGCACGGCGAGGCTCATGCCCTTGGCGGCGCGGGTGACCAGGACCGCCTTGCAGCGGCTCAGTTCCAGGGCGTGCTTCAGGGCGGCCTCGACCTCTTCGTCGGTCTCGGTCGGCAGGTCGGTGGCGCGGGCCAGTTCGCTGGCGTTCGGCTTGACGATGTCGGCGGCGCCGTAGCGGGCGAAGCTGCGGGCCTTGGAGTCGACGATCAGGACCACGCCCTTGGCGCGGGCCTCCAGGCAGGCCTCGATGACCTTCTGGGTCACCGCCCCCTTGCCGTAGTCGGAGAGCAGGATGGCCCCCGCCCCCTCGGCGGCGTAGCGGGCGGAATCGGCGATCTTCTTTTCGGTCTCACGGACGGCGGGCGAGGCGTCTTCCGAATCGACGCGGAGCAGCTGCTGGCCGGAGGCGACATAGCGGGTCTTGACCGTGGTCGGGCGCCCGGCGTCGCTGATCAGGTGGGATTCCATGCCCGCCTCGGCGCTGATCATCCGCAGCGCCTCCTTGCCGGCCGCGTCGTCGCCGATCAGCCCGGCCAGGGCCGCCTTGCCGCCGAGGGCCGCGACGTTGCGGGCCACATTGCCGGCCCCGCCGAGCATGGCCGTCTCCCGGCCCAACGCCAGAACGGGCACGGGGGCTTCGGGGCTGGTGCGGCTGACGTCGCCGTAGACGAAGCGGTCGACCATCACATCGCCCACGCAGGCCACGCGGGCGCCGACGACGGCGTCGAGGAGTTTCTGAAGGCCGGCTAGGTCCATAAAGGGGAGGCTCTGCTCTTTGACGTGGGGTCGGTCAAGACGCAGCAAGAGTGATCCGGTCGGCATCCTTGTGCGTACGGCTTGGCGTGAGTACGCCAAGACAAGACACCCCCACCCTGCTCTGGCTGCGCCAGGACCTGCGCCTGGCCGACAACCCGGCCCTGTCGGGCATCGAGGGACCGGTCATCCCGGTCTACATCCTCGATGAGACCGATGGCGTGCGGCCGGTGGGCGGGGCTTCGCTGTGGTGGCTGGACAAGTCGCTCAAGGCGCTGGGCGCCGATCTGGAGGCGCGCGGGTCGCGGCTTATCCTGCGGCGGGGTGAAGCGGCCAGGGTCTTGGTCCAGCTGATCGAGGAAACCGGGGCGACGGCGGTTCACTGGAACCGGCTGTACGACAAGGGCGCCATTGCCCGGGACAAGGCGATCAAGGCGCAGCTGACCGCGGCCGGGATCAAGGCCGTCTCCTGCAACGGCGGCCTGCTCAACGAGCCCTGGGAGATCCAGTCCGGAACCGGCGGCCCCTACAAGGTCTACACGCCCTACTGGCGGGCGGCGCGGCAGCGGGTCGGCGACTTCGTGCTGCATCGGGCGCCGAGCGAGATCGAAGCGCCTGAGGCATGGCCGAAGTCGGACAGGCTGGCGGACTGGAAGCTGCACCCGCAAACGCCTGACTGGTCGAAGGGGTTCGGTGACTGGACTCCCGGCGAGGCGGGCGCGAAACAGGCCCTGCACGACTTCCTGGATGGCCCGATCCGCGACTATGCCGAGGACCGCGACCGGCCGGACCGGGCCGGGACCTCGCGCCTGTCGCCCCACATGCATTTTGGCGAGATCAGTCCGCGCCAGATCTGGCGCGCGGCCCAGGACGCCGCCCACCACGGCGCCTCCCATGCCCAGATCGAGAAGTTTCTGTCCGAGGTCGGCTGGCGTGAGTTTCACCACCATCTGATCTTCCACTGGCCCGATCTGCCGACGAAGAACTTCCGGCCCGAATGGGACGGCTTCGTCTGGAGCCATGCCGAAAAGCCCTTCGAGGCCTGGGCCATGGGCCAGACCGGCTTTCCCATCGTCGACGCCGGCATGCGCGAGCTGTGGGCCACCGGCTTCATGCACAACCGGGTGCGGATGATCGTCGCCAGCTTCCTGATCAAGGACCTGCTGATCGACTGGCGGCGCGGCGAGGCCTGGTTCTGGGACTGCCTGGTCGACGCCGACCTCGCCCAGAATGCCGCCAACTGGCAGTGGGTGGCCGGCAGCGGGGCCGACGCCTCGCCCTACTTCCGAATCTTCAACCCGGTGACCCAGGGCCAGAAGTTCGATCCGAACGGCACTTACGTCCGCCAATGGGTCCCCGAGTTGCGAAACCTGCCCAACAAGGTCATCCATGAACCCTGGACGGCCGTATCTGAAGTGCTCGACCGGGCTGGCGTCCAGCTTGGTCAGGATTACCCGAAGCCCATCGTCGACCATGGCGTGGCCCGGGATCGTGCGCTTGAAGCTTACGCGGCCCTGAGAGCCGCCTCCAAGGAGACGGAACCCTCGTGAAAATCGCCATCATCGGGTCAGGGGTTTCGGGTCTGGGCGCCGCGCTCGCGCTGAAGGACGTCCATGAGGTGGTGCTGTTCGAGAAGGACAGCCGGCTGGGCGGCCACGCCAATACCGTCACCGTCGACTGCTCTGACGGGCCGGTCGCGGTGGACACCGGCTTCATCGTCTACAACGAGGCCAACTATCCCAACCTCGTCGGGCTGCTCGACAGCCTGGGGGTCGAGACGCGGCTGACCGACATGAGCTTTGCCTGCGCCGGCGGCGGGGTGGAGTGGTCGTCCAACTTCCCCAGGGGGGTGTTCGCCCAGAAGCGCAATCTGGTGAACCCGTCTTTCCTGTGGATGCTCAATGACATCCGACGGTTCAACGAGCTGGCTCGCAACGACCTGTTGAAGGCCGACCTCAAGGACCTGTCGCTCGGCGCCTATCTGAAACTGCGCGGCTTCGCCGAGGGCTTCCGCGACCGCTACCTGCTGCCGATGGGCGCGGCCATCTGGTCGACGACCGAGGGGCGGATCGGCGACTTCCCGGCCGAGAGCTTCCTGCGCTTCCTGCAGAACCACGGCCTGCTGCAATTCACCCCGCCGATGTGGCGGACGGTCGCCGGCGGCAGCCGGGCCTATGTCGAAAGGATCGGCGGCCTCCTTGGCGACCGCGTTCGCACCAACGCCGCCGTCACCTCCGTCCGCCGCGTGCCCGGCGGCGTGCTGGTCGAGGCCGGCCATGGACCGGAACTGTTCGACCAGGTCATCCTGGCCTGCCATTCGGACCAGAGCCTCAAGCTTCTCGATGCCGATCCCGAGGAGCGCGCCTTCCTCGGCGCCGTTCGCTACTCGGCCAACAAGGCGGTGCTGCACCGCGACCCGGCCCTGATGCCCGGCCGCCGGCCGGCCTGGGGAAGCTGGAACTACATTGGGGATAAGCAATCTGGTTCAACACCTTACGTCACATACTGGATGAACAACCTTCAGATGTTGACCACGGCGGACCCGCTGTTCGTTACCCTCAATGGCCCGCCCGCCGATCCGGCCCTTGTCATTGCCGAGTACGACTACGACCATCCCCAGTTCGACACCGCCGCCCTGGCCGCCCAGCGCCGCATCGGGCGCATCCAGGGCCGAGGCGGCGTCTGGTACGCCGGCGCCTGGCTGGGCTACGGCTTCCATGAGGACGGCATCACCTCCGGCCTGAAGGTGGCGTTGGAACTGGGCGGCCGCATCCCCTGGGACTTCGTCGACCATCGCGTCGCCAGCTTTGAGGGCGCCAGCAACAGTTTGGCCCGGGCAGCGGCCGCATGACCGCCGCCGCCCTCTATGTGGGCGAGACCTGGCACCGGCGTTTCGCTCCCCGTCCCCATGAATTCCGCTACCGGCTGTTCCAGCTGCTGGTCGATGTCGACCGGCTGGACGAGGCCTTCGCCGGCGTCAACTGGATGAAGCTGGGCAAGGGCGGACTGATGAGCTTCAGCCCGCGCGATCACGGCGACCGGACGAGCGACCTGCTACGCCCCTGGGTCGGGGTTACCCTGGCCCAGGCCGGGGTCGAGGCGACGGCGGCAGCCATCCGCCTGCTCTGTTTCCCGCGCGTGCTGGGATTCGTGTTCAATCCGCTGTCGATCTTCTTCGTCCATGCCGAGGACGGGCGGCTGGAGGCGGTGATCTATGAGGTCAACAACACCTTCGGCCAGACCCATGCCTATGTGATCCCGGCCACCGGCGGCGCGCGCGAGACCCAGCGGGCGGCCAAGGCCTTCTATGTCTCGCCCTTCTACAAGGTCGAGGGCGAGTACCGGTTCAACATCTCGGCGCCGGGCGAGACGCTCGACCTGCGGATCGTCAAGGCGGTGGCCGGCAAACCGGACTTCGTCGCTACCCAGGCGGCGGCGCGGGAAGAGCTGACCGATCAGCGGCTTAAGGCGCTCTTCTGGTCGATTCCGCTGCTCACCGTGAAGGTGGCGGCGGCCATCCACTGGGAAGCTTTTCGATTATTCCTGAAAGGCGCCCCGTTCGGGGCGCGGCCGCCGGGGCCGAAATCCGGGGTCAGCGCCGGCGAGCCCCTGGGTCTCGCGCATCCAGAAAACGATGGTACAATTTCTCCAGAGACGCGGAGCGAATATGAGCGAGATCGCCGCAAACGCCACGTCGGAGTGGGAAACGCCTGACTTCAGGAGGGCGCCCGCCGCCTTCCGCACGGCCATGAAGGTCCTGCGCAGCAACTGGGATACAGGCAATCTCGACGTGGTCATGCCGGGAGGCCGGCGCCTGCAATTCCGGGGCGCCAAGGAGGGTCCAACGGCCGAGCTGATCGTCAACGATTACAAGGCGATAGGCCGGGTCATGTCAGCCGCTGACATCGGCTTCGCCGAGGGCTACATGGCCGGCGAGTGGGATACGCCCGATCTGCCGGCCCTGCTGACCGCCTTCACCTACAACCTCGACCGGATCGGCCGGCTCATGGCCGGCAACCCCCTGGTCAAGGCGTACAATTTCCTGATCCACCTGCTCAGGCGTAACGACCGCGAGGGCTCCAAGCGCAACATCCACGCCCACTACGATCTGGGGAACCGGTTCTATGAGCTGTGGCTGGACCGGACGATGACCTACTCATCGGCCCGCTTCGAGCGGCCTGACCAGTCGCTGGAAGAGGCCCAGCACGAGAAGTACGCCGCCCTGGCCCGGTCCATCGACCTGAAGACCGACCAGAGCGTGCTGGAGATCGGCTGCGGCTGGGGCGGTTTCGCCGAGTTCGCGGCCAGGGAGGTCGGCGCCAAGGTGACCGGCATCACCATCTCCCAGGCCCAGTACGACTATGCCCGCGAGCGGCTGTTCAGGCAGGGGCTGGCGGAGAAGGCCGACATCCAGCTGATCGACTACCGCGATGTGCAGGGCCGGTTCGACCGGGTGGCCTCGATCGAGATGTTCGAGGCGGTCGGCGAGGAATACTGGCCGACCTATTTCGGCAAGATCCATGAGGTGCTGTCGCCGGGCGGTCGGGCCGGACTGCAGATCATCACCATCAAGGACGAGCTGTTCGAGCACTATCGGTCCCACGCCGACTTCATCCAGAAGTACGTCTTCCCTGGCGGCATGCTGCCCAGCGAGGAGAGGCTGAAAGCCCAGACCGACCGTGCGGGCCTCGGCTGGACCGGGCTCAACCGGTTCGGCGAATGCTATGCCGACACCCTGAACCAGTGGCTGCACCGCTTCGACGCGGTCTGGGACCAGGTCAAGGCGCAGGGCTTCGATGAGCGGTTCCGCAAGCTGTGGCGCTTCTACCTGGCCTACTGCGAGGCCGGCATGCGAACGGGGCGGACCAACGTCATCCAGCTGGGCCTGTCACGCGCCTGACCTTGGGCAGGGCTTAGATTTTCTCCCTTGCGGATCGGCCACGCCGCACGATCTAGAAGGCCTTGAGAAGCAACAAAGGCCGCCCGCATGACCGTCGCCCCCAGCGTGATCGAGGCTATCGGCAATACGCCCCTGATCCGCCTGCGGGCCGCCAGCGACGCCACCGGCTGTGAGATTCTCGGCAAGGCCGAGTTCATGAACCCGGGCCAGTCGGTGAAGGACCGGGCGGCGCTCTACATCATCCGCGACGCCATCGCCTCGGGGGCGCTGAGGCCCGGCGGGCGGATCGTCGAGGGCACGGCCGGCAACACCGGCATCGGCCTGGCCATGGTCGGGGCGGCGCTTGGCTACAAGACGACCATCGTCATCCCTCGCACCCAGAGCCAGGAGAAGAAGGACGCCATCCGCCTGGCCGGCGCCGACCTGGTCGAGGTGGACGCGGTCCCCTATTCCAACCCCGACAATTACGTGAAGTATTCCGGTCGGTTGGCGGCCGAACTTGATGCGAAGGAACCGGCCGGCGCCATCTGGGCCAACCAGTTCGACAACGTCGCCAACCGCCGGGCCCACGAGGAGACCACCGGCCCCGAAATCTGGGAGCAGACGGGCGGCGGCGTCGATGGCTTCATCTGCGCCGTCGGCTCGGGCGGCACCCTGGCCGGGGTCGCGGCGGCGCTGCGGGCCCGCAAGCCTTCGGTGAAGATCGGCCTGGCCGATCCGCACGGGGCGGCGTTGCACAGCTGGTACACGGCCGGCGAGTTGAAGGCCGAGGGAACCTCGATCACCGAGGGCATCGGTCAAGGCCGGATTACCGCCAATCTTGAAGGATTTACGCCGGACTTCTCCTATCGCATCGATGACCAGGAGCTGGTCCGGGTGGTCTTTGACCTGGCCGAGCACGAGGGCCTGCTGATGGGCGGCTCGACGGGGATCAACATCGCCGGGGCCATCCGGCTTGCCCGCGATCTGGGACCCGGCCACACCATTGTGACGGTGTTGTGCGACCACGGATCGCGCTATCAGAGCAAGCTGTTCAACCCGGCTTTCCTGGCGGAGAAGGGACTGCCCCTCCCCAATTGGCTTTAAAGACTGGCTTTAGGAGCTCTGCGCATGGCCAAGGATCCGCTCGTCTCCACGGCCTGGCTGGCCGAGCATCTGAACGCGCCGGACGTGCGCATCATCGACGCCAGCCTGTTCATGCCGGGCGATCCCCGCGACCAGCGGGCCGAGTACGCCCTGGTCCACATTCCCGGCGCGGTGTTCTTCGACATCGAGGAGATCGTCGACGAGACCAGCGACCTGCCCCACATGCTGCCCAGCGCCGTGAAGTTCGCCTCGCGGATGCGCAAGCTCGGCATCGGCGACGGCGCGCGGCTGGTCATCTACGACAGCCAGGGCCTGTTCTCGGCCGCCCGCGTCTGGTGGACCTTCAAGGCCATGGGACACGAGGATGTCGTGGTGCTGGACGGAGGTCTGCCCAAATGGATCGCCGAGGGGCGCCCTGTCGAGGACGGGGTCCCGCCGCCGCGCGAGCGCCATTTCACCGCCCGCTACCGCAACGACCTGGTCCGCGATCAGGCCCAGGTCCGCCGCGCCCTGGCCAGCGGCAAGGAACAGCTGCTCGACGCCCGCTCCGCCGCCCGCTTCCGCGGCGAGGCGCCCGAGCCCCGCGCCGGGCTGCGTAGCGGCCACATGCCCGGCGCCCTCAACCTGCCCTTCCAGCAGGTCATCGGCCCCGACGGCACGATGAAGTCGGCCGACCAGCTGCGGGAAGTGTTCGAGGCGGCCGGGGTCGATCTGGCCCGCCCGGTCGTCACCACCTGTGGATCGGGCGTCACCGCCGCCATTCTCTCGCTGGCCCTCGCCCGCATCGGCCACGACCGCAACGCCGTCTATGACGGCAGCTGGTCCGAATGGGGCCTGCCGGGCGACACCGAGGTCGTCACCGGCCCATGAGCGGCTGGCGGGTGCGCCAGGCCGTCCGGGCCGACCTGCCGCTGATGGCCGAGCTGGAACGGTCCGGCGACCAGGCCTTCCTGAACAGCGACCGGCCAGAGTTTGCGCAGGCCGATCCCACGCCCTCGAACCTGCTGGCGCCCCATCTCGACGCCGGCGGCGGCTGGATCGTCGAAGACCGGACCGGCCGGGCCGCCGGCTTCGTCGTCGGCGGGGTGCGCGACGGCCAGTTCATCATCTTCCAGATCTCGGTCGCCCTGGATGACCAGGGGACGGGCGCCGGCGCCCTCCTGATGCGCACGGCTATCGAGGCCACCCGCCGGCTCGGCTGCCGCCAGGCGGTGCTGACCACCTTCCGCGACATTCCCTGGAACGCGCCCTGGTACAGCCGCTTCGGCTTTCGCATCCTCAAGGACGCCGAGTTGTCGCCGGCCCTCGCCGCCCTGCGGGACAAGGAGGCGGCGGCGGGGTTCGACATGGCCCTGCGCTGCGCAATGGGCCTCGACCTTGATCCGGCTGCTGCCTAGGCCCTAACTGCGCCCATGGACGAGAAGACCCGCCTGATCCACGCTGGCCGCGACGCGAAGCCCCGCGCCCGCACGGTCGGACCGGCGATCCAGCGGGGCTCGACGGTTCTGCTGCCCGACAGCCGCTCGCTCTATGAGGAAGACCTCGGTTACGGCCGCGCCGGGTTGGTGGCGCAGGAGGCCCTGCGTGAGGGCCTCGGCGAACTGGAGGGCGCGAGCAACGTCCATCTCTATCCCAGCGGCCTGGCGGCCCTCTCAGGGGCCCTGACGGCGGTGCTGAAGGCCGGAGACGCCATCCTCGTCACCGAGGGCGTCTACAAGCCCACCCGGGTCTTCTGCCAGCGGGTGCTGACGCGGTTCGGGGTACGGGTCGAACTCTACGACGCCCGCCTGTCGCCCGATGAACTGATGGCCCTGGTCAAGGACGACACCCGGCTGATCCTGCTGGAATCGCCCAGTTCCCTGACCTTCGAGGTGCAGGATGTTCCCGCCATCGCCGCCGCCGCCAGGGCGCGGGGGGTGCTGACCCTGATGGACAACACCTGGGCGGCCGGCCTCTATTTCAAGCCGCTGGCCCACGGCGTCGACATTTCCGTCCAGGCCCTGACCAAGTACGTCTGCGGCCACAGCGACATCTTCATGGGCAGCGCCGCCACCAACGACCGTGGCCTCGCGGCCAAGCTGGAGGCCGGGGTCCACGACTTCGGCTGGGCGGTCACGGGCGATTCCGCCTACGACATGCTGCGCGGCCTGCGCACCCTGCCCACCCGCATGGCCCGCCACGACGAGACGGCCCGCGCCGTCGCCGGCTGGCTGAGCGCCCAGCCGCAGGTGATGCGGGTGCTCCACCCCGCCCTGCCCGGCGCCCCTGGCCACGCGATCTGGGACCGCGACTACAGTGGCGCCAGCGGCCTGTTCGGCTTCGTGCTCCACCCCTGCCCGCTGGACGCCGAACACGCCTTCCTCGACGCCCTGCAGATCTTCGGCCTCGGCTTCAGCTGGGGCGGCTTCGAGAGCCTGGCCATCCGCTGCGACCCGCAACTGAAGTCGCGGACGTTCGTAACCAAACTGGAGGGGCCGCTAATGCGGCTGCACATCGGGCTGGAACAGGCGAGCGACCTGATCGCCGACCTGTCGGCGGGGCTCGACGCGCTGGATGCCGCCGCCAGACCTCAGTAGTGGGGCTGAACCAGCCTCGAGATTGAATCCGCCCTGAGGCGCGTCAGTTCTGGCGATTCAGGCGAGCAGGCAGCCTTGAGCATGGCTTCGCCCATGCTGTCAGGACGAACCTCGCGCCACTCGTCGGGGTCGTCGTACAGCCGATTGTGGTCGTGGTTCTCGAAGTACAGATCGAGCGACAGGTCCTGACTCCGCCTTCCGACGCAATCGACCTTCAGGCTGACCACGACGTATCGGTAGGCCGGCTTTCCACTCAGGGTCTGTGTTTCCGGCCAAAGCCGGACGGCTTCGACAACCCGGTAGCCGCCAGAGGTCTGGATGTTGTCGAGGCGGACAAAACCCGTGTTGTGGTCGAAGGCAAGCAAGGCGTACTCGCCGGCGGCGGCTGTCCCTGCCGCAAACAAAACCACTGCAGCAGCGCCGCTCGCCAGAAACTTCCGCATACCTTCCCCCATGTTTGGCGACCCCAGCAGGATTCGAACCTGCGACCGTCCGCTTAGAAGGCGGATGCTCTATCCAGCTGAGCTATGGGGTCCTCAGAGGCCTGATAACACGCCTAGTGGGTCCAGGGGGCCCGTCTGTTGGTGGCGAAGTTGTCGGCGTAGGCCTTGATGATCTTCTTCGGCTCTTTGGGCTCGATGACCTGGAAGGCGATGCCGTGCTTCTGGGCGTAGGCGACGGCCTCGTCGCGGCCTTCGAAGGTCAGGCGGATCTGGCCGTTCATGTCGCCGCTCTGGGTCCAGCCGGTCAGCGGGTCGTTGCGCTTGGCGGCGGCCGGTTCGAATTCCAGCACCCAGTCCTGGGTCTTGGCCTTGCCCGACTGCATGGCGGTCTTGGCGGGGCGGAAGATGCGAGCGAGCATGGCGGGTCCTTCGAATTCTCTTCCCATGATGGTCGGGGCGGCAGGATTTGAACCTGCGACCCTCTGCTCCCAAAGCAGATGCGCTACCAGGCTGCGCTACGCCCCGTCATCTTGGAAGGGCGGTGTTTGCCACTTTGCGCCGCAACTTGGAAGGCTTCAGGGGACCTTCCGTCTCAAGGGTTTGAAGATGGCCGTGGCGCGGGCCACGTCGCGGCCCGAAGCGTGGATGCGGCCCTCGACGAAGACCAGGTCGGTCGTCTCGCGGGTGACGCGCCCTTCCCCGAACAGCCACTCGCCCTTGCGGCCGGCGCTGAGGTAGTCGAGCGACAGATGCACCGTCACCGCCGCGTGGCCGCCGGTGGCGCCGTGAACGGCCCTGGCCAGCACCCCGTCCATGAAGGTGGCGATCATGCCGCCGTGGGCGAAACCCATGCCGTTGCAGTGGCGCGGCAGCACGAAGAAGGCGTGCTCGTAGGTCCCGTCATCCCGGTTCAGGTGGAACATCGGGCCATTGTGGGTGGTGTAGGGGCCGCGGGCGGAGGGAACGAAGCCCTCCGGGGGCGTGGGGACCTCGTCGCTACTCACCCTTGAAGATCCGGTGCGAAACCTTGTCGCCGGGCTTGATGCCCAGTTCGCCGGCCCGCCCACCGGCGATCTCCAGCACGCCGAGGGCCGCGCCGTGCGAGGGGATCGATTGCTCGGACTTCGGCGTGGTCAGCTGGGCGATGGAGACGATGGAGCCGTCGGCGGCGATATAGATGATGTCGAGCGGGATGAGGGTGTTCTTCATCCAGAAGGAGCGCGGCGCCTCCGCCTTGAAGTCGAACAGCATGCCGCGGTCGGGGGCCAGGCTCTCGCGCCACATCAGGCCGTTCTGGCGTTCGGTCTCGTCGTCGGCGATCTCGACCTGGAAGGTCACCGGGCCGTTGGTGGTGGCGATGGTCACCGGCTCCAGCGGCGAGATCAGGGTCTCGGCCTTGACCTCCTGGCCGCCCTTGCAGGCGGCGAGGCCCGAACAACTCAGAGCCGCCGCCAGCAACAGGGCGCGGCCGATGCGATACGCTGGGGTCAAACGGGGTACTCCGAACCTCTTGAGGCTCAGGAGGCCTCGATCTGCGCCACGACCAGACCCTTGGGCCCTTCGGCGAAGCGGACCATGACCGCTTCCCCGGGCTGCAGGTCATCGAGGCCGCTGCGACGCAGGGTCTCGATATGGACGAAGATATCGCCCGGCTCGTTGTCGCGCACCACGAAACCGTAGCCCTTGGTGCGGTTGAACCATTTGACGCTGCAGCGCTCCATCGGGCCGTCGGCGACGACCAGGGTGGCGCGCTGACGCGATTCCTTGGCGCCCAGGCGGCCGTCGCGGCGCGGCTCCTCGATACGGCGCGGGCGTTCGGCGGCGGGCGGAGCGGCGCTCTCGTCCAGCTCGACAATGTCGGTCACCTGCCAGCCCTTGGGCCGCTTGACCGCGTCGCAGACGATGATGGAGCCCTCAAGGACAGAATCGCGGCCCAGATGGCGCAGAGACGTCACATGCAGCAGCACGTCGCGGAGTTCCGTGATGTCCGGGTCGTCAGGCACGATGAAACCGTAGCCCTTGCCCAGATCGAACCACTTGATCCGGCCACTGATCCTCACGGCGTCTTCGTGCGGATCCTCGATATGCACATCCAAACTCGACATCACTCTCCCCCACCTACCGGAAAACAGATCGGTAAGCGCCTCAGGAATAACAATGTTCGCTTGTGAGGTGAGCCGTCAATCACAGATTAACCGGAAACCGCCGCAGCGCCTCTCAATCGCGACAGTCTGCCGCACCCAATTGGGGTAATTGTTGCAACTGTCGGAGGAAGGCCTCGTGGCACGCCCTAGGGGAGTCGAACCCCTCTTACCAGATTGAAAATCTGGGGTCCTAACCGATAGACGAAGGGCGCGCGGCGAGGAAGCGGCGATATAGCCAACCGTTCGGAGGTGCGCAACCCCGCCCGGAAGAGAAAAATCAGCTGACCGCCATTCGGGGGTCGGCGGCGTCCTCGATCTCCAGTTCCACGTCCTCGCGGCCCTGCCAGTCATCGGGTTTCAGCTTGCCGGCCAGGTGCAGCCCGCCGCCGCCAGCCAGCAGCCTTTGGCCCATTTCAGTCTCGCCAGCCCGCCAGGCGACCGCTTTCAGCCGCTGTCCGGACGAATCGACCAGGGTGACCCGCACATGGCCGCCGCGCATGGCGATGGGGCGCTCGATTCGGGCGTCCGGGATGGCGAACAGCGGCTCGGGATTGCCGGGGCCATAGGGCGCCAGACGCTGGAAGTCGTTCCACAGGGCTCTGGTCGCGCCGCCGGGGGCGATCAAAGCGTCGATCTCGACGGCGTCCTGGGCGGCGGCGTCGATCATCTCGCCGGCCAGCTGTTCGGCAAGATAGGCGCGCAGTTCCGGAATGGCGGCGGGGCGGACGGTCAGGCCGGCGGCCATGGCGTGGCCGCCGCCGGCCAGCAGCAGGCCCTCGTCGAAAGCGCTCTGCACGGCGCGGCCGAGGTTCACCCCCGGCTGCGAGCGGCCCGAGCCCTTGCCGATGTCGGCGGGACGGTCGATGCCGATGACGATCACCGGCTTGCGGTAGCGCTCGCGCAGGCGGCCGGCGGCGATGCCGACGACGCCGGGATGCCAGCCGTCGCCGGCGGCGACGATGACCGGGGCGTCGGGATCGAAGTTGCTCTGTTTCTCGATGGAGGCGACGGCCTCGTCGATCACCGCCTTTTCGACCTCCTTGCGGGAGGCGTTGAGGGCGTCGAGCTCTTGGGCCAGGGCGGCGGCTTCCTCGGGGTCCTCGGTGCTGAGCAGGCGGGCGCCCAGATCGGCGCGGCCGATGCGGCCCCCGGCGTTGATGCGCGGCCCCAGGATGAAGCCGGCGTGGAAGGATGTGGCCGGCCCCTGGGACTTGGCGACGTCGAGCAGGGCTTTGAGGCCAATGTTGCGCCAGCCCGACATGACCTTCAGGCCCTGGGCGGCCAGGGCGCGGTTGAAGCCGGTCAGGGAGGTGACGTCGCAGAAGGCCCCCATGGCGGCCAGGTCCAGCCAGTCCATGACGTTGGGGGCGGCGCGGTCCTCGAACAGGCCGCGCTTGCGGGCCTCGCGGTTGAGGGCGGCCAACAGCACGAAGACGACCCCGGCGGCGGCGAGGTGGCCCTGGCCGGAGGTGTCGTCGGGGCGGTTGGGGTTGACGAGGGCGGCGGCCGGCGGCGGCTCGCCACGCATCAGATGGTGGTCGATGACCACGACATCGAGGCCGATGCGAGCGGCCTCGTGCAGCGCGTCGTGGGCGGCGGCGCCGCAATCGACGGTGATGACCAGCTCGGCCCCGCTGTCCTTGAGTTTGCGGAAGGCGGCGGGGCTGGGGCCGTAGCCCTCGAGGATACGGTCGGGGACATAGACCGGCAGGTCGCGGCCCATGGCGCGGAACCAGCGGACCAGCTGGGCGGCGCTGGAGGCCCCGTCGACGTCATAGTCGGCGAAGACCACGGCCGGGCGGCCGCTGACCGCGGCGTCGACGAGGATCTCGGCGGCGCGGTCCATGTCGGCGAAGGTCGAGGGGTCGGGGAACAGGGCTTTGAGCGTGGGGTTGAGGAAGTCCCCTCCCCCCTCGGCCGTGATGCCGCGCGAGGCCAGGGCCCGGGCCAGTGGCTCGGAGAGGCCATGGCGCAGCTGGTGTTCGCGGGTAATGGTCTCGTCGGCCGCGCGGCGGCGCCAGACGCGGCCCGTCAGGGACTTGCGAACGCCCAGGAAATCCGTCGGCGCCGAGCCGTCAGCCATTACAGAGCCCGCTTCATCCGTACTTCGCGCACGGTGTGGCTGTGGCTGTTCATGACCAGGGAATGGGTATGGACGAAGCCATTGCGATAGGTGACGCCGTCGAGCAGCGCGCCGGTGGTGACCCCGGTGGCGACGAAGATGGCGTCGGCGCGGACGATGTCGTCGAGGTCGTACTTGCGGTCCAGGTCGGTGATGCCCAGCCGCGCGGCGCGGGCCCGCTCGTCGGCGTTGCGGAAAACCAGCCGGCCCTGGAACTGGCCGCCGACGCACTTCAGCGCCGCGCAGGCCAGAACGCCTTCCGGAGCCCCACCGGCCCCGATGTAGAGGTCGATACCGGTCTCCGGATCGGCGGTGTTGATCACCCCGGCCACGTCGCCGTCGGAGATCAGATAGACCCGCGCCCCGACCGAGCGCAGGCTGGCGACGATCTCGGCGTGGCGTGGCCGGTCCAGCACGCAGACGGTGATCTTGTCGGCGGTCGTCCCCTTGGCGTCGGCGAGGGCCAGGACGTTGTCGGCCGGGCTCTTGTCGAGATCGAGGATGCCGGCCGGATAGCCCGGTCCGCAGGCGATCTTGTCCATGTAGGTGTCGGGGGCGTTGAGCAGCGTCCCGGCCGGCGCCCAGGCCATGACGGCGAGGGCATTGGCCTGGGCCTTCGCGGTCAGGCTGGTGCCTTCCAGCGGATCGAGGGCGATATCGACCCGGGGACCGCCCTTGCCGACCTTTTCGCCGATGTAGAGCATCGGGGCCTCGTCCCGCTCGCCCTCGCCGATGACGATGACGCCTTCGATGTCGAGGTCGTTGAGGGCGTTGCGCATGGCGTCGACGGCGGCCTGGTCGGCGGCCATCTCGTCGCCGCGGCCAACCAGGGCCCAGGAGGCGATGGCGGCGGCCTCGGTGACGCGCACGGCGTCGAGAACCAGACCGCGATCGAGGGTGTCGGAACTCATACAGGCATCTCCCGGCCCTTGCCCGTCAGCTGCGGGAACAGGGGGTTTAGCCGCTGCGGGGAGTCGGGGCGAGGGGCAACTGGGACGGCCCGGCAGGATGGCGGCAATCGAAGCGGCCGACATTATACCCCGGCCACGGCTGGTCGAGGACGGACTTTCGAATAAGGCGTTGAAATCATGTGGCTGTTGCGTAGGCGGGCCGGCAGGGAATGTAGGCGCCCGCGTAGGCATGACGTAGGCGCCGGCGCGGGGAATGTAGGCGGGGTTTTGAGCCGCGGCGCCTACAAATCGGCGGCTCGGCAAGGCCCCCACTTTGGGGCGGTTTTG
>NZ_JBYCZQ010000005.1:0-281740 GCF_057586315.1 Caulobacter sp. SRI_014 | reverse complement strand
ATGTAGCCGCCGATGTTCTGGGTCGAAGCGCTGAGGTCGACGATCAGATGGTCATTGCCGGACCCGCCTTCCCAGTAGTTGTTCTGGCCGGCCCAGTCGGTGAATGTCACTCGGTCATCGCCGCCGCCGGTGCCCAGGTAGGCGATGCCGTCTCCGACGATGTCATCGCCGCCGCCGCCGGTAAGCAGCTGCGAGATGCGCTCTACATTGCGCACATGCTGGCCACCCACGAAGGTGAACCCCGCCGCCGTGGCGGCCTGCGAGGCGATGAAGTTGATGGACCGTCCCTCGGTAGACAGGTCTATGCTGGCGGTGTCCGCGCCCTCGCCGCCGTCGAGCCAGAAGGTCGCTTCGTCCGCCAGCCAGCCGCCACCGACCGTGCCGTCCGGTCGCGAGAAGTTGTCGCTGTAGGTCCCGCCGGACTGAACGACGATGTCGTCATAGGTGGTTTGCAGGCTGCCGGTGCTCTCCGACTGGACAAGGGTCAGCAGCTCCACGGATCGGTCGAACGTCACTTGACCGAAAGAGAAGTCGAAGCTGTGCCCGGCATCCGACACCGTGCCGTCGAGCAGGCCGTTGGTTCCCAGCGACAGGGAAATGTCGATCGCGGCTCCGAACTGGAAGGTGGAGACCTGGCTGCCCAGCAGGACGCCATTGGCATAAAGGAGGATGCGGGAATCCGAGTAGTTCTGGTCGCCTCGCTGCAGGTGGACGGTCAGGCCTGACCCATTCAGTCCATCTCCGCCGATGACAATGGAGTTGTCATAGCGATTGATCAGCCCCGCATAGCCGTTCTTGTGGGTGATGGTGGCGCTGAACGACAAAGCCTGGCCGAGGTCGATCTCGCGGGAGATAACCGCCTGACCGACGGACGTCAGCCGGCCATTCTGAATGAAGAAGCTGCTGGGGGCCTGGATGGTCAGGGCGTCGTCGCCATCGCCGCCCAGCAGGAACTGGTTGCCGTTCTGACCGGTCAGGGCGTCGTTGCCGTCGCCGCCGTCGACGTAGTTGATCGCGCCGATTGCGCTGAAGTAGTCGGCGCCGGATCCGAACAGAACGGCGCGGGTCTCGAAGTCGTCGAGGTAGATTGAGCCTTCGCTGGCGGTCGAGAGGACCAGCGTGGCATGGGTGAAATCCGCCGACCAGCTGGTCGATCGGTCCGACAGGTCGACCAGAACAAAGTCTTCGCCGTCGCCGCCGTCCGCGTAGTCGCTGGTCCCGCTCGGCGCGCCATGCACGACGACCTGGTCATCGTCATCGCCGCCCAGCAGGATGTCGCCATCCCGGGTCGACCCGCCGTCGTCGTCAAACAGGGTGTCGTCACCGGCCCCGCCGGTCAGCAGGTCACCGGCCGTGCTGGGGGAGGGGTCACCCGGCTCGGTCAGGGTCCAGGTTCCGCCTGAGCCGCCCTTCAGAATGTCGTCGCCAGTGCCCCCGGTCAGCTCGTCCCAGCCACCCTTGCCGAGCAGCGAGTCGATGCCCGACCCACCATCAAAGATGTTGGTGCCCGAGGTGCCCTGGTAGTCGAAGTCGCCGTTGGCGGGGGAGTCGATGGCGGGAAGCGAGGGGGCGTCGCCGGGGTCGGGGGCGGTTGCTGAGGACCAGAAAGTGGTCAACGGGATAGCCGTGATCCGACCCCCGTGGCCCTCGGCGTAAAATTCGATCCATTCGACCCGGCCGCCGGTCGATGTGAAGTCGATGACGGTGACCCGGAAGACTTCCGTAGCGGCGGGATCCCTGCCGGAGACGATCAGATTTCCGCCGGAGATCGAAGCCGTGAAGGTGTAGATTTCTGCTCCGGCGGCATCCAGACAATGCATCACCAGGCTGTTGTTGAGGGTCTCCGTGGCGACGTCGTAGAGCAGCCCGGGAAGGTAGGCGCGAATGTAGTCGTCGCCATAGGCGTCGCCCCGGTCATCGATCGTGTCGGCCCCCTGGCCAAGGCCGACCGAGTAGTGGTCTCCGCCGCCGCCGCCGTGGAGTAGGTCTTCGCCTGCCCGCCCCTCCAGATCGTCGCTGCCGGCGCCGCCAACCAGAACGTCCGCGAATGCGCTTCCCTGCAGGCTATCGTTGCCCCATCCACCATCCAGCCGGACCGCGTGGGGCGAGAGGCCGCCACGCAGGAAATCGCGACCATAGTTGCCAAACACCACGGCGTACGGAGAGATTTCATCGGCGGTCAGGTCGTTGAGGCCGCCATCAAGAAACAGGATGCTGATGTCGTCCTCAAAGACCCCGGCAAACGCCAGGCTGGAGCTCAGCGCGCCGATCTGGTCGGCGTAGATTTGGGAGTCATGCTGGTCGAGTATTCGATCGACCTCGTTCAGATAGAGATTCCGGTAGTCGATGTGGACCGTTATGCCCGGGTGAGCCGCCGGGAACGTCTCGCCTCCAACCAGGTCGCGCAGGTGGGCGACATGGACGAAGCTGTCGTCATGGGGCGTCGGATAGTCCAGGGGGCGTAGCCCGGGGGACCCTATCCCGGCGCCGCCATCCCAGGCGGCATTCTGGCTGTTGAGCAACTCGGCCAAGGCGCCCCCGAGACTGTGCCCGGCCGAAAGCAGCTTCAGGTCATCGCCCAGTGCGTTCCTGTCCGAAACGTACTCTTTCACCGCGTTTATGAAGGGAAAGAAGGCCGTGAGGGTGCCGCCCAAGGCGCCGAGAGCGATGGACGGGTTGCTGATGCCCCAGTCGGTCGGGTCGTCCGAACCCCGAAAGACGAGCACGACTTGACCAGTCGTCTCGTTAATCGCTGCGAAGGCTCGACCGTCGACGCCGATGGTCGCTGCAAAGTATCCGTGGCTATCGAAGAACAGGGCGTCGCCGACCAGATTGAAGCCCAGTTCGGCCGGACTGAGCACACGCCAGCCCGGAGTCGAAAACGTAATGCCCGCCACATAGGTCGAAACGCTCGCACCGTGGTCGTAGGCCGCTACTGACAGCAGGGCCAGATCGTGGAGCGTCTTCCTATCCATACCCCTGCATCCCAAAAGCTGAGCGCAGGCTAGTTCAGAAATCACTGGTCGTCCAATGCTGGCAGCGGGCGAAAAGCTCTCGCTGATTGTGTGGCGCGTGCTCTCAGCCCCCGTCATTCGAGGCGCAATCGTTGATCGCGCTCACCAACAAGGTAACTGGCGCCTTCATCTTGCACCCCGAAATTTCGACCGGGCAGTTTCTGCCGAGGGACTCAAGCGGCCCCCCTTCCCGAACCCGGGGTGGGCGAATTTTCCTTAGAAAAACAACACCCTCAAATCGACCGTCGTTCGCCGATCGTGGCCTGCGTCTTGCGACGCCCCGCCCGGGCCAGAAGGCTCACCGGCGAAAATCGCCGGCTAACACCTCCAGAATGGAAGGATTACCGATGGCTTTGTCGGTGAATACGAACATGAGCGCGATGGTTGCGCTCCAGAACCTCAACGCGACCAACCAGGAGCTCGGTCAGACCCAATCCCGCATCAACACCGGCAAAAAGGTTGCGAACGCCAAGGACAACGGCGCCATCTGGGCCATCGCCCAGAGCCAGCGCGCGACGTCCCAGTCGCTCAATGCCGTCAAGGACTCGCTCAATCGCGGCACCTCCGCGATCGACGTGGCCATCGCCGGTGGCGAGTCTGTTTCGGACCTGCTCCTGCAGATGAAGGAGAAAGCCCTCGCGGCGTCGGACACCAGTCTCGACACCGCAAGCCGTTCCGCGATGAACGAGGACTTCAAGGCCCTGCGCGACCAGATCGCCAAGGCCGTCGCCAACGCCGACTTCAATGGGGTTAACCTCATCAAGACCGGCGCCGTGGCGATTGCGGCTCTCGCCAACGCGGATGGATCCTCCAAGCTGACCGTGGCCCCAGAAGTCATGGCGCTCGGCGGGTCGGTCGTCACTGTCGCCGCCACCGGCACCATTGGTACGGTGACCACGGCGGCCGCGATGATCACGACGGTGACCAACTCCATCGCCAACGTCAGCGCCTCGCTCGCGCGCCTGGGCACCAAAGCCAAGGCCTACGAGATGCACTCGACCTTCATCGGCAAGCTGCAAGACAGCCTCGATGCGGGTATCGGCAACCTGGTCGATGCGGATCTGGCCAAGGAAAGCGCCAAACTCCAGGCTCTGCAGACGAAGCAGCAGCTGGGGGTCCAGGCCCTCTCCATCGCCAACCAGACCCCGCAGACCATCCTGTCGCTGTTCCGCGGTTAAAGTCGCGACGCCGGACGGTCCCGCTTCCTGGGGCCGTCCGGCAGACCTTTTTCAGAATTTCAACGGTCGTGCGAGGCCGTCTCCTCAAACCGCTCACCGGTCCAGACCAGCACCGACTTCACGCAGATTTCCTTGTCGCACTGGCCTGGCGCGGCCAGCAGCACGACCCGGGCGGGCGCCGCAGACACATCCAGCCCCCAGTGCGCCTGAAGCACAGTCGCCTCCCAAGCCTCCTTGAACCCTCCGTCCGGCTGGCTCAGCAGGATGGTCAGGGGCAACCACGGACTGGCCGGCGTGTCGTTCAGATAGTTCGGCCAATCGCAGCGTGTCATCCACCAGCCCACCACCCAGTCGGACTTGCCGTCGCCATTCAGGTCCGGCGTTTCGACCGGCCTTTCGGCGCCGCCATCGTAGGCGGCGCCGGCATCGTACCGGCGGCATAGCCGGTCCCGCTTGCGGATCTCTCCCGCCACCGCCTCCCTCGATCCGGCCGGAAAGCGTGTGAGGGGATTGTCCGGCCAGCGGCCATCGAAATCCATCCGCCGAAGCAGCAGGGGTCCGCCCTCGAGGATCGTCTGCCCGGCCCTGGCAGGTGTCTCGATCAACGCTCCGAGCGCGTTGTCCCACACCCAGCGCCTTGGGCAGCCGTCGTTACGCATGCAGGGCGGGGCAAAACTGTCGATCCGGGCATCCAGGGTGAACCGGCCATCGATGTTGCGATAGCGCGGATGGGTCAACCGCCCCTCGAGCGCCAGCACATGGCTGCCGTCGGGCCGGGAGACATAGAGCTCCACCCAACCCTTGCCGATCGCTCCGGTCGAAGGCGCCTTGTCGAACTGAACCCGCCAGTCCGGTACGCCGTCATGACTGATGTCGATGGGCTCAAACACGACGTCCGGCGCGCGCTGCGGCCCAACCGGCTGGTCCTTGCTGTCACGGCCCCAACGCAGGGTGTTGTCATAATAGATGGAGGCGGCGGCCCGCACCGCCTCGGGGGGGCGGGGTCCGGCGGCCATTGCGGCGGGCGACGCGACCCAAAGGCCAAGGCCCAAAGCCAGCGCACTTGCGAGTAGCCGCATCGCCCCACCTCCCGTCGGACAGCCTGCCTTGGCTCGGCCCGCAAGAGAAGGGTGGAAGTCTTTGCCCGGCGCCCAGCCCGGCAGATTCTGCCTGCAGGGCGGCAACTGGGCAGAAATTGCCGGTTCCGGGCATGCCTAACAGACCTATAATGCAATATTTTCAATGCCTTAGGGCCCATGGTCATTCCTGCCCATCTGGCCCGTCCCTTGCAGCCATCGTCCCGAGCAAAAAGCTCCCGGCTGCCAAAATGGCGTCGGACACCTTGAATAGGGACTATCGTTATGGCGCTGAACAGCGTGAACACGAATACGGGCGCTATGGTCGCCCTGCAGAACCTCAACGCCACGAACCGTGAGCTGGACCAAGTCCAGAGCCGGATCAACACCGGCAAGAAGGTTTCCTCGGCCAAGGACAACGGCGCGGTCTACGCCATCGCCCAAAGCCAACGCTCCACCTCCAACGCCCTGAACGCCGTCAAGGACTCGCTGCAACGCGGGATCTCGGTCGTCGACGTGGCCATCGCCGGTGGCGAGTCGGTCAATGACCTGCTCACCCAGATGAAGGAAAAGGCCCTCGCGGCCGCTGACACTTCGCTGGATACCGCCAGCCGCACTGCTCTGAACGAAGACTTCAAGGCCCTGCGCGACCAAATCGGCAAGGCCGTTTCGAACGCCGACTTCAACGGCGCCAACATGATCAAGGCCAGCGGCACCACCATCGCCGCGCTCGCCAACGCCGACGGCTCTTCCAAGCTGACGGTGGCGGCCCAGTCCCTGGCGCTCGGCGGCGCCAACGTCACGGTGACGGCGACCACGTCGTTCTCCACCGCGACCACTGCCGCCTCGGCTCTGGCTCTGGTGACCGCTTCGATCACCAACACCGGCGCGGCCCTGGCCAAGCTCGGCACGGGTTCGAAGTCGCTGGAAACGCACCTCGGCTTCATCGGCAAGCTGCAGGACAGCCTGGACGCCGGCGTGGGTAACCTCGTCGACGCCGACCTGGCCAAGGAAAGCGCCCGACTGCAAGCGCTGCAAACCAAGCAACAGCTCGGTGTGCAGGCTCTGTCGATCGCCAACTCCTCGGCTTCGTCGCTGCTGGGTCTGTTCCGCTAACGGCACAGTGAACTGGGGCGGGCGCTGATGCGTCCGCCCCTCTTCATGCGCGTAACCCTTCGCCGACCGGCGAGAGGGCATTGGCAGGAGACGCCGGCGCGACAAGCCCCGGCGCTGTGGGAGACATGAGCAACAGCATAGCCAATATCCGGACTGTCCCTGAACCCATTGCGGCGATGATCGCCCAACCGGTTCAACCCGCCGTCGAGACCGTCGCCCCGACTCCGAAGAGTCAGAACGCCGATCTCCGTCTGGTGATCGAGGAAGACGCCGCCACCGGCGCCTTTGTCTACAAGACCCTCGACCGCCGCACCGGCGAAATCGTTCAACAGCTGCCCCGCGAAAGCGTCCTCAAGGCGATGAGCTCCGAGGACTACAATCCGGGCCTGGTGGTCGACACCCGGGACTGACCGACAACTTTCCTCCACCCGGCTTCTTGCTGGCCGGGCCGCCCTTTTCTCTCCGACGTCGCGCCGCGACGGCGGCGATCATGGTTTCTGCGCCGTTAACCATACGCCAACGGTTGGACCGCTAGCCTGAACGGGAACAGGCGGTCGAATCGGCGACCGTCAGCGCCGGAAGGCGCACCGGAGAGACGGTCCATGACCATCGGCGTGCACACCAATCAGGCCGCCCTGATTGCCCTGCAGAATCTCAACAAGACCAATGACGCCATGGAAGGCGTCCAGGGTCGGATCAGCACCGGCCTGAAGGTCCAGGGGGCCAAGGACAACGCCTCGGTCTGGGGCATCGCTCAGGCCCAGCGCGCCGACATCGGCGCCCTGTCGGCGGTCAAGATGAGCCTCGACCGGGCAACCTCGGTCTCCGACGTGGCGCTCACCGCCGGCGAGACGGTCTCGGACCTGCTTAACGTCCTGAAGGAAAAGGTCGTGGCGGCGATGGACCCGTCCATCGACACCGCCTCGCGCCAGGCGCTCGACAGCGACTTCAAGGCCACCCTGAAGCAGATCACCCAGGCCCTGACCAACGCCAACTTCGACGGCGCCAACCTGCTCAATGGCTCGCTGACCAACAACATCCGCTTCCTGGCGAATGCGGACGCCAACGCCTACATCACCCTGTCGGTGAAGAACCTGTCGCTGGGCGGCTCGATCCTGACGGTCGCGGCCGGCGCCTCGATCACGACGGCCACCCTGGCCACCGGCATCCTGACCCAGCTCAACGCCTCGATCGCCAACGTCAACCAGGCGCTCGGCGACATCGGCGCCCAGGCCAAGCAGATCGAAGCCCACAACACCTTCATCTCCAAACTGACCGACGTGCTCAACAGCGGCATCGGCAACCTGGTCGATGCGGATCTGGCCAAGGAATCGGCCCGCCTGCAGGCGCTGCAGGTCCAGCAGCAGCTGGGCGCCCAGGCCCTGTCGATCGCCAACCAGGCGCCGCAGATCGTGCTCAGCCTGTTCCAGGGCGGCTAAACCTCAGCTAGACGGGCCGCATGATCGACCTTCGCGACCTGGAGCCCGGCGACGAGGAACAGCTCTACCGCTGGCGCCAGGAGCCGTCGGTCGATCGCTGGATGTCCGACGCCGCCGTGCCCGATCGCGGCGCCCACCAGCGCTGGTTCGTTGATCTGCTGGCCGGCCATGACGGCCGTGGCTGGATGATCACCCGCGACGGCAAGCCGGCCGGCCTCATGACCCTCACGGGCCTGGCCAGTCACCACCAGCGCGCCGCCTGGAACTGGTTCGTCGGCGACCCGGACAGCCGCGGTCGCGGCGTCGGCCGCGCCGCCCAGGTGCTGGGCCTCGACAAGGCCTTCTGCGAGATGGGCCTCGACAAGGTCTGGGCCGAGGTCATGGCCGACAACGACGGCGCCCTGAAACTGATGACCGCCACCGGCTTCGTCCGCGAAGGCTACCTGCGCGGCCACGCCCTGAAGAACGGCCAGCGCCGCGACGTCGTGCTGCTGGGCATCCTTTCCGCCGACTGGCAGGCCCGCCGGGAGAAGGCGAGGGCGGTGCTGGTCGACGGCCGGATGATAGCGGCCTGACATGCCAACCGTGCTCGCCCCTCCGCCCGCCGCCGATCGTGACCGCGAGTCCGTCGAAATGGCTCGGGTCTGGATCGCCGAACATGGCCTTCACTGTGCCCTGAAAGTCGGCATGTATCGCGATCAGGGCATGGACGAAGCGCGGGCCTGGGGCATGATCCTCTCGGATCTCGCCCGCCACCTGGGCCATGCGTTGGCGGAATCGGGGCAGACCAGCCCGGAAGACACGCTTGAGATCATCGTCGGCCACATGCTCGAGGAGCTTGGCCATCCGACAACTGAGGTCGAGGGGGGCTTTCGTTGACGGGTCCTAACACCCCGTAAACCCCACTCACGCGATAATGCCCGCGAAGACGTGTGTCCGCACGTCAGGGAACCGTCGTGACCAGCATCGACTCGTCACTCCTCCTGGGCTTCTACCAGGCGCGAACCGGCCAGAGCACTCTGGCGACGGGCTCTTCCTTCGCGGGCAAAACCAAGTACGCCCCGACCGCCCCCTGGGCGACCAACTCGGTCGCGCCGCGCGCCAGCGCCCTGGTCGAGTCGGTCATGCAGGGCCGCAAGTTCATCGACGAGAACGCCGCCGTCCTGGACCTGGCCGGGGCCAGCGCCGACTACAGGAAGCTGTTCTCGCTGTTCCAGGGTCTCAATGCCCTGACCGGCCTGGCCGAACGAATGAGCGTCCGCGGCGTCACCGACGCCGAGAAGGGCAAGATCGAGAAGCTGTTCGCCAAGGGTCTGGCCCAGACCGTCGCCTATGCCGACAGCGTCAAGCTGGAGGACATCCGCCTGACCCGCGGCGAGGCGATGCTCAGCGACAAGACCAAGGTCGGCGTTCCTCGGGCGAACTACACCTACACGACCGCCACCGTGCACGAGGGCAACGCCACCGAGGCGGTGTCCAAGTTCGCCGGCGCGGCCAGCTTCACCATCGCGGTGAAGAAGCTGAACACCACCCAGAACATCACCATCGACCTCTCCGAGATGAGCGGCACGCGCTCGATGAGCAGTGTCGCCACCTTCATCAACTCCAAGCTTTCCGAGGCCGGTATCGTCACCCGCTTCCAGGTCAGCCGCACGGCGGGCGAGCCCAAGGTCATCACCACCGGCGGAACCAAGGTCACCTTGCCGGCGACCAGCGACAAGTTCGCCTTCAAGGTGGTCGGCGACAGCGCCGAACAGGTGACCTTCAGCGCCAATGCGGCGACGCCGGCCGTCTATGTCGCGACCACGGCGGGCAATCCCGATCCGGACAAGGACAAGACCACCGACGACGCGGTCTACGCCTCCAGCCTGGTCAAGACCGCCGCCGCCACCACCCCGGGCGGGGTGGGGACGAAGGTCTTCTCCAACGGCTTCGAAAAGAGCGTCACCGGCATCAAGGACAGCCAGGTCGGCCCCGACGGCTCGGTCTATATGCTGGCCGAGGTCAACGGCGACATCGATGGCCAGGCGATCAAGGGCACGGGCGACATCGCCCTGCTGAAATACGATTCCTCGGGCCAGCTACTCTACACCCGGACCCTGGGCGCGGTCGGTACGGTCAAGGCCAACGCCCTGACCGTCTCGGCGGACGGCAAGGTGGCCATCGCCGGCTCGGTGACCGGAGAGATGCAGGGCACGGCCAACGGCCCGATTAACTCCGGGCCGACCTCATCCCTGAGCGACAGCTTCGTCACCCTCTACGACGCCAAAGGCGATGAAGTCTGGACCCAGCGGCGCGGGGCCCTGCAGGCCGACGAGGCGACCGCCGTAGCCTTCAGCGATGACGGCGCCACGGTCTTCGTCGGCGGCAAGACCAAGTCCACCATGCCGGGCGCGGCGGGGGCCAGCGGCGGTTGGGACGGTTATCTGTCGGGCATCACGACCAGCGCCACGGGCATTCCGGTCACCCAGTTCACCCAGCAGTTCGGCACGGCGGCCGACGAGGCGGTCGAGGGCCTGGTGGTCAACGGCTCGCAGGTCATCGTCGCCGGCATGGAAGACAAGCACGCGGTCCTGCGAAGCTACACGGTCAGCGGCGCCACCGTCACGACCGGCGCCACGCGCGATCTCGGCGACCTGGAAGGCGGGACCCTGGCCGGCATCAAGCTCGACGGCGGTCAGCTCTACGTCGGCGGTTCGACCCGCAACGCGGCTCTGGCCGTCGGAACCCCGGCCAGCGCCCATGCGGGCGGCATGGACGGCTTTGCCGCCCGGCTATCGACAGACCTTTCCAGCACCAGCGCCGACGCGCTCGCCTACTATGGCGGGACCAAGGACGACACCGTCACCGGCATGGCCGTGGCGAACGGCAAGGTCTGGCTGACCGGCGTGGCCGGCGACAACCTGCCCGGCGGCTCGACCCCCATCGCCAGCAAGGACGGCTATATCGTCGAGCTGGACCCGTTCAGCGGCCAGGCCAGCTCGGCCCAGCGGATCACCGGCAAGGACGGCTACGTCACCCCGACCTCGATCGCCGTCGACGCCTCCGGCGCCTCGGTGCTGGATGCCTTTGGTCTGCCCAAGGGCGCCCTGCAGTACACCGACAGCGCGAAGATCGTCTCGGCGACCGCCGCCCGGGCCGGCGACACCTTCCAGATCCGCACGCGCGAGGGCGGGGCTTTGACCACGGTAACCCTGGCCGCCGACGATACGCTGGAAACCCTGGCCGCCAAGATCAAGCGGGCAGGGGGCTACCGCGCCAAGGTCGAGGTGATCAGCGACGGCGAATTCCGCCGCATCAAGATCACCCCGGCCAATGACAACGCGACGGTCGAAATCCTGCCCGGCAAGAGCGGCAAGAACATGCTGGACGCGCTCGGCCTGGCCGAGGGCGTGGTGCGCAAGACCGAGGTGGTCAACGGCAAGACCGTGGCCGCCGACGGCAAGGGCAACATCTATGGTCTGGCGCTGGCCAATGACATCAGCCTCAAGGACGAGGACGCGGTCCGCAACGCCCAGCTGGTGCTGTCCAAGGCGATGAGCGCCATCCGCTCGGCCTACAAGGACCTGGAGAACGCCGCCAAGCCGCCGTCGCTGACCAGCGGCAGCAACGCCGGCGGTCCGGTTCCGGCCTACCTGAGCAACCAGATTTCCAACTACACAGCCGCGCTCAACCGCCTGACGGGCGGCGGTTAGGGTTCGCCGCAAAAGGGTCATGCGCTTGAAACCGTCGCAATGACGCGATAGCGCTTGAAGCCATGGAATTCCTGAAAGATCGCCGCGTGGTCCTTGGGCTCGGCGCCCTGATCGCCATCGTGCTGGGCGTCATCATCGCCTTCGGCATCCTCGGTGGCACGAAGAAGACTGACGAGCCGCCGCCCGCCAGCCAGGGCGGTCTGATCGTCGAGAACGGCCGCGACGACGAGACAAAGCTCGACGCCGCCCGCCCGATCCGCTGCTTCGTCGAGGGCCAGTTTGTCGGCGAGATCACCCTGGCCGAATGCGCCAAGCGCAATGGCGTGGCCACCGGCGCCCTCGACGTCGGCGTCGACGAGACCGGCGCCCTGGCGGCCACCGGCGCCACGGGCTCGATCGTCGCCCCCCTGCCGCCGGCCGATCAAACCCCGCCGGTTATCGCCCAGGCTCCGCCGCCGACCACCTCCGGTCCAGCCCCCGCGCCGGCGCCGACGCCGGTCGCCGACGGCAGCGCCTGCTGGCGCTACGCCGACGGGAACTGGACCAAGCTGGAAAACATGAGCCTCAACGCCTGCGTCCAGCGGCTCTACGCCGGCCAGTGCGAACGGGCCGGCCGCGCC
The DNA here is from genome assembly GCF_057586315.1 of Caulobacter sp. SRI_014. NCBI lineage: Bacteria > Pseudomonadati > Pseudomonadota > Alphaproteobacteria > Caulobacterales > Caulobacteraceae > Caulobacter > Caulobacter sp. SRI_014. Next base: position 269,602 of record NZ_JBYCZQ010000005.1, on the reverse strand, counting down.
ACCTACGGCCGCTGGGGCCAGCAGACCCTGCGTCTGGTGCCGAACAAGGTCGAGATCAGCGACGACAACCGCCGCTTCCGCACCCTGGCCCGCCAGGACAAGAGCTGCGCCATCGAGCCTGTGGGTTGACCAGCGGTCGCCCGAGTTTAAGGTTGTAATTATGCTGAAGCCCGTCGCCGCCCTTGCCGCTCTGTCCATCGCCGCTGTCGGTTTGGCGGCCTGCGAGGAAGTCCCGGAAGCGCCCTACGACCGGGGCGTCTGCTTTCATGCGGTGACCAAGGACGGCAAGACGTTCAAGTACAACGTGGTCAAGACCAACGTTAAGCAGATCGAGTACTGCGCCGCCGAACTGGAAAAGATGCGCGTCGACTTCCTGCGGCTGGGCGGGTCGAACCGCGAGATTGTCGGCGCCTACCAGGGCACCTTCCTGATCGTGAACCCGCGCGGCATCTTCAGCCGGCCCAAGTGGAACGGCGGCCAGTTCCTGCTGCTCGAGCGGGCCGGCGACGGCGTGACCCTGGTCCAGCCCGGGGCGATGCCCAGCAGCTAAATCGGTTCATCGAACGGCGAGCGGAAGTCTGTTGTGGACAACCTCGCCGAACAAGAACAAAAGCAGAACTATTTTCCTTGCCCCAATCGTTAACGGGAGCTAGGGTCGCCCACAGATTCCGGCGCGGACGGTCGCCGGGCGAGATGGAGAACCCCCATGGCGGGCAGCGTCAACAAAGTCATTCTGATCGGCAATCTGGGCAAGGACCCGGAAATCCGCACCCTCAATTCCGGTGACAAGGTCTGCAATCTGACCATCGCCACCTCGGAATCCTGGCGCGATCGCCAGAGCGGCGAGAAGAAGGAAAAGACCGAGTGGCACCGCGTCGTCATCTTCAACGACAACATCACCAAGGTGGCTGAGCAGTACCTCAAGAAGGGCTCCAGCGTTTACGTCGAAGGCGCCCTGCAGACCCGCAAATGGACCGACGCCCAGGGCGTCGAGAAGTACTCGACCGAGATCGTGCTGCAGAAGTTCCGCGGCGAACTGACCATGCTCGGCGGCCGTGACGGCGGCGGCGGCAGCGGTGACCGCGACTACGGCGACAGCGGCTATTCCAGCGGCGGTGGCGGCGGCTTCGGCGGGGGCTCGCGCAACCAGCCCTCCGGCCCGCGCGAAGACTTCAGCGCCGACCTCGACGACGAGATCCCGTTCTAGGCCAAGCCGGTGCAGCGTCGGAGCGTTCTTGGGCTGATCGGCGGCCTGTTGGCCACGGTCGGGGTGCGTCCGGCCCTGGCGCGTCAGGCCGAGGCCGGCGCGGTCGATGCATCTGCCTTTCCCTTTCCGGTAATCAGGGTTGCGGGCGGCGACGTGCGCGCCGCCTGGGAACGGTTGCGCGCCGAGGGCAAGGGCTGGCCGGTCATTCTGGGCGGCGCCGAGAGCCTCGCCGATGTGGCTGAGGCCATGAGCTACGAGACCCGGTCGCCGGCTGACATCCTGGCTGCGGCGGCAAGTCTTCGCTTCCCGGCCGACCTGAAGGCCCAACGCGACAAGGAGGACGCGGAGGCGCTCGAAAGTCTGCGCAAACTGCCGCCGGACGAGGTTGCTTACAGGGTCATCGACACCGACGCGGTCGAGGCTGGCGCCGATCTGGAAACGGCCGGCCGGCCTGTCACCAACGCCGAGATGCTCAAGGAGATGGAGCAGGAGGACGGCGGTCCGGATTTGGGCGAATGGCCGCCCGCAATCGAGCCCTATGATGGCCTGCGGGGTATCGACAAGGACCAGGACGGTAGTCCCCGCGACCTCTTCATCGCCCTGCTGCCGACCACTGTCTCCGCCGAGGCCATGGCTTACCTGCGCTTCGGCGGCTGGAACGCTTGCCCGCCGGCGGAACATCAGGTCGCTGTCCTGCGGTCCCTGCACGAACGCTACGGGGCCGAACTGGTCCTCTGCACCAATGATGTTGTCGAACTGCGCGTCCAACGCCGTCCGGCCACCCGCGAGGAAGCCTTGGCGCTCGCCCGCGATCTCTACCTCTACTGCAACGACGCCATCGACCAGGGTCACGGGACGGTCTCGGCCTTCGCCGCCGACCTGATGGCCAGCGACTGGTGGTATTTCTGGTGGGATTGAGCGGCCCCGGCGCCGAACCTCCACGCGATCTGTGCGCGAGCGGCGTTGCATCGCTCGCCCCTGCTGTCTAACCAGACCCCGTGTCCTCCCCCCGCACTCCCTTCACCGGCGCCGAATGGGCGGCGATCTTCGGCATCATCCTGGTCTGGGGCTTGAACAACGCCGCCGCCAAGGTGGCCACCGAGGCCTTGCCGCCGCTGTTCATGGGCGGGGCGCGGTTCCTGGTGGCGCTCTTGTTCCTGCTGCCCTTCATGGGGCGGCCCTGGCCGCCGTGGCGCCAGATGCTGCCGCTGGTGCTGCTGGCCGGGCCGCTGCACTTCGGCCTCGTCTATATCGCCTTCGCCATGGTCCATAACCTCAGCCCCATCGTCGTGGCGCTGCAGCTGTGGATCCCGATGACGGCCCTGGCCGCCTGGCTGATGCTGGGCGAGACCATGCCCCGGGCGGCGGTCGCCGGCATGCTGATCGCCTTCGGCGGCGTCGCCTGGATGAGCCTGGACCCGCATGGCGCCGCGGACCTGGCCGGCATCGCCATCGGCGTCGTCGCCAGCGGCCTCTGGGCCATCGCCACCGTGCTGATGCGCAAGGCCCCCAGCATACGCCCCTTGAAGATGCAGGGCCTCACATCCCTGGCCGCCGCCCCCGTGCTGCTGGCCGCCTCCTTCGCCTTCGAGCCGACCGTGGTGCAGAAGGCGACCACCGCCACCCCCTTCATCTGGGGGCTGGTGGTCTACGCCGCCCTGTTCTCGACGGTTGGGGCCACGGCCCTGCTGTTCTGGCTGGTCCAGCGCCGCGAGGCGGGCCGCGTCACCCCCTGGTTCCTGCTCACCCCGCTGGTCAGCTGCACCATCGGCGTCGGCTTCATGGGCGACAAGGTCACCCCGCAGCTGGTCGGCGGCGGCCTGGCGACCATGGTCGGGGTGGCGCTGGTGGCGTTGTCCGAACGGCGCGCGGCCCAGCAGGCCTCCACCGCCACCTGAGGCCGCCTACCGCCGTTTGAAGAAGTTGGCCGGCGACTGCAGCACCGCGCAGGCCACCCGCGCGCCTGCTCCGCCGATCGGCTGGGTCCTGTGGTCGTCGGGGCTGAGGTGGACAACCAGGGCCGACCCGTCGTCGTCCAGAAGCTTCACCCGGCCATCTTCGCCGGTCAGCGAGGTCCAGGGACTGAAGACCTGCGCCTGGCCGGTCCCATCGGCCCCCACATAGATGTTGGGCAGGTCGCCCGCCTCGTTGGCCATCGGGTTGAGCAGGCCATGAACCGCCTTGCCGGCGTCGTGCACATGGCCGCCGGCCGACTTGAAGTCCGGTGTCCCGCAGTCGCCGGTTTCATGCAGATGCAGCCCGTGCCAGCCCGGGGCCAGGCCCTTGACCTCGATCTCGATCAGCACGCCCCGGGGGGCCTCGGTCAGCGTCACGCCACCGATATTCTTGCCGTCGGCGCCCTCCAGGGTGGCGACCATCAGGGCCGTCTTGGTCTGGGCCTGGGCGGGCAGGGCGACCAGCGCGCCAACGGCGGCGCAAACGAACAGAAAACCACGCATTTTCAGCACTCCTGGGGACTTTAAACCGGCCCGCGCGGGTGGCGCCGCCGGTCATCAAATGCTAACTAAAGCCTACACGTTCCGAGCCGATTCCAACGGCTGTTTCCTACGGATTATTCCCTTCCTTGACCGACGAAAATCACACGCCGCCCGATGACAGCCGGCGGGGCGCCGTCAGCCCCATCGCCATCGAGGACGAGCTCCGCAAATCCTACCTCGACTATGCGATGAGCGTCATCGTCAGCCGCGCCCTGCCGGACGCGCGCGATGGCCTGAAACCCGTGCACCGCCGCGTCCTGTTCAGCATGAACGAACAGGGCCACACCCACGACAAGCCCTATGTGAAGTGCGCCCGCGTCGTCGGCGACGTCATGGGCAAGTATCACCCTCACGGCGACCAATCGATCTACGACGCCCTGGTCCGCATGGCCCAGCCGTTCTCGATGGGTCTGATGCTGATCGACGGCCAGGGCAACTTCGGCTCGGTCGACAACGATCCGCCGGCCCAGATGCGCTACACCGAGTGCCGCATGACGCGGGCCGCCGAGGCCATCCTCGCCGACCTCGACAAGGACACGGTCGACTTCAAGGACAACTACGACGGCAAGGAAAAAGAGCCTGTCGTCCTGCCGTCGCGCATTCCCAACCTGCTGGTCAACGGCTCGGGCGGCATCGCCGTCGGCATGGCCACCAACGTCCCGCCGCACAACCTCGGTGAAATCGTCGACGCCTGCCTGGCGATGATTGACGACCCGAACATCTCGGCCGAACAGCTGCTCGAGATCGTCCCCGGGCCCGACTTCCCGACCGGTGGCGAGATCGTCGGCCGTTCCGGCGCCCGCCAGGCCCTGCTCAGCGGCCGTGGCAGCGTCATCATGCGCGGCGCCTCGTCCGTCGAGACCATCCGCAAGGACCGCGAGGCCATCGTCTTCACCTCGCTGCCCTACCAGGTGAACAAGGCCGCCCTGATCGAACGCATCGCCGAGATGGTGCGCGACAAACGCATCGAAGGCATCGGCGAGATGCGCGACGAAAGCGACCGCCAGGGCATGCGCGTCGTCATCGAGCTGAAGCGCGACGCCACCCCCGAGGTGGTGCTCAACCAGCTGCACCGCTTCACCAGCGTCCAGACCAGCTTCGGCGTCAACATGCTGGCCCTCAACCGGGGCCGGCCGCTGCAGATGGGCCTGCGCGAACTGCTCGTCTGCTTCGTCGACTTCCGCGAGGAAGTCGTCGTCCGCCGGGCCAAGTTCGAACTGTCCAAGGCCCGTGACCGCGGCCACACCCTGGTCGGCCTGGCCATCGCCGTGGCCAACATCGACGAGGTCATCGCCATCATCCGCAGCTCGGTCGACCCGGCCGAGGCCCGCGAACGCCTGGTCGCCAAGGCCTGGCCGACCGGCGACATGATGCCCCTGGTCGACCTGATCCAGGACCCGCGCACCAAGGTCGAGGGCGACACCATCCGCCTGACCGACGAACAGGCGCGCGGCATTCTGGCCCTGACCCTGTCGCGCCTGACCGGCCTTGGCCGCGACGAAATCTTCAACGAAGCCAGCAACCTGGCCGGCGCCATCGCCAAGCTGCTGGAACTGCTGTCCGACCGCGCCAACATCATGCGCGTCGTCCGCGAGGAACTGGTCGAGATCCGCGAGAAGTTCGCCGTTCCCCGCCGCACCACCATCATCGATGGCGACGGAGAGATCGAGGACGAGGACCTGATCCCCCGCGAGGAGATGGTCATCACCGTCACCCACGGCGGCTATGTGAAGCGCACCGCGCTCTCGACCTATCGCTCGCAGCGCCACGGCGGCAAGGGCCGCGGCGGCATGGCGACCAAGGACGACGATGCGGTCACCCGCGTCTTCTCGGCCTCGACCCACGCCCCGATGCTGTTCTTCAGCTCGGGCGGCAAGGTCTACAAGCTCAAGGTCTGGAGGCTGCCGCTGGGCACGCCCACCTCGCGCGGCAAGGCCTTCGTCAACCTGCTGCCCATCGAGCAGGGCGAGACCATCACCTCGATCCTGACCCTGCCCGAGGACGAGGCGACCTGGGACACCCTGGACGTCATGTTCGCCACCCGCAGCGGCACCGTCCGCCGCAACAAGCTCAGCGACTTCGTGCAGATCAACCGCAACGGCAAGATCGCCATGAAGCTGGACCCCGAGTCCCTCGGGGGCGCGGACGCCATCGTCGGCGTCGGCCTCTGCACCAGCGACAGCGACGTCCTGCTGACCACGGCCAACGGCCGCGCCATCCGCTTCGAGGCCGACGACGTCCGCGTCTTCTCCAGCCGCGATTCCATGGGCGTGCGCGGCATCCGGCTGCTGGGCGACGACACGGTCATCTCCATGGCCATCCTGCGCAACGTCCCGGCCACGCCGGACGAGCGCGCCGCCTACCTCAAGCAGTCGCGGGCGCTCCTGCGGGCGCAGAGCGGAGAGGAGGGCGAAGAGCCTGAAGTCGCCGCCGAGGACGAAGAGGAAGCGGTGTCCGACACCGCCCTCAGCGTCGAGCGCTTCGCCGAGCTCGGCGCGGCCGAGGAGGTCATCCTGACCATGTCGACGGAAGGCATCGGCAAGCGCTCCAGCGCCTACGACTTCCGCCGCACGGGCCGGGGCGGCCAGGGCCTGATGGCCCAGGACCTGACCCGCAAGGGCGGCCGCCTGGTCGCCGCCTTCCCGGTCGAGCAGTCGGACGAAATCCTGCTGGTCACCGACCAGGGCCAGCTGATCCGCTGCCCCGTCGCCCAGATCCGCATCGCCGCCCGCAACACCCAGGGCGTCATCGTCTTCCGCACCAGCAAGGACGAGCATGTCGTCGGCGTCGAGCGCCTGGCTGAGGCTGGCGGCGACGAAGACTCCCCGGAGGGTGAATTCGAGGGCGACGAGACGCCTTCGGCCAGCTAAGAAGTCGAGCAACCGCCAGCCCAGCAAGGGCTGGCGATCTTGCGCAAGACGGGGCGGTGATGGCGAGAGTCGGGCTCTATCCGGGAACCTTTGATCCGATGACCAACGGTCATCTGGACATCATGGGCCGGGCCGTGAAGCTGGTGGACAAGCTGGTCATCGGCGTCGCCATCAACCTCTCCAAGGGGCCGATGTTCACCCTCGAGGAGCGGGTCGCCACCGTCCGCCGCGAAACCGAACACCTCAAGCAGTTCGCCGAGATCGAGATCCGCCCCTTCGAGGGCCTCTTGATGCACTTCGCCCGTGAGGTCGGCGCCGGCATCATCGTCCGTGGCCTGCGCGCCGTCGCCGACTTCGAATACGAATTCCAGATGACCGCCATGAACCAGCAACTCGACCGCGAGATCGAGACCGTGTTCCTGATGGCCGACCCCCGCCACCAAGCCGTCGCCAGCCGCCTGGTCAAGGAAATCGCCAAGCTCGGCGGCGACATCCACAAGTTCGTGCCCCCCGGCATCGAAAAGGAACTGATGGCCAAGGTCGGCCGGGGATGATCGGCGCGGCGGTCGCTGCAGCCCTTGCGCTGGCCGCCGCCGAACCTGCCGCCACGCCGATCAGCGACGACGATATCGAGGTCAGCGAAGCCTATCGCGTCTATGGGCTGCCCACGGCGGAGGCGCTCGCTGCGGAGGGCTACACCGGCATCCGGGTGTTCTTCACCAACGCCTATGGCCGTCATCAGCCGGCGGTCGCCGTGCTGCGCAAGGGGGAGACGGCGCCGCGGGTCTTCGCCTGGACCAAAACTGAGCAACGCGGAATTCGGGAGATGACCGGCCGTGTCGGAGGCTGGGACTGGCGCGTTGTCCAGGTGGCCATGGACGAGGCCCGCACCTCGCCGATAGCCCAGTCCAAGACCGGATTCGAGTGGCCCAAACCGCCGCCCGTGCCCGGCTCGGAGGACGAGGAGGGCTATGAAATCATCTGTATGGACTCCGGGCGCGCGGCGATTGAGGTCATCGACGGCGGTCAGGTTACGCGGCGGGAACGGAAATCCTGTCCCGAGGACACGACCTTCAGCGCCGCCGACGACCTGATCCAGTTGGCCAGCAACAACATCGAGGGATGCAACGACCTCGCGGACGTCAGCGCGAACGGCCTCTTCGGCCGTCTTCTCGATTGCAGCATCCTGGCTGGCGAGGAGCGCCGTTCGGCGGCTCTGCTCTTCTTCCAGTTCTACCACGTCGGGTTTCACCATTCCGGCAAGGCGGCGCGGATCGAGCAGCTGTTCGAACCCGACGTTCGCCTCACCCTGGCGGACGGGTCCGTTCGCGCGGGTTCTGACGCGGTCAGAGACTGGTTTGTCGGCGAAGACAGGCTGCGCAGCGGCCTCGGCGTAGAGCTTACGAAGGTCGCCGTTCAGGATGTGAACGCTCAGGTGAGCGGCGGCGTCTTCTACATGCCCGAAGGCCTGGCCTACTACGTCTGGGCCCCCTTCGAGCAGACCTGGCGGCGGGACAGCGATTTCAACTGGCGGATCGTCAGCTGGACCGTCGGCGCCTACAGCCGCAAGGAATTCAAGGACTGACGACATGAGCGCCGCCCTCATCGCCCTGGCCTTGCTGACCGCCGCCGAGCCGCCGACGTTCGACCGAGACTGCCTGGACGACTATGGCCGCAACCTGTGTGACGCCGAGGTGCGCAGGGACATCCGTGAATCCTTCGGGGCCCCGCCGGTCGAGACATTGGCCAAGGAAGGTTGGGCCGGCGTCCGCGTCTATCTGGTCGATGGCTACAGCCACGACCTGCCGATGGTCACCATCGCCCGCAAGGGCGACGGGCCGGTCGAGGTCGAGACCCGCGCCCTGCGGCCGTCCGCCGAGCCTCGGGTGTTCCGCACGGGCCTCGGGGCCTGGGGCATCCAGCTAGCCGACTTCTACGCAGGCCAGGTGATGGTCTCCCCGGAACGCGTCACCCGGCCCGAACCGAAGAAGGGCGAGCCGCTGAACATCTGCCTTCATGCCTGGGTGGCGGTGACGGAGGTCTTCGACAGCAAGTCGGTGTATCGCCGCGTGCGCAACGCCTGCGACGACGATGGCCTGTTCGACGGCGCGGCGGAGATGTCGCGGGTCGGTTTCGAACTGTTGGAAGGCTGCGGCCTGTTGTCCGCCGACGACTATCGCGGCCATCCCCAACGCATCGAGGCCTGCGCCCAGCTCAGCGGCGATCCCATCAGCTATGCCGCCTTCGTTCGCAACCAGCTTGGCGACACCTTCCTCCGTCACCCTGCCTATCTTCCGGCGGGACAGTTCGCGTCTGTGTTCGCCCAGGACGCCACCTTGCAGATGGGCGGGCAAACCTTCGCCGGCCGCGAGGCGACTGTCGCCGCCTGGTCGAACGCCCTGGGCGAGGGGGTGAATCTTCAGGTCATCGAGGTCGTTTCGAAACGGTCAGAGGTCCGGGTGCGCGCCCGCCTGATCCGCTACCGCGGAGATACGACCGAGGTCGCTCCGGTCGAACAGACCTGGGGCCAGGACAAGGATTACCGCTGGCGGCTGCGGACCAGCAGCATCGGCGCCTACAGCCTGCCGAAGGACTGATAATTTTCACCGGGTAAAATTCTGGCGGCTTTCGGACGCTTGCGGGTGGCGTCCTCCTCGCCGTAGGTCCTCACGCCCTGATTCTGACCCACAAACCCCGCGCCCCGGCCACGCCCGGACCAACGCCGCGACCCACGCTCCCAGCCCCTCGACCAACGCCAAACCCCACGCCCGCAAGGTTTCCTGGCCTTTCGCCGATCCCCGACCTGGGCGCCGCCTTTTTCCGTGGGTCGCCGCCAGCGCTACAATGGTCCGCCGCTTCGATAAGGCGCTCAAATTCCGCCTTGCGATTGCCTCAACCCCCCGTTACCGCCGGTTCCATGAAATCCGCCCTGATCGCCGCCCTGCTGGCCCTCACCGCTGTTCCCGCCGCTGCTCTGGCCGCCACGCCGACGCTGGCGCCGACCGACTGGCGCACGCCCAATCCCGACGACATCCTGGTCATCGAGACCAGCCAGGGCCGGGTGATCGTCGAGATGTCGCCGCAGCTGGCGCCGGCCCACGTCGAGCGCATGCGGGTGCTGGCCAAGCGCCACTTCTACGACGGACTGGAGTTCTTCCGCGTCATCAACGGCTTCATGGCCCAGACCGGCGATCCCGAGAACAAGGGCACCGGCAGTTCCGAGCTGCCCGACCTGACGGCCGAGTTCGAGTTCCGTCGCGGCCTGAAGGACCCCTTCGTGCTGTTCGAACGGCTGCCGGCCGGCGGCGACACCGGCGTTACCGAGGTCGGCTTCTACGGCGTCATGCCGGTGCGCACCGCGCCGGGGATGCAGGCCATCGCCAGCAAGGACGGCAAGGTCGGCGGCTGGGGCCTGTTCTGCAAGGGCGCCGCCGGCGCCGCCCGGGGCCAGAACCCCGACAGCGCCAACAGCCAGTTCTTCCTGATGCGCTCGACCTATCCCAGCCTCAACAGCCAATACACGGCCTGGGGGCGGGTAATCAGCGGCCAGGACGCCGTCGAGAAGATCAAGGCCGGCACCGAGGACGATCCCGTCGTTCCGCCGCGCGACATCATGAAGACCGTCCGCCTGCTCTCCGACATCCCGGAGAAGGAGCGGCCCAAGATCCAGATCGTCGACACCCGCTCGCCGGGCTTCAAGACCCTTGTCGAGGCCCAGCGCGCGGCCTCGAAGTCGCCGCTGACCATTTGCGACGTCGTGATTCCGGTTAAGGTCGGCTGACAACAGCTTTGGGGGAGGGGCCTATGCGCCGCCTGATCGTTTTGACCGCCGTGGCGGCGCTCGCCGCCACCTCCACCGCAAACGCCGCCTCCAAGCCCAAGGCCACCGACTGGCGCACGCCCGATCCGGCCAATGTGCTGGTCATCGACACCAACAAGGGCCGGGTCATCGTCGAGCTGGTCCCCGAGGTCGCCCCGGGGCACGTCGCCCGCCTGACGGAGCTGGCGCACAAGGGGACTTACGACGGCCGCACCTTCTTCCGCGTCATCGATCGCTTCATGGCCCAGACCGGCGACCCGACCAACACCGGTGAAGGCTCGGCTGAAGGCATGGCCGACCTCAAGGCCGAGTTCACTTGGCGCCGCGACGTCGCCGGCGGTTTCGTCCCCGTCGCCGCGCCGCAGGGGACGGAGGTCGGCTTCCTGCTCTCCCTGCCGGTGGTCAGCCAGCACTCGAGCTACACCACCATGACCGGAGACAAGAAGGTGTCGGCCTGGGGCACCTACTGCCCCGGCGTGGTCGGCATGGCCCGCGGCGAGGAGGTCGACAGCGCCAACAGCCAGTTCTTCCTGATGCGCTACGCCTATCCCTCGCTCGACAAGCGCTACACCGCCTTCGGCCGGGTGATCAGCGGGCTTGATGTGATCCGCTCGATCAAGACCGGCGAACCGGTCGAGGCCCCGCAGGACGTCATGCAGAAGGTCCGGGTGCTGGCCGACATCCCCGAAGCCGAGCGGCCGAAGATCCAGATCATCGACCCCAAGAGCCCCTGGTTCGCCGGCGAGATCAAACGCGTCCGCAAGCAGAAGGGCGCCGACTTCTCGGTCTGCGACGTCGAGCTGCCGGTACAGATCACGCCCTGAGGGCGAAGGCCTCGTTGAAGGCGCGGCGACCACCGGTGGTGAAGGTCACCACCCGGCTGTCGGGCTCCCGCCGCGCCCAGCCGAGCGCATAGAACCGGTCGAGCAGGCCGGCGCCCAGGCCGCCGGCCAGGTGGCGCCGCCTGACGCTCCAGTCGAGGCAGGCCTTGCAGACCGGCCGCCGGCCGGGTTTCAGGGCGGCGGGTTCAACACCAAGCTCCTCGGCGAAGACGGCGCCGGCGTGGGTCAGGGTCAAAGCCTCGCCATCCTCGGCGATGCGGCCATCAGCGATCATGGCCTCCAGCATGGCGACCCCCAGATCGCCGGCCAGATGGTCGTAGCAGACCCGCGCCTCGCGCAGGGCCGGCTCGCGTGGGCCGGTGCGGATGCGCTGGCGTCCGGCCCGGCTGGCCAGGCCCATCAGGCCTTCCAGCACTTGCGCGACGTCGGAGCCGGCGAGTGCGTAGTAGCTGTGGCGGCCCTGCTTCTGGGTCTTCAGGAGGCCGCCTTCGGTCAGTTTGGCCAGGTGAGAACTGGCCGTCTGCGGCGTCACCCCGGCGTGCCGCGCCAGCTCCCCGGCGGTCAGGGCCGGACCGGCCAGCAAAGCGGTCAGCATGTTGGCGCGGGCCGGATCGCCCAGCAGGGCGGCGACGGCGGCGATGTCCGGACCGACTTTCATAGTTCGACCGTAACCGTAACGTCTCTGTCTCTCAAGCTGCTATCAACCCCGGGAAAGAGGAGAGACCAGATGTCCGTCACCTGCCACATCCGTTACGTCATCGATCCGTTCCAGGCCGCCGCTTTCGAGGCCTACTCCCGAAACTGGCTGAGCATCATCCCGGCCTGCGGCGGCGACCTCATTGGCTACTTCATGCCGCACGAGGGCACGAACAACGTCGCCCATGCCCTGATCCGCTTCGACAGCCTGGCGGCTTACGAAGCCTATCGCGCCTGTCTCAAGACCGACCCGGCCGGGGCCGCCAATTTCGCCATGGCCCAAGACCAGCGCTTCATTCTCTCCGAGGAGCGCACCTTCCTGCGCCAGGTCGAGCCATGATCGCCGTCATCTTCGAGGTCATCCCGACGATCGACGGCCGCCAGGCCTATCTGGACCGGGCCGCCGCCCTGGCGCCGCTGTTGGACGGCATAGATGGCTTCCTTTCGATCGAACGGTTCCAGAGCCTGGCCGACCCCGGCAAGTTGCTGTCCCTGTCCTTCTGGCGGGACGAGGCGGCCATCGCCGCTTGGCGCAATCTTGAGGCCCATCGCGCGGCCCAGGACGCCGGCAGGGCGGGCCTGTTCGCCGGCTACCGCCTGCGGATCGCGGCAGTGTCCCGCGACTATGGCCTGACCGACCGGGAACAGGCCCCAGCCGACTCCCGTTCCCGCCATGGCTAGCCGGGCCGCCCGCGAACGCTTAGAAGGCCCCAAAACCTCAAGGAGCCCCCCATGGCTGACGACAACACCCTGATCCTCACCCTCGACACCGGCAAGGTGACGATCCGCCTGCGCCCGGACCTGGCCCCCGGCCACGTCGAGCGGATCACGGAACTGGCCAACGAAGGCTTCTACGACGGCGTCGTCTTCCACCGCGTCATCCCGGGCTTCATGGCCCAGGGCGGCGACCCGACCGGCACCGGCATGGGCGGCTCCAAGAAGCCCGACCTGCAGGCCGAGTTCAGCAAGGCCCCGCACGTCCGCGGCGTCTGCTCGATGGCCCGTTCGTCGTTCCCGCACTCGGCCAACAGCCAGTTCTTCATCTGCTTCGACGACGCCACCTTCCTCGACGGCCAGTACACGGTCTGGGGTGAAGTCACCGACGGCATGGACGCGGTCGACGCCCTGCCCAAGGGCGAACCGCCGCGCAGCCCCGGCAAGATCATCACCGCCCGCGTCGGCGCTGAAGGCTAGATGACCCCGGGCCTCGAGGCGCTCTATGCGGAACCGCACCGGCGGTACCACAGCCGCGCCCATATCGAGGCCTGCCTGAACGAGCTGGCGGCGGTTCCTGGTCTCAACGACCAGGATCGCCGCCTTCTCACCTGGGCCCTGTGGTGGCACGACGCCATCTACGACCCGACCCGTTCCGACAACGAGGAAGCCAGCGCTGAGCTGGCCCGCCGCGACCTGCCGGCCCTGGGCGCCAGCCCTGATGAGGTCGATGAGGTCGCCCGCCTGATCCTGCTGACCAAGGGCCACAGCCTCGCCGAGGGCGATCGGCTGGGCGCCCTGATGGTGTCGATCGACCTGTCGGTGCTGGGCGGCGATCCGGACGCCTACGACGCCTACGCCGCCGGGGTGCGCCACGAATACGGCCATGTGCCGGAGGCAGCCTTCCGCGCCGGTCGGGCCCGCGTCATGCGGCATTTCCTCGAGGCGCCGGTGCTCTACGCCGATCCGGCTTTCCGCGCCCGGCTCGAAGACAAGGCCCGGGCCAATATCGCCCGTGAGATCGCCGGCCTCGAAGCCTAGCGCTTCAGGACCACCACCACCGGATAGTGGTCCGAACCCAGCTTCGGACCCCGCTTCACGCTGACCGTCTTCCACGCCTTGCCGGCGTAGACCTGGTCGATGGCCAGCAGGGGGAACGGAGGCATGATCTGGTAGCGGGTGATCGGGGCGGCCGGCCAGGTGGCCTGCCCGCGCGTGCGGCGCTCCAGGCCGAAGGCCTTGTCATAGCGGCGCAGGCTGAACGACCAGGGGGTGGAGTTGAAGTCGCCGCCGATGATGGCGTTGTCGCGGTTGACCGTGTCCAGCACCGCCTCCAGCCGCTTGGTCTGCTGCTGCTGGGGTCCGGCCGGGATCGGCCAGGTGTAGTGGATGGCGAAGACGTCGAATTCGCCCTTGTCGCCGGCGAACCGGGCCTGCGCGGCGGACAGATTGGCGTTGGAGACGGCCGTGCTCAGCCCCTGCTGCCAAACCGGCTTCTTCTTCGACAGGATCATGGTCGAACAGGGCTGCGGGTCGGCGCAGGTCACCGCATAGGGATAGCGTTCGCGCAGCAGCCGGGCGACGCCGCCGGTGATCTCATAGCCCTCGACGATGGTGATGATGTCGGGGTCTTCGGCCAGCACCCAGCGGGCCGAGCCCTCGGCGTCGCTGTTGTTTTCCCAGAGGTTGAACTGGACCAGCTTGAGGGTCTCGCCCTCGGCCGGCGCCTTCTCACCCTTGGATCGCGTCAGTTCGGGCAGCATCAGGGCGCCGGAGCTCAGCACCGCCACGGCGGCGGCGATGGGGGTGGCGCGCACCAGGCTGCGCCCGCCGCCGATCACCCAGACGATCAGGCCGGCGATGCCGAGCATCAGGAAGATCGGGGTGAAATGGGTCAGGATGTCCAGCCGGTCGCTGAACCGTCCGCCCTGGGCCAGGGACACGGCCAGGGCGGCGCCGGCGGCGAGGCCGAAACCGGCGAGACGAACAAGGAAGGCGAGGGCGCGAAGCACAGCGGTCATGGTCTGGCCGATAGCATCGCGCCCCCCCTATTGAAACTAACGCAGCTTGCGGATCGAGCTGACCCGGTCGTTCAGATTGTAGACCTTCAGGTTCGGCGTATCGGCGGTGACCACCTTGCACTCGCCGCCGAAGTTCGGCGCCGAGCACATTTCCCAACGGCCCGAGACGACCCGCACCGAGGTGATCATGTCGTCGAGGCCGGAGCCGTACATGTCCGGCACGCTGCCGCGGATCTGGAGGCTGGAACCGCGGTAGTCGGGATTTTCGAAGACGATCAGGCCGACCGGGCCGTTGCCGCCATTCCAGCCGCCGCCGCCGCCGCCACCGCCGCCACCGCCGCCGGGACCTCCGGGACCGCCGCCCCAGCCGCCACCGCCGCCACCACCGCCCGGTCCGCCGCCGCCGCCGCCGCTCCAGCCCTCGCAGCGCAGATAGCCGTTGTAGTTGGCGATGCGGCTGTTGCAGCTGCGCACCTGGATCGAAGTGGTCTGCAGGTTCTGGCGGTTGTCGAGGCAGCGGGCCGTGAGGGTGCCGTACTGGACGGTGATGTCGCGGCAGCTGCGCTGATAGCTGCCGTCCGGAACGGGATCGTAGGTCCCGCCGCTGTTCCACCCGCCGCCGCCCTGGGCGAAGGCCGCCGCTCCGCCGAGGCCGACAACCAGGGCGGCCGCGGCCGCAATGTGGGTTGTTTTCATTGGACTATGGTTCCCCTGTTGAAATCATTCGCCGGCGAAGAAGGTGAAGCGGGCGTTCTCGATGCGGGTGTCGCCGACCTGCAGCACGCCGGTCAGCACCGTGGCGTCGCTGGCCCCCTGGGCCTTTGCCTCGGCCATGGCGGCCGCATCGAAGGCGCCCTCGAAGGTGATCTGGCCAAGCTTGGGATCGCTCCCGGCGAAGCGGATGGACTTGCCGTCCGTGGCATAGCCGGTCGGCAACACCCGGACGCTGACCTCATGGCCCTCGCCGCCCATCTCGTTGGTGCTCAGCGGGCTGGTGGTGTCGTCGAACTGCAGCAGGATGGGGCCGAAGGTCGAGGTGCGGTCACCCTGTTCCCAGGCCGCGAAATCGCTCATCGCGCCGACGCCGATGGACTTCAGCTGCCAGTGGCCGACTTTGATGTCGCGGGCCGGCATGTAGTAGCCGGCGTTGTCGAAATTTCCGGTGTGGGCAAAGCCGCTGACCTTCGGCCGGCCGGCGTCGGGCGCATGGGCCGGGGCGGGCGCCGGCGTGGCGGCGGGCGCCGGCGCGGGAGCCGGCTTGTTCTCCTGGCGGTTACAGGCGCTCAGGCCCAGGGCCGTCGCGGCGCACAGCGCCAAGGTGATGATACGCATCGTTGCTCTCGCAAACCCCAGTCCGACAAGGGATCATGCGCCTCGGAACGGGTCAGTGTCCATCCGCAAGCCTTGACGTTGCGGCCCCAAAGCCGCATCCGCCGCGCCATGCTCGTCAGTGACTTCGACTTCGACCTGCCCGAAGACCTCATTGCCCTTCGCCCGGCCAGCCCTCGCGAGTCGGCGAAGTTGCTGGTCGTGCGCCCGCCGGCCCAAGGACAAGAGGGGGGCCTTGAGGACATGACGGTCGGTGACCTGCCCTCGTTGCTGCGGCCTGGCGACGCCCTGGTCTTCAACGACACCCGCGTCATCCCCGCCCGCCTGTTCGGGGTGCGCCGCCGCGAGGAGACCGAGGTCCGCGTAGAGGCCATCCTGCACCGCCGCCTCTCGCCCAACCGCTGGACGGCCTTCGCTCGCCCCGGCAAGCGGCTGAAGGTCGGGGACCGCATCCTGTTCGGCGACAAACATGACCGGGCTTGCGCCCTGACCACCCTCGCAGCCGACGTCGTCGAGAAAGGGGAGGGCGGTGAACTGACCCTGGCCTTCGAGCTCAGCGGCGTCGACCTCGACCTCGCCGTAGCCGGCGTCGGCGAGATGCCCCTGCCGCCCTACATCGCCGCCAAGCGGCCCGAGGACGAGCAGGACCGCACCGACTACCAGACCGTCTACGCCCGCGAGGACGGTTCGGTCGCCGCCCCGACCGCGGGTCTGCATTTCACCCCCGACCTTCTCAAGGCTATCGCGGAGCGCGGCGTCTCCAGCCACTTCGTCACCCTGCACGTCGGGGCCGGCACCTTCCTGCCGGTTAAGACCGACGTGGTCGCCGAACACAGGATGCACCCCGAGTTCGGCGTCGTGTCGCCGGAAACCGCCGCCGCCCTCAACGCCGTCCGCGCCAAAGGGGGCCGTATCGTCTGTGTCGGCACCACCTCGCTGCGCCTGCTGGAGAGCGCCGCGACCGAGGACGGCGTCCTCCACCCCTTCGCCGACGAGACCGCCATCTTCATCACGCCGGGCTACCGCTTCCGCGCCGCCGACGTCCTGATGACCAACTTCCATCTGCCCAGATCGACCCTGTTCATGCTGGTCAGCGCCTTCGCCGGCCAGGCGACGATGAAGGCCGCCTACGCCCACGCCATCGGGACGGGTTACCGGTTCTATTCCTACGGCGACTCATCCCTGCTAATGCGCGCCGCCTGATGACCTTCCCCTTTGAAATCAGCGCCACCGACGGCGCGGCCCGCACCGGCGTGCTGAAGACCCCGCGCGGCGACATCCGCACCCCCGCCTTCATGCCGGTCGGCACCGCCGCCACGGTGAAAGCCCTGACCGTCGACCAGGTGAAGGAGTCGGGCGCCGACATCATCCTCGGCAACACCTACCACCTGATGCTGCGGCCGACGGCCGAGCGGGTGCAGCGGTTGGGCGGGCTGCACAGGTTCATGCGCTGGGACAAACCCATCCTCACCGACAGCGGTGGCTTCCAGGTGATGAGCCTGTCGAACATCGCCAAGGTGAAGGAGGACGCCGTCACCTTCGCCAGCCACATCGACGGCTCCAAACACGTCCTGTCGCCGGAACGCTCCATCGAGATCCAGGCCGACCTGCTGGGCAGCGACATCGTGATGCAGCTGGACGAATGCGTCAGCTGGCCGGCGGAGGAAGACCGCGCCCGCGCCGCCATGCAGCTGTCGGCCCGCTGGGGCCAGCGCAGCAAGACGGCCTTCGGGACGCGCGACACCCAGGCCCTGTTCGGCATCCAGCAGGGCAGCACCTTTGAACACCTTCGCCGCGAAAGCTCCGAGCGCCTGATCGAAACCGGCTTCGATGGCTACGCCATCGGCGGCCTGGCGGTCGGTGAGGGCCATGCCGCCATGTGCGAGGTCCTCGACTACGCCCCCGGCCTGCTGCCCGCCGACCGGCCGCGCTACCTGATGGGTGTCGGCAAGCCGATCGACATCGTCGAGGCGGTGGCGCGCGGCGTCGACATGTTCGACTGTGTCCTGCCGACCCGTTCGGGCCGCCATGGCCAGGCCTGGACCTGGGACGGGCCGATCAACCTGAAGAACGCCCGCTTCGCCGAGGACGACAACCCCATCGATCCGGACATCGCCGGCCCGGCCGGCACGGCCTATTCGCGCGCCTACCTGCACCACCTGGTCAAGGCCGACGAAATCCTCGGCCAGGTGCTGCTCAGCTGGCACAACATCGCCTTCTTCCAGACCCTGACCGCCGCCCTGCGCGCCGCCATAGCCGAGGGCCGGCTCGACCAGTTCCGCCGCGACTTCGCGGCGCGCCAGAGCAAGCCTACTTCTTGATCGGGTACTGAGGCGTTGAAGGATCCCGCAGCTTGATCGGCGGGCCGGTGTAGGGTGTCGGGGCGGCCGGCGGCTTGCAGCCCTTGGCCAGGCCGATGCCCTTCAGGTAGCCGCGCCGGATGCCGCCGGCGGTGATCGCAGACCTCACCAGCTTGTCGTGCCGCTCGGCGCCGGTGAGTTTCCGCACCCAGCCGCGGTAGGGGATGATGTCCTGCGCAGCTCCGACGATCTCGCGCATGGCCTCGTCGGTGACGAACTCGCGGCTGTCGGCGATCAGGCCCCGGTCGGCCTTGGTCGGCTTGGGCTGGTCCATGTCGGGGCCCAGGGCCTCGTCGAGCGGAATCAGCACCGCCGCGATCTCCTTGCAGCTCATCGGATAGGGCTTGGCGTAGGGATCGGCGAGGGCATCGAGCAGCACCTGTGGAATCTTGGTGCGCAGCAGATTGATGTCGCGAAGCGGCGAGGAGGCAGCGCCAGCCAGGCTCCCCTTGTTGACCTGATCGGTGGTCCGCACCCGTCCGGGCGCCGGCGGCGGGGTGGTGGCGCAGGCCGCCAGCAGGACGATCAGGGGCAGAGCGAGGAGAGCGCGCATAGGCTCAATTCATATCCTTCAGAAACCGTCCCGCAAGCGCTTGCTCCGTCGAACGGGCGCCACTATGGTCCGCGCCGCTTCGGACCCCCTCTTTCGGTGTCTTCAAGCGGGCCGGTAGCTCAGTGGTAGAGCATTCGACTTTTAATCGAATGGTCGTGGGTTCGACCCCCACCCGGCCTACCAACTTCCTCTACGCGTTGATCCGCGCCGCCGCCGCCCCGAGCAGGGCGGCATAGGGCTGCAGGATGGCCTTGGTCGGGATGGCGGCGCAGTAGTCGCGGAAGCGGCCCTTGTCCTCGAAACCCTCACGGAATTCCCCGGCCCGCAGGCGCGGCATCATCTTGCCGGCGATTCCGCCGCCCAGATAGACGCCGCCGAAGGCCCCGAAGGCCAGGGCGAAGTCGCCCGCCGCCGCGCCGTAGATGCGGCAGAAGCGCTTGAGTGTCTGGTCGGCGAGGGCGTCCCCCTGGTCGGCGCGGGCCTGGATGTCTTCAGGCTTGAGATGGTCGGCCTTGTGGCCGCTGACCTGGGCCAGGGCTTCGTAGAGGTTGACCAGCCCCGGGCCTGACAGAATGCGCTCGAGGGAAACGCGGCCGAATCGGGCGGTCAGGATGCGCAGAACCTCGATCTCGACCTCGTCGGTCGGGGCAAAGGCGATGTGGCCGCCCTCGGTGACGGCGACAGCGTCACCCAGGCTGTCGCGAACCAGGGCCCCGACCCCGAGGCCGGTGCCGGCCCCGACGATGGCGATGGTGCTTTTCGGCGCGGCGGCGACACCGCCGATGTCGCCGAGATCCTCGTCGGTCAGCAGGTCGACCGACAGGGCCACCGCTTCATAGTCGTTGAGCAGGCGGGCGGCCTTGAACCCGTGGTGGCGCAGATGAGCTTCCGACATGTCCCAGGGGGCGTTGGTCAGTTCGGCCTGGCCGTCCTTGACCGTCCCGGCGACGGCGATGACCGCCTGGGTCGGCTTGCAGTCGGTCTCCCGCAGGTAGCGGTCGACGGAGTCTTCCAGGGTCGCATGATCGGCGACCTTGAATGTCCGCGGGGCGGCCACCTCCGTGGCGGCGTCCTGGATGTCGAAGATGGCGAACCGGCAGTTGGTGCCGCCGACATCGCCGACGAGGCGCAGGGTCATGGGGACAGGTTCTCCATCAGCTACTCCGGTCGGCATGGCTCAGGCGGATTGGCGGCGCAAGGCGGGGCGGCTATGGAGTGATCACAACATCGAGGGACACCGCCATGAGCATGATCACCACCGAGAAGCGCGGCCACATCGCCATCCTGACCCTGAACCGGCCGGAGTCGATGAATGCGCTGGGCGCGGCCGGTGACGGCGATCAGGTCCAGGCGGCCTGCGCGGCGATCAACGCCGACCAGAACATCCGCGCCGTGGTGCTGACCGGCGCCGGCAGGGCCTTCTCGGCCGGCGGCGACGTCAAGGCGATGAAGGCGCGCGAAGGCGCGTTCGGCGGCAACGGCGTGGCCGTCCGCGAAGGCTACCGCAACAACATTCACCGCATCGTCCGCTCCATCTACGGCCTGGAAGTGCCGTCGATCGCAGCGGTCAACGGCGCGGCCATCGGCCTGGGCTGCGACGTGGCCTGCATGACCGACATCCGCATCGCCGCCGACACCGCCAAGTTCGGGGTGACCTTCCTCAAGCTTGGCCTGATCCCCGGCGACGGCGGCGCCTGGCTGCTGCCGCGCACCATCGGCATGAGCCGGGCGTCCGAACTGCTGTTCACCGGGGACGTCATCGACGCGGCCACCGCCGAACGCTGGGGTCTGGTCAGCCGCGTCGTGCCGGCCGAGACCGTGCTCGACGAGGCCGTCGCCATGGCCGAGAAGATCGCCCAGCAGCCGCCGCATGCCTTGCGCCTCGGCAAGTCCCTGCTGAAGCACGGCCAGTCGACCAGCTACGACACCCTGATGGAGATGAGCGCCGCCGCCCAGGCCATCAGCCACCTGACCGAGGACCACATGGAAGGCGTCTCCGCCCTGCTCGAGAAGCGCCCGGCGGTGTTCAAGGGCCAGTAGGTGCGCTGGGGAACGGCCCTCGCCGCCGTAGGCCTGATGCTGCTTGCCGGATGCGGCAACGGGACGGCCGGGGATGGCGCGCCGCGCAGCAAGGCGTGGTCGCTGCATGTGATCGGCGGCCAGATCACGCTGAAGCGCAGCACCGGCAATCTGGCGCTCAATGTGGCGTCGGGCAGGCCCAGCGAGCTGGCGATAAGCTGCAAGTCGGACGGCCAATTCCGTGTGCGCCTGGAGACCCGGCCGGAGACGGCGGGCAAGCCGGTCGAGCTCAGCGCCGGCGGGCGCGCCGTCTCCCTGCAGACCGGTGAGACGGCGATCACCCAGACGGTGCTGGACCTGCTGTCGTCGGGTCAGCCGATTTCGGCCAGGGCCGGCGACCTCGCGCTGGGTCCCTTCAACGCGCCGTTCGACCATGTCGTCGACGAACTGGTGGATCAGTGCCGCAAGTGGATGAAGGCCGCGCCGCCCCCCGCGGACTGGTCGCTCAACATCACGGGCGGCGGGCTGGCCATGATTCACGCATCGGGCGGCAAGGAAGACCTGCGGCTCTACTGCACCGTCGACGGCAAGGTCGGGGCTCAGGCGCCGACCTTGAAAGTCATCGCCAGCGAGGAACGCTTCAGCCTCGGCGCCGGCGGCGAGGCCCATGTGCTGGTGGCTGACCCGGGCTCCGGCGCGGTCGTCGCCGAGGGGCCGATGGATGACGGCCTGATCATCACCCTGACCAGCGGCAAGCCGATCTCGGCCAGCTATGGCGCCGAGACCCTGGGGCCGTTCGCCCCGCCGCCGGCCGACCTGCGCGCGACCTTCGCCGCCAACTGCCGCCAGCGGGCGTTCGAAGCGGCGGCGAAGGGCTAGGCGATGGGCAAGGACGTCGATGGCGTCACCGCCACCTTCGCCGACGGCCGGGAGGTTGGTCGGCTGCAGTGGGAGGCGCCCAAGCTGATCTTCCGGGGCGACCATCGGCTGGTCTGGCAGGGCGTGGCCCTGGTCGGCGTCCGGGCCGAGGGCGGCGACCTGGTGCTGGCCAGCGGCGAGCGGTTCGCGCTCGGCGAGCCCTTCGCGGCGCGCTGGGCCGAGGCCATCGCCAACCCGCCGGGCCGCCTCGACAAGCTAGGCGTCAAGCCGGGCATGCGGGTGGCGGTGCTGGACGTCGCCGACGGCAACATCCTTTCCGAGCTTGCTCAGCGAACGCAGCCTTTGAACGAGTTCAGCGAACTCGACATCCTGCTGTGGGGCGCCGACAGCCTCGCGGAGATGGCCCGCGTGCCGGAGCTGATTCCGATGCTGGCCCCGAAAGGGGCGCTGTGGATCGTCTCGCGCAAGGGCAAGGCCGCCACGATCAAGGACGTCGAGGTCATGGCCGGCGCCAAGGCCCACGGCCTGGTCGACAACAAGGTCTGTTCCTTCTCTGACACCCACACCGCGCTCCGCTTCACGCGCCGCAAGGACTGAAGGAATTTCGGCGCCGGCGCCGTGCAAGGGTGGCTTTCCGTGGCGGCGCCGGGCTAGACCCGGTTCATGGGACTTCGCGACTTCTTCCTGCTGATGGCGATGTGCCTGATCTGGGCCTCCAACAACATCGTCAGCAAGATCGTGGTCAGCGACATGATGGTGCCGCCGCTGTTCTATGCGGCCGTCCGTTTTGCCATCGTCGCCGCCCTGACCCTGCCCTGGCTGTTGCCGGCGCCCCGGCCCCTGTGGCGGATGATCATCATCGCCCAGCTGATCGGCGGCCTGAACTTCGCGCTGATCTTCATCGGCTTCCAGACCGCCAGCCCGTCGGCCGCCTCGATCATCGTCCAGCTCGGCGTGCCGATGACGACGGTGCTGTCGATGATCATGCTGGGCGAGAAGGTCCGCTGGCGGCGGGGCCTCGGCATGGCCCTGACCCTGGCCGGCGCCGTGCTGGTCATGTGGCATCCGGCCGGGCTGTCGCTCAGCATCGGACTGTGGCTGATCGCCGGTGCGGCCCTGGCGGGATCGCTGGGCGCGGTGATGATGAAGCAGATGGAGGGGGTCAAACCCCTCCAATTCCAGGCCTGGGTCGGGTTCTCGGCAATCTGGCCGCTGGCCGGGATGACCGCCGTCTTCGAACACAACCAGATCGCCGTCGCATTGCAGGCAGGCTGGCCCTTCCTGGCGGCGGTGCTCTATTCGGCGCTGATCGTCTCGATCATCGCCCACACGGTCTACTACCACCTGATCCAGAAGTATGAGGCGACCCTGATCTCGCCGCTGACCCTGATGACGCCACTGGCGACCATCGTCATGGGCGTCTTGATCACCAAGGACTACTTCGACCTGCGCATGGGCATTGGCGCGGCGCTGGCCCTGCTGGGGGTCTTGATCGTGGCGCTGAGACCCAATCATGTGATGCCCTTGCTGATGGCCATTCGGAATCGCGCCCAATGACGCTGGAAGTCATTCCCGCCCCGTCACCCAACTTCGACGCCCGCACCGCGCCGCCTGACATGATCGTCATGCACTACACCGGCATGCAGACCGGCGAGGCCGCCCTGGCCCGGCTGCGCGATCCCGAGGCCAGGGTTTCCAGCCACTATCTGGTGGAGGAGGACGGCCGCATCTTCAGCCTGGTCGCCGAGGAACGGCGGGCCTGGCACGCGGGGCGCGGCAGCTGGCGGGGCGAGACCAACTGCAACGCCGTCTCGGTCGGCATCGAGATCGTCAATCCGGGCCATGAATTCGGCTACCGTCCTTTTCCCGAGGCGCAGATCGCCGCCGTCATCGCCCTGACGACCGACATCCGCGGCCGCTGGCAGGTGCCCGACAACCGTATCATCGGCCACTCCGACCTGGCCCCGGCCCGCAAGCAGGACCCGGGTGAACTGTTCCCCTGGAAACGAATCGCCGAGGCCGGCCATGGTCTGTGGGCGGAGGCCGATCCGGCTCCGGGCGACGCGCTGGCGGAAGGTGCGGAAGGGGTGGGCGTGTTCGCCTTGCAGGCCGGCCTGACCCGGCTGGGTTATGACTGCGCGCCGTCGGGGCAGTTCGACCAGAACACCCGCGAGGTGGTGACGGCCTTCCAGCGCCACTGGGTGCAGAGCCGCTTCGACGGGGTCGCCGACGGCCTGACGCGGGCCAGGCTGATGGCGGTGATCCGGGCGGCGGCGGCCTAGATCCGCGACCAGAGCGGCGGGCGGACCGGCGGTTCGCGCCAGCGGTCGAAGGTGTGGGCGCGCAGGGTCATGAGCAGGCCCTGCAGCGCCAGGACGATCTTGTCCGCCTTGCTGGTCGAGGTCCGGCTGTCCCAAGCGGCGGCCCCCCGCTCGACGACCCGGACGCCGATCTGGCGGTAGACGCGGTTCGCCGCCGCAACGGCCCAGGCCGAGCGGAAGGGCAGGGCGCGCAGGCCCCAGCGGGCGCTCTCGTAGTAGGGCTCGGCGGCCTCAACGAGGCTGAACGCGAGGTTGGCGACGGTCTGGCGGTATTTGGGTTCGGCCAGTTCCTCGCGCGGCACATCGGCTTCGGTCAGCCAGACGTCGGGCAGGTAGACGCGGCCATTCTGTGCGTCCTCGACGATATCGCGGGCGATGTTAGTGAGCTGGAAGGCGAGACCCAGGTCCTGGGCGCGGCGCAGGGTGGCGAGGTCGTCGGGCTTCACCCCCATGACCAGGGCCATCATGACGCCGACGGCGCCGGCCACGTGCCAGCAGTATTTCAGAGTGTCCTCAAAGGTCGCGTAGCGGACCTCGGAGACGTCCATGGCAAAGCCGTCGATCAGTTCGATGGCCCAGGCTTCCGGGATGCCGCGCCGCAGGGCGACCTGCTGGAAGGCGGCGAAGGCGGGGTCCGATTGCGGCTCGCCGGCCAGGGACGAGCGGGTCTTTGCGTATAGATCTTCGAGGGTTGCGCGGATCTGTTCGGGCGATACGGCAACCCGGTCATGGCCGAGGGTCTGGCCGTCGATGACGTCATCGCAGTGGCGGCACCAGGCGTAAAGCATCTCGGCGTCGGCGCGGGTGGCCGGGTCGAACAGGGCGGCGGCGGCGGCGAAGCTCTGGCTGCCCTGCTGGATGGCCTCCCGGCTGACAGCTTCGAGATCGCTCACGCCAGGTCCTCGATCATCAGGCCGGCGGTCGCCTTGGCTGAGCCCACAACGCCCGGAATCCCGGCGCCGGGATGGGTCCCCGCGCCAACGAAGTAGAGGTTGGGAATCCGGTCATCCCGGTTGTGGGTGCGGAAGAAGGCGCTCTGGGTGAGGATGGGTTCGAGGCTGAAGGCCGAGCCCAGGTGGGCGTTCAGCTCGCCCTTGAAATCGGCCGGGCTGAAGATGCGCTGGACGGTGAGGTCGCGGCGCAGGTTGGGGATGTAGCGGGCCTCCAGGTAATCCAGGATGCTGTCGGCATAGCGCGGGCCCTCGACGGCCCAGTCGATGTCGGCGGTGCCCAGGTGCGGCACCGGAGAGAGGACGTAGTGGGTGCTGCCGCCGGCCGGCGCCATGCCCGGGTCCGTCGCACAGGGCGAATGAAGATAGAGCGAGAAGTCATTGGCAAGATTGTTCTTTGCGTAGATCTCGTCGATCAGGCCCTTGTAACGGTGGCCGAAGCAGATGGTGTGATGGCGCAGCTGCGGCTGCGGGGCTTTCAGGCCGAAGTGGACGACGAACAGGCTGGGGCTGAAGCGCTTGCGTTTGACAGCAGTGGCGGCCTGGCGACCGCGCGGGTCGTCCTTCAGCAGCTTGTCGTAGGTGTGGACGATGTCGGCGTTGGAGGCGACGGCGTCGAAGGTCTCGGGACCGGCGTCGGTGACCACGCCGGTGGTCTTGCCGTTGGCGGTGGTGATCTGGCGGACCGGCGTTGAGAGCCGCAATTGGCCGCCGAGGTCCTCGAACAGCCGGGCCAGGGCGCTGATAAGGGCGCCCGTACCGCCGCGCGGGAACCAGACGCCGCCGCGCCGCTCCAGGGCATGGATCAGGGCGTAGATGGATGAGGTGGCGAAGGGGCTGCCGCCGACCAGCAGGGTGTGGAAGGACAGGGCCTGGCGCAGGTGCTCGTCCTGCACGAAGCCGCAGACCTTGGCGTAGACGCTGCGCCAGGCCTGCAGCTTCATCAGCTGCGGGGCCGCCACGATCATGCTCTTGAAGTCGAGGAAGGGGACGTGGCCGAGCTTGACGTAACCCTCCTGGAACAGCTCTTCGCTGTACTTGAGGAAGCGCTTGTAACCCTCGACATCGGCGGGGTTTCTTAGCCCGATCTGCCGATCCAGTTCGGCCTGGTCGTTGACGTAGTCGAAGGTGTCCCCGTCCTCCCAGCACAGCCGGTAGAAGGGATCGACGCTGATCAGCTCGGCGTAGTCGGACAGCTTGCGGCCGGAGAGGGCGAACAGTTCTTCCAGGCAGGCGGGGTCGGTGATGACGGTCGGGCCGGCGTCGAAGGTGTGGCCCTGCTCTTTCCAGACGTAGGCCCGGCCGCCGGGCTTGTCGCGGCCCTCAAAGAGGGTGACGGCATGGCCGGCCGACTGCAGGCGAACGGCCAGTGCCAGCCCCCCGAACCCCGATCCGATGACGGCGATACGCTTGGAGGTCATCGGGTCAGGTCCTTGAGCACGGAGGATTCGGCCATCACCTTGAGGGCGGCGCCGATGGGCACCGGCGGCTTGCCGGTGAGGATGCGCGCCTTGTCGGCCAGGCCGGCGCGGGCGGCGTAGAAGCGTTCGACCAGCGGCTGGCGCAGGCGATAGAAGCGGGCGAGGACCCGGTAGCGCTGGTCCGGTGCGCAGGCGCGGAACAGCATCCGATTGAGCAGGCGATAGAAACCGCGCTCTTCCCAGGCGGTCATCGAGCGATGGCGCACGGCGGCGCGGACGCTGGCGGTGTCGAGGCGCGGCAGGGTGGCGATCTCGTCGGCCAGGCGGGCGGCGTCGGGCAGGCTGTACCCGGTGACCGGGTGGAACAGGGCGGCGCGCAGGCCGACGCTGGCGGCGCTGCCCGAACGGTCCCACCAGGCGGCGATGTCGCCACCCAGCGCAATGGGCAGGACGCCGTCTTCCTCGCGGACCAGGGCGGCGATCTGCCAGCCCTGGGCCCGGGCGTAGGCGGCGATGTCGGCGCGCAGGGCGTCCTTGTCGAGCGCCTCGCCGTCGCTGTAGCGGGTGTCCTCGATCAGCAGCCGGGTCGGTGACAGGGGCAGGCTGTAGAGGAAGCGATAGCCGTCGAGCTGGTCCACCGTCGCGTCCATGACGATGGGGCCGTCGAGGCCATGGGGCGCGGCGAGCTCGACCTCCTGGCCGAGAAACTTCTGCCAGCCAAGGACCAGGGGACCCGAACGCGGCCCACGCGCGTCGATGACCAGTGGGGCGGTCAGGGTCGTGCCGTCGGCCAGCATGGCGATGTTGGCTTCGAGATCGGCGACCGGGGCGTTCAGCCGGATCGCGGCGCCCAGTTCGCGCTGAAGGTGATCGGCGAAGCGGCTGGAGGCGATAGACTGGTAGGGGGTGGTCAGGCGCCGCTCGTAGCCCGGAAACCGCACGCTGTAGCCGGCCCAGCGGTGGCTGATCATCGGCTGCAGCCAGTCGCGGATCTCGGGCGTCAGGTCGCTCTCGAAACAGGACCAGGTGTGGACGCCGCCGAGCACCGGGCCGGCTTCCAGCAGCAGGATGTCGAGGCTGGGACGGAAGGCGCGCAGGCGAAGCGCGATCAGGCCACCGGCCAGACCGCCGCCGGCAATGATCACGTCATGGTCGAAGGCGCGCCCCATGACGGCGGATGTAGCACGCCGGACCGTCCCGAACAGGGATCAGCCGCGCCGCAGGATGAATTCCTCGTCCATCGTCTGGCCAACGGGGAAGATGTAGTCGCCGACCTTCTCGAATCCGAGGCGGCCATAGAGCCTCTGGGCGCCGTGATTTTCCGACCAGACACCGATCCACTGGGTGCGCGGACCGTCCCGGTCCATCCAGGCGAAGACGACGTCCAGCAGCCGCCGGCCGATGCCGCCGCCCTGGTGCGCCGCCAGGATGTAGAAGCGGTAGAGTTCGCGGTCGGCCGGTTTGGCGTCCTCATGGGGCAGGCCGCATGGTCCGGCCGAGGCGTAGCCGATGGCCTGGCCGTCGAGCTCGACCAGCCAGCTGGCCTTGTCCGGGTGGGCGAGGTCGGCGCGGGTGCGCTCTGTGCCGTAGGCGTAGATGAGGAAGGCGGCCAGGTCCTCGACCGGATAGAGGTGACCGAAGGTCTCGGTGAAGGTCCGGGCGCCCAGGCGCGAGAGGGTGTCGGCGTCGGCCGGGCCGGCGCGGCGGATGGTCGGTTGGCTCATGCTGGGTTCCGTCTAGTCGCGGCCCGGCCGGTGGACAATATGGACCATGAGCCGGCCCCAGATTTCCCCGGCCTGGCGCTGGACGGCTTGGTCCTGGGGCAGGGGGCCTGCGGCCCACAGCCGGTAGTTCCAGTTTCCGACCCGGCCAACGACGGTCTTCTTGAACATCTGGTCGCCGCGGTCCCCGCGGAAGGTTCTCTCGTCGGTCAGGGTCCCGGCCGGGTCGTCGTCGATGAAGCGGATCGGCAGGACCACGCCGCGATAGGGAAGCTCGTCCGGGCCACCGACGATGATGCTCTCCTCCAGATCCTTTCTCGGCGTGATCGGCGACTTCAGCCGCACGACGTAGAGGCTGAAGACCTGCCCCTCGTCGGCGTAGCGACAGCCGACACTGTCGCCGTGTTTGGCCAGGCTGCCGTAGTCATGAATCTGCAGGCTGCGGCTGTAGGAGCCGGCCGGATAGCGGCAGACCAGGCCGCTGCGCAGATGCCGGACGGCCGGGGCCTGGCTGTCGGTGATGTTCTCGAACAGGCCGGGCGTGGCCGTCGAGGCGATCAGGGTGTCGGCCTCCTTGCGGGCGACGGCGATTTCCTCGGGCGTGGCGGCGAGCAGGGGCTCGGCCAGCAGCAGGACGGCGATGACGGGAAGCAGGGCGGGCAAGGGTGTTTCCTGATACAGCGGCCAACACGATGCCGAAGATCGCGGGGCGGCGCCAGTCGCGGCGCTTGCCTTGACGGCCCGGGCGCCGGAGATTCCGCCCCATGACCCTGGCCTGTTACACCCACCCCGACATGCTCGATCACCATCCAGGCGAAGGCCATGCGGAGCGCTCGGAGCGGCTGACCGCCGTGGTCGATGCCCTGGACGACCATGCCGGGCTCGACCTGAACCGGCTGGAGGCGCCGCAAGCGTCGATCCAGGACCTAAGGCTGGTGCATCCGCAACGCTACATCGACGCCATGCTCGCGGCGGCGCCGCGCGAGGGTATCGTGCGGCTGGACGAGGACACCTTCCTGTCGCGCGGCAGCATCATCGCCGCCCGCCGCGCCGCCGGGGCGCCCGTCGAGGCGGTTCGGGCCGTGGCGCGCGGTGAAACCCAGCGCGCCTTCTGCGCCGTGCGGCCGCCGGGGCATCACGCCGAGCCGGAGACGGCCATGGGATTCTGTGTCTTCTCCAATGTCGCTATCGCGGCGCGGGCGGCCCAGGCGGCGGGGCTGGCGCGGGTGGCGGTGGTTGATTTCGACGTCCACCACGGCAACGGCACGCAAGCTGTGTTCGAGACCGATCCGACCCTGTTCTTCGCCTCCATCCACCAGTCGCCGCTGTATCCGGGCACCGGCGATCCGTCCGAGACCGGGGTTGGCAACATCGTCAACGGCACGGTGGCGCCCATGGCCCCGCGCGAGCAGTGGCGGGCCACCTTCGAGCAGTTGATGGGCCAGGTCGACGCCTTCGCCCCCGATCTTGTGATCATCTCGGCCGGCTTTGACGCCCATGCCCGCGATCCGCTGGCCCAGCAGCTTCTGGAGGCGGAGGACTATGCCTGGGCCACCCGCGCGGTGGTCGCCGTGGCGAACGGACGCTCCCGGGGGCGGGTTGTCTCGTCCCTCGAGGGCGGTTACGACCTAGAGGCGTTGGGGCGTTCGGCCCTGGCGCATGTGCAGGCGTTGCAGGACGCATGACGGTGCGCCGGGGGGCCCCGACATGCGGGAACCGACCCCAAAGGCCCGGTTTTCGGTAAGTATGGCAGACGCTTTGACCGCCGATATCGCACCCGCCACGGCCGTCCGTAAGGGCGGTTCGGTGACGCTCGTGCGCCATGGCGAACCGGCGCAGTCGCGCCGGGTGCGGCTCAATGCCGATGAATACCGCACCTGGTGGGCCGGCTATGAGGTCAAGGGAATCAAGCCCGGCCAGACCCCGCCCGAGGGCCTCAAGGTGGTGGCCCAGAGCGCCGATGTGATCATCGCCTCGATCCGCCCGCGCTCGATCGAAACCACCAACGCCATCTGCGGCGGCAAGGCCTTTGCGCAGGATCCGCTGTTCGTCGAGGCCCCGCTGCCGCCGCCCAAATGGCCGGCCTGGCTCAGGCTGTCGCCCAAGATCTGGGGCTTCCTGGCGCGGCTCAACTGGGTGCTCAGCGACAAGCACGACGAGGTCGAGACCCACCGCCAGGCCGAACAGCGCGCCGCCGAGGCCGCCCGCATGGTGGCGGCCATGGCCGACCAGGGCCAGGACGTGCTGATCGTCGCCCATGGCTATTTCAACCAGCGCGTCGGCTCGGCCCTGCGCCGCCAGGGCTGGCAATGCGTCGAGGACCAGGGCTTCCGCTACTGGTGCGCGCGCAAGTTCGTCCGGGCCTGATCAGCCGGCGCTTCGCCACCGCCCTGGACTGACGCCCATGGTACGCTTGAAGGCCCGGCTGAAGGCGGCCTCGCTCTCGTAACCTGCTCGTTCGGCCACCAGGGCGAGGCTGTCGCCCGTTTCCCGCAGATGCTCGGCGGCCAGCTGAAGCCGCCAGCCGGCCAGGTATTCGATCGGCGGCTTGCCGAGGACGGCGTTGAACCGTTCGGCCAGCACGGTGCGCGAGGCGCCGGCCTCTTTCGCCAGGGCCTCGACCGTCCAGCGGTGGGCGGGGTCGGCGTGGATGGCCTTCAGCGCGCGGCCGACGACCGGATCGTTGAGCGCCGCCAGCAGGCCCGTGGCCCCGACCGGCAGCCGGGCGGCGTGGCGACGCAGCACCTCGACGAACAACAGCTCCATCAACCGCCCGAGCAGCAGCTGCGCTCCCGGCTGGGCGGCGTCGAGCTGGCGCAGGATTTCCCCGACGGTGCTGGCCAGCATGCCGGTCAGGGCGTCATCGGTACGCTCGATCAGGAGGTGCGGCAGGGAGCGGAACAGCGGCGCGGCCAGCATCTCTGCCGACTCCAGGAAGCCGCAGACGATCCGGGTGTGCTCGCCGCCCTCGCCATAGCGGATGGTGTCGACCCCTTCGATCGGGCCGGGCCTGACCAGGGTCTCGGCGTGGACAAAGCCGGCCGGGTCTCCCGACCAGAAGCGGTGCTCGGCCGTGAAGGGCATGAGCACGACATCGCCGGCTGAAAGCTCGCAGCGGGCGCCCTCGGCGGTCTGCAGCCAGCAGCCGCCCTCGGTGATCAGGTGAAAGACACTGGCGTGGCGCAGATGGGCCATCGCCTCGGTCTCGCTCCAGCGGTTCGGGCTGATGACGCCGAACGGCGTGGCGAACACGCCGCTCATGAACACCGAACCGTTCAGCCGCACCGCCCGCAGCACCTCGGTCAGTACGTCGGCGCCCTGGCCGACGCCGCCGCTCGGTGGATCGGCAATGTTTCGCGGTTGCGCGGTCATGGTCCCTCTGGCCGCCCGGACGGTATCACCCTCCCAGAGACGAGACGATGTTCGCCGAAGTCTGATCACTATAGCGTCGTTCAAGGACGAGAGACATGCAGACCATGACCCTGGAAGCCCCGCCCGCCGTCGCCAACGCCAATTGGCGCGATGATCTCCAGGCGCTGGGCCCGCAACTGGCCGCCGCCGGCGCCGCCAGCGATCCCGAGGCCCGGTTCGTCGCCGGCAATTTCGATCTGCTGCAG
This sequence comes from Caulobacter sp. SRI_014, assembly GCF_057586315.1. Classification (NCBI taxonomy): domain Bacteria; kingdom Pseudomonadati; phylum Pseudomonadota; class Alphaproteobacteria; order Caulobacterales; family Caulobacteraceae; genus Caulobacter; species Caulobacter sp. SRI_014. The sequence goes on along the minus strand of NZ_JBYCZQ010000005.1, from coordinate 237,764 downwards.
GCCCGCGGCTTCTTCGCCCTGGCCGTGCCGGCCGAGCTTGGCGGCGGCGGTCTGGAGGCCGACGAGCTGTGCCGGATGCTCCGCGGGCTGGGCCGCCACTGCGGCTCGACCGCCCTGGCTCTGGCCATGCACACCCACCTGGTCGCCGTCGCCGCCTGGCGCTGGCGTCACCAGAAGGCCCCGACGGAGGGCCTCTTGAAAAAGGTGGCTGAGGGCGCCCGGCTGGTGTCGAGCGGCGCCTCCGACTGGCTGCCCGGCGGCGGCGAGGCCCGCAAGGTCGAGGGCGGTTTCCGCATCACGGGGCGCAAGCCCTTCGCCAGCGGTTCCATGACCGGCGACCTCTTGAGCACCAGCGCCATCTATGACGATCCGGACGCCGGGCCGACGGTTCTGCACTTCGCCCTGCCGATCAAGGGAGAGGGCGTGCGGCTGGTTGAAACCTGGGACACGCTGGGCATGCGCGGCACCGGCTCGCACGACCTGGTGGTCGAGGACGCCTTCATCGCCGATGCGGCCGTCAGTGGCCGCCGTCCGGCCGGGCCCTGGCATCCGCTGTTCCATTGCATCAGCATGCTGGCCTTCCCGCTGATCTTCTCGGTCTACACTGGTGTTGCCGACGCGGCCCGGGACATCGCCGTCGCCTCGGTCGGCAAGAAGTCCGACGACCTGCTGATGGTGCTGGCGACCGGCGAACTGCAGACCGCCCACGCGGGCCTCGACGCCCTGTGGACCGCCATGGTCGAGGTCACTCGCGGCCAGCCGGGCGAAGAGACCACCGACCGGTCGATGACGCTGCGCCAGCTGGTCGGCCAGCAGGCGCTGAAGGTCGGCGAACTAGCGCTGGAGCTGGCCGGCGGCTCGGGCTTCTACAAGGCCAAGGGGCTGGAGCTGCGCTTCCGCGACCTGCAGGGCGCCCGCTATCACCCGCTGCGGACCCGCGAGCAGCAGCTTTACAGTGGCCGGTTCGCCCTGGGCCTGTCGGTGGACGGATAGGCGCTCACCGGAAATTTGACCGGACCGCCCTTCGTTCACCACGAAGGCCCGTTGCCCGGGGGGATGCGCCTCTCTAGGTTGGCGCATCCCTTCGGAAGACGACATGACCAACGCCGCCGACCCCGCCGCTATCGAGGCCCTATCGTTCGAAGCCGCCCTGCAGGAGCTGGAGCGGATCGTTCAGACGCTCGAGTCGGGCCAGGCGCCGCTGGAAGAATCGATCAGCGTCTATGAGCGCGGCGCGCTGCTGAAGGCCCATTGCGAGAAGAAGCTGGAGGCCGCCCGCCTGCGCGTCGAGAAGGTGGTTTTGGCCCAAGGGACGCCGACCGGCGTCGAACCGGCCGAGTTCGGCTGATGTCGCAGAGCCTCGACCGCCGGATCGCCGAGGCGGCCGATCTCGTCACCGTGGCGCTGGACGCGCTGCTGCCGCGCGCCGATGGCCCCGAAGGTCGTCTGACCGAGGCGATGCGCTATGCGGCCCTGGGGCCGGGCAAGCGGCTGCGGCCCTTCTTCGCGCTCGAGACCGGCAAGATGTTCGACCTGCCCGAGCGGCCGGTCCTGCGGGCCGCCTGCGCGCTGGAGTGCATCCACGCCTACAGCCTGGTGCATGACGACCTGCCCTGCATGGACGACGACGACATGCGGCGCGGGCGGCCGACGGTGCATATCGAGTACGACCAGGCCACCGCCGTGCTGGTCGGCGACGCGCTGCAGAGCGCCGCTTTCGAGATCATGGCCCATCCCGACACCCACCAGGACGGCAACGTCCGGGCCGAACTGGTCCGCAAGCTGGCCCATGCTTCGGGTGCGCAGGGCATGTGCGGCGGCCAGATGATCGACATCCTCGGCGTCCGCGAGGACCTCGGCGGGGTGGCCCGCATGCAGCGGCTCAAGACCGGCGCCCTGATCGCCTACGCCTTCGAAATCCCGCTGGTGATGGCCCACGCGCAGGAAGGTGAGCGCCACGCCCTGATGGCCTTCGCCCAGGACCTGGGGCTGGCCTACCAGATTGTCGACGATGTGCTCGACGCCGAGGGCGACCCGGACCTGCTGGGCAAGGCGGCCGGCGGCAAGGACGCGGCCAAGGGCAAGGCCAACTACGTCACCCTGCTGGGCCTGGACGCGGCCAAGGAGCGGGTCGAACTGCTGGCCGCCCAGACCCGGGCCCACCTCGACGGCTTCGGCGAACGGGCCTCGGTCCTGCGTGAGTCGGTCGATTTTGTACTGGGGCGGCGGAACTGACGCGGCCGGGATGGCGGATTCCCAGAAAGCCTTCGTCGAACTCATCGCCGGCCATTCGTCGCCTGATTTTGCAAATCTGCGTCGCCTGGAAGACCATCCTTGTTGCCTAAATTGAGTAGGGTAGAGTCCGGCATGGCCCGGAACTGACCTTCGGGCGACTGGGGGGACCACCATGAGCTATCCGGCGATCATCAACCTGGCGACCATCGATCCGGACACCGGCTTCCGGGTCGACGGTCTGGCGGCCAGCAACTTCTTCGGATGGTCGGCGGCCTCAGCCGGGGACTACAACGGCGACGGAATCGACGATTTTCTGATTTCGGCCCGCGGGGTCGGCGGCAATGCCGGCGCGGCCTACGTCGTGTTTGGGCAATCGGGGGGATTCACCAACGGCTTCGACCTGGCTGACCTCGATGGCTCCAACGGCTTCAGCATCCAGGGCGAGGCGGGCTATTTCCTCGGTTGGTCGGTCGCCGGCGGCGGCGATGTCAACGGCGATGGCCGGGCCGACCTCATCGTCTCGGGGGTCGGAGGGGCGCCGAACGGCGCCTTCTCCGGATACACCTTCGTTCTCTATGGCGGGGCTACGCCCACGGGCGGCCAGTTCACCCTGGCGGACTTCGATGGAACCAACGGCTTCCGGCTGGTCGGTCCGGAGGCCAACAGCTTCGGCGGCTGGGCGGTCGACATCGGCGGCGACTTCAATGGCGATGGCTACGACGACCTCGTCGTGACCGCCTATGCGGCCGATATCAACGGGACAAACTCCGGCGCCGTCTGGGTTGTGTATGGCCGCGGCTCGAACTTCCCCACGGACGTCAATCTGGCCGATCTGAACGGCAGCAACGGCTTCCGCGTGGTCGGCCCCGCGGCCAGCGAAAACCTCGGCTTCGACGCCTCGATGGTCGGAGACGTCAACGGCGATGGCTACGACGACCTGTTGATCGGCGCACCGGGGCCAAACGCGGCCTATGTTCTCTTCGGAACCGGCGCCGGCATGCCGGCGAGCGTCGGCGTCACGGGCTTGAATGGCAGCAATGGATTCGCCCTTGTCGGCGGCGCTGCCTTCGACCGGCTGGGCAGCTCGGTCACCACCGCCGGCGACATCAATGGCGACGGCTACGCCGACATCGTGGTCGGAGCCTATGCCTCCGACATCAACGCGAGCGGGGCCGGCGATACCTACGTCGTGTTCGGCAAGGTCTCGGGCTTCACGGCCTCGATCAATATCTCGGCGCTGGACGGCACAAACGGCTTCCGCATAAGCGGCGTTGCTGCCAGCGATAGCAGTGGTCGCGAACTGCAGTACGCGGGTGACATCAATGGCGACGGCTACGACGACCTGATCATCGGGGCCTCACGAGCCGACCCGAACGGAAGTGAGTCTGGGACCTCCTACGTCATTTTCGGCAAGGCCTCGGGCTTCGGCGCGGTCTTCAACCTGGCGTCCATCAACGGGACCAATGGCTTCCGGCTGAATGGCGAGGCGACCACCGACCGCAGCGGGCTCGCCCTCGCCGCCCTGGGCGACATCAACGGCGACGGTCTGGACGACTTCTTCGTCGGGGCCCCCTATGCCGACACCAACGGCAGCAACGCCGGTGCGGGCTACATCGTCTTCGGCCAGGCCGACGTGCGGAACTTCTTCGGCACCGGCGCAAACGAGACCTTCAACGGCGGCGCCCTGGCCGACCTGATCGTCGGCTTGGGCGGCAAGGACGTCCTGCGCGGGCTGGGCGGCAACGATGAGATCGTCGGCGGCGACGGCAATGACCAGCTATACGGCGGGGCGGGCGACGATTCGCTGAGCGGCGGAGCCGGCAACGACACCCTCGACGGCGGCGACGCCAATGACGTGCTGTTCGACGCGCTCGGTTCCAACAAGTTCTATGGCGGCGATGGCGCCGACGCCCTGACCGGCGGCTCCGGCGCGGACCAGATGGACGGCGGTTCGGGTGACGACACCCTGACCGGCAATGGCGGCAACGACACCCTGGACGGTGGGACCGGGACCAATTCGCTGGCCGGCGGCGCGGGCAACGACGTCTATTACGTGCGGACCAGCGGCGACATCGTCTCCGAGGCGGTGGGGCAGGGGATCGATACGGTCCGCGCTTCGCTGAGCTTCGTCCTGCCGGAGAACTTCGAGACCCTGGAACTGCAGGGCGTCGGCGACTTCAACGGGACCGGCAGCGTCGACGGCAACACGCTGAAGGGCAATGACGGGGCCAATGTGCTCAGCGGCCTGGCCGGCGCCGACAAACTGTTCGGCGGTCTGGGCGACGATACGCTGATCGGCGGCATCGGGCGCGACCAACTGACCGGTGGCGGCGGCGTCGACACCTTCCGTGTGCTGCAGGAAAGCGTCGGCCAGGCGGTGCTCGAGATCGACACCGTCCTCGACTTCGAAATTGGCGCGGACCGCATGGACTTCAGCGCCATAGACGCCAACAGCAGTCTGGCCGGCGACCAGGCCTTCAGCGTCAGCTTCACCGGCCTGACCAAGACGGCGGGGCAGCTCTATCTGTTCTACACGGCGGCCAACGACACCTCGACCCTGCGGCTCGACGTCAACGGCGACGGCAAGGCCGACTACCAGATGACAATCAACGGCGATGTACGGGCCGACACCGGTGGCTGGCTGCTCTAGCCACCGTCTGCACGCGGAATTCTCCAGATTCCATCAGCCTTTGGTTTGCAGCGCACGCCGCGGGCGCTAGTTTGTTTCCCTAGAGGCGCGCGACAGACCGCGCCGTCATGGACTGCGCTCGTAAATGCCCCCTGTCACCCCGTTGCTCGACACCGTCGCCTCGCCGGCGGACACGCGTTCCTTCACCATCCCTCAGCTTAAACAGTTGGCCGATGAGGTCCGGGCCGAGACCATCGATTCAGTCTCCGTCACGGGCGGACATCTGGGGGCCGGGCTGGGCGTGGTCGAGCTGACCGTGGCGTTGCATCATGTGTTCGAGACGCCGCGCGACATCGTCATCTGGGACGTCGGCCACCAGGCCTATCCGCACAAGATCCTCACCGGCCGCCGCGACCGCATGCGCACCCTGCGCCAGGGCGGCGGCCTGTCGGGCTTCACCAAGCGGGCCGAGAGCGAATACGACCCCTTCGGCGCGGCCCATGCCGCCACCTCGATCTCGGCGGCGCTCGGCTTCTGCGCGGCGCGGGACGCCAAGGGCGACAACAACAAGGTCGTCGCCGTGATCGGCGACGGCTCGATGAGCGCCGGCATGGCCTATGAGGCGATGAACAACGCCGCCGAGACCACCGGCCAGATCATCGTCGTGCTCAACGACAACGACATGTCCATCGCCCCGCCGGTCGGCGGCATGAGCGCCTATCTGGCCCGGGTGGTCTCGTCGGGCGGCTATCAGCAGCTGCGCAACCTCGGCAAGTCGATGAGCCGAGTGTTCCCCAAGAGCCTGCAGGAAGCGGCCCGCAAGGCCGAGGAATACGCCCGCGGCATGGTTACCGGCGGCACCTTCTTCGAGGAGCTGGGCTTCCAGTACGTCGGGCCGATCGACGGCCATGACCTGGATGCGCTGATCCCCGTCCTGCAGAACGTAAAGGAGATCAACCGGCCGGTGCTGGTCCACATCGTGACGCAGAAGGGCAAGGGCTACGCCCCCGCCGAGAGCGCCGACGACAAGTACCATGGCGTGGTCAAGTTCAACGTCGTCACGGGTGAGCAGGCCAAGGCCGCCGGCGGCCCGCCCGGCTACACCAAGGTCTTCGCCCAGGCCCTGGTGAAGGAGGCCGAGAAGGACGACCGGATCATGGCGGTGACCGCCGCCATGCCGTCCGGCACCGGGCTCGATATCTTCCAGAAGGCCTTCCCCAAGCGCTGCTTCGACGTCGGCATCGCCGAGCAGCATGCGGTGACCTTCGCCGCCGGCCTCGCCGCCGATGGCATGAAACCCTTCGCGGCCATCTATTCGACCTTCCTGCAGCGCGGCTACGACCAGGTGGTGCATGACGTCGCCATCCAGCGGCTGCCCGTGCGCTTCGCCATGGACCGCGCCGGTCTCGTCGGCGCCGATGGGCCGACCCACGCCGGCAGCTTCGACGTCGGCTTCATGGGGGCGCTGCCCGGCATGGTGCTGATGGCGGCGGCGGACGAGGTCGAGCTGGCCCGCATGGTCGCCACGGCGGCGGCCATCGACGATAGGCCCAGCGCCTTCCGCTATCCGCGCGGCGAGGGCCTTGGCCTGGAAATGCCACTGGTCAACGAACCGCTGGAAATCGGCAAGGGCCGGGTGATCCGCGAGGGCACGGCCGTGGCGCTGGTGTCGTTCGGCACTCGCCTCTCCGAGACCCTGAAGGCCGCCGATCTGTTGGCCGCCCGTGGCCTCTCGGCCACCGTCGTCGATGCGCGCTTCGCCAAGCCGCTGGACGTCGACCTGATGCTGCGGCTGGCCCGCGAGCATGAGGCCTTGGTCACCATCGAGGAAGGCGCCATGGGGGGCTTTGGCGCCTTTGTCCTGCAGGCGCTGGCGGCGCACGGGGCGTTGGACCGGGGACTGAAGGTGCGCACCCTGGCGCTGCCCGATGTCTTCCAGGACCAGGACAAGCCCGATCTGATGTACGCCCAGGCCGGCCTCGACGCGGCCGGCATCGCCGGCGGCGCGCTCAGCGCTCTTGGCCTGGACAATGTGGCCACGGCCGGTCGCCGGGCCTGAGGGGGAATAGCGTGAAGACGTCTGTGGTAATGCGAGCGGTGGCGGTGGTGGCCATCGGCCTGGCGATGAGCGGCTGCGTCCTGCACCGCAACCGCGTCTATGAGCCGATCCGCGAGGGGCTCGATTCCATGAAGGGTCAGGACGTGGCGGTGGTCTACCGCACGCTCGGCCTGCCGGACCGCAAGGAAACCGTCGGCAAGAAGATGATGTTCGTCTGGAACAAGACCCGCTGCGACGTGCTGGTCCAGACCGACTTGGCGGGCCTGGTCGAGGAATCGACCCTGGTCGGCGGACCGCGCGCCTGCAAATGGGTGCGCGACGCCATGGTCGACTTCAAGGCGCGCGAAGCCTTCAAGAACTAAGCTTGCCGGGCGGCTGTTGAACCGTCAGCCTGACCTCCAGTCTTTTCTGGAGGGGATTTTCCATGGCGATCAGTGACAGGTTCGGCGGCGGGGCCGGCAATATCGGCCGCACCATTCTGATGATTGGGGCGCTGGTCATCCTGCTGGCCGGGGCCGGCTGCACGGTGACTGCCTGCAGCACCACGGTCGAGAGCGGCGAGGCCGGCATCAAGACCACCAGGTTCGGCGAGAACCCCGGCGTCCAGCTGACCGAGCTGCGCCCCGGCTGGCACTGGAAGGGGCTGGGCGAGGACATCATCGTCTATCCGACCCGCCAGCGGACCTACAGCTACACCCGCGAGCCCAACACTGACGGCAAGGAGAACGAGGAGATCGCCTTCGCCGATCAGACCGGCCTGCCGATGACCGCCGACGTCAACCTGACCATCCGGGTGCGTGACGACAAGGCCGCCGATCTCTACGCCCGTTGGAGGCAACCGTTCGACGACCTGCTCGACGGCCAGATCCGCAACGACGTGCGCTCGGCCATCGCCAAGGAGACCGAGCAGGTGCCGGTGTCCTGCAACCTCAACCCGGTGGCGACGGGCTCGGGCGTGACCCCGACGCCGGCCGCCAATGCGCCGCCCTGCACGGGCTCACTGATGGGCGCCGGCCGCCAGATCGTCATCCAGAAGGCCTTCCAGCGCGTGCGCAACAAATGGGCGGCCGAGGGCGTCGAGATCAGCCAGATGGAATGGGTCGGCACCATCCGCTACCCGGCCAGCGTCACCGCCGCCGTCGAGGCCCGCACCCAGACCGAGCAGCGCACGCTTGCCGCCCAGCAGAAGGCCGCCGAGGCCCGGGCCAACGCCGAGGCCGCCATCGAGACGGCCCGCGGCATCGCCGAGTCGACCCGCCTGCGCGGCGAGGCCCTGCGGGCCAACCCGGAGATCATCGAGCAGATCTACGCCGAACGCTCACAGGGCCTGTGCCCGCCCAAGGCCACGACCTGCATCCTGGGTCAGGGGGCCTGGGGGCTGGTGCCTCAAGGGCAGTAGGCGTCTAGAGCATGTCAGGGCGAAGTGTATGCGGTTCGCCCGCCCGGACATGCTCTAAATGCTTGATTCTAGACCCTTTTGATCAGGTTTTGATGCGTACATCAAAACCTGAAAGGGTCTAGCCCTTGCAACCCTTCAGGAAGCGCTGGAACTCGGCCTTCTTGAAGGGTGGCGGGGCGATGGTCTCGCCGAACGCCTCGGCCTTCAGTTGTCCGGCGACGGCGATGCTCTGAAGGCCGGCGGTGTCGCCCAGCCACGTCACCCAGCTGCCGCCGTTCATCTCGTCGGCCGAAGCCTCGGCCTTCACGGCGGCGCCTGAGAGGTTGAGGCGGACGGGCCAGGGGGCCTTGTTGCCCTGCGCATCCAGCCAGTCGCCATCGGCGGTCGGACTTTCGGTGGCGATGCGGTGTTCGAAGGTCAGGTAGAGTTCGGCCTGGTCCGTGCCCTTCTGGCAGGTGAAGGTGGCCAGGACATCGTCGCTGTCCGGCGTGCCGTACTGCAGGTGGACGCCCTCCTCACTCTCGCTGAAGGTCCATCGGCGCTCGTCCTGGGCGGCGACAGGCGTAGCCAGAAGGAGGGCGGCGAACAGGGGCAGGGCGGCTTTCATGCCGCCCAGATTATCACGCCTTGCAGGCAGCGAAGAACCTGTTGATCTGCGCCCGGTCACCCTTGGCCGACAGCTTCATGCTGTCCTTGCCCTGGATCAGGGTGATGTCTCCGGTGCGGGCGAAGCTGGCCAGGACCGGATCGTTGGCCTTGGCGCCGGCTTCCAGGAAGTGGCCTTCGCCCATGCTCGGCGTGGCCGTGGCGGGCAGGGCGGTTTCGGTCTTGCCCGACTTCAGCACGATGGCCGGGGCCGCTTGGACCGAACTGGTCGAAACCCGGACATCGCCGGACGCCGGCTGGCAGCTCATCATCAGGGCGACGTTGTCGGAATTGGGCGAGCCATAGGCCAGCTTTGCGCCTTCCTCCGGCGTTTCATGAAGCGACCATCCCATGTCGCCGGCCACGTAGGGTTGGCCGTGCATGCAGCTGCCCAGCAGCAGGACCGAGGTGGTCAGAGCGGTGATGGCGGCGATGCGGTTCATGATGAGCGCCTCCCTTCAGTTTCCCCAACGCAGGGAGGGCGCGATCGGTTCACCCCGGCGGCAGAATTTGCCGGGCGCCCGGCGGGTTGGATCCCGCCGTGGCAAATTTGTCCCGATTGTTCTTCGCCCCCCGGCGATCATTCAGTCTTCCATGGTCAGAACGGCGTGAAGGTCTCGATCAGCGCCTGGCCGGCCGGGGTCTTCTGGACCCGGCTCTGGTCGCCGCGGCCGCCGTAGCTGATGCGGGCTTCGGCGATCTGGGTGTGCTTGATCGTGTTGGCGGCGCTGATGTCGGCCGGCCGCACGATGCCCGAGATGGTCAGGCGGCGGACCTCGTTGTTGGTCTTCACCTCCTGCACGCCCTGGATGACCAGGTTGCCGTTGGGCAGGATGCCGGTGACGACGGCGGCGATGGTCAGGTTGATCTTCTCGGCCCGGGCCACGGCGCCGTTGCCGGTGCTGCCGGTGTTGACGTTGGTCTCGATGGCGTTGGCCGGGTCAAAGCCACCCGGGAACAGCTGGCCGAGGCTGCCTTCCAGGCCGAAGAAGTGGGGCAGGCCCGCCTTCATGCCGGTGGTGCGGCTCGCGCTGGTGGTGTTCTGGGTCTGGGCGCTGTCGTCGATGTCGATGTTGACGGTCAGGATGTCGCCGATGCGGCCGGCCCGCTGGTCGTTGAAGAAGGCCCGGGCGCCGGTGCGCCACAGGCTGTTGGCGGACGCGGCCTGCGGCGGCTCCTGGCGCACGTCCACGAAGGTCTGGGTCGAGGGCGCCAGCTGGCTAGGATAGCCGACGGGCGCCAGCTGCGGGCCCAGAATCGCGTCCTTGGTGTCGTTGATCGTCGAGGCGCAGGCGGCCAGCGGGACGAGGGCGGTGATGATCAGCAGGGTCTTACGCATGTGGGTGTGCCTCTAGCGAGCGGCGAACTGGTTGGCGGAGGCCGCTTTCAGCGCCTGTGCCTGCGGACCGGCGGCGGCTTCGCCGGGGCCGGTAGCGATGGCCTCGATGATCTTCTTCGAGGTCGGGTTCTGCAGGGTGAAGGTCTCGCCGGTGGCGGCGGCCTTCATGGCCTTGGCCTGCATGGTCAGGGTGACCATGCCGTCGGACCAGGTGACGGTGACCGTCTCGCCGGCCTTGATGACCTGCGGGGCGGAGACATCGCGGCCGCTGACCACGGCGCCTTCGCGCAGCGGCCGTTTGGCGGCCAGGCCGATGATCATGTCGGCGTCGCGCGGCGCGTCGGCCGGGGCGCTGGCGGCCTTGGCCCAGACCAGATCGGTCGGCTGGACGATCTCGCCGGCGCTCAGGGAGCGGGAATAGGTCAGGACATCGACATTTCCGCGCGCCGCCACCGGGCCGGCCACGGCGGGACCGCCACCGCCGCGCACGACGATGCGGCGGAAGCCCTGCGGGTTGTCCCACTGCAGTCCGGCGCGGCGGGCCATGACCTGCACGGCCTGGGCGTCGAGCACGACGCTGGGCCCGGTGCGATTGGCGATCAGGATATTGGAAGCGTTCCCCGCCCCGTCGAACAGGTCGCCGAGGGTCACCTTGCCGTCGGCGTCCGAGACGTCCGCCCGCAGGGAAACCTGACCCGCTAGGGCCGGAGCGCCAAAGGCCAGCGCGGCTACGGCCGCGAGGAGGAGAGCGCGCATGCCCAAGACACTCATTTTACGACTTCACCTGGTTGGCGGCCTGGAGCATCTCGTCGGCCGTGGTGATGACCTTGGAGTTCATCTCATAGGCCCGCTGGGCGATGATCAGGGCGGTGATTTCGCTGACCGCGTCGACGTTCGAAGCCTCGGTGTAGCCCTGCAGCAGGGTGCCGAAGCCGGTCGCGCCGGGGTTGCCGGTGATCGGCTCGCCCGAGCTGCCCGACTGCATGAACAGGTTGTCGCCCATGGCCTCGAGGCCGGCCTCGTTGATGAAGGTCGCCAGTTCCAGCTGGCCGATGACCTCGGGCGCCGCGACGCCTTCCTTGGTCGCCTGGACCTGGCCGGTCTTGGAGATCGTGATGTCGATGGCGTCCTGCGGCACGGTCACCTGCGGCTGCACCAGGTAGCCGTCCTCGGTGACCAGTTGGCCCTGGTCGTTGAGCGCCAGATTGCCGGCCCGGGTGTAGGCCGTCTCGCCGCTGGGCATCAGCACCTGCAGGAAGCCGCGGCCCTGGATGGCGACGTCGTAGCGGTTGTCGGTCCGCGTCGCCGTGCCCTGCGTCGTGATGCGGTAGGTGCTGCCGGCCTTGACGCCGCCGCCGATCTGCACGCCGGTCGGCACCACCGTGCCCTGGTCCGACGACTGCGTCCCGGCGCGCTCCAGCGACTGGTAGAGCAGGTCCTGGAACTCCGCCCGCTGACGCTTGAAGCCAACGGTGTTCATGTTGGCGATGTTGTTCGAGATGACCTCGACGTTCAGCTGCTGGGCCGACATCCCGGTGGCGGCGGTGCGGAGGGCTTGCATCTACGGGGACTCCTTAAGCGACGCGACCGAGCCGTTCGACGGCGCGGCGCGAGAGATCGGCGGTGTTTTCCATGGTCTTGACCACGCTCTCGTAGGCGCGGCTGACCTCGATCATCCGGGTGATCTGGAGGATCGGATTGACGTTGCTGCCCTCCAGCATGCCCTGGTGCAGGCGGCTGGCGGTGTCGGCGCCGGGCTGGGCGTTGGAGGTGTTGGTGAACAGGTTGCCGCGGTCCTTGGCCAGGACCGAGCGGTCGTCGAACAGGAAGACCCCGATCTTGCCGACCTTCTCGCCGGCCTGGCTGACCGTGCCGTCCTTGGCAATGGCCACAGGGCCCTTGGCCGGATCGAGGATGATGTCGCCGCCCTCGCCCTGCACGGCGTCACCCTCCTGGGTGGTCAGCTTGCCTTCCGGCGACAGGGTGAAGCGGCCGTCGCGGGTGAACCGCTCGCCGGCGGCGGTGTCGACCTTGAAGAAGCCCTTGCCCTCGATGGCCAGGTCGAACGTGGCGCCCGTGGTGCGCATCGAGCCTTGCGTGAAATCGCGGGCGATGCCGTCGTCGAGGACGAATTTCACCGGGTTGGGACCGTCGGCCATGCGGGCCGGCTTTGCCGGTTCGGTGCGGACCAGCAGGTTCTCGAACTTGTATCCGGTGGTGTCGGCGTTCGCGATGTTGTTGGCGATGATGTCCATCTCGCGGCGCAGCGTCATCTGGCGCGACAGGCTGACGTACAGCGTGTTGTCCAACTGAGGCTCCCGTTAACCGCCGCGACCGAGCGTCGCCATCGACGGAATGCCTGCAACCCTCGTGCCAACTCAAAAAGTTCAATAAAAACAGCAAATAAGAAGGTTAACGGCGCTGCCTCGGCGAATTCTGCCGGGCGCCGTTCACAGGTCTTAAGAACCCATCCTTAACCAACTGGCCCCAGTAAGGACTCACGCGCGGTGCAAATGTGAGCTCGAGACACGGTGTCCAAGGACAAGGCCAAGGAAGCTGAGGCGCCCCCGGAGGGCGTTGAAGGCGAGGACGGCGAGGCGCCGGCCAGGAAAAAGCCGAAGCTGATGGTGCTGGTCATCGCCGGCGTCGCGGCGCTCGCGGTGCTGGGCGGCGGCGGGGCCGGCGCCTGGTTCATGTTCCTCAAGCCCAAGCCGGCCGGCGAGCATGCCGAGAAGGCCGAGAAGAAGCCCAAGAAGGACAAGGGCGGCCACAGCGGCAAGGACGGCAAGGCCGAGCCCGGCTCCCCGGTCGTCAAGGAAGGCCCCGACGGCGTGGTCTTCTACACCCTGCCCGACATCGTCGTGAACATGCAGACGGCCGACGGCCGCCCGACCTTCCTCAAGCTCAAGCTGACCCTCGAACTGCCCAACGAGGAGATGGCCGACGAACTGACTCCCGACATGCCGCGCATGAACGACATGTTCCAGACCTTCCTGCGCGAGATGCGCCCCGAGGATCTCTCGGGCAGCCAGGGCAGCTACCAGCTGCGCATGGAGATCCTGCGCCGGGTCAACCTGCTGGTCGCCCCGCAAAAGGTGAACGCCGTCCTGATCGAGGAGATGCTGATCAACTAGGCCGCAAGGCTGAGTTGCGCGTACCCCATGGCTGACGAAACCGAAGATCAGGACGCCCTGGCCCAGTGGGCCGCGACCAACGGCGATGGCGCCGCTGGCGCGGCGACCCCTGACTGGGACGTCGAGCAGAACGAGACCGACGGGCTGATCGGCTCGGAGCGGATCCTCAACCAGGACGAAATCGACAGCCTGCTGGGCTTCGACCTCTCCGACGACGAGAGCAGCGAGCGGACCGGCATCCGGGCCATCATCAACTCGGCCCTGGTCTCCTACGAACGCCTGCCGATGCTGGAGATCGTCTTCGACCGCCTGGTGCGGTTGATGACCACCTCCCTGCGCAACTTCACCAGCGACAACGTCGAGGTCAGCCTCGACAACATCTCGTCCATCCGCTTCGGCGACTACCTCAACTCCATCCCGCTGCCGGCCATCCTGTCGGTGTTCCGGGCCGAGGAACTGGACAACTACGGCCTGCTGACGGTCGACTCCAACCTCATCTACTCGATCGTCGACGTGCTGCTCGGCGGGCGCCGCGGCACCGCCGCCATGCGCATTGAGGGCCGCCCCTACACTACCATCGAGCGGGTGCTGGTCCAGCGCATGGTCGAGGTCGTCCTCGCCGACGCCAAGGCCGCCTTCGAGCCCCTGACCCCGGTCAACTTCGTCCTCGACCGCCTCGAAACCAATCCGCGCTTCGCCGCCATCGCCCGTCCCGCCAATGCGGCGATCCTGGTCAAGCTGCGCATCGACATGGAAGACCGCGGCGGCCGTATCGAGCTCCTGCTGCCCTACGCCACCCTCGAACCCATCCGGAAGATGCTGCTGCAGCAGTTCATGGGTGAGAAGTTCGGCCGCGACAACATCTGGGAAAGCCACCTGGCCACCGAGCTGTGGACCACCCAGATGGAGGTCCGCGCCGTCCTCGACGAGCAGCAGACGCCGCTCAGCAAGGTCCTGAACCTCAAGGTCGGCGACACCCTCATGCTCAACGCCACGGCCGACAGCCTGGTCGAGCTTAGGGCCGGCCAGATCCCGCTGACCCGTGGCCGCATGGGCCGCCGCAACCACCACATCGCCATTCGCTGCGAGGCGCCGCTCGACCCGGCCGCCAAACAGGCGGTCCAGAAGAGGCTGAGATGAGCATCGTCGCGCTTTCCATGAACATCCTGCTCGGCGTCCTGCTGGTCGGCGCCCTGATCATGGGCTGGCGCCTGGAGCGCCGTCTCAAGACCCTGCGCAGCGGCCACGACGACTTCGCCAGGGCCGTGGCCGACCTCGACAACGCCGCCCTGCGCGCGCAAGGCGCCCTCGTCGCCCTGCGCCACGCCAGCCAGGAGGCCGAAGAGGGCCTGGCCGGCCGCATCGCCGAGGCTCACGAGCTGACTGCCGTCCTGGAACGCGCCGTCACCGAGCGTCCCCGCCGCTCTGGCGTTGTCGCCGAGCCGGCCCGCGACGACGACTGGCTCGACCGCCCGCTGCCGCCGGTCCGCGAGCGCCTCGCCCCGGCCCGCTTCGAGCCCCAGACCACCGCCCGTTCCCGGGCCCGTATCGACGACGACCTGTTCGAGCCCGAGCAAACCTCGGGCCGCCTGCGCGCCATTCCCGGAGGCCGCCTGTGAGCCGCATTCCCCGCATTCTCCCGCTCGCCGGGGTCGCCATCGCCGGCGTCCTGGCTGTCAACTTCATGGCCGGGGCCGACACCCTGCCCAAGATGCTGAGCGGCGCCAAAGCCTGGGCCGAAGGCGCCCCGGCCAAGGCCCCCGAAGGCCAGAGCGACATCGCCAGGATCGCCGCCGCCAAGCCGGCCGTCTGCGCCCCCACGGCCGCTGAACTGGCCAAGGAAGCCGGCCTGTCGCCGTCGGAGCTGCGCATGCTGCAGGACCTCGGTGTCCGCCGCGAACAGCTCGACTCCCGCGAGGAAGGCTTCGACACCCAGCTGCAGCTGATGGTCGCCGCCGAGACCAAGCTGGACGCCAAGTTCAAGTCGCTGGACGCCCTGAGGGCCGACATCAAGGCCCTGCTCGGCCAGGCCGACGCCCAGCAGGAGCAGGAGGTCAACCGCCTGGTCGCCGTCTTCACCGCCATGAAGGCCAAGGACGCCGCCGCCCAGTTCCGCGTCCTCGACGACAGTGTCCGCCTGCCCATCGCCTCGAAGATGAAGGAACGCACCCTGGCCGCCATCCTGGCCCAGATGCCTCCGACCGAGGCCAAGCAAGTCACCGAACAGCTGGCCAAGCGCTTCACCCAGAACGCCGCCGTCCTGGCCGGCAAGCAGGCCCTGGCCCCGGCCCCCGAGCCCACCAAGCTGGCCGAGGCCCCGTCCGAGCCCAAGGCCGCCCCCGCCAAGGTTCCCGCCAAGGCCCCCGTGAAGCCGCGTCCGAAGGCCAAACCCCCGGCCCAGGCCGCGGTGGTCCCGCCGAAGGCCGCGCCGGCTCCCGCCGCCGACGCCAAGCCGCCCGAGAAGGCCGGCTAGGATGGATCTTCGCCGGACTCTTCGTTCCGGCGTCGCGGCCGCCTGCATCGCGGGCGTCGCCGCACCCTCGACCTATGCGATTCCGGCCTACGCCGCCCGGCCGGCGCTCGACGTGCGGGTCGCCCAGGCCCCGGACTTCAGCCGGATTGAATTCCATTGGGCCGGCGGCGCCCGGGTGACCTCGCGCCGCGAAGGCGACAGGCTGATCCTGCGGTTCAGCCGCGACGCCAGGCCCGACATCGCCCTGCTCAAGGCCACCCCGCCCAGGTGGGTGAAGGCCGCCGAGGCCCGCCATGTCGGCGGCGCCCTCGAGATCGTCCTGACGCTGGAGGCCAACGCCGACGCCAGGGTCGGTCAGGCCGACGGCGCCACCTTCGTCAACATCGCCGAGAAGAAGGCCGCTCCCGAACCGCCGGCCGCGCCACCGCCGGTCGAGGTGGTCAAGACCGACGCGCCGCCCCGGCCCAATCCGGTTCCGGCCGGCGGGGTCGTGCCGGTGTCGATCGAGTCCCCGCCGACCTTCACCCGCATGCGCTTCGACTGGGCCAACCCGGTCGGCGCCGCCGTCTTCCGGCGCGGTGAAGCGGTCTGGGTGGTGTTCGACGCTCCGGCCAGGCTGGGCGCCGGCAAGGTTCCGGTCTCCGGCGAACGCTACAGGAAGCTGCAGACCCTGGGCGGCAAGGACTACGCCGCCATGCGCCTGGTGGTGGCCCGGAATGTGCCGGTCACCGTGACCGGCGAAGGCGCCAGCTGGATCCTGACCCTCGGCCCGGCCGCCCCGGTCGGCCGCGACAGCGGCGGCGGCGGCACGGTCACCGTGGCGCGGGACGCCGAGCATCCGGGCCTGACCGCGACCATGGCCGGGGCAGGGCGCCCCGTCTGGGTCGATGATCCGGCCGTCGGCGACCGGCTGGCGGTGGTGCCCGCCCTGGCGCCGGCCAAGGGCCTGGCCACACGGCGCGACTTCGTCGACCTCTCCATGCTGCCGACCCTGCACGGCCTGGCCATGGAGGCCTACGCCCCCGGCCTGTCGATGGCCGTCGAAGGCGACCTGATCCACATCGGCAAGGACGCCGGCCTGGCGTTGTCGCCAAGCTGGGCCCAGGGCGCCGGGACCGAGGTCGCCGCCAGCACGCTCAGCGCCCCGACCCGCGCCTCCATGCCGGCCCTGATCGGCGACGACTGGGCCAAAACCGGCAGCGACCATGGCTTCATGGACCGCTACGACCAGCTGCTGGCCGCCGCCGCCGCCGAGACCGAAAAGGGCGCCGACGCCCCGACCGAGGCGCGCATGGCCCTCGCCCGCTTCCTGGTCGGCACAGAGCTCTCCTACGAGGCCATCGGCGTGCTCAACGCCGCCGGCCGCTCGCGCGAGACCCTGATGGGCGAGGCCGAATTCCGGGGCCTGCGCGGCGTGGCCCGGGCCATGGCCGGGCGCCTGAAGGAGGCCGACAGCGACCTGTCGGTGGCCATCCTGGCCGACGATCCGTCCAGCTCCGCCTGGCGCGGCTACATCTCGTCGAAGCAGGGCCAATGGGCCGACGCCCGGGCCAAGTTCGCCCAGGCCGCCCAGGCCATGGCCCTGTTCCCGCCGCTGTGGCGGGCCCGCTTCGAACGCGCCGACGCCGAGGCCGCCATCGGCCTCGGCGACTTCGCCTCCGCCCAGCAGTGCCTGGACCGCGCCAACATCGCCGGCCTGCCGCAGGCCGAGGAACTGGCCAACCAGCTGACCCAGGCCCGCCTGCTGGAAGCCCGGGGCGACAAGGACAAGGCCCTGGCCGTCTATGAGCTGATCGCCCAGGCGCCGCTGGAGCAGTACGCGGCGCCGGCCCTGCTGCGGGCCACACAGATCAAGCTGGACCAGGGCAAGATCAACGCCGCCCAGGCGGTGCAGATTTTCGATGGCCTGCGCTACCGCTGGCGCGGCGACGCGACCGAGCTGGAGACCATTCGCCTGCTTGGCCAGCTCTACATCAGCCAGGGCCGTTACCGCGAAGGCCTGGAGGCGTTGCGCTCGGCGGGCACACGCTGGCCGGACCTGCCTCAGGCGGTGGACCTGCAGAACGACCTATCGGCCACCTTCAAGGCGTTGTTCCTCGACGGCCTAGCCGACGGGCTGGAGCCGATCCAGTCGCTGGGTCTCTACAAGGACTTCAAGGACCTCACCCCGATCGGGGCCGAGGGCGACATGATGGTGCGCAGGATGGCGCGCCGCCTGGTCGATGTGGACCTGCTCGATCAGGCCGCCGAGCTGATGAAGTGGCAGGTCGAAAACCGCCTCGACGGGGTGCCGAAGGCGACGGTGGCCACCGACCTGGCTCTGATCTACCTGATGAACCGTCAGCCGGAGCAGGCGCTGCTGGCGATCAACGCCAGCCGCACCACCGTGCTGCCCACCGCGCTGAACACCGAGCGCCGAATGATCACCGCGCGCGCCCTGATGGGGCTCGGCCGCCTCGACGCGGCCCTCGAGGTCATCGAGAACGACACCGGTCCCGAAGCCACCGACGTCCGGGCCGAGATCGCCTGGAAGGCCCGCAGCTGGGCCCTGTCCGGCTCGATGTTCGAGAAACAGCTGGGCGACCGCTGGAAGAACCCGCTGACCTTGAAGCCCGAGGAAGAGGGCAAGCTGATGCGGGCCGGCGTCTCCTACAGCCTGGCCGGCGACGAAGAGTCCCTGACCCGGATGCGGGGCCGCTACCAGCCCCTGTTCGACGGCGCCCGCAACCCCGACGCCCTGAAGGTGGCCTTCGCCTCCCTCGACGGCGAACGCCTGACCACCGCCGACTTTGGCCGCTCGGTGGCCGAGACCGAAGCCTTCAACGGCTGGGTCGGCCGCATGAAGCAGAAGTTCCGCGAAAAGCCGGCCCCCGTCATGACCGGCAAGCCCTCGGCCAAACTGGCCGCGGCGCCAGCCGCCCCCGCCCCCGCGCCCAAGCCCGCGCCCGCGAAAGCCCCGGCCCCCAAAGCCGCCGCCGGCGGCCGCTAGCCTCCTCCCATCCCCAACTTCCGATCATCCCGGCATTCGCCGGGAAGAGCGGAATATTGGAATGGGAAGCAGTTGCCTCCCCCTACGGGAACAGCGCCAAATACCGCCATGACTCACGACCTCACCCCCATCGTCATCGGCGTCGGCGAAGCCTCCGAGCGGATCGACGCCGCCGACTATCAGGCCCTCTCGCCCGTGGCCCTGGCCGCCAGGGCCAGCCAGGCCGCTGTCGATGACGCCGGCGGCCGGAACGTCGCCGCCCACATCGACCTGATCGCCGCCATCCGCCAGTTCGAGGTCTCGACCCCCCGCGACACGCCCCCGTTCGGGGCCTCCAACAACTTCCCCCGTTCGGTCGCAAGGCGCATCGGCGCCGACCCGGCCCGCGCCGTCCTCGAAATCACCGGCGGCCAGGGACCCCAGCACCTGGTCAACGAAATGGCCCACGCCATCGCCGCCGGCGAGGTGAAAATGGCCCTCCTGACCGGCTCGGAGGCCATCTCGACCGTCCGCCACCTGAAGACCGCCGGCGAAACCCGCGACTGGGCCGAGACCGTAGAGGGCCAGCTCGAGGACCGCGGATACGGCCTCGAAAACCTGCTGACGCCGGAGATCGCCAACCACGGCGGCCGAACCCCGATCCAGCTCTACGCCCTGTTCGAGAACGCCCGCCGCGGCCGCCTGGGCCTGGGCCGCCAGGCTTACGGCCAGGCCATGGGCGAGCTCTTCGCCCCCTTCACCAGGGTCGCCGCCGGCAACCCCCACGCCATGTCGCGCGAAGTCCATGACGCCGCATCTCTGGCCACCGTCACCGCCTCCAACCGCCTGACCAGCGATCCCTTCCCCCGCCGCATGGTGGCCCGGGACCAGGCCAACCAGGGCGCCGCCGTCCTGCTGACCTCCGTCGGCCTGGCCCGCGAATTGGGCGTCCCCGAGGACCGCTGGATCTACCTCTATGGCGGCGCCGATGTGAAGGAACGCACCGTCGCCGAACGCCAGGACCTGTCCCGCAGCCCCGCCGCCGTCGACGCCGTCGAGGCGGCCCTCGCAACGGCGGGCGTGTCGATGGCCGACTTCACCCACCTCGACCTCTACAGCTGCTTCCCCATCGCCGTGTTCAACATCGCCGACGCCTTCGGCCTGAAGGCCGACGACCCGCGCGGCCTGACCGTCACCGGCGGCCTGCCCTTCTTCGGCGGGGCCGGGAACAACTACTCGATGCACGCCATCGCCGAGATCGTGCGCCGCCTGCGCAAGACCGGCGGCCTCGGCCTGATCGGCGCCAACGGCGGCTTCCTCTCCAAGTACTCCGTTGGCGTCTACGGCACGGCGGCCCGCCCCTTCAAGCCCTTCGACAGCAAGCCGCTGCAGGCCGCCATCGACGCCTGGCCGACCCCCGTCATCACCACGGCGGCCGGGGAGGGCAGGGTGGGGACCTACACCATCGACTACAGCGGCCCCGAGCCGCGCGGCATGGTCATCGGCCAGGTGGCGTCGGGCGATCGCTTCATCGCCATGTCCGACGCCGGCAGTCCGCTGGTCCAGCGCATGATCGACGAGGAGCCGTTGGGCGCCACGGTCGCCTTCGCGCCGGACGACAAGGGCCGGCTGGTGCTGACCAGCTTCACCCCGGCATAACCATCCCCGTCATCCCGGCTCTCCGCTTCGCTACGGCCGGGATGACGACAGAGTTTTACCCGGTGAAAATTATTGGGCGCGTCCTGGCCGCGCCCGATCGACACCGTCTGTGTAGGCGCCGCCTCGCACAAACGGGTCAACATTTCCCGCGCCGGCGCCTACGCCATACCAACGCCGGCGCCTACATTCGCAGAGCTGACGCCACCAAAATATCGCATAAATTCAGCAGTCTATCGCGCCGCGCGCTCTATCCCCGCCGGCGCCGCGGTATAATGGTCCTGCCGCTTCGATAGGCGGCCCTATCCCGGCGTAAAACTCTCGACCAGGCTGCCCGCCACCAGCCGCCATCCGTCGACCAGCACGAAGAAGATCAGCTTGAAGGGCAAACTGATCACCACCGGCGGCAGCATCATCATCCCCATGCTCATCAGCACGCTGGCGACGACCAGGTCGATGACCAGGAAGGGCACGAACAGCAGGAAGCCGATTTCGAAGGCCCGCTTCAGCTCGCTGATCATGAAGGCCGGGGTGACAACCCGCAGCGGGGTTTCCTGGATGTTGGCCGGGCGCTGGATCTTCGAAAGGCGGATGAACAGGCCCAGATCATCGCGGTCGACCTGGCTGAGCATGAAGGTCTTCACCGGCGCGGCAGCGGCGTCGAAGGCCTGGGGCAGTTCGACCTGCTGGTCGAGCAGGGGACGGATGCCCTCGTCGTAGGATTTCTGGAAGGTCGGGGCCATGACGATGGCCGTCAGGAACAGGGCCAGACTGACCAGCACCGCGTTGGGCGGGCTCTGCTGCAGACCAAGGGCGGTGCGCAGCAGGCCGAGGACGACCACGATGCGCACGAAGCTGGTGGTCATGATGACGATGGACGGGGCCAGCGACAGGACGGTCAGCAGGCCGACCAGCTGGACGACACGCTCTGTCAGGCCGGCGCCGGTGCCGAGGTCGATGTTCACCGCCTGGGCCGCCGCCACGCCGGGCAGGCCGACTGCGACGCCGAGCAGCAGGGCCAGGCAGATGTTGTGCTTGAGGCCCCAGGATCCTTTGTCGGCGGGCCGGCGGTGGACCGGGGGCTTGGGGAGCCTGGCCATCAGGTCGTCTCCACGGTCTGGGTCTTGGTCGCGGTTTGGCGCGGCGCGGGGCGCGGCTTGACGGTTTCAAGCAGGCTGCCCTCGCCAAGCAGGATCAGGCGTTCCTGGTCGTCCAGACGGACCAGCACCAGGCGGCGGGTCGGGTCGATGACCAGGGTCTCGACCAGCTTCAGCCGGCGTTCCTTGCTTTCGCCGCCCTGAAAGCGGGCGAGGAGGTCGGGCGCGAAGCGGCGCAGGCCCACGGCGGTCAGGCCGATGAGGCCCAGCGTCACGGCCAGGGCGAAGATGGCCTGCAGGAGTTGGACGATGTCCATGAAGCGCGCGCGGGGACTCTAAAGGGAACATCCCCCTGATGAGCCCCAAAACTTAAGGCCGGATTAACCCTGTTTGTTCACCATGATTTCCATGAACCTGACGGACATCCCGCTGTTCGCGATGCTGAAGAACCGGATGGGCTACCTGTCCGACCGGCAGAACGTCATCGCCGAGAACATCGCCAACGCCAACACGCCCGGCTTCGTGGCGAGGGACGTCAAGCCGTTCAGCTTCGACGCCCACATGAAGGGCATGGGCGGGGCGGGGGCAGGCGGCCAGATGAGCGTCGCCGCGCCGGTGATGACCCGGGCCAACCACATGGCCGGCGTGCCGATCCGGTCGACCAACGACCAGAAGTACGCCAAGGCCCAGAAGACGGGCGATTCCGAGACCACCCTCAACGGCAATGCCGTGGTGCTCGAGGACCAGATGCTGAAGCTGACCGAGACGCGGATGGAGTACGACGCGGCCATCGGTTTCTACCAGAAATCCATGGGCCTGCTGCGCATGGCCGCCCGCCGACCGGGCTCTTGAGGACCGCATAGATGGCTGACATCCCGACGACCTCGAATTCGACGATGCGGATCGCCGCCTCGGGCCTGCGCGCCCAGCAGGCGCGGATGCGGGTCATCGCCGAGAACCTGGCCAACGCCAACTCGACCGGCCGGACCCCGGACGCCGACCCCTACCGGCGGCAGATCGCGGTGTTCAAGCCCGAGATGGTCGACGGCGGCCAGGGCGTGCGCCTGGCCAGGGTCGAGCAGGACCAGAAGGACTTCAAGACAGTCTACGACCCCAGCCATCCGGCCGCCAACAAGCAGGGCTATGTGAAGATGCCCAACGTCGACTCCCTGATCGAGGCGCTGGACCTGCGCGAGGCGCAACGCGCCTATGAGGCCAACCTGAACGTCATCGAGACCGCGCGCTCCATGGAGATGCGCACCCTCGAACTGCTCAAGAAATAGGGCCCTGAGGCATGATCACCGCGCTCGCCGCCGCCAAGGCCTACGCCGCCACCCAGCAGACCGGGGGCATCCCCGGGACCGACGCCGGGGCCATCCAGGGCGCCAGCTTCGGTGACCTGCTCAAGAACGTCATGGGCGATGCGGTGCAGAGCTCCAAGGCGGCCGAAAGCGCCATGGCCGGCCATGTGCAGGGCAAGGGCCAGCTGATCGATGTGGTCACCGCCATCAGCTCGGCCGAGGCCAGCCTGGAAACGGTGATGGCCGTGCGCGACCAGGTGATCAGCGCCTACCAGGAAATCATGCGGATGCCGATCTGACCCTGGCGGGCGGTGTTGCAAATATGAACCGAAGATAACGGCAGGCTCAGATCACGGTCAGGTCCGGGCAACTAAAACCCTCCTCAAGCTGTTCATCCCGCCTCGGGTGGACCAGACCTGAAGGAGTTAAGACCATGATGAAGAAGATTCTGCTGACCGTCGCCGCGACCGCCGCGATCGCCGCCGCCATGCCCGCCGCCGCCCAGTCCTATCAACGCGGTGACCGCGATGACCGTGGTGGCTTTGACCAGAACCGCGACTACAACCGTGATGGTCGGGTGAACAGCGCTGACCGCGAGTTCTACTACAGCCAGGTTCGCGACGATCGCGGCGACCGTTACGACCGCGATGGCCGTGGCGAGCGCTACAACCCGGGCGAATTCGGCAACCGCCGCTGGAACGACGGCTCGCGCCGTGAATGGGTCCAGGCTCGCCGGATCGACGAGCGTCAGGCCCAGCTGGCCCAGCGCATCGACTCCGCCGCCCGTCGTCGGGCCCTGACCCCCGGTGAAGCCCGTAACTTCTTCTTCAAGCTGCAGAACATCGAGCAGATGGAGCGGGGCTACAAGCGCCACAACCGCGACCTCAGCCGCGCTGAAGTCCGGAACCTGAACTACCGGCTGGACCTGCTGCAACGCGAGATCAGCTACAAGATCCGCACCTGATAGCGGTTCGATAGAACGAGAGAGGGGCGGCCCCAACGGGCCGCCCCTTTTTCGTGTCTAGATCGCCAGGGTGGCCACCACCGGCACATGGTCCGACGGCTTTTCCCAGTCGCGGACATCCTTGTGGATATCTAACGCTCGTAGCCGGTCGGCGGCCTGCGGGCTCAAGAGATGATGGTCGATGCGGATGCCGTGGTTACGCTGCCAGGCTCCGGCCTGGTAGTCCCAGAAGGTGTAGCCGCCGTCGCGGCCATCCACCTGCATATAGGCGTCGGTGAAGCCGAGGTTCTTCAGCGCCCGGAAGGCGCCGCGGCTTTCCGGCTGGAACAGGGCGTCGCCCAGCCAGCCCTCCGGCTTGTCGGCGTCGCCGGGCTCCGGGATGACATTGTAGTCGCCGCAGATCACCAGCGGCTCCTCCAGCGCCAGCAGCTTCTGCGCATGAATGTGCAGCGCCTTCATCCAGCGCAGCTTGTAGTCGAACTTCTCGGTCCCGACCGGATTGCCGTTGGGCAGGTAAATCCCGACCACCCGCACCGGCGTCGGACCCGAGACCACCGCCTCGATGTAGCGGGCATGGTCATCCGCTTCGCCGGTCAGGCCGATGATCTCCGGCAGTCCCTTGCGGACGTCCTCGAACGGCGTCTTCGAGAGCATGGCCACGCCGTTGTAGGTCTTCTGGCCGTGGACCTCGACATTATAGCCGAGGCGCTCGAACTCCTCCCTCGGGAACTTCTCGTCGATGCACTTGATCTCCTGCAGGCAGGCGACGTCCGGCTGCGCGGTTTCGAACCACTTCAATACAGTTGGCAGGCGAGCGTTGATCGAGTTCACGTTCCAGGTGGCGATACGCATTGACGGCTCCGGTTGGGGCCTGAAAGGCTAGGGCTCATGACCGAGGGGCTCAAGGCTCGAGATCGCCGGGAGAAAAAACAGCGGGCGTTTCTGCTCGGGGTGCTGACTCTCGGCTGGCTGGCGACCCTGCCGTTCGGCGCGGTCGGGGCCCTGTTCTCGCCCCTGGTCTTCGATCACCGCCCCAACCTGCTCAATCCGATGGCCTGGCTGGCCTTCCTGCTGATGATCGGCTTCTGGATCGTCAGCATCGTCGCCCCCTTCGTCGCCTGGGTGACCTGGAAGCGCGACCAGGAACGCTACGCCTGGATCGCCATCGCCGCGCCAGCGGTCTGGCTGCTGGCCATGGCCATCGCGGTGCAGTTCGTTCCTCAGTGAGCCTTGATGAAGGCCGCGATGGCAGGGGCCAGGGCGGGATCGATCGGCAGGTCGGGCTTGGCGTAGGTCGCCAGATTGGCGGCCCGCTCGGCTGGCGCCGTTTTCAGCACGTGGTTCATGCCCTCGATCAGCACCAGCTCGGCTGAGGGCTGCGCCGCCTTGAGCGCCTTTGCGTCCTCGAGGGTCACCTGAACGTCGGTTGATCCCTGCAGGATCAGGACCGGCCCCTTGTAGGCGGCGGCCAGGGCCGCCGGGTCCTTGGCCATCAGCTGGATGACGTAGTCTTGCACGACCGGGTGGAACAAGGACGCGAACCCCGCCGGCAGTTTGGAAATGTCGGCCTTGCGGCCCGCCTCCAGCTCCGAAATGATCCGGAAGGCTTCATCCAGGTAGGGCGCGTTGCCCGGATTGGCCCGCAGTTGCTCACGCAGGATCACGCCGAACGGCCGACCCGGACCGGCGATCAGGATCACGCCGCAGATATCCTTGCTGTCCTGGGCCGCGATCAGGGCGACCAGCGCCCCCTCGCTGTGACCCGCCAGCCAGGCGCAGCGGGCCTTCATCAAGGTCTTCCCCTCGCTCGCCCAACGGCGGGCGTCGGCTGCAAGGGCGTCAATGTTGACGGTGTTGGGATCGGCGGCGGCGTCGGCGCTGGAGAACATTCCGCGCTTGTCCGGACGCAGGGAGGCGATGCCCTGTTCGGCCAGCCGGTCCGAAAGTTGCCGGTAGGCATTGGTCTTGATGCCGTAGCGGTTGTTGCCGTCGCGGTCCGTCGGCCCTGAGCCCGGCAGGATGATCATCACCGGACCCCGTTCAGGGCCCTCCTTGGACCAGACCACTTCGGCCCGGAGCGCTCCGGGATTGCCCGGAATGTCGACCTCCAGCCCGCTGGTCCAGGTCA
Source organism: Caulobacter sp. SRI_014 (assembly GCF_057586315.1). Lineage (NCBI taxonomy): Bacteria > Pseudomonadati > Pseudomonadota > Alphaproteobacteria > Caulobacterales > Caulobacteraceae > Caulobacter > Caulobacter sp. SRI_014. The sequence continues at coordinate 211,737 of NZ_JBYCZQ010000005.1, read as the reverse complement.
TGCCGGGCGGCAGACTGGCCGGGGCGGGAATCGTCTGGGCGGCGCAGGGCAGGGCGACAGCCGCCGCCAGGGCGACCAGGATCAGGCGTTTCATGAAGGGGTCCTCAGACGGCGCGGCGGTCCGGGTCGGTGCGCCAGATGCGGTAGCTCTCAAAAACCACATAGACCGCGATCAGCAGCACGGCGGTCGTTACGCTGGCCATTGCGACCTGAGGCGGCAGCATGACTGTGATCGGAAAGCCGAGCAGGCCGCCCCAGAAGAACAGCCGTCCGGCCAGTCGGTTGGAGCGGTCCCAGGCCAGACGGCTGGTCAGGCTCCAGGGCGTGCGAACCCCGATCAGGGCGTTGGGCGGAACCTTGCCGAGCAGGGCGCCGGCGACGGTCAGGATCAGGCAGAGGAAGGCCCCGCCGAGCTGGCCGGCCTGATCGATCGAGAACACGGGGGTGGCCAGGAGGAAGGGCAGCAGGGCCACTGCGCCGGTGACGGCCAGGGTGATGCCCATGCCCAGGGTCAGGCCGCGCCGGCGGGCAGTGTCCGGATTGTCGCGGCGCAGGCCGAACGCCATGAAGGCGGCGCAGGCGGCGGTGATGCTGGCGATGACCAGGATGGCGGATGCCGCTTCGCTGCGGTCTCCCCAGCGGTCGACATTGCCGGCCAGGTCGAAGTGCATCGGCACGGGGCCGGAGGTTCCGAACTTTGCGGTGTAGGCGGCCAGGGCCAACTGAGCCAGGACGACGATGCCGGCGGCGGTTTCCATGCGGGTCAGTTTGAAGGTCATTGCGGCGCTCCCTTGGGGGTGGCGGCCGGCGCTTCGCCGGTCTTCATGAGGTCCATGAGGAAACCAACGGCCTCCTCGACAGCGGAAATGTTCAGCCGGTAGATGATCGAGGCCCCGTCGCGCTCGGACTCGACGAGTCCGGCCTCGCGCAGCGAGGTCAGGTGGCCGGTGATGGTCGGCCAGGCCATGTCGAAGGCCCCGGCGATGTCGCCGGACGACTTGGGCCCGGCGCGCAGCATCTCGATGATCTGGCGACGGGCCGGGTGCGACAGGGCTTTGAACAAGGTGTTCATAGGGAGGAAGCTAATTAGGAAATTTGCTAATTGCAAGAGAAATTAGGAGGCTGCCTAAATGAGCGCGGTGGAGCCTAGCGAGTGGTGATCCAGCCTACGGCGATCATGGTAAGGGCGCCGACCGCAATCGCTGCGGCAATCACCGCCTGCTTTCGATTGCCAGCGTGCAGGGCCAACACGAATGGAACCACAAAAAAGATCAGGAAGCCGACGGCCGGCACCGTGAAGAACAGCACCCAGAGGGCTGCGTCGCCGAACCATTGCGACAACACCGTCGCGACGATCAGCGCCGGAACGCTGAAGCCAAGCCAAACCTGCCAGTGCGTGAGCCGGCCAAGGAACTGGAGAAAGCGATCCACGAGGCCCCCCGGCCCTTCCTACAGCGAGAAACTCACGCCGCAGCCGCAGCTCGACTTGGCGTTCGGATTGCGCACCCGGAACTCGGCGCCGGCCAGTTCGTCGACGAAGTCGATCTCCGAGCCTTTCAGCAGGCCCAGCGAAATGTCATCGACCAGAGCCACGGCCCCGTCGCGCTCGATCTGCAGATCGTCCGCCTCGACGGCGTCGACGAGGTCGAAACGGTACTGGAAACCCGAGCAGCCGCCGCCGTCGACGGCCACGCGCAGCATCAGCGGCCGACCTTCGGCCGCGCCGATGGCGCGGATGCGGGCGGCGGCGGAGGAACTGAGGGTGACGGGCGTGGCGGTCATGCTGTGGAAAACTCTCGTATGCCCCTATATGTGCAACCCCGCGCCCGCTGGAAAGGGGCGCACGCTCGAAGGTCACAGATGACGTCCAGCTACACCGTCTTCCGCTCGCCCTATTCGGAAGTCCCCAAGGCGTCGCGCGGGCGGCTGTTTCCGGAGGCCGAGAGCCGCACCCGCAACCCCTTCGCCCGGGACCGCGACCGCATCATCCATTCGACCGCCTTTCGCCGGCTGAAGGAAAAGACCCAGGTCTTCGTCGCCCACGAAGGCGACCACTACCGCACCCGCCTGACCCATTCGCTGGAGGTGGCCCAGATCGCCCGGTCGCTGGCCGGGGCCCTGGGCCTCGACGCCGATCTGGCCGAAACCATCGCCCTGGCCCACGATCTGGGCCATCCGCCCTTCGGCCACGCCGGCGAGGACGCCCTGGACGACAGCATGAAGCCCTGGGGCGGCTTCGATCACAATGTGCAGACCTTCCGGGTGGTGACCGAGCTCGAGCACCGCTACCCGGACTTCCACGGCATCAACCTCACCTGGGAGACCCTCGAAGGGGTCATCAAGCACAATGGCCCGGTGACCGACAAACTGACCCGCCCCAGCTGGGCGGCGGTCACCCGTTTCAACGAGAAGATGGACCTGGAACTGGGCGGCTGGGCCTCGGCCGAAGCCCAGGTCGCGGCCCTGGCCGACGACATCGCCTACAACAACCACGACGTCGACGACGGCCTGCAGGCCGAGCTGTTCCGTCTGGAGGAACTGCTGGAGGTGCCGCTGATCGGTCCGATCCTGCAGGGGGTGCGCAGCGAGCGGCCCGACCTCGACGACCGCATCACCCGGCTGGAAGCCGTGCGCCGGATGATCGGGGCCATGGTCGACGATGTGATGGGTGAGACGCTGAAGCGCGCCGCCGTCACCGGCGTGGCCAGCCCGGCTGACGTGCGCGGCCTCGACCAGGCCCTGGTCGCCTTCTCGCCGGACATGCTGGAAGACCTGGCCCGCCTGCGCGAATTCCTCTTCGAGCGCATGTATCGCCACTGGAAGGTCAACCGCACGCGCAGCCAGGCGCGCCGCATTCTGGCCGAGATGTTTTCGTTGTTCATGGCCGAACCCGAGGTGCTGCCCACCGAGTGGTTCGTGAAGTCGCAGAACCGCGACGAAGCCGGGCGGGCGCGGGTGGTGTGCGACTACATCGCCGGCATGACCGACCGATACGCCATCGAAGAGCATCGTCGGCTGTTCCAGCTGGAAACCTGGACCTGAGTGGTTCGGTCGCTGGTCACGCAGGCGGTGTGATTCGATAGACTGGCGAGACGATCGGAGCGATTCGCTCCACCCTCGCCCATGCTCATTCGAGCGGAGCCCTGATGTCCGACTACAACCGTGGCGCCTACACCCCGCCCAGCCATGACGCCCCGCTGGCCTTCGACGCCCGCCGGCCTGTGCGCGGCGGCTCGCCGGCGCCCGTCACCCTGATCATCAGCGCCATCGTCCTGGTCGTGCTGGTCGCCGGGGCCTGGTTCATCTATCGCGACGGTTTCCGGGGCGCGGGCGACGCGCCCAAGACGGTCGGCACGGTGGCCGAAGCCAAAACGCCTCCGAAGGAAGCCGATCAACCGACCGACCCGGCCGACAAGCTGGTCATCTACAATGGCGAGGAAGGCGACGCCCCGCCGGCCTATGCGCCTGAGCCCGAACAGCCTTTGCCGCGTCCCGATGTTCCGACCGTGGCCAAGGCCCCGGTCGCGCCTGTCACCGCCGGCCCGGGGCTGAAGCCCGCCGTGCCGGCCACGACCCCGAAGACCCCGCCCACCCCGCCGCCGGCCAAGGTCGCCACCGCGCCGGTCGCCCCGAATCCGGTTTCCAAGGCGCCGGCTCCCAAGGCCACGGGCGGAACCTTCCTGGTGCAGATCGGCGCCCTGTCCTCGCCGGCCCTGGCCGACAAGGCCTGGAATGACGCCGCCGCCCTGTCGCCCGGCGCCGCCGCCGGCAAGGGCAAGAAGGTCGAGACCGTCGATAGCGGCGGCAAGACCCTCTACCGCACCTCGGTCACCGGCTTTACCGACCGGGCTTCGGCCCAGGCCTTCTGCGACAAGCTGAAAGCGGCCGGGAAGAGCTGCTTCGTTCGGTGACCGACAGCGCCGTCATCTTCGGCTGCGCCGGAACGACCCTGTCGCCGGCCGAGGTCGCCTTCTTCCGGGAGACGCGGCCGTGGGGCTTCGTGCTGTTCAAGCGCAATATCGAGAGCCCGGCCCAGGTCCGCGCCCTGACCGCCGCGCTGCGTGAGACCGTCGGCTGGCATGCGCCGATCCTGATCGATCAGGAAGGCGGCCGGGTGCAGCGGCTGGGTCCGCCCCATTGGCCCAAATACCCGCCGGGCCAGGCCTACGGGACCCTGACGACCAACGACCCCCTGGTGAAGCGCGAGGTGACGCGGCTGGGCGCCCGCCTGATCGCCCATGACCTCCTGGATCTGGGCATCAACGTCGACTGCGTGCCGGTGCTCGACGTGCCCCAGCGCGGCGCCCACGACATCATCGGCGACCGCGCCTATGGCGACACGGTCGCCGAGGTCGCCAGCCTCGGCCGCGCCGCCGCCGAGGGCCTGATCGCCGGCGGCGTGCTGCCGGTCATCAAGCACATCCCCGGGCACGGCCGGGCCATGGCCGACAGCCATCACGACCTGCCGGTGGTCGACGCGTCCGTCGCCGACCTGAGCGAGATCGATTTCGCCCCCTTCCGCGTGCTCTCCGACATGCCCATGGCGATGAGCGCCCACGTCGTCTTTACCGCCCTGGACGGCAAGCGGCCGGCAACCCAGTCGAAGACCGTCATCCGCGACATCATCCGGGGCGACATTGGCTTCGGCGGCCTGTTGATGACCGACGACCTCTCCATGAAGGCGCTCAAGGGCGACTTCACCCAGCGCACCCGCGCGGCGCTGGCCGCCGGCTGCGACGTCATCCTCCACTGCAACGGCGACATGGCCGAGATGGAGCCCATCATGAAGGGCGTCAAACGCCTGTCGGGCCTGCCCAAACGCCGGGCCGAGGCCGCCCTGGCGCGGCTGGCCAAGACCCCCGAGCCCTTTGACGTCAAGGACGCCCGCGCCCGCTTCGACGCCGCCTTCGAAGGGAAGTTCGCGGCATGAGCGACGGCTTCCAGCCCAATCTCGACTTCAAGGCCGCCAATGAGGCGGCCGAAGACGGCGAGGCCTTGATCATCGACCTGGACGGCTATGAAGGTCCGCTGCACGTGCTGCTGGCCCTGGCGCGGAGCCAGAAGGTCGATCTGATGCAGATCTCGATCACCCGGCTGGCCGAACAGTACCTCAGCTTCGTCAAGCGGGCCCGGGCCCTGCGCTTCAGCCTCGCCGCCGACTACCTCGTCATGGCCGCCTGGCTGGCCTACCTGAAGTCCCGCCTGCTGCTGCCGCGCGCCGAAAAGGGCCGGGGCGACGAGCCGCCGGCCGAGGAGGTCGCCGCCAACCTGGCCTTCCGTCTGGCCAAGCTGGACGCCATGCGCAAGGCCTCGGATGCCCTGGGCATCCGCCCGCGCCTGAAGCGCGACGTCTTCACCCGGGGCGATCCCGAGCAGGTGATGGTGGTCGGCTCGGGCCGCTTCGAGGGCGACCTCTATCAGCTCATGAGCGCCTATATTCAGCAGCGCCGCCGCGAGCATTACCGCACCTACCGCCCCGAGGCGCCTGTCGCCTACGGCCTGGAAGACGCCCGCGGCCGACTGCGCGAACTGCTGCCGGAGCTGGGCAAGTGGACCGCCCTGCAGGGCATCGCCCCGATGCCGCATGACGAGTTCGGTCCCAGCCGCGCCAGCTACCTGGCCTCCACCCTGTCGGCCAGCCTCGAGCTGGTGAAGGAAGGGGCGCTGGAGGCGCGGCAGCTGGAGGCCTTCACCGATCTCTATCTCAAGGTCCGCAAGGGCCGGCCGGAGGCGGCGCTGTGAGTGACCATGTCCAGCGCTGCGTCGAAGCCCTGCTGTTCGCCGCCGCCGAGCCGCTGAGCGAGGCCGACCTGGCCCGCCGCCTGCCGGAAGGCTCCGACCCGGCCGCCGCCATCCGCGCCCTGCGCGAACAGTATGAGGGCAGGGGGGTCGAACTGGTCGAGGTGGCGGGACGCTGGCGGTTGCAGACGGCCGCCGATCTGGCCTTCCTGATGACCGAGGAGCGGGAGGAGCCCCGGCGCCTGTCCAAGGCCGCCCAGGAAACCCTGGCCATCATCGCCTACCACCAGCCTGTCACCCGGGCGGAGATCGAGGCCGTGCGTGGCGTCCAGGCCAGCCGGGGCACGCTAGACGTGCTGCTGGAGTTGGGCCTGGTGCGGATGCGCGGACGCCGCCGCACGCCGGGTCGGCCGGTGACCTACGGCACCACCGACCTGTTCCTTGAGCACTACGGCCTGGCCTCGCTGGCCGACCTGCCGGGGATGACGGACATGAAGGCGCTGGGGCTGCTGGACATGAACCTGCCCCCCGGCTTCTCGGTCCCCGACCCCAGCCTGGCGGGCGAGGCGCTGGAGGACGAGGAACAGCTGGACCTCGACGTCGATTCGCCGGAGTTCGTTCAGGACTATGTCGGCGAGGGCGAAGAGCCCGCCTGACCCGCGCCAAATCGCCCTTACGGCGCTTTCATTTGGCGGGTGGCCATTGAACCGCCTATATACCGTGCCAACGATTATGGATCACAGACCGGCCGCCCCAGGGGCCCGCCGGATCAGTCGGGAGACGAGTTATGGGTTTTGGCGCTTGGTGGCACTGGGTCATTGTTATTGGCGTCGTTGCGCTGCTGTTCGGCGGCAAGGGCAAGCTGTCCGGCCTGATGGGCGACGCGGCCAAGGGCATCAAGGCCTTCCAGGAAGGCCTCAAGGGCGAGAGCAAGGTCGAGGACCAGCCCGCCGCGACTCCTCTGCCGCGCACCGAGACGAAGACCGAAGACAAGATCGTCTCCTGACGAGCCGCCCTGGGCTCTAGACGCCCGCTGACCAACGCCTTAAGGCGCGCCCATGCTTTCGCCTGATATCGGCGTCTCCGAAATGTTAGTCGTGGCCGCCGTGGCCCTGATCGTCGTGGGACCCAAAGACCTGCCGCTGCTGATGCGTCGCGTCGGGCAGTTCATCGCCAAGCTTCGCGGCATGGCGTCGGAGTTCCGCGCCAGCTTCGAGGACATGGCCCGCCAGTCCGAACTGGAAGAGCTCCGCAAGGAGGTCGAGGCCATGCGGTCGGGCCAGTTCACCTCGCCCCTGCATGACCCCAGCGTCGACCAGGTCTTCGCCGACATCGAGTCGGGCCTGAAGAGCGGCAACGTCAGCCTGTCGCCGGCCATGACCATCGACAACGCCGTCGAGGCGGCCGAGCCTGCCAGCGAACCCGCGCCCAAGCCGGCCCGCAAGCCGCGCGCCAAGCCGGCGGCCAAGGTTGAGGCTCCGGCTCCGGCCAAGGCCCCGGCGAAACGCAAAGCCGCGCCGAAGAAGGCGGAGACCCCCGCGATCGTCGATCCGCCCAAGCGCAAGCCCAGGGCGCCGCGTAAGAGCGAGATCGTTTCGTGATCAACGACGAAGCTGAAATCGAAGCCTCGCGGGCCCCCTTGCTGGATCATCTGGTCGAGCTTCGCGGCAGGCTGATCATCTGCGTCCTGGCCCTGGCCGTCGGGTTCCTCGGCTGCTTCTTTGTCGCCGACAAGATTTTCATGTTCCTGGTCGAGCCCTTCTCGGCGGCCCAGAACCTGCTGACCGCCCAGAAGGCGGCCGGTGGCAAGCACGGCTATTTCGACCTGATCCTGGTGCTGATCGGCCAGAAGCATGTGGCCGTGGCGCCCGGCGCCGAGCAGCTGAAGCTGATCTACACGGCGGCGCTGGAATTCTTCTTCACCAAGCTGAAGGTCGCCGGCTTCGGGGCGTTGATCGTCACCTTCCCGGTGATCGCCTGGCAGCTGTACCGCTTCATCGCGCCGGGCCTGTACAAGCGCGAGCGCTATACGGTGCTGCCCTTCCTGGTCGCCTCTCCGGTGCTTTTCACGGTCGGCGCGGCGCTGGTCTATTACGTCATGCTGCCCTTCGTGCTGTGGTTCTCGCTGAGCCAGCAGATCACCTCGCCCGGCATCTCCGTCGAACTGACCCCCAAGGTCGATGAGTATCTGTCGTTGGTCACCGCCCTGGTGCTGGCCTTCGGCCTCTGCTTCCAGCTGCCTGTGGTGCTGACCCTGGCCGGGCTGGCCGGGCTTGTTTCCAGCAACGCCCTGCGCGTCGCCCGCCGCTACGCCATCGTCGGCGTGTTCGTGGTCGCGGCCATCGTCACCCCGCCCGATCCGGTGAGCCAGCTGATGCTCGCCATCCCGATCTGCCTGCTCTACGAGGTTTCGATCTGGTGCGTCTGGCTCATCGAGCGCCGGCGCAAGAAGGAAGACGAGAGCACCGACCTGGCTGTGATCAACTAGGCGCGTTGCCTGTCCTGTGGCGAGCCTATAGGTTCCGCCTCCACCAATTCCCTCCCATCGGAGTCTTTCGTTCGTGGTCGATGTTTTTGAAGAGGTCGAGGAGCAGCTCCGCACCGAGCGTTATCTCGCCCTGGCCAAGAAGGCCGCGCCGTGGGTCGGCGCCCTGGTCGCGACGGTGGTCGTTGTTGTTGGCGGTGGCTGGGGCTGGGTCGCCTGGCAGGACTCGCAGGCCGCCAAGGCTTCGGTGGCGCTGACCAAGGCCGGCGAGGCCCTGGCGCAGCGCGACGAGGCCGGCGCCTTCGCCAAGTTCGGCGAAGTCTCCAAATCGGGAACCGGCGCCTACAAGACGCTGGCCCTGCTGAACCAGGCCGGCATGCGCCAGGAAGCCGGCGCCACCGACGAGGCTGTGAAGCTGTTCGACCAGGCCGCCAAGGGCGCCCCGAACGCCATGCTCAAGGACTTCGCATCGCTGCGTGCCGTCTACGCCCTGCTCGACACGGCCCCGACCGCCGACGTTGAAAAGCGCATCGCCGCCCTCAGCGGCGACAAGCGGCCCTTCCGCCTGCAGGCCAAGGAGGCGCTGGCCTTCCTGCGTCTGCGCGACGGCAAGTTCAAGGAAGCCCGCAGCGAGTTTGTCGTTCTGCAACAAAACTTCGACTCCTCCGACGGCATGCGCGAGCGGGCCAAGGCGGCGGTGGCGATGATCGACAGCGGCGCCGCCAAGACCATGGCCGACGCGGCCAAGCTGGCCGCCACCCTGCCGCCGCCGTCCCAGATGCAGCTGCCGCCTGGCCTGCAACTGCCGCCGGAAGCCGGTGGAGCGCCGCAATAATGGACGCGAGCGGCGCAGAGGCCTGCCTCAAATCCGCCGTGTCCCTGCTTGATTCCCAAGGCGCGGGGGCGGCGACAGCCAAGCCTGCGCGTTCATCCTTTCTGCCCCGGGTAGGCTCTTCCATGATTGCAAGTCGCGGCTTCCTGACCGCCGTCGTCCTTGGCCTGGCGGTGACCGCCGCGGGCTGCTCGACCGTGTCCGGCACGGTGGACAGGATCAATCCCTTCAAGCCGAAGGAAGTGAAGGACGAAGCCTCCGACGGTCGGCGCATCTCGGTCATCGCCTTCGACGAGAAGGTGGTCGTGGCCGAGGAACTGGCCGGCCAGGACTTCTTCCTGCCGCCCGCGGCCCCGGTTGCCGACTGGCCCAATCCCGGCGGCCCGGCCGATGCCGTGACCGAGAACATCGAAGCGGCTCCGAATTTCGAGGTCGCCTGGCGCCGCAGCTTCGGCAAGGGCTCCAACGCCAAGGTTCACGTCACCGCCCCGCCGGTCATGGCTGACGGCAAGGTCTTCGTCATGGACGCCGAGGCCGACGTGGTCGCCCTCGACGCCAACACCGGGGCCCAGCTGTGGAAGCAGCGCCTGAAGTCGGACAACCGTCGTGACAAGGTCGGCTTCGGCGGCGGCGTCGCCTATTCGAACGGCAAGGTCTACGTCTCGTCGGGCTTCCGCTTCGTCGCCCAGCTGGACGCCAACACCGGCGCGGTCGGCTGGCGCCAGGATGTACAGTCGCCGATCCACGGCGCCCCGACGGTGCACGCCGGCAAGGTGTTCGCCATCAGCACCGACAACGAACTCCTGAGCTTTGACACCGCCACCGGCAACCCGACCTGGAACTTCCAGGCCCTGGTCGAGCCGGCCCGCATCCTGTCCGCCTCCAGCCCGACCGGTGCGGGCGATGTCATCGTCGCCGCCTTCGCCTCGGGCGAGCTGGTCGCCATGCGCGCCGGCAATGGCAACGACCTGTGGAACAACGCCCTGTCGCGCGCCAGCCGCACCAACGCCCTGTCGGAAATCCGCGACGTGGCCGGCCGGCCGGTGGTCTTCAAGGGCGACGTCTTCGCCGCCAGCCATTCGGGCGTCTTCGCCGCTATCGACCTGCGCTCGGGTCAGCCCCGCTGGTCGGTGCCGGTCTCCTCGATCACCACCCCCTGGCCCGCCGGCGACGTGGTCTACATCATCAGCCGCGCCGGCGAGGTGCTCTGCGTCTCGCGTGAGAGCGGCAAGGTGCACTGGATCAAGGACCTCAACGAGGGGATCAAGAAAACCAAGGACCGTAACCTGTTCTTCGGTCCGGTCCTGGCTTCGGACAAGCTGGTCGTTGTCTCCAGCGATGGCCGCGCCTTGGCCCTGAACCCCAAGACCGGCGAGGTCACCAAGACCATCAAGCTCGGCGGCCCGGCCCTGATCACCCCGATCGCGGTCAACGGCACGGTCTATGTCGTCACCGACAAGGCCGAGCTGGTCGCCATCCGCTAGGGTCACGGAAAACTTGTAATTTGGCGGCGGTTCTGCGAAGAGCCGCCGCCTCTTTGCATTTTGAACCAGCCCGTCCGACCACCGGATTGACTTGCTGTCGTTCCGGAAGGCCCACTAACCGCCATGGCCCTGAAACTCGCGATCGTCGGCCGACCCAACGTCGGCAAATCCACGCTGTTCAACCGGCTGGCGGGCAAGAAGCTCGCCATCGTCGATGACCGCCCCGGCGTGACCCGCGACCGCCGCTTCGCCAGCGGCAACATCGGCGACATGAACCTCAGCCTGGTCGACACCGCCGGCTTCGAGGATGTCGACGACGACACCCTGGAAGCGCGCATGCGCCGCCAGACCGAACTGGCCATCGACGAAGCCGATGTCTGCCTGTTCCTGATCGACGCCCGCGAAGGCATCACCCCGCTGGACGAGGTGTTCGCCGAGATCCTGCGCAAGCGCGACAAGCCGGTCCTGCTCGGCGCCAACAAGGCCGAGGGCAAGCAGGGCGACCCGGGCATCGCCGAAGCCTGGACGCTCGGCTTCGGTGAGCCGATCCCGATTTCCGGTGAGCACGGCGAAGGCATGGCCGACCTTTATGCGGCGCTGGTCAACATCGCCCCCGAGCATCAGGACGATGAAGCCGACGACGAGGGCGACAAGCCCGTCCGCCTGGCCATCGTCGGCCGTCCCAACGCCGGCAAGTCGACCCTGGTCAACGCCCTGATCGGCGAGGACCGCATGCTGACCGGCCCCGAGGCCGGCATCACCCGCGACTCCATCTCGGTGGAATGGGAGTGGGAGGGCAAGAAGGTCCGGCTGGTCGACACCGCCGGCCTGCGCAAGAAGGCCAAGATCCAAGAGAAGCTGGAACAGCTGTCGGTGTCCGACAGCATCCGCACCATCGTCTATGCCGAGGTCGTCCTCCTGGTCATGGACGCCACCCACCCCTTTGAGGTGCAGGACCTGCAGCTGGCCGACCTGGTCGAGCGGGAAGGCCGCAGCCTGGTCTTCGTGCTGGCCAAGTGGGACCTGGTCGAGGATCAGGCCCAGACCCTGAAGGACTTCAAGGAACACGCCGAGCGCATGCTGCCCCAGGTGCGCGGCGCCCCGGTCGTGGCCCTGTCGGCGGAGACGGGCTACGGCCTCGACAAGCTGATGCCGGCGGTGATCAAGACCTACACCAACTGGTCGACCAAGGTGAAAACCCGCGACCTCAACGACTGGCTGGCCATGGCCATCCAGCGTCACCCGCCGCCCGCCGTCAACGGCAAGCGGATCAAGCCCAAGTATGTGGCCCAGACCAAGGCTCGCCCGCCGACCTTCGTGATGTTCTCCAGCCGCGCCAGCCAGATGCCCGAGCACTACCGGCGCTATCTGATCAACTCGATCCGCGAGAGCTTCGATCTGCCCGGCGTGCCGATCCGCATCACCATCAAGTCGGGGGCCAACCCCTATGCCGATGCCGATGGCGACAAGCGGCCGATGGGTTCGGGCACCCGGCGCGGCCCGCAACCCAAGCCCAAGAAGCTGGGCGTCAGCGAGAACGCCAAGGAAGCCAAGCAGGCGCGGGTGAAGCGGGCCAACAAGGCCAAGCGCCAGGCCAAGGAAGCGGCCAACACGGGCGCGGCCAAGCCGGTGATCCGCTCGCGGGGCGGCACCCCGAACCGGACGAAGTAATCCTCCCTTGGCGCGCCGTCGGCGCGGCGGGGGAGGGGGACCGCCCGCGTAGCGGGTGGTGGAGGGGGCGTCAGTCGGCCTTGAAGAAGACCGTCTCCGGCATGCCCGGCAGGTCGACCTGCTGCGCCAGTTCCACGAACAGCGGGCCCAGCTGCGCCGGCTCGGGCAGGTCCAGCGGGTCTTCGCCCGGATAGGCCTCGGCCCGCATGCGAGTGCGCACCGCGCCGGGATCCAGGATGACGGCGCGGATTGGTGTCGTCTCCAGCTCGTCGGCCCAGCAGCGGACCAGCGCCTCCATACCGGCCTTGCTGGCCGCGTAGGGGGCCCAGAAGGCCTTGGGGCGGATGGTGCGGCCGGTGGTCACAAAGATCGCCCGGCCCATCTCGGAACCCTTCAGCAGCGGCTCGAAGGACCGGATCAGCCGCCAGGTGGCGGTCAGGTTGACGGTGATGGTCTCGTCCCACTTCTTGGGCTCGACATGGCCGGTCGGCGACAGGCCGCCCAGCACCCCGGCGGCATGGACGACGATGTCCAGCCGGCCGAAGCGCTCGAACAGATGGCCGCCGAGAGGGTCGAGGTCTTCCGGCTTGCGCAGGTCGATGGGCACAAGGGTCGCGTGCTGGCCGGTGCTGGCGAAGATAGCGTCGTCCAGGGCTTCCAGAGCGCCCTGGGTGCGGCCGAGCGCGATGACATGGGCGCCGGCCTCCGCAAGTGCGATGGCGGCCGCCTGGCCGATGCCGCGGGTGGCGCCGGTGACCAGCGCGATCTTGTCCTGGAGGGGAAGAGTCATGGGCGGCTGTCTAGCGGATTTGGCCGCCGAGTCACGCCTCTTCCGGGCGTTCGCCGTACCGCCGCGCCAGCCAGGCGCAGGCCAGAAGCTGCAGCTGGTGGAAGATCATCAACGGCACGATCATCACCCCGGCCACGGCCGGCGCGAACAGGATGGCGGCCATCGGCGCCCCGGTCACCAGGCTTTTCTTGGAGCCGCAGAAGGTCAAGACGATGCGGTCCTCTATGCTGAAGCCGAGCAGCCGGCCCAGCGCCGTCGACAGGCCCAGCACCAGGGCCAGCAGGGCGGCGCAAAGCAGGGTGACGACGATCAGCTCCGGCGCGGACACCCGCGTCCAGACGCCCTCGACCACGGCATGGCTGAAGGCGGCGTAGACCACGAGCAGGATCGAGCCCCGGTCGACGTAGCTGACCAGCTGCTTGTGGCGCTCGAGCACGGGCGCGACCCAGGTGCGCAACAGCTGGCCGGCGATGAAGGGGGCGAGCAGCTGCAGGGCGATGTCGGCGGCGGCGTCCCAGCCGGGGCCGGAACCCTCGGCATGCATGGTCAGGCCGACCAGCATCGGCGTCACCGCCATACCCAGCAGGTTGGACGCCGAGGCGGCGCAGACAGCGGCGGCGACATTGCCCCGCGCCAGGGCCGTAAAGGCGATGGAGGACTGCACCGTCGAGGGCAGGCAGCAGAGGAACAGCAAGCCCAGCGCCAGCGGCGTCGGCAGGATTGAGGCCGGGATCAGTCCCATGGCCAAGCCCAGCAGCGGGAAGAGCACGAAGCTGACGCCCAGCACAGCCAGATGCAGCCGCCAGTGGGTGATCCCGGCGATCACCGCTTCACGCGACAGCTTGGCCCCGTGCAGGAAGAACAGCAGGCCGACGACGCCTTTGGTGACCGGCGACAGCACGTCCGCCGCGACGCCGCGCGCCGGCAGCAGCGAGGCCAGCACGACCACGGCCAGCAGGGCGATCATGTAGGGATCGAGGCGCAGGGCTTTCATCGGCTGTTCACGGGCGCTGGTGTGTCCTTGATGTCGCCAACCGATGTTCTGTCGGAAACCTGACGGAAAACGGAAACCTGAATCGAATTGGGGCGTTAGCCGGGTCGAAGGAGTTAGATACGGTCGCGATGACAGCCCGAGTGTTGATTGTCGAGGATGAAATCCTCACCGCCATGGAACTGGAAGCCGTGCTGAGCGAGCGTGGCTTCGAAGTCGTCGGCATCGCCCAGGACGCCGCGACGGCGCGGGCGCTGGCGGCCCAAAAACCGATCGACCTGGCGCTGGTGGATGTGAACCTGCGCGACGGCCGCACGGGCGTCGGCCTCGGCGCCGAGCTCGCCCGCGACCGCGACGCCAAGGTCATCTACCTCACGGCCCACCCGCTGCCGCCTCATGAGCGTCCGGCCGGCGTCATCGGCCTGCTGACCAAGCCCAGCGACGAGAACTCCGTGGTGCGGGCCCTTGATTACGCGCTGAGCCGTCACGAGAACCTGCTGCCCCCGCCGCCGGCCCTGCAGCTGTTCCACTAGAGCCGGCGGCTTAGTCGGCCCGGTTCAGGCTCGCCAGCGGCAGCTCCAGTGTCACCACCAGCCCGTCGGGCCGCCAGTCGCGGGTCAGCTTGCCGCCCAACTGCGTCTCGACGCTGAGCTTGGACAGGGTCGAGCCGAAGCCCTCGCTGGTCGCCGCGCCCTTGATCTTCGGCCCGCCGCTCTCGGCCCATTCCACTACCAGGTCGCGCTTGCCCCGCTTGCAGGTGATGGTCACCCGGCCCTCGGGCTTCGAGAAGCCGCCGTACTTGGCGGCGTTGGTCGCCAGTTCGTGGAAGATCAGCGCCAGGGGCGTCGCGGCCTGGTCGTCGATGGTGGCCGCGTCGCCGATGATGCTGACGCGGTCCGGATCCTCGGTCAGATAGGGGCGCAGCAGCTCGGCCAGCAGCTCGGACAGCTGGGTCAGGCGCGGTCCCTCGCCGGCCATGGCGTGCGGCCGCACGAAGTCATGAGCCCGGCCCAGCGACACGATGCGCTCGCGCAGGTCCTTGGCGAACCCCGCCGCCTCCGGAAACCGCCGGGCCGACAGGGCGACCAGGCCCGAGATCACCGAGAAGATATTCTTGATCCGGTGCGAAAGCTCGCGGCTGAGCAGGGTCTCCTGCTCGGCCATGCGCTTGTGATCGTGGATGTCGGTGCAGGTTCCGAACCAGCGGGTGATCTGGCCCGCCGCATCGCGCACGGCCCGGGCCCGGCCCAAGGTCCAGCGGTACTCGCCGCTGTGGTGCCGCAGGCGGTATTCGATCTCGTAGGGCTCGCCGGTGCTCAGCGCCTCGCGCCAGCGGGACCAGGCCCGCTCCTGGTCGTCGGGATGGAACATGCCGTTCCAGCCTTCGCCGTCCGTGGACCCCGCCGGCACGCCGGTGAACTCGTACCAGCGGGCATTGTAGTAGTCATGGTGCCCGTCCGGCCGCGTCGACCAGACCATCTGGGGCATGCTGTCGGCCAGGGCCCGGAATTGCGTCTCGCGCTCTTCCCGCCAGGCCAGGGCCTGGCGCAGGTCCAGCAGACTCATCACCTGCCGCGCCAACGCCTGCAAAGCCCTGCTCTGGCTGACCGTCAGGCCGCCCGGGCGCGGTTCGCGGTCCAGCACGCACAAGGTCCCCAGCGCCTCACCGTCCGGGGTGCGCAACAGCGCGCCGGCGTAGAACCGGAAGTGCTCGGGACCATTGACCAAGGGGCCATCGCCGAAGCGTGGGTCCTCGCCCATGTCGGGCACCTGATAGAGCGGCTCGTCCTGGGCGATGGCGTGGTCGCAGACGGAGATGTCGCGCGGCGTCTGGTTCTCATTGAAGCCGCAGGCCGACTTGAACCACTGACGATCCTTGTCGACGAGGCTGATCAGGGCGACCGGCGCCTCGCAGACCTGCGCGGCCAGCGCGGTCAGATCATCGAAGGTCTCTTCCGGTCCGGTGTCCAGAATCCGATAGCTCTCAAGCGCCTTGAGGCGGCGGACTTCCTGCTGGTCATCGATCATGCGGCCTCAAAACGCGTCCTCTCGACCCCAAATAATACCCCGGGCCGGTCATGGTTGCCTGCGAAAGTTCCCGAATGGAACTTCGGTGAGTCAGGCGCTGACGAGGAAACTCAACTGCCGGCCGCCGTCCGCATCGGCCTGGGCCAGTTCACGGTCGGTCAGGCGGGTGGGGTAGTCGCCGGTGAAATAGTGGTCGGTGAACTGCGGGTTGGCCGGGTCACGCGGGCCGACGCCGAGCGCTTCATACAGGCCCTCGACACTCAGGAACCCCAGCGAATCCACCTCGAGGAACCGGGCCATCTCCTCCAGCGACTGGGTCGCGGCCAGCAGCTTGTCCCGCTCGGGCATGTCGATGCCGTAGAAGTCCGGCCATTTAATCGGCGGCGAGGCGCTGCGCAGGTGCACCTCTTTCGCCCCGGCCTCGCGGACCATGCGGACGATCTTGCGGCTGGTGGTGCCGCGCACGATGGAGTCGTCGATCAGCACCACCCGCTTGCCCTCGAGGACGGCGCGGTTGGGGCTGTGCTTCATGCGCACGCCCAGTTCGCGCACGCCTTGCGTCGGCTGGATGAAGGTCCGGCCCACATAGTGGTTGCGGATGATGCCCATCTCGAAGGGCACGCCGCTCTGTTGCGCATAGCCGATGGCCGCCGGCACGCCGCTGTCGGGCACCGGCACGACCACATCGGCCTCGGGGCCGCTTTCGATGGCCAGGCGCGCGCCCATCTTCTTGCGGACGTCATAGACCGAGCGGCCATCGACAACGCTGTCGGGGCGGGCGAAGTAGACCAGTTCGAAGACGCAGGGCCGGGCGCGCAGGGCCGGGAAGGGGCGCAGGCTCTCGATGCCGGTGTCGTCGATAATAACCATCTCGCCGTGCTGGATGTCGCGCACGAAGCGGGCGCCGATCATGTCCAGGGCGCAGGTCTCGGACGCCAGCACCGGCTTGCCGGCCAGGTCGCCGAGCACCAGGGGGCGGATGCCCAGCGGATCGCGCACCCCGATCAGCTTCTTGTTGGTCAGGGCGATCAGGGCGTAGCCGCCCTCGATCTGGCTGATGGCGTCGATGAAGCGGTCGACGAAGCGCGCCTTTCGGCTGCGCGCCAGCAGGTGGAGGATGACCTCACTGTCGCTGGTCGACTGGAAAATGGCCCCGTCGCTGACGAGCCGGTCGCGCAGGGTGTGGAAGTTGGTCAGGTTGCCGTTGTGGGCCAGGGCGACGCCGCCGGCCTCCAGATCGGCGAACATCGGCTGCACATTGCGAAAGGCGCTGCCGCCCGCCGTCGAGTACCGCGTATGGCCGATGGCGCTCTTTCCAGGCAGCCGCTCGACCAGGTCCTGGCCGGTAAAGGCGTCGCCGACCCGGCCGACGTGCCGCTCGGTGTAGAACCGCGCCCCGTCGAAGGTGGCGATGCCGCAGGCTTCCTGGCCTCGGTGCTGCAGGGCGTGCAGGCCGAGCGCCGCGACGGCTGAGGCCTCCGCCACGCCATAGACGCCGAACACCCCGCATTCGAGGCGCAGCTGATCGTCGTCGGGATCGCGGTGGTCGGCGGGGTTCCAGACGGTCTGGTGGGTCATCGGGCTTTCTCCACGGCGTCGTCCATCGCCTTGCGTTCGGCGTCGCTATAGCCCGCTCCGTCGCGGACCGCATCCTTAACCGCCGGGGCAACCTTGCCGGCCGCCGCGAAGGCGCTGGGTGCGAAGGCTTTCAGCACCTTTCCGGCCGCCGAGGTCAGCGGATAGAGCCTGGCTTCCGACACCCATTTGGGCGGGCCGGTCTCGGCCCCGGCCAGCTGTACCAGCAGGGTGAAGGCGCCCAGGATCACCAGAGCCCGGATCAGGCCGAAACAGGCGCCGATCAGGCGGTCGACCGTGCCCAGCGCGCCGGCGTTCTGCACCCGGCTGGTGATCTGGCTGGCGACGATCTTGAGCAGCAGGAAGACGATGACGAAGACGATCAGCAGGGCGGCGGTCACGGCCGCCCAGTCGGGGCTCATCATGCCGCGCAGCACCGGGGCGGTGAACTTCAGGCAGAGGATGGCGATCAGGGCGGCGATGACGAACGCCAACATCCCCGTCAGTTCCTTGGTGGCCCCGCGCATGAAGGCGGTGAGGGCGCTGATGATCAGCAGCAGGCCGGCAAGGACGTCGAAAAGGGTCAAGGGGTGGTCCACCTCTGCTGGCCGATGCGGTCGATGGCTTCGGCCAGGCGCGAGACGCCGGTGACGGGCAGCGAGTCGCCGGCGCCGTTCGGCGCGAGCGCGCGGCCAAAGCCGAGCTTGGCCGCTTCCTTCAGGCGCGATTCCATGCGGCCCACGGGCCTCACGTCGCCGGAAAGGCTGATTTCGCCAAACACCACGCAGTCCTGCGGCAGGGGTTCATCCAGTGCGGAGGAGGCCAAGGCCGCGGCCGCGGCCAGGTCGGCCGCCGGTTCGCTGATCCTCAGCCCCCCGGCGACGTTCAGATAGACGTCCCGGTTGCCAAAACCAAGGCCGCATCGCGACTCAAGTACGGCCAGCACCATGGCCAGCCGTCCGGAATCCCATCCGACCACGGCGCGACGCGGGTTGCCGCCCGAGCTGGGGGCCACCAGGGCCTGGAATTCGACCAGCACCGGCCGGCTGCCCTCGATGCCGGCGAACACCGCCGCGCCGGCCGAGCGCTCGGCCCCGTCGTGCAGGAACAGGGCCGAGGGATTCTTGACCTCGGAGAGGCCGATGTCGCCCATCTCGAACACACCGATCTCGTCGGTAGCCCCGAAGCGGTTCTTGGCCCCGCGCAGCACCCGGAACGGATAGCCCCGCTCGCCCTCGAAGCTCAGCACGGCGTCGACCAGATGCTCGACCACGCGCGGCCCGGCGATCTGGCCGTCCTTGGTGACGTGGCCGACGAGGATGACGGCCACCCCCTTCTTCTTGGCGAAGCGCACCAGTTCCTGGGCGCAGGAGCGGACCTGGGTCACCGACCCCGGGCCGGCCTCATGGGCGTCGGACCACATGGTCTGGATGGAATCGATGACGACCAGGTCGAAGGGCTCCTTCTTCAGCCCCTCGAGGATGTCGCGCAGCGAGGTCTCCGCCGCCAGCTTGACCGGCGCCTGGGCCAGCCCCATCCGTCCGGCCCGCCCGCGCACCTGTTCGACCGCCTCTTCACCGCTGATGTAGGCGCACCGCGCGCCCCTCAGGGACGCCTGGGCCACGACCTGCAGCAGCAGGGTCGACTTCCCCACGCCCGGGTCGCCCCCGACCAGGATGGCCGATCCCGGCACCACGCCGCCGCCGCAGACCCGGTCGAACTCATCGACCCCGGTGATGATGCGCGGCGGAGAGGGGGTGTCGCTCTCCAGCCCCTCGAAGACCAGGCCCCCACGCCGGGCGCTCTTGGACGGGGCGAGGGCGCCGGGCAGCTTGCTGGTCAGTTCCTCGACCAGGCTGTTCCAGGTCCCGCAGGCCGGACACTGCCCCTGCCATTTGGGCGAAACGCCACCGCAGGACTGGCAGACATAAAGGGCGCCGTCGCGGGCCATGGCGTTTCCGATTCGGGATGATGGAAGGATAGCGCGTCCTGCGCCGTGGGTCCCGAAGGTAGCTGATGTTCCTGTTTTGTTCAAATGAAGGTTTCGCCTCTGGTCTTCCCTCTCCCCTCGCGGGAGAGGGTGGCCCCAAAGGGGTCGGGTGAGGGGGCTCACCGGTTTTGATACATCCCGGCCCAACCGCCTCATTGCCGCTGAACTTTTCCGGGGCCCCCTCATCCGGCGCTTCGCGCCACCTTCTCCCGCGAGGGGAGAAGGGACACTCACGGCGGCTTATCCGATCCTGGCCTTCTGAAAGGCCTACCCCACGACCGCCGCATAGCCGTTCAGGATACCTTCCCAGGCGTCCGGTCCGTCCAGCGCCGCCTTCATCTGTTCGGCCGCCGCGCCATAGCCGTCCAACCGGTGTTCCAACTCCACCACGGTCCCGTCGCCATCCGCCACAAACCGGATCTCCAGCTCGGTCAGCAGATCGGCGTCGTACTGCCACTCGGTGTTCAGCTGCCAGGCCAGCAGAACCCGCTCCGGCGGATCCCAGCTCAGCACCTTGCCCCACTCATACTCCTTGCCGCTCTCGCTACGCTCGAACCAGCGCCCGCCGGTCTGCGGCTCGACCACGATCGCCGCCACCGGCTCGCCGAGCAGCGAATGGCCCTCCGGCCACCAGCGCTTCATCCCGGCCGTGAACAGCTCGAACGCCCGCGCCGGACCTGTCGCCACCCGCACGGTCTTCCTCACCGGCGCCACCTTGATCGTCGTCATCTACCCCTCCGTCTTCTTCTGATTGTCCGCTTCGACCTCGGCCGCGAAGGCGGCTAGCGAGCGATCCCAGAACTGGTCCAGCCATGCGCGCAGGACGCCCAGCCCCCTGGGATCGACGTAATAGACGTTGCGCGTGCCCTCGCTGCGGTGCGCCACCAGCCCGGCTTCGCCCAGCACCTTGAGATGCTGCGACACAGCCGGGCGGCTGACCGGCAAGCCCTCCGCCAGCCGGCCGACGGCTGCTGGACCGTCCTTCAACCGCTCGAAGATCGCCTGCCGGGTCGGATCGGCCAGGGCGGCAAATGCTTTTGCGTAAGCCATAACTTACGGTAAGTATATACTTACAACAAGTCAACCCGACCGATTTCCGGTAAGCCGGCTCATCGACACGCCGGGCGACGCAACCCCTTATCGGCAAAGGCTCCACGACCACCCGCCGCGCCCGCGAACACTGTTTCTTAAGTGATGGCGGTATCAACTTCCGACTGTGTTGGGGGTCTCCAGAATGGACAGCCTGAACCCAGGCTCCGTGGACGCGGAGGGGCCCGCATCAAGCGGCTGCGCCTTTGACTCCGCGACTCTCGATTTCCTGTTTCCCTGCCGCTTCGAGGTTCGCGAGGACCTGACGATCCACGGCCCGGCCCCGCGCCTGCTGGTTCTGGCGCCGCGCATCGACGGCGCATCGCTGACCGAGACCTTCATTGTCGAGGCCGCCGGCCCGGTCGCCGCCTTTGCCGACCTGACAGCCCTGGACCGGACCCCGGTGGTGCTGCATTCGCGCGCCGACCCGGGCCTCAAGCTGCGCGGGGCGATCTCGATGCAGCCGGACGGCCGGGTCCTGTTCCTGACCGCCCAGGCGGCCTGCGAGGAACAGCTGGCCTCGGGCCTTGATGCGGCCAACGTCTCTCCGCTCGACGGCTCGGGCGACATGACCGACGCCCTGCGCCAGCAGGCCGAGGAGACCCGCGAGGCCGAGGCGGTCATCGCCTCCCTGGCCAAAGCCCGCGACGAGGCCATTGCCCGCGAGGAATTCTTCGACGCCATCGTCCAGATGCTGCCCGCCATCCTGATGGTGAAAGACGCCCGCGACGGCCGCTATGTGCTGGTCAACCGCGCCGCCGAGGAGATGCTGGGCGTCCAGGCCGAGGCGCTGCTTGGCCGCAATGTCCATGAGCTGTTCCCGCCCGAGGAGGCCAAGGCCTTCTCCGATGAGGACCAGGCGGTCATCGCCTCGGGCCAGATGACCGCCGTCGAGGAAGAGACCGTCACCACGGCGGCGCGCGGCAAACGCATCTTCACCACCAAGAAGGTCGCCACCTACGGCGAGGACGGCGCCCGCCACATCGTCACCGTCGGCGAGGACGTCACCGACCGCATCGAGATTCGCCAGGCGCTGCACACCGCCCTGGCCGCCGCCGAAGAGGCGGCGCTGTCCAAGAGTGTCTTCCTGGCCAACATGAGCCACGAGATCAGGACGCCCCTGAACGGCATCGTCGCCATCGCCGACATCCTGCAGCGCGAAGTCCTCGATCCCCGGGTCAAGGACATGGTCGGCATCATCAGCGCCTCGGGCGAGACGCTGGAGCGCCTGCTCAGCGACATCCTCGACCAGGCCCGCATCGAGAGCGGCCAGATCACCCTTGAGACCGCCCCCTTCCATCTGGGCGACATGGTCCGCGCCACGGCGGCGCTCGGTGAGTTGAAGGCCCGCGAGAAGGGCGTCGCCCTCAACATCGACCTATCGCCGGAGGTCGACGTCGCCGTCGAGGGCGATATGGTCCGGGTGCGCCAGATCCTGACCAACCTAGTCAGCAACGCCGTCAAGTTCACCGAGGCCGGCGAGGTTACCGTCACCGGCTACCGCTGCGCCGAGGGCCGCGTCCGCTTCGAGGTGCGCGACACGGGCGAGGGCTTCGACGAGGCCACCCGCGAGCGCATCTTTGGCCGCTTCCAGCAGGCCGACAACACCATCACCCGCAAGTACGGCGGCACGGGTCTTGGGCTGGCCATCTCCCGCGAACTGGCGTCGCTGATGGGCGGCCATCTCGATTGCCAGGGCCGGCCGGGGCAGGGGGCGACCTTCTGGTTCGAGCTGCCCCTGCCGCAGGTCGAGGACATCGACGCGCCGACCGCCCAGGACAACGAGGCCGTCGCCCCGCCGCAGATGCGCATCCTGGTCGCCGACGACCACCCGACCAACCGCCGGGTGCTGGAACTGATGCTGGCCGGCTCCGCCGACGTCGCCTGTGTCGAGAACGGCCAGGAGGCGCTCGACGCCCTCGCCGCCGACAGCTTCGATCTGGTGCTGATGGACATGCAGATGCCGGTCATGGACGGCCTGACCGCCATCCGCCACCAGCGCGCCCGGGAAGCCTCCGGCCAGGCGGCCAACACTGGCCGGCTGCCGATCATCATGCTGACCGCCAACGCCCTGCCCGAACACGTCTCGGCCAGCCTGGCCGCCGGCGCCGACCGCCACCTCGACAAGCCGATCACCGCCGCGACCCTGTTCGCCGCCCTGACCGACGTGTTCTCGGCCCGCGCGGCCTGAACGCTGTTCTCTCAATCGCATTCCTGCGCTAGCCTGCCCTTGGATCGGGGATAGCAACGCGCCAGGGAGACGGGCGATGAGCGTCATCGAGGGTGGATCGCCGGGGACCGGCATGATCCAGCGTATCAAGGACATCCTGCTTCGGCCGACCCCCACCTGGGAGGTCATCGACACCGAGCCGGCGACCATCGGCGGCCTCTACCGCTCCTGGGTTATCCCCCTCGCGGCCATCCCGGCGGTCGCGACTTTCATCAAGTTGTCGGTGTTCGGCGTCGGCTTCTGGGGCCTGCACTACCGGCCCTCGATCCTGTGGACCGGGGTCAACGCCGTCGTCACCTATCTGATGGCCTTGGCCGGGGTCTTCGTCACGGCCCTGATCATCGACGCCCTGGCTCCCAGCTTCGGTGGCCAGAAGAACCAGATCCAGGCCTTCAAGGTCGCGGCCTATTCCAGCACGGCGGCCTGGCTGGCCGGGATCTTTAACCTGATCCCATGGCTCGGCGCGCTCGGCATTGTCGGCCTCTACAGCCTTTACCTGCTGTGGAAGGGGCTTCCCAGGCTGATGAAGACCCCGGAGGACAAGACCCTCGGCTACGTCATCGTCGTCATTCTGGTGTCGATCGTCGTGTGGATCGTCATCGCCGCGGTCACCGCGCCCCTGATGTCCATCGGCCGCCACGGTGGCCCCTTCGGCCCGCGCCACGGCGACTTCTCGGGCACGATGAACATCCCCGGCGTCGGTTCGATCGATGTCGACAAGGCCGAGGAGGCCGCCGACCGCATGGAGCGGGCGGCCCGCACCGGCAAGGCCGAGCTGGTCTCGACCGACGTCCTCAAGGCGACCCTGCCGGCCAGTGTGGCCGGCTTCTCACGGGGCGAGGTGGCCGCCGAAAGCGCCTCGGCCGGCGGCTTCGGCTCGGCCTCGGCCTCCGCCGACTACACCCGCGGCGACACCCGCGCCCAACTGCGGGTCATCGACCTCGCCGGCGCCGGTCCCATGGCCGGCATGGCGGCCGCCTTCTCCGTCGAGCGCAGCTTCGAACAGGGCGAGGCCTACGAGAAGGTCGGCAAGGTCGGCGGCGTCATGACCATGGAAAAGTACGACCGTGGCAGCCGGCGCGGCGAGTACGGCATCCTGATCAGCGACCGCTTCCTGATCCAGGCCGAGGGCGGCGGCCTCAGCATGGACGAGCTGAAAAGCCTGGTCGGCGCGGTCGACAAGGGCGCCCTGGAGCGGGCGGCCCGCTAGGCTTCACCGACCCAGCGGCGCCGTGACCGACGCCCGATCCGCACCAGGAACTCATAGGCCGAGGCGCCGGCCGCCCTGGCTGCGTCGTCGAGCATCAGGTTGGGGCCGATCAGCTCGACCATGTCGCCGGGCTTCGCCGCAGCGCCGGTGATGTCGACCGCGATCAGGTCCATGGAGACCCGGCCCAACAGCCGCCGCCGCTGCCCGGCGAACCACACCCCGCCGCCCGGGGCAGAAGCGCGCAGGTAGCCGTCGGCATAGCCGGCCGAGACGATGGCCGCCCGCACCGGCGCCTCGGCGACGAAGTCGGCGCCGTAACCGACGCTGTCGCCTGTCGGGACGTCGCGGATCTGCAGGATAGGGGCCTCAAGGGTGGCGACGGTGGCCAGGCGCGGCGCCCGTCCGTCATGCGGTTCGCCGCCGTACAGGGCGACTCCCGGTCGGACCTGGTCGAAGTGGTAGTCGCCGCCCAGGAAGACGCCGCCGGAGCTGGACAGGCTGGCCCGGGCGTTCGGGAACAGTCGGCGGACGGCGCTGAACCGCTGCAGCTGTTTGTCGTTCAGCGGGTGGCCGGGCTGGGCGGCGCAGGCCAGGTGGCTGAGCAGAAGATCGACCTGCGGGCCATCCGGCGCGGCGGCGAGGTCGGCGGCCTGCGCCAGGGTCAGGCCCAGCCGGTTCATGCCGGTATCCACGTGCAGGGCGCAGGGGCCGGCCTTGGCCCAGGCGGCGATCTGCTCATCGCTGTTGAGCACCGGGATGAGGTTGGCGGCCAGCAACCGGCCGGCCGCGCCGTCCGGACAGCCGTCGAACACCAGGATGGCCGCGGCCCGTTCGCCCAGCGCCCGGCGCAAGGCTTCCCCCTCGGCCAGGCGGGCGACGTAGAAGGTTCGGGCCCCCTCGGCCCACAGCCGCAGGGCGGTCTGGTTCGCCCCCATGCCGTAGCCGTCGGCCTTCACCACCGGCGCGGTCTCGGCCCCGCCGGCCATGTCGCGCAGCAGTCGGTAATTGGCCGCGATGGCGTCCAGGTCGATGGTCAGGCGGGCAGCGTCGGCGGGCATTGGCTGGGGCTTAGACGACGCGCACCGTTTACGCCACCTGGGCCGCGAGATCGCCCTGGCGGATCGGCAGGCTGAAGCTGACCGTGGTGCCTTCGCCGGGGGCCGAGTCCAGCTCCAGCGAGCCCTCGTGCAGCTCGACCAGGCTCTTGGTCAGGGCCAGGCCGAGGCCCGTGCCCTGCGTGGTCTTGGAATGCTGGCTCTCGACCTGTTCGAAGGGCTGGGCCAGACGGGCGAGGTCCTCGCGGGAAATGCCGATCCCGGTGTCGGTGACCGACACCCGGATCCGCTCGCCCAGCACGTCGCGGCGCGGCTCGGCCCGGACGGTGACGCGGCCGCCGCGCGGGGTGAACTTGATGGCGTTGGAAAGGAGGTTGAGCAGCACCTGTTTGATGGCCCGGTAGTCGCCCTCGACCTCGGGCAGGTGCGGGAACTCGATACCCAGTTCCAGCCCCGCCGCCTCGGCCCGGTTGCGAACCAGGCGAACGGCGTCCTCGGTCACGTCCTCCAGGCTCATCGGCTCGAACTTGAGGTTCATCTTGCCGGCCTCGATCTTCGACATGTCGAGGATGTCGTTGATCAGGGCGAGCAGGTGCTGGCCGCTGTTGTGGATGTCGGTGGCGTATTCCTTGTA
The DNA here is from genome assembly GCF_057586315.1 of Caulobacter sp. SRI_014. Taxonomy (NCBI): domain Bacteria; kingdom Pseudomonadati; phylum Pseudomonadota; class Alphaproteobacteria; order Caulobacterales; family Caulobacteraceae; genus Caulobacter; species Caulobacter sp. SRI_014. The sequence goes on along the minus strand of NZ_JBYCZQ010000005.1, from coordinate 185,934 downwards.
CCGGGCGTCGCCCATCGCGCCGTACATCTCCGCCACCATGATCTCGGAGAAGCCGTTGATGGCGTTGAGCGGCGTGCGCAGCTCGTGGCTCATGTTGGCCAGGAACTCGGACTTCGCCCGATTGGCGCCTTCGGCCCGGACCTTCTCGGCCTCGTACTTGCGGGCCAGCTCGGCCAGCTGCTCCTGGCTGCGCTCCAGCCCGGCGACGGCGTTCTGCAGCTGCTCCTCGTTGAGGCGCCGCGCCTCCTCCTGCAGCTTGACCGCCGTGATGTCGGCGGCGGTCATGACGAGACCCCCTTCGGCGGTGCGCCGCTCGCTGATCTGCACCCAGCGGCCGTCGTTGAGTTCGGCCTCGCGCTCGCCCTTGTTCCCATGCGGCGAGGGGTGCTCCTGCTTGATGGCCAACTGGGCGAAGCGGTTGACCTGGTCGCGGGCGGCGCCGGGCTTCAACAGCCGGGGCTCGAGGTTGAAGGTGCTGCGATAGTTGCGGTTGCACAGCAGCAGCCGGCCGTTGCGGTCCCAGAGGACGAAGGCTTCCGAGACGCTCTCGATGGCGTCCCGCAGGCGGTTCTCGGCGGCCTGGGCGCGGGCCTGGGCGATGCGTTCCTCGGTGACGTCGAGGGCCACGCCGATGATCCGGCTGTGTTCCTGAGCGGCGGGACTGTGCGCGCCCTGACCCCGGGCATCGATCCACAGCGAGCGGCGACCCTCGCTGCCAGGCACCCGGAAGGAGACGTCAAAGGCGCCGTAGGCGGCGGCATGGGCCAGGGCCTGGCGGACCCGCTCGCGGTGGTCGGGGGCGACGCGTTCAAGCACCTCCTGGCCGCTGGCGACCCCGGCCCCGCCCCAGCCGAACATCACCCCGGTGACTTCCGACATGAACACCCGGTCGTTCTCCAGGTCCCATTCCCAGATGCCGCAGCGGGCGGCCTCGACGGCCAGCCGGAAGCGTTCCTCGCTGGCCACCATGGCCAGCTGGGCGGCCTGGGTGCGGCGGCCCTGCATCAGCAGCAGCAGGGCCAGGGCGATGCCGACGGCCAAAGGCACGAGCAGGGAAACGAGGCCGTCCATCCGCTCGGCGTCGACGCTCATGATGCCGTCGACCTTGTCGGCGGCCACGGCCAGCAGGTTGCCGTCACCGACCGGCCGCACGGCGACGTCCAGCGCCTTGCCGTCCGACAGCTGGCCGCGCAGCAGCACGTCCGTCCGCATGGCCTTGAGCTGCAGGCCGAAGGCGTCCTGCAGGGTCGGGGCCCCGGCGACGCCGGGACCAACGGAGGCCAGCACCCGGCCGTCGAGGAAGGCCAGGGCAGAGGTGCGGGTCAGGCCCGAGCCGGCGATCCTGGCGGGATCGGAGGCGATGATCAGCCAGGCCTTGCCGCCCGGCGTCGCCTGCGACCGGCCGATGTAGATGCGGTTGCGGTCGCCGGGAGCCGAGCCGGTCCAGGTCGCGGCGCCGGCCGCTTCGGCGGCGCGGGCCGCGCCCTTGAAGTCGGGGGTGGTCAGGGAACCGGCGCTGGAGAGGACGATGTCGTCCTGGACAACGGCGGCGGCGCCCGCCGTGGGGCCGGCGATGCGCAGGGCCAGCTCACTGGCCTCGATCGGGGTGTCGGGCGCGCGACGCAGGACTTCGGCCCCGGCGGCCAGGCCCGCCTGCTGGGTCGACAGCGCCCCCTCGACTTTGCCGGCCAGCAGGGCGGCGATGGCGGCGGGACCGACCTGGGCCGGGGTGCTGGTCCAGCCGTTGTTGAGCTTCATCACCCCGAAAGCGGTGTAGACCGCCAGCAGGAACAGGGCGGCCAGGATGCCGACGCGCATCAGGGGTGCGGAGCGGCCACGCGGGGAGGTCGCCGCGAAGGCGGGCTCCCCCGATCCTGCCTTTTGCCCACGCGCCAAACCCGAATTCCCCAAACGCCGATTCACCCCAGAGGGGCATGGTAGGCGCCGGGAGTCCTCGCGTTAAGGCCTGATCAACGCCTTGAGTCAGTTCGTCGCGATTCGTGATTCAGAAGACTCACACCAGCGCCTTGGTCGCCAGTTCGAACACGTTCTTGGAGAGGCCTTCGACGGCCGCAATGCGTTGTAATTGCTCACGCATCTTGCCGCCGAGATCCTCGCGGTAACGCCGCCAGCCGCCGAGGGCCTCGACGAAGCGCGCGGCGGTCATCGGGTTCACCTTGTCGGTGGCGATGATCCAGTCGGCGAGAAAGCGGTAGCCGCTGCCGTCCGGGTCATGGAACCGGGCCGGGTTGAAGCTGGCGAAGGCCCCGACCAGGGCCCGCAGGCGGTTGGGGTTCCTGGCGTCGAAGTCGGGATGGGTGGTCAGACCCATGACCCGGCCGAGCGCCAGCTCCGACGGATCGCGCGCCTGGGCGGCGAACCATTTGTCGATGACCAGCGGCTCGTGCTTCCAGCGGGCGTGGAAGGCGGCAAGCGCCGTGTCGGCCGCCTCGCCACCCAGCGCGATCAGGGCGTTCAGCCCGCCGATGGCGTCGGTCATGTTGTCGGCCGCGCCGTAGTGGGCGCGGGCCCGCTTGATGACGGCCTCGGACGGCCGGGCGGTCAGCAGATCCAGCGCGGCGTTGCGTAGAGCCCGCCGACCGGCGGCCTCGGCGTCGGCGGAGAAGGCGCCGGCGTGGGCCAGGGCGTCGTGCAGCCGGATCAGACGGTCGGCCAGCACCTCGGCCAGCTTGTCGCGCAGGGCGTCACGGGCGTCATGGATGGCGGCCGGATCGGCCGGCTGCATCTCCATGGCCAGGTCCTGCTCGCTGGGCAGGCTGAGCAGCAAGGCCTTGAAGGCGTCGTTGGCGGCCTGATCGTCGAGCGCGCGGCCCAGCGCCTCGGCGAAGCGGGTCTCACCGGCGGGATCAGCCTTGCCGTCGGCCCGCGCCAGCATCAGCCGGGTGGCCAGCCGCTGGCCCGATTCCCAGCGGTTGAACTGATCGCTGTCGGCCGCCAGCAGGACGTAGTCGTGATCGGCCGGGGCGTCGGTCTCCAGCTTTACCGGGGCCGAGAAGCCGCGCAGGGCCGACAGCACCGGCGGCTTCATGACGCCTTCCAGGGTGATGACGGTCTCGGCCCCGTCGAGCACCAGAATCTGGGTCTCGGCCTGGGTGCGGCCATCCTCGTCGAGCAGGCCGAGCGCCACCGGCAGGGGCAGGGCGGTCTTGTTGGGCTGGCCGGGGGTCGGGGCGGTGACCTGTTTGAGGGTCAACTCCAGCTTGCCGGTCGCCGCGTCGTAACGGCGGTTGATCGTCACCTTCGGCGTGCCGGCCTGTTCGTACCAGCCGAAGAAGGCGTCGAGGTTCTTGCCCGTCGCGTCCGCAAAACACTGAATGAAGGCCTCGACGGTGGTGGCGTCGCCATCGTGCCGGTCGAAGTAGAGGTTCATGCCGGCCCAGAAGCCCTCGTCGCCGAGCAGGGCCTTGAGCATGCGGATAACCTCGCTGCCCTTCTCGTAGATGGTCGCGGTGTAGAAGTTGTCGATCTTCAGATAGCTGTTGGGCCGCACCGGATGGGCCAGCGGACCTGCGTCTTCAGGAAACTGCCGGGCCCGCAGGGCCTTCACGTCCTTGATCCGCTGGACGGCGGCGCCGCGCATGTCGGCGCTGAATTCCTGGTCGCGGAAGACGGTCAGGCCTTCCTTCAGGCACAGCTGGAACCAGTCGCGGCAGGTGATGCGGTCGCCCGTCCAGTTGTGGAAGTACTCGTGGGCCACGACGCTCTCGATGCGCTCGTAGTCCATGTCCGTGGCGGTCGCCGCGTCAGCCAGCAGCAGCGAGGAGTTGAAAATGTTCAGCCCCTTGTTCTCCATGGCCCCGAAGTTGAAGTCGCGCACAGCGACGATCATGAAGAGGTCGAGATCATATTCTCTTCCAAAGACTTCCTCGTCCCACTTCATCGCTCGCTTGAGGCTGTCGAGGGCGTACTCGGCGCGCGATGCCATACCCGGATCGACGAACACCTTCAGGGCCACGTCGCGGCCGGTCATGGTGGTGAAGCTGTCTTCCAGCACGTCCAGCTCGCCGGCCACCATGGCGAACAGGTAGCAGGGCTTGGGGAAGGGGTCCTCCCAGACGGCGAAGTGGCGGGCGCCCAGCGTCCCGCTGTCGATCAGGTTGCCATTGGCCAGCAGGTGGTGGAAGGCCGTGTCCGCCTCCATCCGCACTGTGTAGCGCGACAGCACGTCGGGACGGTCGAGGAACCAGGTGATACGCCGAAAGCCCTCGGCCTCGCACTGCGTGCAGAACCGGCCGCCCGACATGTAGAGACCCATCAGCACGGTGTTGCCCGACGGGTCGACCTGGACCTCGGTCTCCAGCGTGAAGGCTTCGGGCAGGCCCGTGAGGGTCAGCGTCTCCGCTGTCTCCTCGAAGGCGTGATCCTGGCCATCGATCCGCACGCGATGGGTGCTGAGGCCCTCGCCATCGAGCACCAGGGTGTCGGACTCGCCGTTCCGCCGGACCGCCAGTGTGGCCTTCACCCGCGTGGCCCCCGGCTGCAGATCGAAGTCCAGGTGGACCGTGTCGATCAGGTGGCTGGGCGGGGTGTAGTCGGAAAGCCGAATGGGCTGGGGCGTTTCGGTGCGCATGACACCGATGTAGCGCCCGGCCATGGCCTGCGCCACGCCCGAGCGCGCGTTCTGATCAAATCGTGTTGCCTGCGTCCGCTTTAGGCGACCGCGGAGCCCTCATCATCCATCTGGTCGCCCGGCGAGGGCACCTCGGCGATGAACCGCTCGATGGCCGCCGCCTGCTGCGCCAGCTCAAGGATGGCCGGCGGGGCGTCATCCGGGGCCTCGGCGACAAGGGCCATCAGCTCCTTGGCGATCGCCTGGAAGCGCGGGGCGCTGGCGATCAGGCGGGCCTGGCGCTCGATGCGGTGGGGGTCGCGGTCGTATTCCGCGCCCGGCGTGCGCCAGCCGCCCCAGTCGTTAGGGTCGGTGACGACAATGGGATAGGTGCCGGGATAGGGGTGGTGGGCGCAGTCAGCCGGTTGCTGCCACTTGTTCTTGGCTCGCAGCAGGCGCCAGCGTTCGCCCTGTTCGTCGGCGTCGACGACCTGATCCTCGGGCTTCAGTTCATGGGCGAAGAACTCGCGGCCGAGGCCGACGTCATAGGTAACCCGGACCGGCTCATCAAAGCCCTTGGCCCAGATGGCGACGATCTTCTCGACGTTGGCCCAGGCCCCGACGGCCTCGACCCACACGCGCTGGTTCTTCTGGAAGACCGTTTTGGCCATGATCCCGCCGTCGCTTTGAACAGACCGCCCATAAAAACCTGAAATCGTTGACGCCAAGTCAATCTTCCCCCGCGCCGAAAGCCGTCTATCTTGCCCTCCGACAGAAGGCGCACGGGTGAGCGCCCGGGAGGATCACGTGAATTTCGACTATTCCGACGACCAGAAGCTGCTGAAGGGCGAGGCGCGCAAGTTCCTCGAGGCCCGCTCGCCGACCAGCGCGGTGCGGGTGGTGCTGAACGACGATGCAGTCTCCTATGACAAGGCCCTGTGGGCCGGCGTCGCCGAGCAGGGCTGGCTGGGCGCGGCGATCCCCGAGGAATTCGGCGGCCTGGGTCTGGGCCACATCGAACTCTGCGCTCTCGCCGAGGAACTGGGCCGCTCGCTGGCCCCGATCCCCTTCGCTTCGACGGTCTACTTCGTGGCTGAGGCCATCCTCCTGGCCGGCAACGACGAGCAGAAGGCGCATCTGCTGCCGAAGATCGCCGCCGGTGAGATCATCGGCTGCTACGCCACCTCGGAAGGCCCCGGCGTGGTCGATGGCGCGTCGCTGAGCTGCACCGTGTCGGGCGGCAAGCTGAACGGCGTGAAGATCCCGGTGACCGACGGCGACATCGCCGACGTCGCCCTGGTTCTGGCCTCCGAAGGCGGCCGGCCCGGCCTGTTCCTGGTCGACCTCAACGACGCCTCGGTGACCCGCGAGACCCTGAAGTCGCTCGACCCGACCCGTTCGGTCGCCAAGCTGACCTTCAAGGACGCCCCGGTGAAGGCCGTCGGCGCCGCCGGCGAGGGCCTGACCATCACCGAGCAGGTGTTCGACCGCGCCGCCGTGTTGCTGGCCTTCGAACAGGTCGGCGGGGCCGATCGCTGCCTGGAAATGGCCAAGGAATACGCGCTCGAGCGCTACGCCTTCGGCCGCGTGATCGGCAGCTATCAGGCCATCAAGCACAAGCTGGCCGACATGTACGTCAAGAACGAGGTCGCCCGCTCCAACGCCTACTACGGGGCCTGGGCGCTCAACACCAACGCCGCCGAACTGCCGGCCGCCGCCGCCGCCGCCCGCATCGCCGGCAGCGAGGCCTACTGGTTCGCCTCCAAGGAAAACATCCAGACGCACGGCGGCATGGGCTTCACCTGGGAAGTCGACTGCCACCTCTACTACCGCCGTTCGCGGCAGCTGGCCCTGGTGGCCGGCGGCCCGAAGGTCTGGAAAGAGCGGCTGGTCGGCCAGCTCGAACGTCGTAACGCCGCCTAAGCGCGAGAGGAAAAGATCATGGATTTCAACGACTCTCCCGAAGAAGCCGCCTACCGCGAAAAGGCTCGCGCCTGGCTCGAAGAAAACGCGGCCGCGCACAAGAACAACAGCTCGGCCAACGGCCGCCGGCCCAACAGCCCCGAGCACATGGCCATGGCCAAGGCCTGGCAGGCCAAGAAGGCTGACGCCGGCTACGCCTGCATCACCTGGCCCAAGGAGTGGGGCGGGGGCGGCGGCACGCCGATCCAGTCGGTCATCTTCGGCCAGGAAGAGGGCAAGGTCGGCGTCAACTACGGCTACTTCACCATCGGCCTCGGCATGTGCGTGCCGACGGTGATGGCCTTCGCCGACGCCGAGACCAAGACGCGCTTCGTCGGTCCCGCCATGCGCGGCGAGGAGATCTGGTGCCAGCTGTTCTCCGAACCGGCCGGCGGCTCCGACGTCGCCGCCTCGCGCACCCGCGCGGTCAAGGACGGCGATGAGTGGGTGATCAACGGCCAGAAGGTCTGGACCACCGGCGCCCAGTACTGCGACTACGGCATCCTGCTGGTCCGCACCGACCCCGACGTGCCCAAGCACAAGGGCATGACCATGTTCTGGATCGACATGCACGATCCGGCCGTGGAGGTGCGTCCGATCCACCAGGCCTCGGGCGGCAGCGAGTTCAACGAGGTCTACTTCACCGACCTGCGCGTGAAGGACAGCCAGCGGCTGGGCGGCGTCGGCGACGGCTGGAAGGTCGCGCTGGTCACCCTGATGAACGAGCGCCTGGCGGTCGGCGGCTCCTCCGGCCCCGACTACAAGACCATCATGGAACTGGCTCGCCAGACCGACGGCATCAAGGACGGCGCCTTCCGCGAGAAGCTGGCCGACTGGTACGTCGCCGCCGAGGGGCTGAAGCTCACCCGCTTCCGCACCATGACCGCGCTGTCCAAGGGCCAGACCCCCGGCCCGGAAAGCTCGATCGGCAAGATCATTGCCGCCAATCAGATGCAGGAGATGAGCAACTACGGCGTCGAGATGGAGGACCAGTACGGTATCCTCACCGACCCGACCGAGGCTCCGCTCCAGGCCGCCTTCCAGCAGTCTCTGCTGTGGGCGCCCGGCCTGCGTATCGCCGGCGGCACCGACGAAATCCTCAAGAACATCATCGCCGAACGGGTCCTGGGTCTGCCGGGCGATGTCCGCGTCGACAAGGACGTGGCGTTCAAGGACGTGCCGACCGGGCGCTAGGCCTCACGGCGCAGGCAACCAGGGACACGTTGGATTTCCTCAGGAAATCCAACGTGTCCCTTTTTCCTTTTCAAGCCGCCGCTTCGGCGATCGCCGCGTCGCTCCAGCCGCCGCGGGCGGGCGCGCTGGCCGCAACGACGCCGGCCAGCTGGTGGTCGCGGGTCAGGACGATGAGGCTTTCGCGGTCGGCGTCGGCCAGGCGGCCGATGACGTCGAGGACGTCCTCGTCCTCGTAGCACCAGTCGATGTAGTGGCTCATGACCGCGAACACCGGGCTGTCGGCATTGAGGCCGCGCGCCAGGCCGTAGTCGACCAGGTCGCGCTCACTGACGGCGCCGATCAGCCGGCCCTCATGGGCGACGGGCAGCTGGTCGAGTTTGGCCTGGGTCAGGGCGGCGGCGGCCTGGCGCAGCGTGGTTTCGTGGGTGAGAGGTTCGGAAACAGGGGTCATCAGGTCGGCGACGAGCATGCGAGATCACTCTCCGGCTTGGCCCCAGCAGGACCACAACAACCAAGTCGGCCCCTTGTTCCAAGGGGTTGAGGGGAGAGGTAGATCGCGGGCAGTGGCTGGAAAGGTCGACGGTTAGGGTTTGACGGCGTCGGTCTTGAGCAGTTCGCTGTAGATCAACGTCGGTTCCGGTTCGCCGGGGTCCAGCTGCACAGCATAAACCGGCCCCCGACTGACGGCCTCGCCAAGCACCGCCTCGGTGGTCGGGGGCAGGAAGCTTCGGCCGGCGGGACCTTCCGTCCAGATCCAGGCGGTCTTTGGGCCCTGCTTCGGTTGCGGCGGGGCGCCGAGGCCGGCGGTGGCGGCGGCCTGCAGGCTATCGAGGCTCGCGCCGGGATCGGTGATGGCGCAGCGACGGATGCGATGGTGACCGTCCTCCCAATCCACGTGCTCCTCGACGACCCGCAGGCGCAGCTCAAGGCCGCCGACGGTTTTGTAGCGCCAGAGGTTGCAGGGCGTCATATCGAGCGTGGCGAGCAGATCGCCGACCTTGGCGTCGTCGGTCCTCGGCATGACGCAGCCGGGTCGCATGGTCCAGCCGTCAGCCTCGGCGGCGGCGAATACGGCGCGGGCTTCACCATGGTTGGCCGCACAGAGGGCCAGCAAGCTGTCCATCGCCGCGTTGGCCGCCAGGGCGGGCGTGGCGAAAAGGCCGAGACCGGCCGCGATGACGTAGGCCCGTGCCAACATGTGCATACCCCCGAAAGCCGCCAGAAGACCTCAACCGGCCGTCTCCCGCTAGCCCCGCTCGATGGTGTGGCCGTTCTGGCCCTTGGCCCTGGTCAGGTTGAAGGCGCTGTTGATCAGGCCGATGTGGCTGAAGGCCTGGGGGAAGTTGCCGACCTGGCGTTTGTCCACCGGGTCGTACTCCTCGGCCAGCAGGCCCAGGTCGTTGCGGATCGACAGCAGGCGCTCGAACAGGGCCTCGGCGTCGTCCAGCCGGCCGATAGCGACATAGGCGTCGACCAGCCAGAAGGTGCAGACCAGGAAGGCGCCCTCGGTGGTGTTGAGGCCGTCATCGATCTCACCGGTGTCGTAGCGGTGGACGAAGCCGCTGTGCAGCAGATCGCGCTCGATGGCCTCGACGGTGCCGATGTAGCGGGGGTCGTCGGCGGCGACAAAGCCCAGTTCGGCGAGCAGAAGCAGGGAGGCGTCGACCGCCTGGCTGCCATAGGAGCGCACGAAGCTGTTTCGCTCGGTGTCGAAGCCGTTGGCCAGGATGTCCTCGCGGATCTCTTCGCGGACGGCGCGGTAGTGTTCGGCGTCGCCGGGCAGTCCATAGTGCTCGACCGCCTGGACGGCGCGGTCGAGGGTGACCCAGGCCATGACCTTGCTGAAGGTGTAGTGCTTGCGCTCCGAGCGGTCCTCCCAGATGCCGTCGTCCGGCGTGCGCCAGACGCGGCAGACATGGTCGGTCAGGGCCCGCTCGACCTGCCAGGCGGCCTCGTTGCCTGTCAGGCCGCCGCGGCGGGCCTGGTGCAGGCTGTCGGCCAGTTCGCCGTAGACATCGAGCTGGAACTGGGTCGAGGCGGCGTTGCCGATGCGGACCGGGGTGGAGCCTTCATAGCCGGGCAGCCAGCTGGCCTCCCATTCGTTGAGGCGGCGCTCGCCGGCGACGCCGTACATGATCTGCATGTCCTGCGGGCTGCCGGCCACGGCGCGCAGCAGCCAGTCGCGCCAGGCCTGGGCCTCGTCGTAGTAGCCGGCGTTCATCAGAGCCAGCAGGGTCAGGGTGGCGTCACGGATCCAGCAGTAGCGGTAGTCCCAGTTGCGGGGCCCGCCGATCTTCTCGGGCAGGCTGGTGGTGGCCGCCGCCACGACCCCGCCGGTGGGGGCGTGGGTGAGGGCCTTGAGGGTGATCAGGGAGCGCATCACCGCCTCGGCCCAGGGGCCCTCTACGGCCGCCTGATTGGTCCAATGGCGCCAGAAGGCCTCGGTGTCGGCCAGGGCCTTGCGCGGGCTGGTGGCGACGGGGAGGGGCTCGTGGCTGGGGGCCCAGGTCAGGGTGAAGGGGGTGGTCTCGCCCTCGCCGACGGTGAAGTCCGCCGACATCAGCCAACCGTCGCCGGTCATGCCGACCGGGGTGCGCAGGATAACCATGTCGGGCCCGGCGATGGCCCGGTGGGCGCCGCCGTCGGTGCGGGCCATCCAGGGGGTGACGGCGCCGTAGCCGAAGCGCAGAGCCAGATCGAGCTTGAAGACCACATGACCGGCGTCGCCCCGGACCATGCGGATCAATTCCGGGTGGCCGTTCCGGCGGGCCATGAAGTCGATGATGGTGGCGCGGCCGGTGGCGGTTTCGAAGGTTGTTTCGAGGATCAGACTATCCTCACGATAACGGCGGCTGGCCTTGTAGCCTTCGTCGGCCGGCCAGATGCGCCAACAGCCGTTGTTGCGGGTGCCCAGCAGGGCGGCGAAACAGGCGTCGCTGTCGAAGCGCGGCCAGCACAGCCAGTCGACCGACCCGTTTAGGCCGACCAGGGCGCAGGATTCGCGGTCCCCGATGAGGGCGTAGTCCTCGATGCGCTGCGTCATGCCTGATCTGGAATTCCCGGTGGTCCGAAGGAGTTGAACGAGTCAGGTAGCCGACGGTTGCAGCGCCCGCACCATGGCCCTGAGGAGCGTCACGGTCTCGGCCTCCGCCTCGCTGTCTCCCTGCTGGCGCCATGCGCTCTGCATCATGATAACCAGCTGCTCGGTCGGATTGATGTAGAGGCGTTGGCCGTATGCGCCGAGGGCCAGGAAGGCGCCGGCGTGGAGGCCGTCGGCGAACGGCGCCCCGGGCAGGGTCCACCAGTGGTAGCCGTACCCGGCCGGACTGCCGGGCGTGATCGCGCCGAAGGCCGTCGCTGCGCAGTCCGGCTGGCCGGCAAGATCGCGCCAGCCGGAGGGGAGGACCTGACGGCCGCTGAAGGCCGTGCCCTCTTCCAGCACCAGCAGGCCGAAGCGGCCCAGATCGCGCAGCCGGGCGCTGAGCCCCATCCCGCCCAGCTCCAGACCATCCTCGGCGTCCAGTTGCCACAGCCCGTCGGCCTCCATGCCGGCCGGCCCCCAGATGGTTTGCGAACAATAGTCGGCCAGCGCCCGGCCGGTGGCCGCCGCCACCACGGCGCCGAGCAGGTAGCTTTCGCCAATCGAGAAGTTGAACACCGTGCCCTGGGGCGCGGCTCGCGGCAGGAAGCGAAGGTCGTCCAGGATCACGCCGGGCTGGCCCCTGGCGAGCGCCCGGCCAAATCGTCTGACGTCCGCGCCGGCTGAATCGTCGCCCTCGTCCCAGGCGATCCCCGAGGCCATTCGCAGCAGGTTGCGAATGGTCACCTCGCCGTAGGCGCATTCCCTCAGCTGCGGCAGGTAGCGGTCGCAGGGGTCGTCCAGGCTGCCGATGGCGCCGTCGTGGAGGGCGGCGCCGACGAGGGTCGAAGTGATTGGCTGGGAAAGCGCGAAGCTCGTCCAGCGGCTCTCCGGTCCGTTGCTCATGCCGTAGCGTTCCAGGGCGACTTCGCCGTTCTTCAGGACCAGGAAGCCGGCCGTGCGCCGCCGGGCCATGAAGTCGTCGACGCTGATCCGCGCCGCGAGCGGACGGGCGTGTGGTGGCAGAGGCCGCACAGCGCCGGCGCGCCGAATCTCCCGGTGTGGCCAGACCTGGTCCTGGTTGCGAAAGGTCGCCGCCTGATCCTCGGGGGTTGTCCGCGTGATGTCGCGCGCCGCGCCGCCCTGGTCGTTTTCGCCCCTGTCCATGGAAAAGGCCCTCCCGTCGGGAGGGCCAGATCGCATCGGGGCGAGGCGGCTTCAACGCAAGTTAAGTTGGCTTGCCCCGGCTCTCCGGGGCTGGCACGGTTACGCCCAGATCAACGGCCCCGGGCCTGGCTGCCTACTCGTTGATCCGCTTGCCGTCCTTCGCCGCCCGCACCAGCCGGATGAATTCCGCCCGTTGCCCGTCCGGGTCCTGGCCGCGCGCGTTCTGCGCCAGGGTCTCGATGCGGTCCCAGCCGAAGCCGGGCGAAAGCCAGGGATCGCCGCGCAGGGTCTGGCCGTAGGCGGCGACGGAGACGGCCCAGCGCGTGGCTTCGGGGGCGGCCTCGATGCTCCGGTAGGCGTTGGCGGCGCCGATGGGCTGCTGGATCAGTTTCGAGGTCTGACCGCCGGGCAGCTTGTAGCGGATCTTGAGGAAGGCCAGTTCACCGGCCGGGCCCGCCTTGGGCGGGTTGGAGACGCCGTAGCGCAGCGGATCGACGCTGGCCGGGCCGCCGGTGGGGGTGACCTCGTAGAGGGCGGTGACGCTGACGCCGCTGCCCACTTCGCCGGCGTCGACCTGGTCGTTGTTGAAGTCCTCGCGGTTCAACATCCGGGTCTCGTAGCCGATCAGGCGGTACTCGGCGACCGTGGCCGGGTTGAACTCGACCTGGATCTTCACATCGTCGGCGATGGGGAAGACGCTGCCGGAGAAGTCGTCGCGGAACAGCTTGCGGCCTTCTTCCAGGGTGTCGATGTAGCCGGCGGTCCCGTTCCCGTTCTGGGCCAGGGTCTGCATCATGGTGTCGTTGTAGTTGCCGCGCCCGAAGCCATAGACCGACAGATAGATGCCGGTCTTGCGCTTGTCGGCGACGAAGTCCTTGAGCTTCGACGGGTCGGCGACCCCGACGTTGAAATCGCCGTCGGTCAGCAGGATGACGCGGTTGACCGCATCCTTGCGGAAGTTCTGCTGCGCCATGGCGTAGGCCAGGGCCAGACCCTCGCCGCCCGCCGTCGAGCCGCCGGCGTGCAAGGCCCCGAGGGCGCAGCGCATCTTCAGCTTCTCGGCCCCGCTGGTGGGGGCGAGCACGGCGCCGGCCGAGCCGGCGTAGGCGACCATGGAGACACGGTCCTCGGGCGACAGCTGGTCGATCAGGACGTTCATCGCCTTGGCGGCGAGCGGCAGCTTGTCCTCGCTGGACATCGAGCCGGACGTGTCGATCAGGAAAACCAGATTGAGCGGCGGCTGTCTGGTCGCCGGGATGGCGTAGCCCTGCAGGCCGATGTGGACGATCTGCTTGCCGGCCGCCCAGGGCGAGGGGGTCACGGCGGTGTAGGCGCGGAAGGGCTCGGCGGCATCGCGCGGCGGGGCGTAGCCATAGTCGAAATAGTTGATCAGCTCTTCGACCCGCACGGCGTCCTTTGGCGGCAGCTGGCCGCCCGTGAGGAAGCGGCGGACGTTGGAGTAGGAGGCGGTGTCGACATCGATGGAGAAGGTCGAGACCGGTTCGGCGGTGACCTGGCGGATCGGGTTGGAGGCGGCGCCCGGGTACTTCTCCGTCTCGATGTCGCCCGGGGCAGGGCTGACAACGCCGCCGTAGCCCATCCGCTTGTCGGCGGTGGAAGGGAGCGCTGCGGGTGCCGCGGCGGTCGGCTGGGCCGGCTTCATCTCGGCGCGGGCCGGCGCCGGAACGCTCAGGACCGGCGGCGGCGCCGGCGCGGGATAGGCGCGCAACTGGGCGACCGGCCGTCCCCGGTAGCCGCCGCCGCGCTCCTGGAGCCGGGCGGGGTCGAAGCCCAGCCTGGCGCAGGCGTCCGGCGTCGGTTGCCCATCGCGGGAGGGCGGCTTGGCGAGGACGGGCAGGGCGGGCGTGCTGGCGGCGGCAAGGATGCACAGGGCGCCGGCGGTGAGGCTCCGGTAGCGGTTCAGGACGGCCATGGTGATTCCCCGGTTTGGTGTTCCCGAATGTCACCTCGCGCCGCAATCAAGGCAATTTATAGACGTAATATGAGCGGATCGGAGGCGTACCCCTGTTATGCGACCCGCAGATTCCCCTGCCGCGAGAATACTGTTCATCCCTGCTTCAGGAACGGGGCAGGAGAGTTCCATACCCTTGGTGGGCGAACCTTGACAGGGACTGATCCGGGACCGAGTGTGGCCCGTTAATTATGGTTAACGGCGGGGATTATGGGGGCTGAGATGTACGAAGCCGATAGCGCCGTGACCGGGGTGGGCACAGTGAGTGAATCCGTTACGCCGTCACGGGTTGCCGTGATTGGAGCCAGGGCGCGTACCGTCCTGATCGGGCTGGCCGTGGCCGCCGTGGTCGGGCCCCTGCTGGGCTGCGACACCGCGCCCGGCGGGCTGTGGGGCAAGAAGGATGGGAACGCCTGTCCGCGGCCCCAGTTGGCCACCGTCTCCTCGCCGCAGTTCAACGCCCAACAGCAGGAGATTCGCATCCTGCGCCGCGGCGCCTTCCGCGGTGATTTCTTCGCCCAGTTGGAGCTGGGGCGCCGTTACGAGGGCCAGCGGGCCATCGACCGCAACCTCGACGATCCGGTCGAGTCCGCCGTCTGGTACACCATGGCCCTGACCAACCCCGACGGGTACGCCCAGGTGGCGGCCAGCGGGCGGCGCGGCGGCAGCGGCGATCCGACCGCCACCTCGCGCTTCGACCATTGCCGCGCTGTTGAGCGCAAGAACGCCTACTCAACCCTGGACCGCCTGCTGGCCCGGATGGATTCCAACGAACAGGACGCCGTGCGCAGCCGGGTGGTCTATGTGCTGTCCAGCCAGGGCGCCGAGGGTTTCCGCACCCTGGCCCGCATCCATGACGACGGCTTCGGCATCTTCGGCGAGCCCGGCGACAACCGCCAGGCGATGGACGCCCGGGGCCGGCCCTACAAGCCGGGTACGCCATCGGTGATCAACCTGTTCCCGCGCAACGACGTCGATGCCTACCTCTACAACTACCTCGCCGTTCAGACCGGCGATGTCGGCGCCTATGTCATGCTCAAGGACTTCGAACGCTCGACCCCGCAACGCGGCGGTTTCGGCAGCTTCGTCGAGGCCAAGGCCAAGCGCTGGGTGCCGCCCTACGAATTCTATCCGCCGGACTCGCCGTCTTCAGGCGTGCCGCACGTCGACGAGAGCAACTGGCGCGACGAGGCCACCGACGTGGCCCTCGACCGGCTGCGCGAGCTGCCCTTCGTGCATATCGCCGAGGCGCTCAACTACCTGAACGTCATCCAGGGCAAGCCGACCAAGGAAGACGACGTCTATCCGGGCGACATCCAGACCCTGCAGGCCATGCTGGGCCGCGAGCCGACCGGCCGGCTGACGCCTATCGAGAAGGTCCGCGCCATCCAGTACGCGGCGGTCAACGGCTCGCCGAAGGCCCAGCTGGTGCTGGCGGTGATGTATTCCGAAGGGGTGGGGGTGCGGCGCGACTACGCCCGCGCCTTCCACTGGTATTCCGAGGCTGAAAAGCAGGGATCGGCCGAGGCCAAGTACGCCATGTCGACCTTCTTCTCGCTCGGCATGGACGGGGTTGCCGATCAGGACAAGGCGCAGGCCGTTGTCTACCAGATCGACGGCGCCCTGGCCGGGTTCAAGCCGTCCGTCGGGCGGCTGCAGCAGGTGCTGGCCCAGGTTTCGCGTGAAAACCGGCAACAGAATCGCCGGGGGGATTACCGCTGATGGACAAGACGCCTTCCTTCCGCCGGCTGTTGCTGGCCGTCGCCACCGCCATGGGCATCGGCATGACCGCCGCGCCTGGGCCGGCCCTGGCCCTGCCTGACGCCCAGATCGATCAGCAGATCCGTCCCAACTTCGGCGGACTGATCACCCCGCCGTTGAAGCCGCGCTACCGGCCCGACAAATGGAAGCCCGGTCGCTACAAGTGGGGCCGCAAGCCCTACCGCCCTGGTTATCGGCCGCGCTACGACGACGGTTATTACGATGACTATCCGCGCGACCAGATGGTCGCGGTCGTCGATTGCGGCAGTGGCGTCTACATCGCCGGCTCGAACGGCAATGGCGGCGGCTCCTACGGCGGCTCGGCCCCGCCGCCTTCGAATGGCGGCAGCAACGGCAATGGCAACGGCGGCTCTGCGCCTCCGCAGGCCGGGGGCTATGGCGACGACCGCGGCGGGACCTATTCCACGCCTGATCGCGGTTCCAGCTACGACGACCGTGGCGGCTCCGGCGACAGCTATGGCGGCTCGGCCGGCTACAGCTCGCCGACGCCAGTGTCCGACGCTCTGCGCACCCTGGCCGACAACGGCGTGCTCTATATCCGCGGCGCCGCGGCCTGCACCGAAACCATCGTCGTCGAGCACCCTGTGGTCATCGCCGGCGAGGGCCCGTCGATCTTCGCGACCGGCGCCGAAACCTCGACCGCCACCATCGCCCCGTCGGCCGGCAACGCCTGCATCCGTATCGCTTCGGGCGTGAAGGGTGTCGAGCTGCGCGACCTGACCCTCAAGACCCAGCAGGGCGGCCGTATGCCCTGTATCGAGGCCTGGGACGCCGAGGTGGCCCTGGTCCGCGTCAATGTCGAATACTGGGGCGACGCCTCGGCGGTCTATGCTTCGGGCGGCCGGGTGATCATGCGCGACAGCGTCATCGAGGCCAAAAGCTGGGATCCGGCCGTGCTGATCGAGGGCGCCGTTATTGACATCGCCCGCACCAAGATCAGCGGCGAGGCGGCTGGCGTCGACCTGACCCCCGGCAACGGCGAAAGCCGCCTGGACCAGGTCGGCATCGTCGCCCGTGGCGGCGAGACGCCCGGGGATGTGGGCCTGCTGGTCCGAGGCCTGCGGTCGGGCACCGGCACGATGACCATCCGCAATGTCGTGGTCTGCGGCTGGACGACCGGTCTGCATCTTGAGCGCGGCGCCAATGTCAACATCGCCCGTAGCCGGCTGTGCGACGCCCAGCGCGGCGTCATTTCGACCGGCGCCAGCCTGACCATCACCGAGAGCGCCATCGGAGCCCGCGAGATCGGCGTCTATGCCGGTTCGGGCCGCACCAAGGTTTCGCGCAGCCGCTTCTACGGCGGGGCGCGGCCGGCCTATGCCGAACCGGGCGCGATCCTCGAGCTGGAGGACAATTGGGTCTATTTCGACGGCGACTGCTGGCGGGCCCGGTATGATCGTGGGCTGTACTGCATCTCGGCGCGCAACCTGCCTGGGTCCTTGCGCGAGCGGGGCTGGTCCGGCGGATACCGCCGCGGCTGGGAAAGCGACGGCTACGACTACGGCTTCCAGCGCGACGGCACGCCGATGCCGCTGCCGCCGGAGCAACCGCCCAAGCAGAAGAAGGGCTGGGGCAAGCCGAAGGCGAAGCCGGCTTATTAGGAAGGGCGACCTACAGTTCCTCCCCCGTCGCTACGCGCCGGAGGAGGAACTGTGGAGCCGGCCTCGCTTCCGTCAGAGCTTCGGCGCCACCCGGGCCTTCGACGCCTGCTCGTAGGCGTACCCGAGGTTCAACAGCGTCGCCTCGCTCCACCTGGGCCCGACGAAGCTCAACCCCACCGGCATGCCGCGCACCAGACCCATCGGCACCGTCAGGTGGGGATAGCCCGCCACGGCCGCCGCGTTGCCGGCGCCGCCGCCGACGTAACGGTCGCCGAGGATGGGATCGATCATCCAGCTCGGCCCCAGCGTCGGGCCGACCAGGGCGACGATGTTGTTGTCCTTCAGGAGCTTGTCCAGCCCGCCCCGCGCCACGCGATCGGCGGTGGCCTTGGCCTTCAGGTAGTCTGGGTCGGTGAGACCGCCCGTCTTCTCGGCCTGCTCGAACAGGTCCTGGCCAAACAGACCCATCTCCTCGGCGGCATGCGCCTTGTTGAAGGCGATGACGTCGGCCAGCGTGCGGACCTGCACCTTCGTCGGATCGGTGGTGGCCAGGTAGTCGGCCATTCCGACCTTCAACTCGGTCAGCAGGATGACCAGCTCCGAATTGCCAGCTTCGGACCAGTTCGGGAATTCCTTGATATCGACCAGGATGGCGCCCTGCGCCTCCAGCACCTTCAGGGCCGCCTCGAAGGCGGCGTCGGTCTCGGTGTGGAAGCCGGTTGCGTAGCGCATGACGCCGATCCGTTGGCCCTTGAGGGCGTCGGCCTTCAGACCGACCGCGTAGTTGCGCTTGTGACTGTCGGCCTCCTTCGTCGCCGGGTCGGCCGGGTCGAAGCCGGCCATGGCGGTCAGCAGGTCGGCGGCGTCCTCGACGCTGGTGGTCATCGGACCGGCGGTGTCCTGGCTGGCGCTGATCGGGATGACGCCGGTGCGCGGGATCAGGCCGACGGTGGGCTTGAGGCCGACAAGGCCGTGGACCGAAGCCGGGCAGGTGATCGAACCGTCGGTCTCGGTGCCGATGGCCGCCCAGGCCAGCCCCGCCGCCACCGCCGCACCGGAGCCGGAGGACGAGCCGCAAGGACTGCGGGCAAGGTCATAGGGGTTGCGGGTCTGGCCGCCGACGGCGCTCCAGCCGCTGACCGAGTCCGAGGAGCGGATGTTGGCCCATTCCGACAGGTTGGCCTTCCCCAGGATGATGACTCCGGCCTTGCGCAGCCGGGCGACGAGCGGCGCGTCCTGCCTGGGAAAGTTGTCCTTCAGCGCCAGGGAGCCCCCGGTGTTGGGCATGCCCTCCACGTCGATGTTGTCCTTGATCAGGATCGCGGCGCCGTTCAGCGGCGGCGGCATGCCCCTGGAGCGGGCGCGAATGTCGGCCTCCCGGGCCTGGTCGAGGGCGGTAGGGTCGGCGCGCAGGATCGCACCGATCTTGCCGTCGATCGCCTTGGCGCGGGCGATGTAGCCCCTTACCGCTTCAACATAGCTGTTGGGCGGCTGGGCGGCGGCAGCCGACAGCGGCAGGGCGGCGACAAGGGCGAGGGCGAGCAGGCGCATGCGAAGTCCTTGAATGATCAGCCGAAGGGAAAGGCGCCGAGCCACCAGGCGCTGGCCAGCCAGATCAGCAACAGCACGCCGCCGGCGAAGCTGAGCGACAGGGCAAGGTCACGCGATGGGCGCAAGGTGGCCTCCCGACTGGAAGACGTCCAGATTGCCCCTATCCGACAGCCCGCGACAATCCATCTCGCCGCCAACATTGCGCGCACGGCGCCGGCGCGATAGCCATGAGGTCTGTTGGGGGTGCGTAGCGATGACCGAAGTCCGCTGTCGGGAATGCCCACACAGGCCGTTGCCGGCCTTCAAGACCGGCACGCCCGAGGAGGTCGACTTCATCCAGACGATGAAGATCGGCGAGGACAGCTTTGGAACCGGCGACATCGTCACGGCGGAGGGGGCGGCGGAGGCGCCGCTCTACACGGTGCTCAGTGGCTGGGCCTTTCGATATCGCACCCTGCCGGACGGGCGCCGCCAGATCCTCAACTTCCTGCTGCCGGGCGACCTGATCGGGGTGCAGGCCAACTTCCTGGGCGAGGCGAGCCATGGGGTCGAGGCCATGGGACCGGCCGTACTCTGCCGCCTGGCGCGGTCGAAGATGTGGGACCTCTATCGGGGCTATCCGAGCCTGGCCTTCGACGTCACCTGGCTGACGGCCCATGAGGAGGGGCTGGTCGACGAGAACCTGCTGTCGGTGGGGCGCCGGAACGCCGCCGAACGGATCGCAACCGTGCTGATGTACCTCTACAAGCGGGCCGCCGCGATTGGTCTGGCCGCCGACGGGGTGTTGGAAACGCCGCTGCGCCAGACGCACCTTGCCGATGCGCTGGGCCTGTCGCGCGCGCACGTCAATGAGACGATCGGCCAACTCGAGAAGCGGGGTCTGTTCCGCTTCCGCCGGGGGCGGCTGGAGATCCTGAACCCCCGGGCGCTGGAATCCCTGGCCGACTACTACGAGCAGCCATTGGCCCCGAGGCCGCTGCTCTAGAGGGCGTTCCGTTACGCGGAACCGGTTATCGGATCAAACGCGCGACCACGGAAAATCCAGCCTACTTCGCCTTCGGCTTGGCGCACTTGCTCCGGTCGCCGGCCTTGCAGGCTTTGACCGCCGCTTCCCAGTCGGCGCGGGCCTTGGCGTTGGCGGCGTCCTGGGCCGCGACACGGGCCTGGTAGTCGGCCATTTCCTTGTCGTAGGCCGCCTTTGAGGCCTGCTTCTGGGCCGCGATGGAGGCTTCGCGCGCCGCCAGGGCGGCCTTGTAGTCGGCCTCGGCCTTCCGGTTGCGGGCTTCGGTCTCGGCGTTGCGGGCGTTGATGTCGGCATTCAGGCGGCGGGTGCCGTCGTCCTGCGCGGCGAGCTCCTCGGGGCTCATGCTGCGACGGGCCCAGGTTTCATTGGGATCGACCGGCTTGGCCACCGGGGCGGCAGGCGCGGCCTGGGCGCCGAACCCCTTGATCCCGCCATCGCCCTCGTAGCGGTCGGCGCCGAAGACGGGGCCGCCCTGGGCCGTCTGTTTCGCCTGAGCCGTCTGCTTGGCCTTCGCCGCCTCGCGGCGTCCGCCGATCAGATCGCTGCCGTTGACGGCGACCAGCCGCGCGCCGCTGCCGTCCTTGGGCTGGGTCAGTTGCAGGGTGCAGTCGCTGATCACCCAGGTGATGCCCTTCCGCCCAGGCGTCGGCGTGCGGCAGGTCCCCGCGAAGGTCTGGCGTTTGTCGCCGTTGTTGAGGGTGTCGGTGCGCTGGTAGGCGAGGCCCTGGACGAGGACTTCGCCGTCGGCGTAGCCGGCCTTGCGGTCCTCGGCCGAGGCGCGAGTGACCTTGGCCGAGCTGCCCTTGATGGTCACCACGCTGCCGCCGCTGGGCCAGTCACCCTGCAGAGGCGCCAGACGGTCGACCGGCGTGGCGGCCAGGGCCGCGCCGGCGGTCAGGGCCAGCGCCAGGGTCAAAAGGGCAGGGCGGTGCATCGTCGTCTCATCCTCATCGGGCGCAGGCGGATGGATTCCACGAAGCCGCCCCCGCCGCCCAGTTTATTCTTTGTAACTCGGCCAAATTCGTAACCAAGATGACGGCCACAAGGGGGCGGCGCCATTGCCTTCGCCCCTCGCGGTCGCTACATCCCGCGCCCAACTCCCCATCCTTTTCGATCGAGATCGCGCGCCCCCATGGCTGCTCAATACATTTTCCAGATGCAGGGCCTGACCAAGGCCTATCCAGGCGGCAAGAAGGTTTTCGAGAACATCTGGCTGTCCTTCTATCCGGACGCCAAGATCGGCGTGGTCGGGGTCAACGGCTCGGGCAAGTCGACCCTGCTGAAGATCATGGCCGGCATCGACAAGGAATTTAATGGCGAGGCCAAGGCCGCCGACGGCGTCAAGCGCGGCTACCTGGAGCAGGAGCCCCACCTCGACGACAGCAAGACCGTCTGGGAAAACGTCATCGCCTGGTGCGATGAGAAGACGGTCTTCGACCGCTACAACGCCATCGCCATGGAAATGGCCGAGAACTACACCGACGAGCTGATGGAGGAGATGACCGCCCTCCAGGAGCGCATCGACGCCGAGAACCTGTGGGACATCGACAGCCGCATCGAGATGGCGATGGACGCCCTGCGCTGCCCGCCCAATGATGCCGGCGTGACCAAACTGTCGGGCGGTGAAAAGCGCCGCGTGGCGCTCGCCCGCCTGCTGCTCAGCAAGCCCGACATGCTCCTGCTCGACGAGCCGACCAACCACCTGGACGCCGAGTCCGTGGCCTGGCTGCAGCATCACCTGGAGGCCTTCCCGGGCTGCGTCATCCTGGTGACCCACGACCGCTACTTCCTCGACCAGGTGACCAAGTGGACCCTGGAACTGGACCGCGGCAAGGGCCTGCCTTTCGAGGGCAACTACTCGGGCTGGCTGGAGCAGAAGCAGAAGCGCGTCGTCCAGGAGCAGTCCGAGAGCGAAGCACGCCAGCGCGCCCTGACCCGCGAACTGGAATGGGTGCGCTCGGGCGCCAAGGCCCGCCAGGCCAAGTCCAAGGCCCGTCTGGCCGCGTATGAGGACATGGTCCGCGAACAGGAAAACAGCCGGCAGGCGCAATCCTACGCCGTCATCCAGATCCCGCCCGGCCCGCGCCTGGGCAACGTCGTGCTCGAGGTCAACGACCTGGAGAAGGAGTACGGCGACAAGGTGCTGTTCAAGGGCCTGACCTTCCGCCTGCCGCCTAACGGCATCGTCGGCGTCATCGGCCCGAACGGGGCCGGCAAGTCGACCCTGTTCCGCCTGATCACCGGCCAGGAAGTTCCCGACGCCGGCAGCATCAAGGTCGGCGAGACGGTCAAGCTGGCCTACGTCGATCAAAGCCGCGACGACCTCGACCCCAACCACACCGTCTGGCAGGCGATCAGCGGCGGCACCGACGTGATGATGGTCGGCAAGCGCGAGATCAATTCCCGCGCCTACGTCGGCAGCTTCAACTTCAAGGGCGGCGACCAGCAGAAGAAGGTCGGCCTGCTTTCCGGCGGTGAGCGCAACCGCGTCCATCTGGCAAAGACCCTGGCCACCGGGGGCAACCTGATCCTGCTCGACGAACCGACCAACGACCTCGATATCGAAACCCTGCAGAACCTGGAAGAGGCGCTCGAAGAGTTCGCCGGCTGTGCCGTGGTCATCAGCCACGACCGCTGGTTCCTCGACCGCCTGGCCACCCACATCCTCGCCTTCGAAGGCGACAGCCATGTGGAGTGGTTCGAGGGGAACTTCGAGATGTACGAGGAGGACAAGAAGCGCCGCCTCGGCGTCGACAGCCTGATCCCGCACCGGATCAAGTTCCAGAAGTTCGCGCGGTAGAGTGATCGATCCGGCGCCCGCCAAGCGCGCCGGATACAATTGAAACGACCGCCCCGGATCGTTATTCTGGGCCCGCGACGTTCCCGAAGTAGCGGGGACGTGCGGGGGGCGTTCCATGTTCAGGACTGTGCGGCAGGATCGGCTGATTGCCGAGATGCTGAAGGCGTCGCGTCTTGGCGAGGACGGCGCGCTGCGCATCGTTGCGCCCGTCGATACCAAGCTGGCCGTGGTTCCGAATTCGCCGCCGACGACACCGATCCCGACCGTCACGCCGAGCACGCCGATCGAGACCAATGCCAGCCTGACCGTGGCGGCGGGCCAGACGCTGTACTTCGCCCAGAATACGGGCGGTCTGACCGCCATCCTGTTCACCAACGCGACCCCGCCGCCGGCACTGACCAACAACGGCACGATCGTGATGAACCTGGCCGACGGCTCCGGGTACTCCAATGCGGTCATCGGGAGCAGCTGGTCGCACCTGTCCAGCCGGACGCTCTTCCACAACACCGCCACCGGCAAGATCTACGCGCTCGCGGCGGGGGCGAACGCCAGCGTTATCGCCGTGCTCGGCTCGTCGACCTACGACACCTTCAACTTCCGCAACGACGGCCTGGTGCAGGCCGTCTCCCTGAACGGCAGCGCCATGGGCGCCCTTTGGGTCGAGAGCTTCACCCAGACCGCCGGCGGCGTCCTGCGGATCTGGGGCGAGACGTACGGGGAGGGTGTCAGCACCCGGCTGCTCTACGGCAACATCGACTCCGTCACCTTCGACAATGCCGGCCTGATCGAGGTGACCGGTCTCGACGCCAGGGCCGACGACGGCATCTCGGCGATTGGCGTCCGGCACTCAGCCGGCAAGTTCTACAACAGCGGGACCATCCGGGCGATCACCGCCAGCGAGACGGACATCAGCGTCGGCGTCCTGGTGGAGTTCGGCCACCACCCCTTCGTCAATTCCGGGACGATCGAGGCCGATTTTGCCTTCTACGTGGATGACAACGCGCCCTATGGCTCGAGTGCGTTCATCCCGCCGATCTCCAAGCTGACGGTCCAGAACAGCGGCATCATCAAGGGCCATTTCTGGCTCGGCATGGGCGTCCATTCGATCACCAATACCAACCTGATCGACGGCGCGATCTTCATGCGCGACGGCGAGCTGGTCTACGAGGGCGCCACCGGCCATATCACCGGCCCGTTCTATCTGGGCCGCGGCATCAACCGGATCGTCCTGGGGACCGACAACGGCCTTGTCTACGGCGGCGGCGGCGCGGACACCCTGATCGGCAACACCGGCTCTGACTGGTTCGAGATCGGTCGTGGCGACAACGTCATCGACGGCGGCGCGGGCTTTGACACCCTATCCTTCCGCTCGGCCTCGGCCAGCCTTGTCCTGAACATGGCGACGGGCAAGTTTTCGGTCGGCGGGTCCAGCACCGTAGCGCGTATCGAACGCGTGATCGGCACGGACTTCAGTGACTCGATAACCGCGGCCCCCCAGGCGGTCGAGTTCTTCGGCGGCTACGGCGACGACGTTCTGACGGGCGGGGCCGCAGCGGACCTTCTGGTCGGGGGCGTCGGCCAGGACGTGCTGCAGGGCGGCGGCGGGGCCGACACCTTCGTTCACGTCATCGGCGAGGGGCGCGATGTCATCCTCGACTTCCGCACCGGTGGCGCCGACAAACTATTGATCTACGGCTACTCCAGCGCCGCCTCGATCGTCCAGCAGGGCGCCGACACCCTGATTACTCTCGCCCTGGGCGAGACCATTCTGCTGAAGAACTTCACGGCCTCCAGTCTGGCGGCGAGCGATATTGTCTACTCCCTGGGCTCGTACATGGGGCCGGCTGCGCCGGCGGCGCCCCCGCCCCTGGGGGTCGAGGGGCGCCACTTCAACGCCGATACCGTTATTGCTGCAGATGAAGTCTATATCGTCGACTACCCGTTTTATAACTTCTTCAGTAACCTTATTCCCATCTATCACATGTTCTTTTCCAGTAACGCGTATCGCGATACTGGCAGCGTGAATTTTGAGAACTACGGATATGTGCGAGGGTCATATGATGACTACGGCATATTCATCGGCCACTTCAACTACTATGGCGTAAGAGACGCTTCGCGCATTGACCTTCATGAAGGTTCCAGCTTCATTGTCGAAAATCACGGCGAAGGTTACGTCTACGCGTTCGAAAGCCAGGAAGGGTCGTTCGCGCCGATTACCAATGCCGGATACCTTGGCCTTTACATCGGGACGGGCTGGGCCTCTGTAATCAACACCTACAACAGCCAGTACGTCTTCAACAACCTCGCGACCGGCGTGATTTCAGTGCGGGCGGACCTCGGGTTCGCCTTCGGGCCTAACTTCCACAACGGCGTCAACGGCGCCAACTGGGGAGTGATCGAGGCCTTCTCCGACGCCAACGGCCGGACCTCGCAATATGCCAACACGGGATTGGCGATCGGGGCCAGTGTTCAGCGCTACGAGAGCGGCTACTTCGCCAACCATGGCCTGATCCGCGCGCAGGGCGACACAGCCATCGCCCTTGAGATCGGCGGGATCAACGACGTCCGGTTCCAGAGGTTCTTCGAGAACAGCGGCATCCTGGCCGCGAAGACCGCCTTCCTGATTGATTCCTACGGGACCTCGTCGCCGAACCTGCAGGTGGCGAACACAGGCGTCATGCTGGGCGACGTCGATCTGAAGTGGGGGATGACGCAGTTCGTCAATCTCGGCCGGGTGGTCGGCGATTTCCTGATGCAGGGCGGGACGAACATCATCGACCTGCGCCAGGGCGAGCACAGCGGCAACTTCATCATCAACCCGACGATTTTCAGCGGCCAGGATGTGCGCCAGCTGATCTTCGCGGGATCCGGCAACAGCGAGTTCCGGGTCTCTGCCGGCGGTTCGAACCTGGTCACGGTGATCAACGGCGGCGAGGGCGTCAGCACGGTGGTGCTGAACCAGACCCGCGCCTCGGCAACCATGGCCCAGAATGCGGACGGCAGCTGGACCGTCACGGCCGGCACGGCCGCGGGCGGCACGCTGATCCTGCGCGATGTCGAGACCGTGCGCTTCACCGACCAGGCGGTGAACATCGGCCTGGCGGCGATCTCGGGAACCTCCGGCTCGGAGACCGTCAACGGTACGGCTGGCATCGACAAGCTCTACGGCCTCGCGGGGAACGACACCCTGAATGGCGCGGCGGGCAAGGACCTGCTGAACGGTGGCGCCGGCGACGACCGCCTGGATGGTGGGGCTGAGGTCGACACCCTGATGGGCGGCTCGGGCGGGGACATCTTCGTCTTCAAGGCGGGGGGCGGCCAGGACATCATCCTCGACTTCGATGATGGTCTCGACCTCATCGAGGCGCTGGACTACGCCGAGGTCCGCTCCATCGTGCAGCAGAACCTCGACACCCTGGTCACCTTCGCGCCGGGGCAGACCCTGCTGTTGAAGGACTTCAAGGCCGAGAACCTGACGGCCGTCGACTTCAAGTTCGGCAATGTGGCGCCCTACATTCCGCCTGCGCCGGCCCAGCCCGCCGCCTACGACCGCCTGCTCAGCGGCGGGCCTGCGATCGACATGCTGTACGGTGACGAGCGCAACGAGCAGATCAACGGCGCCGGCGGCAACGATCACGTGAGCGGCAGCTTCGGCCAGGATCGGCTCGACGGTGGGGCCGGCGATGACACTGTCACCGGCGGACCGGGCGACGACATCGTCATCGGCGGCCTCGGCAACGACCGGCTCTATGGCGATGAAGGCATCGACGTCTTCGTCTTCGCGCCGGGAAGTGGCGCCGATACCATCATGGGCCTCTACGACGAAGACCGCATCGATCTCACGGCCTACGGTTCCATCGCCTCCTTCTCCTATGTGGGTCTCGACCTGCAGATTAACCTGGCGGGCGGCTCGTCGATCCTGCTGAAGCTGGCCCACCCCTTCGACCTCAAGCTCACCCATTTCATAGGGCTGACGAGCCTGCCGGAACTCCCCTTCCGCGTTAACAGCGGTACGGCCTCGGCCGACAACCTGTACTGGATGTCCGGCGCGCTGAATGACATCCGCGGCCTCGAGGGTGACGACACGATCTACACCTACTCGGTCGACCGGATCGACGGTGGCGCCGGCAAGGACTTGCTCTACCTCTCCCGGTCCGACCGCGGACCGGCGATGGTCATCGATGTTGCCCAGGCTGCGGCCGGCGTCGCCCAGGTCAACGGGCGGGGCTCCATCGTCAACGTCGAACAGATCCGGTTCGAAGGCGGCATCGGCGACGACCGTGTGTTCGGTCATCTGTACGCGGATGAACTTCGGGGCGGCGGGGGCCGCGACACGCTCGAGGGCCGGGACGGGGCCGACCTCATTGTGGGCGAGGACGGCGACGACACGCTCCGCGGCGGAACGGGCGCCGACAAGCTGTACGGCGACCATGAGGGCGTTCTCGCGCTGGGCCAGCGTCCGGGCAACGACCTGCTTGAAGGCGAGGACGGCGATGACCTGCTGATGGGGCGGGAAGGCAACGACATCCTGCGCGGTGGGATTGGCGCCGACGAGCTGATCGGTGGGGCCGGCGGCGACACGCTGGAAGGCGGGGACGGCGCCGACATCCTGACCGAGGGGCCTTACGAGTTGGGCTTCAATATCCTGCGGGGCGGGGCCGGGGACGACGTCATTACGGCGTCCTTCGCCAACGTGATCGACGGCAGCGCCGGGTTCGACCGGGTGCGGCTGACGGCCGGCGCGCTGGTCACGACAGGAATTGTCCTCGATATCGCCGCCGCCGCTGCCGGGGTCGCTCAGGCCCAGGCCAACGGCGGCTCGATCGTCAATGTCGAACAGCTGATCGCCATCGGTGGCTCGGGCGCTGACCGGATCACGGGCGGAGCCTACGTCGACGACCTGTCGGGTGGTGCCGGAGACGACATCCTCAGCGGCGGGGCCGACGATGACATTCTGGCCGGCGGCGACGGCGCGGACCGCCTGTCCGGCGGCGACGGGTGGGACTGGCTTTCCGGCGGCGCCGGCGAGGACGAACTGACCGGGGGGGGCGGCGACGACATCCTTTACGGCGGCGGGGGGTCGGACAAATTCGTTGTCGCGCCCAGCGGCGGGTCGGACACGATTGTCGACTTCGAGGCCGGCGTCGACCTGATCGACGTCAGCGCCTACGGCGGCATCAAGGGCTGGGCCCAACAGGGCGACGGCGCGGTCGTCGCCTTGAACGACGGAAGCCATCTGCTGCTGGCGGGCGTGACCGCCTCGAGCATCAGCAACGCCTCCTTCATCGGCCTGCCGCTGCCACCGCCCTATCAGCGCGAACTGGTGGGAACCGGCGCCGCCGACACCCTGACCGGAGACGGGCGCAACGAAATCCTGCGCGGGCTCAATGGCAACGACACGCTGAACGGGCTGGGCGGCATCGACCGGCTCGAGGGCGGCGACGGCGAAGATACCCTGAACGGGGGCGATGGCGCCGACGTCCTCGTCGGCGGCCTCGGCAACGACGCCTACAACGGCGGGGCCGGCGCCGACACGGCCGATTTCACCGGCGTTGAAGAGTTCATCCAGGTCAACCTCAGTCTCACCTTCGGCCAGCAGATCGGCTCGGATCTCGACACCTTCGACAGCATCGAAAACCTGATCGGGGGCGCCTATTCCGACGCGCTGACCGGCAACACCGTCGCCAACCGGCTGGAAGGCGCGGGCGGTGACGACTTCCTGTACGGCGGCGATGGCGATGACCAGCTGCTGGGCGCGGAGGGCTCGGACGACCTGAGCGGCGAGGCCGGCAGCGACACCCTGACCGGCGGCGCGGGCGCTGACCGGATCAAGGGCGGCCTTGGAGCCGACACTCTGACGGGCGGAACCGGCGAAGATGTCTTCGTCCATGAGGTGGGCGACGTCGCCGATGTCATCACCGACTTCGAGCTCGGGGTCGACTTTATCGAGGCCGGCGGCCACAGCAGCTACACGGTTTCGACGGTCAACGGCCAGGCCCGGGTGACCTTCGAGAACGGCGAGACCCTGACGCTTCAGGGCGTCGCCGCGGCTGGGCTGACGGCGAGCCACTTCTATGGGCTGGTGAGTCCGCCGCCGCCCCCGCCTCCGCCGCCCCCGCCCCCTCCGCCGCCTCCACCCCCGCCTCCGCCGCCACCGCCCCCGGGTCCGGTCTACGACCGATACCTGACCGGTACCGCCGCGCCTGATGTGATCACCGGCGATGGCCGCAATGAGGTCATCCTGGGCTACAGCTTTGGAGACACGCTCAGCGGCATGGGCGGGTCCGACCGGCTGGAGGGGTCGCACGGCGACGATACGCTGAACGGCGGCGACGGCGACGACATCCTGATCGGCGGCGCCGGCAACGACACCATGACCGGCGGCGCCGGGGCCGATGTCTTCAAGCTCGACGGCGGCGGAAACGCATTGATCCTGGACTTCACGCGGGGCCAGGACCTGCTGGACTTCACCGGCGCCGGAGGCGTCTTCCGTCTATTCCAATCGGGGGCAGATGCTGTCCTGGTCTACGGCGGCGGCCTGCTCCTGCGCCTGCGGAATATCCAGGCCAACCAGCTGACCCTGTCCGATTTCACCGGCCTGGCCGTCCTGCCTGTCGCGGCGATGACCGCCACTCCGGTCACCGGAACAACAGGTTCGGACTCCCTGTTCGGAACCTCCGGCCGGGACAGCATCCAGGCGCTGGAAGGCAACGACGACATATACGCCACGACCGACGACACCATCGACGGCGGCACCGGAACCGATCGGGCCTACGTTGGCAGCCAGATGGGCGACGCGGCGATCATCCTCGATCTTGCTCTCGCCGCGGCCGGTACGGTTCAGGCCATGGGCGCGGTGGGCTCCATCGTCAATGTGGAAACCCTGTCGATCGGCGGCAGCGAACTCGCTGACCGCATCTACGGACATGTCAATGCTGACGGCCTCGATGGCGGCGGCGGGGATGACATCCTCGAGGGCCGCGACGGCGACGACTATCTGGTCGGTGGCGACGGCGCCGACATTCTTCGCGGCGGCGCCGGGGCCGACCAGCTCTACGGGGACGACGACGTCAATCCGGACGAAAAGCCCGGCGCCGACCTGCTTGAGGGCGGGGCCGGGGCCGACCGGCTGGAAGGCCGTGGCGGAGACGACATCCTGCGCGGCGGCGACGAAAGCGACTATATCGTTGGCGGCAAGGGATACGACACTCTGGAGGGCGGGGCAGGGGCCGACACTCTGTACGAAGACTTCGACGGGGCCGATGGCGGGATCGCCAGAGGCGGCGATGGCGACGACCTGATCCAGGTCAACTGGCGCCACGCCATAGACGGTGGCGTCGGCGTCGACCTGCTCGACCTGCGTCTCGACTTCAACATCACCACGCCCCTGGTGCTGGACCTGGCGGCCGCGGCCGTCGGGACCGTCCAGACGCTGGCCGGCGGCGGCAGCGTCGTAAACGTCGAGCGGCTGAAGCTGCTCTCCGGCGACGGCGCCGACCAGGTGACGGGCTGGATCTATGCCGACGACATCGCCGGCGGTCGGGGCGCCGACATCCTGAAGGGCGGCGATGGCGACGACCTGCTGAACGGGAATGAGGCCGATGACCAGTTGGGCGGCGGCTCGGGCGCCGACAGCGTTCATGGCGGCGACGGCGCAGACCGGCTGACCGGCGGCCTGGGCGGCGACACGCTGTCTGGCGGCGCCGGGGCCGACGTGTTTGTCGCCACCGCCGGCGGCGGGGCCGACACCGTCTGGGACTTCGTTGTCGGCACGGACAAAATCGACGCGACAGCGTTCGGGGCCACGGTCTCGCGGATCCAGGTGGGTTCGGACACCCGCGTGACCTTCGCCGACGGCACGACCGTGCTGCTTCAGGGCGTACAGGCCGCCGCCCTGACCGACGCCAGCTTCATCGGGTTGAACGCGCCACCGCCTCTGCCCCCACCACCGCCGCCTCCGCCGCCTCCGCCTGTCGGGCAGGTGACGCCCGGCGACCAGGCGACGCTGACCGGCACGGCCAGCGCCAACACTATCAACGGCACGGACCTGTGGGAGACGCTGCAGGGTCTGGACGGCAATGACACGCTCAATGGTCTGGGCGGGTCGGACAAGCTCGAGGGCGGCGTCGGCAACGACAAACTCAACGGCGGTGACGGTGACGACGTGATCGTCGGCGGCGCGGGCCAGGACACCCTGACGGGCGGCGCCGGGGCCGACATCTTCGTCATTGGCGCCGGCGATGGGACGACCAACACCATCGCCGACTTCCAGGTCGGGGCGGATCGCCTCGATGTGACGGCCTTCGGCGGCTACACGGCAATCAGCCAGCTGGCGGCCGGGGCCAAGGTGACCTTCTCCGACGGCAGCACGGTGACTCTGACCGGCGTCCAGGCCAGCCAACTGACCGCCGCCAGCTTCATCACGGGCGTCAGCCCGCCTCCGCCTCCGCCGCCACCACCTCCTCCTCCGCCGCCACCCCCGCCACCGCCGCCGACCTACGCGCTGCAGACGGGCACAGCGAACGGTGAGACGCTGACCGGCACGACCGGTCGCGACGAACTTCAGGGTCTGGGCGGCGCGGACACGCTCATCGGCGGCGACGCCGATGACCTGCTGGCCGGCGGAGAGGGCGATGACGCCCTGACCGGCGGCGCGGGTTCGGACATCCTCACCGGCGGAAACGGCATCGACCGCTTCGTCGCTGTCAGCGGCGGCGGGGCCGACACGGTCACGGACTTCGTGGTCGGGACCGACAGGATCGATGTCACCGGCTTCGGCACGTGGAGCGCAGCCCAGGACGGCGCCAATACTGTCGTCACGGTCGGGACCGGCACGGGCATCAGCTTCCGGCTGACCGGTGTGACGGCTACCAACCTGACGGACGCCAGCTTCCTCGGCCTGCCTCCTCCGCCTCCGCCGCCACCGCCTCCTCCACCGACGGGGCAAGTGATCCCGGGCGATGAAGCGACGCTGACTGGTACGGCCGGCGCCAACACGATCAACGGGACAAACCTGTGGGAGACCATCCTCGGTCTCGACGGCAACGACACCCTGAACGGCTTGGGTGGTTCGGACCGCCTCGAAGGCGGCGTCGGCGCGGACAAGCTGTTCGGCGGCGACGGCGACGACATTCTTGTCGGTGGGGCGGGTCAGGACACCCTGACCGGCGGCGCCGGCTCGGACATTTTCGTCATCGGCATCGGTGACGGGACGACCAACACCATCGCCGACTTCCAGGTCGGTGTGGACCGGCTCGATGTCAGCGCCTTTGGCGGCTACACAGCGATCGGCCAGCTTTCCGGCAACGCCAAGGTGACCTTCTCGGACGGTAGTTCTGTCACCCTGACCGGTGTTCTTTCGAGCCAACTGACCGCCGCGAGCTTCATCACCGGCGTCAGCCCGCCACCGCCACCGCCACCGCCACCGCCTCCTCCTCCTCCGCCTCCTCCTCCTCCTCCGCCGCCTCCGCCCCCGCCGCCTCCGCCTCCGCCGCCCCCGCCTCCGACGGGGCAGGTGGTTCCGGGCGATCAGGCGTTGCTGAGCGGCAATGCATCGGCCAACACGATCAGCGGCACGGACCTGTGGGAGACGATCCAGGGGCTCGACGGCAATGACACCCTGAACGGTCTGAACGGGTCCGACCGCCTGGAGGGCGGGGCAGGGGCCGACAAGCTCAATGGCGGCGACGGCGACGACGTGCTGATCGGCGGCGCGGGTCAGGACACCCTGACCGGCGGCGCGGGCGCGGACGTCTTTGTCGTCGGGCTCGGCGACGGCGCCAACACCATCGCCGACTTCCAGGACGGGATCGACCGCATCGATGTCAGCGCCTTCGGGGGCTACACGTCGATCGGCCAGCTGGCCGCCGGCGCGAAAGTGGTCTTCTCCGACGGCAGCTACGTCATCCTGACCGGGGTGCAGGCCTCAAGCCTGTCCTCGGCCGACTTCATCGGACTGCCCGCTCCAATGCCGGCCGATCCGCCCAAGGATGGCTGGCTGCTGTAGGGTTCGCCGTCCGGCGATGGGGTTAGCCCCGTCGCCGGCGTCTTTGGCCAGGCACGCCCAGCCAACAGGCGGCTTCCTCGGAACGGGTCATCCGGTTGCGGACAATGTTCGGCGACCTGGGAACCGTTTCATTTGAAACTTTGTTAACCCTCCCGATTGGCTGGAGGGTCAACGCGTGGTCATCAATCGCGGCATCGGGGGATGGGTTTCCGTCACGGCCGCGCGCGCCCTCTGTCTGTCTCCCCACAGTGCTCCAGAACTTTTTGAACCCCGGCCGGAAGAACCCGGCCGCCCCGCTCGTTGACCTAGACAGGACGGGCGGCGGCAGGAGGCCGTTTCGCCCGTTGGAGGGAATATCGAAATGGCCTACCGCACCCAGGCGGCCGTCCAGATGGACGCCGATGACCGCATCCTGTTCCGCCGCGACATGCTCGGCGACGACCAGATTGTCCGCACCTCGCACAACTTTGCCGACCTGATGACCACCACCAGCCTGGTGACCAGCAGCGGCCCGGCGACCGAGGCCAGCAGCTTCGACTGGGTCGCCTACGCGGCACACCTGAAGCACAACCACGGTGAGGGGTTCGCCTTTGACGGCGTTGGTGACGGCAAGGACGTGGCGCCGATCGCCCCCCTGCTGATCACCACCGACCTGCATCCGGGCGATGCCAGCACCACCGCCACCCTGACCGTCGACGGCCCCCATGTGATCGCCGCCATCGACACGGTCGGCGACATGGACTGGTTCAAGGTCCATTTCGAAGCCGGCCAGACCTATGACGTCTCGATGTTCCTGAAGGTCGGCGGGCCCAACCTGGTGCCGCTGGCCGACGCCTTTATCGAGCTCTACGACGCCAACGGGACCTTCATCCTCAGCGCCGACGGCGGCGGGCCCAACACCCCGTCCGGTCTCGACGCCATCCTGACCTACACGGCCACGGCGACCGGCGACTACTTCATCAACGCCCGCTCGTTCGACAACGAGCCGGCCGATGGCACGAACGGTGAGTTCGTGGGCGACTACGAGATCTTCCTGACCTCGGTCGACCCCAACGCGCCCGGGGCCTATGTGCCTTTCTATTCGCCGGACAGCCCGCTGCATTCGATCGATTGGGGCAGCGTCTTCGACCGCAGCTCCCGCAACCCGGACGGGGACAACGGCAGCCGCCCGAACTACCGCACGCCGGACGGCGGCTCGCCGATCACCAACAACGAGTACGGCATCACCGGTAAGAACGTCATCACCTACTACTTCGCCAAGCAGGGCGACGTGTTCGTCGATGAGGAGCCGGGCGGCCTGGCCACCATGGTCCAGGCCAAGAACATGACCCAATGGGAGAAGGACGCCTTCCGTCTGGCGCTTGACCAGTTCGAGCATGTCGCCGACATCGTCTACCTCGAAGTCTCCACCCGGGCCGAAGCCGACCTGAAGTTCGTCACCTATCAGGGCACGCCGGGTGTCGGAGCCAGCCTGCTGGGTCGGATGAGCCCCCCCAATGAGCCGAACGAGGGTCAGGCCGAGTTCAATAGCGGCGATGTCCGTTGGACCGAGGCTGGCCTCAGCCAGGGCGGCTTCTACTTCACGACCCTGTTGCACGAGTTCGGCCATGGCCATGGCATGGCCCACCCGCACGACAACGGCGGTCGCTCCAGCGTCATGCGCGGCGCCGGCCCTAGCGACGACCCGGCCGAGGGCGCCATCGGCGGCCAGCTGGGCGATTTCGAACTGAGCCAGCAGGTTTTCACCATGATGTCCTACAATGACGGCTGGCAGTCCTCGCCCTACGGCATGCCCAGCGCCGGGGGCATCACCGGCACGACCGCTGATCCGTTCGGCTGGATGGGCACGCTTGGCGCCCTCGACATCGCCGTCATCCAGGACAAGTACGGCGTCAACGAGAGCTACAACGCGGGCGCCAACATCTATGTGATGAAGGACGTCAACGCCGCCGGCACCTTCTATCAGTCGATCTGGGACGGCGGCGGCACGGACGAAATCCGCTACAGCGGCGCCCGCGACGCCAACATCGATCTGCGGGCCGCCAGCCTGCAGTACGAGGAAGGCGGCGGCGGCTGGATGAACTACGCCTATGGCATCCACGGCGGCTACACCATCGCCAACGGCGTTGTCATCGAGAACGGCACGACCGGGTCGGGCAACGACCAGCTGCGCGGCAACGACGTGGCCAACACCCTCAAGGGCAACGCCGGCAACGACATCATCGCCGGCTGGGGCGGCAATGACCGTCTGGAAGGCGGCGCGGGCGATGACCAGATCGACGGCGGCCTCGGCAACGACAACCTGATCGGTGGCGATGGCGCTGACTCGCTCACCGACACCGGCGGCACGGCCGACCAGATGTACGGCCAGAACGGCAACGACGTCCTGACCATCACCCGGGCGGCCGGCGGCACGGGCAGCTTCGTGCTCGACGGTGGCGCGGGCGACGACCGCTTCGTGCTGGGGGCCCTGTCGGGCATGACCCAGGCGCGCGGCGGCGACGGCCTCGATCGCTTCGAGGCCCATGGCTCGGCCACCGTCACCGGCGGTCTTGGCGTCGACACCATCCGCATCGAGGGCGACTTCGCCGCCGGCGCGGTGGTGGCGGTCGAGGATTTCACGGCCGGGGCGGGCGGCGACCGGCTGGATATGTCCAGCTACATGGTGGCCAGGTTCACCAACTGGGATGGGACGTCCAACCCGACCAGCACCGGCCACGTCCGCGTCACGGCCAGCGCCACCGGCTCCATCGTTCAGGTCGACCTGAACGGCGGCGGCAACAGCTGGACCACCATCGCCACGCTCAAGGGCGTCTCGCCCGGCCAGCTGACGGCCGAGAACCTCGGCTTTGCCCTGACCGGCGGCGCCAGCGGCATAACCGGCACGGCGGGCAATGACACGCTGAACGGCGGGTCCGGTGCGGACATCATCCTCGGCCTGACCGGCGATGACACTCTCAAAGGCAACGGCGGCAACGACGAACTGCAGGGCGACGGCGGCAAAGACAAGCTGTACGGCCTCGATGGCGATGACAGCCTCTATGGCGGCGACGACATCGACCAGCTGCTCGGCGGCAACGGCAACGACGCCCTGTTCGGTGACGCCGGCGACGACATCCTGATCGGCGGCCTTGGCAAGGACACCCTCACGGGGGGGCTCGGCAAGGACAGCTTCAACTACACCCTGACGGCGGAATCGGCCGCCGGAGCGGCGGACCGCATCCTCGACTTCAACGCCTCCCAAGGCGACAAGCTGAACGTCAAGGGCGTCGACTCCGATATCAACCTCGCCGGCGACCAGGCTTTCGTCTTCGTCGCCGCCTTCGACGGCCACGCCGCCCAGGCGGTGCGGGCCTATGACGCCGGCCTCAACCTGACCACCCTGTCGTTCGACACCAACGGCGACGCGGTGGCCGACATGGTCATCGAACTGAACGGCAACGTGACCGGCGGCTGGATCCTTTAGGTCCCGTACATCAGCGTGCGACAGCGCCTTCCCGCAACCGCGGGGAGGCGCTGAAGCTGTTTCGTAACATCGGTATCTGAGCGCTGGACGCGGCGGCTCGGGTCTGTGAAAGTTGGCGGATCAGTTCGAGGCGCCGCCGTTGCTCACCACGCCCGATCCCTTCTCGCAGCAGGCCCTCGAGGAACTGCGGAACCACCCGGGCCTGTTGCCCGCGATCGTCAAAGCCGCCCAGGCGACCGTCGACCTGTACGACCACCAGTCGGCCGGGATGCGCAAGATGTTCCAGGACCGGGGCAGCTACATGACGGGCCTGGCCGCCATGGCCCTGCTCGGCATGGACGCCCTGACCCTGCAATCCCTGAAGTCGGCCTGCGCGGCGATGGGGTTCTCCAGTCCGGGGCGCGTCAACCGCTTCTGGACCGACCTGCGGGCCTCACGCTACCTGACCATGACCCGGTTGCCGGACGGCCGACTGGACCGCAGCCTGACGGCGTCGCCGGAGTTGATCGATCAGTATCGCCGGCATCGCGCCGCCTTCGTCGACGCCATCGGCTATCTATGGCCGGAGGTCTCCGAGCAAGGGCTGGCCTTGATGTCCGACGACCAGGCCTATCTGAAGGTCGAGGCGTCGATCTGCGGCGTGCAGGCGATGCACCGCGACGTCTTCCTGTTCCGCAATACCCCGATCAACATGTTCATCGAGCGCAACGCCGGCCTGCTGATCCTCCTGCATCTGTTCACCGAGGACCCGCCGCAGTCCAAGCCCCTCTCGATCCATGCCCTGGCCAAACGGTTCGGGGTGTCGCGACCGCATGTGAAGAAGTTGTTCGAGGACGCGCGGCAGGAGGGGCTGCTGATCATCGACGATGAGGCGCGCACCCTCTGCTTCACCCAGGCTGCGGCCGACGCCTTCATCGCCTCCTGCTCCCATCTGATGCAGGCTGTCCGGATCGGCCTGCAGATGGCTCTGGCACAGTCCCAGGCCTCGGCAGAAACCCGCTAACCCCTGCAGATTCTTGACTTAATGCCCCTTCCGGTCTGTCGAGCATTGTTCGGCGGGCGGGTCAGGTGCAGTCCTCACTATGAGGGTTGCAAGACGCGTTCAGGCCCCTGTTGCAAGCTGACCCTTCAGGGCCATGGCCGGCGCGCCGCAGAAGGCAGGGCAGAGCATGGCCACGCTGTATGGTTCGAACGTCCCCAACATCCGCTCGGGAACCAACGCCGACGACATCCTCTACGGCTGGCAGGCCGGCAGTTCGACCCAGGGGCCAGCGACTGACGGTGACAGCCTCTACGGCCGGGGCGGCAACGACACCATCTACGGCGGCAACGGCGACGACTTCCTCTATGGCGAGGCCGGCAACGACCTCCTCTACGGCGGGGCCGGCAACGACACCCTCGATGGCGGCGATGGCAACGACTACCTCTACGGCGATGGCGGCCGCGACAGCCTGTACGGCGGAGCCGGCAACGACCAGCTCGACCTCGGTTTCCTGACTTCCGAGGTCAACGCCATCGCCGACGGGGGGGCGGGCGACGACATCCTGCTTGGCGCGCGCGGCAGGTTCTACGGCGGCGCCGGGATCGACATCCTCCAACTCGACCGGACCTTCGCCCCGGCCCTGGACCTGACGGTGCTGGCTGGCGGAGCGCTGTCCACCGCGGTCGACGGCACGACCGTGTCCGGCATCGAGACCTTCTACATCATCGCCAGCAGCCTGGCCGACCACATCGCCCTGGCCGGCGGCGCCGACTTTGTAGCCGGCGGCGACGGCGACGACGTGGTGTCCGGCGGGGCCGGCGCGGACAGTCTCGCCGGCAACAACGGCGCCGACCAACTGTCCGGTGACGACGGCGACGATCTTCTGGCCGGCGGCAATGGCGACGATCACCTTATCGGGGGCGCCGGCGCCGATACCCTGTACGCCGACCTTGGGGATGAGGGCTACGGCGCCGACCTCCTGGAAGGCGGTGACGGCGATGACGTTCTGGATGGTGGCTTCGGCAATGACACCCTGCTGGGCGGGGCCGGCGTCGATGAACTCTATGGCCAGGAGGGAAACGACATCGTCGATGGCGGAGCGGGCAATGACCGGCTGGCCGTGAGCCTGGGCGCCGACATCCTGCGGGGCGGCGACGGCGACGATGTGCTTGAGCTGAAGAACCTGGTGGTCAACGAGTACAACCAGCTGATCCAGACGATCCCGTTCGACGGTCTGGACACACTAGAGGGCGGCGCGGGGGTCGACACGCTCGAGGTTCGGCTGCGGTTCTACTATGAGCCTGAGGTCCAGCCGGGGACCTTGACCCTGTCGGTCGGCGATTCGACAGCGATGACCACCTCGCTGCTGGGCCTCAGCACCACCGGCATCGAACGGCTGGTCGTCTACGAGGTCAACGGTCACGTCGTCGACCTGACCGGCGGGGCCTGCAACGACATCCTGACCGCAGGCAGACTCGGCGGCGTCCTGCGGGGTGGGGGCGGCGACGACGTTCTGACGGCGGATTACGACGACCTGCTGTATAATCAGGCCTTCCAGTTCATTGTCCCGATCACCCTGTCGGGTGGCGATGGACAGGACATCCTGCATGCCGTGAAGGGCGACCTCGACGGGGGTGCGGGAAACGACACCCTCATCCTGCACGGCGAAGGCACGATGCTGGGGGGCGACGGGAACGACGACATAACGCTCGGCAATCTCGACATCGCCGAAATCTCGGTCGATGGCGGGGCCGGGAACGACACCATCCACTATGGGAACGGCGGCGACATTCACGGCGGCGACGGTGACGACATCGTCCTCTTCACATTTGTCAGCATGGGGGGATCGGCGACGATCGACGGCGGGGCCGGCGATGACATTCTCAATGGCGGCGAGGTGTCTCAAGTCCTGATCGGCGGTCTCGGCAATGACGTCATCAATGGCGGCCAGGCCAATGAAGTGATCTGGGGCGGCGAGGGCACGGACACCATCGATGGCGGCGGGGGCTTCGACAGCCTGAGACTGGACCTCAGCTTCAGCAGCCTGGCCCACACCCTGTCCTTCACGACGGCCGGACAGAGCGTGACGATCTCCGGCGGCGGCGGCTCCTTCATCAACATCGAGGAACTGACCTCCTACATCGGCGGCTCCGGCGTCGACACCGTCACGCTCGGCGTCACGCCCGCATACGGGAACGGTTTGAGCGCGATATATGCTGGCGGCGGCGACGACGTGCTCACCGCCCTCGCCGCCGGATACTTCTACGGGGAAGCCGGCGCCGACAGTTTCACCAACAATTCCGGTGACCTCGCGCGGTTCGAGGGCAGCGACGGCAACGACACGCTCAGCACGCTCAGCGGCCGGACTGACGCCTTCGGCGGCGAGGGCGTCGACACGCTGGGCGGGGGCGGAGCGGATGATGTCCTCTACGGTGAAGGCGGCGCCGATCAGCTGACCGGCGGCGGCGGGGACGATTTCCTCGACGGCGGGGCCGGCGGCGACTTCCTCTACGGCGGGGCCGGCGCCGACTATGTCGCCTACTACGCCTCCAGCACCGGGGCGGCCGTGGATGGCGGCAGCGACTTCATCGACGGCGGTGACGGGTTCGATCACGCCTTCATCGACCTGACGCCGCTGACCGGGGCCCTCAACATCACCCTCGGCGCGGGCTCGGTTGCGTTCGGGGCGGGGCCGACGACCTTCGGGGTCGAGAGATTCGAGCTGCTCGCCGGCAGCGGCGCCGACCAGATCCACGCTGGCGCCTATGGCGACTTCATCGACGGCGGGCTCGGCAACGACCTTCTCTACTCGGGGGCCGGCGACGACTTGCTGTGGGGCGGCAACGGCGACGACACCGTCAGCGGTGAGGCCCACGACTACATCGATGGCGGGTCCGGCAATGACATCCTGGTGCTGCTTGACCAGGATGGCCTCTATGCCGATGGCGGCGATGGCATCGACATCGCACGGGTATCCTTCGAGTCAGCGACCAGCGGCGCGGCCTTCGCTGGCCAGGCGGCGGCGGAGGAAACCGGTACGGAAGACGGCGCCACCCTGACCAACATCGAGCGGTTCTTCGTCATCGGCGGCGCCCACGACGACGGCTTCGCCGGCTCCGACGGCGCGGACCGGCTCGAAGGCAAGGCCGGCGCCGACACTCTCTCGGGCGGCGGCGGTGACGACCTGCTGATCGGCGGGGCCGGCAATGACCAGATGAGCGGCGGGGCCGGGGCCGACATCTTCCTATTCGACTCGGCCGGGTCGGATACCATCCTCGACTTCCAGCTGGGTTCGGACCGGCTCGATGTCACGGCCTATGGCGGATATCAGTCCATCACCCAGGAAGGCGGCGGCGTCACCCTGGTGACGGTTGCCGCCGGCGTTACCGTGCGGCTCAACAACGTCTCGGCCGCCAGTCTCACCAACGCCAGCTTCATCGGCATCGTCGGGCCGCCTCCGCCACCACCTCCGCCGGTCTATGACCGTACCCTGACCGGCACGGCCAGCGCCAACACGATCAGCGGCGACGGCCGCAACGAGATCATCCAGGGCCTGGACGGCAACGACACGCTGAACGGTCTGGGCGGCAGCGACCGGCTGGAAGGCGGCCTGGGGGCCGACAAGCTGGACGGCGGCGATGGCGCCGACATCCTGATCGGCGGGGCCGGCCAGGACACCCTTACCGGCGGGGCAGGGGCCGATGTCTTCCTGCTGGCCACCGGCGACGGGGCCAACACCATCACCGACTTCGTCATTGGCACGGACAAAATTGATGTCAGCGCTTACGGCGGCTACACCAGCAAGAGCCAGCTGGCGGCCGGGGCCAAGATCATCTTCGCCGACGGCGCCTATGTGATCCTGACAGGGGTGCAGGCGTCCAACATCACCAACGCCGACTTCATCGGCCTGTCACCCCCCGCGCCACCCATGCCGGCCTTGCCGCCAAAGGCCCTTGTGATGGAACCCAAGGCGGTGGAAACGACCTCCAGCCATGGCGATTGGTTCTTCCACGGCTGAGCCCGCTTCGGGGCGAGCCGCGACCCGTCAGCGCGGGTCGCCCGTTAAGCGTCAGTTTTCATGGCCGCTTCACCTCACAGGCGGTATACCGACGCTAGGGAAGCGGCCTCGCGTGAGTCCGCCTGGGCTCAACTTGCCCCCGCGCCATGGCGATCCACATTGGATGTCAGGCGTTCGGGGCCACACCGGCGCGGCGCCGGGGCGTTGACGAGGCTTGAATGGCATATCGACTTGGCGTTGACGGCCTGGGTGAAGCCGACCCGCTGACCGGCTTTGGCGACATCGGCGATGACGCGACCCCGCCGGCCCGCGAAGCGACCGACACGGCCCTGCTGACCCGGGCCTGGCTGACCGAAGGCGTCGTCTATACCGGCGTCGGCCACCTGGAGGCGCTCGGCGACCTTGACATCGCCATGAGCGACGAGGGGCCGCAACTGCGTTGCGGCTGCCCGGCCTGCGCCGGCAACGGCCCGCAAGATGAAAAGCCCACCGCGGTTCCGAACGGCGGCGACCCCGCCGACGCAGATCCGTCCGGTTTCCTCAACGCCGACGCGCGGGGCGGGACGGGACCGAACGGCAAGGTCTCAAAGTCCATCGACGAGGCGGCCTATCACCTGAACCGCACCTACGCCTCCTGGAACGATTTCTATTTTCAGCCCGGCGTCGCGGACGTCGACAACCACTGGGATGACCCCTACTGGGGCGGCGCGCCGAGCTATGTGACCTTTGGCTTCCGCACCTCGGCGCCCAGCAACATGCCGGATGACACCACCGGATTCCAGGCGTTCAACGCCGCCCAGATCGCCGGCGCCTTGCTGGCGCTGCAGTCCTGGTCGGACGTGGCCAACGTCGTCTTCATCCACGACGAGGTGATCAACGCCAGTACCAAGATGCTGTTCGGCGCCTTCACCGGCGGCGCCGACGGCGCGGCGGCCTTCGCCTACTACCCGAGCCTCAGCGCCAGCGGCGGCGATGTGTGGGTGAGGAACTCGGGCACCAACACCAACCCCCAGATCGGCAACTACGGTCAGCTGGTCCTCGTGCACGAGATCGGCCACGCCATCGGCTTCTCGCACCCGGGAAACTACAACGCCGGTGACGGCGATGGCCCGATCACCTACGCCGTCGACGCCGAGTATTACGAGGACAGCCACCAGTACACGGTGATGAGCTACTTCACCGAGGGCAACACGGGAGGCGACTTCGGGCCGGTCTATCCCGGCACCCTGATGCTGGACGACATCGCCGCCGCCCAGCGCACCTACGGCGTCAACACCACGACCCGCACCGGCGACACCATCTACGGCTTCAATTCCAACGCCGACCGGCCCTGGTTCAGCGCAACCAGCGCCTCCAGCATCCTGGTCTTCGCCGTCTGGGACGCCGGCGGCAACGACACCTTCGACTTCTCCGGCTATTCCAACGACCAGGTCATCGACCTGCGAGAGGGCAACTTCTCCAGCGTCGGAACCGCCAGCGGCGAGAACCTGATCGGCAACGTCGCGGTGGCCAAGGGAGCGGTGATCGAGAACGCCATCGGCGGCTCTGGTTCGGACACCATCTACGGCAACGCGGCCGCCAACCACCTGACCGGCGGCGGTGGTTTCGACATCCTGACCGGCGGGGCCGGCGCCGACGTTTTCATCTTCGGGCTGGGGTCTGGCAACGACCTCATCAACGACTTCGTGGTCGGAACCGACCTGATCGACGATACCGCCTATGGGCAATACTTCGGCGTGGTCCAGGACGGGGCCGACGCCCTGGTCATCCTGACGGCCGGCGTAACTGTCCGCCTGACCGGCGTCAGCGCCGCCACGGTGACC
Organism: Caulobacter sp. SRI_014; assembly: GCF_057586315.1. Lineage (NCBI taxonomy): Bacteria > Pseudomonadati > Pseudomonadota > Alphaproteobacteria > Caulobacterales > Caulobacteraceae > Caulobacter > Caulobacter sp. SRI_014. The sequence goes on along the minus strand of NZ_JBYCZQ010000005.1, from coordinate 142,937 downwards.
AGCGCCAGCTTCCTGTCGAACCCGTCTCCGCCTCCGCCTCCACCCCCTCCCCCGCCTCCACCCCCTCCGCCGCCGCCTATCTTCAATGAGATCAGCGGTTCCGGCGTTGGCGAGACTCTGAATGGCACAATCGCCCGCGACCACATCCAGGCCCTCGGCGGCGCTGACACGGTCAACGGCCTCGAGGCCGATGACTGGATCGAAGGCGGCGACGGCGACGACGTCATCAACGGCGGGGCAGGGACCGACCTGCTGACCGGCGGCGCGGGCGCCGACACCTTCGTCGCCACCGCCAGCGGCGGCGACGACACCATCAGCGACTTCGCGGTCGGCAGCGACAAGATCGATGTCACCGGCTTTGGCGCCTATTCAAAGGCCCAGGACGGCGCCGACACGGTGATCACCGTGACCGGCGGCGGAACCTTCCGCCTGACGGGAGTCACCGCCGGCACGGTGACCGACGCCAGCTTCCTTGGCCTGCCGCCGCCTCCCCCGCCTCCGCCGCCGCCACCCCCGCCGCCACCCCCGGTGGCCGGGGACGAGCGCACCCTGACGGGCACGATCGGGGCCAATACGCTGAACGGCGATGACCGGCGCGACACCCTCCTGGGCCTCGACGGCAACGACACCCTCAATGGCCTCGGCGGCGCCGACCGGCTCGAAGGCGGAACCGGCAATGACAAGCTCAACGGCGGCGACGGGGATGATGTCCTCATCGGCGGCGCGGGCCAGGACACCCTGACCGGCGGGGCCGGCGCCGACCTCTTCGTCATGGGCGCGGGCGACGGCACGACCAACACCATCGCCGACTTCCAGCTTGGCGTGGACCTGATCGATATCAGCGCCTTCGGAGCCTACACCGGCATCACCCAGTTGGCCGCCGGCGCCAAGGTGACGTTTTCCGACGGCAGCGCCGTAACCCTGACCGGCATCACCGCCGCCAGCCTCACCGCCGCCAACTTCGTCGGCAGCGGCTCACCGCCGCCTCCGCCGCCACCTCCGCCTCCGCCTCCGCCGCCACCTCCTCCTCCTCCGCCTCCCCCACCGCCGCCTCCCGGCGGGACCTACGACCGCACCCTGACGGGCACGGCCGGCGCCAACACCATCAACGGCGACGGTCAGAACGAGATCATCCAGGGCCTGGACGGCAACGACACGCTCAACGGGCTGGGCGGTTCCGACAAGCTCGAGGGCGGGACGGGCAACGACAAGCTGAATGGCGGCGACGGGGATGACATCCTCATCGGGGCCGCGGGGCAGGACACCCTGACCGGCGGGGCCGGCGCCGACACCTTCGTGATCGGAACCGGGGACGGCACGACCAACACCATCGCCGACTTCGAACTGGGCGTGGACCTGATCGATATCACCGCCTTCGGGGCCTACGCCGGCATCAGCCAGCTGGCGGCCGGCGCCAAGGTAACCTTCTCCGACGGCAGCGCCGTGACCCTGACCGGGATCTTGGCCGGCAGTCTCAGCGCGGCCAACTTCATCACCTCGGGGTCTCCGCCGCCACCCCCGCCGCCACCCCCGCCACCGCCACCGCCACCGCCACCTCCGCCGCCGCCGCCCCCTCCGGGCGGCGAGCCGACGCCGCCGGTCGGCTACACGGCTGTCACCGGCACGGCGGGCGACGAAACCAAGGTCGGCGGTACCGGGTCGGACGCGGTTCAGGGCCTGGCCGGCAATGACACCCTCTATGGCCGCGCCGGCGACGACTGGGTCGGCGGCGGGGAGGGCTCCGACAAGCTGTTCGGGGAAGCCGGGGCAGATGTCCTGTACGGCGGCCTCGGGGCCGACAACCTGTACGGCGGGACCGACGCTGACCAGTTTGTCTACTTCCAGATCGCCGACAGCGTGACCGGGGCCGTCGATGTCATCCGCGACTTCAATGCCGTCGACGGGGACATGCTGGATGTCAGCCTGGTCGACGCCGACACCGGCGTGGCGGGCGACCAGGCCTTCACCCTTGTCGGGGCCTTCTCCGGGGCGGCGGGACAGATGACGATCGCGACGGTCAGCGGCACGTCGACGCTCAGCTTCGACGTCAACGGCGACAGCGTGGCCGACATGGTGATCAAGGTCGTCGGAACCCTGGGGACGAACTACGTCCTCTAGGACCCGTTGACGGCGTTTGGCGCGGGGAGGAAGGTTTGGGAATGACCCAGACCGCTCCGCACGATGTCCTGCTGTCCCATGAGATGCTCGGGCCGATGGAGGCGGTGCTGACCGGCGCCGGCTATCGCGTTCACCGGCTCTGGGAGCACCCCGACCGGCTAGGCTTCCTGGCCGGCGAGGGCCAGACGATCCGCGCCATCGTCCATGCCGGCGAGTTCAAGCTGGACCAGGAATTCCTCGCCGAAATGCCGCGCCTGGGCCTGATCGCCTGTGTCAGCGTCGGCTACGACGGGGTCGATGTGCCCTGGTGCAAGGCGCGGGGGATCGCCGTCACCAACTCCGCAGGCCTCAACGCCGACGATGTGGCCGACCATGCGGTCGGGCTGCTGATCGCCGTCTGGCGCGGCATCGTCGAGGGCGACCACAAGCTGCGGGCCGGCAAATGGAGCCACACCGACCGCATGCGGCCGCGCCATGGCCTGCGCGGCAAGACCGCCGGCATCGTCGGCCTGGGCCATATCGGCGAGGCGGTCGCCAAGCGGCTGGAGGCCTTCGGGATGCCGATCCTCTGGTGGGGTCCGAACGACAAGGAAAGCCGCTGGACCCGCTCGGCCAGCCTGCTGCAGCTGGCCCGCGACAGCGACGCCCTGATGGTCTGCACCCGCGGCGACGCCCACGGCCTGATCACCGCCGAGATCATCGAGGCGGTCGGGCCGCGCGGCTGCATCGTCAATATCTCGCGCGGCGGGGTGATCGACGAGGACGCCCTGATTGCCGCCCTCAAGGACGGGCGGCTGGGCATGGCGGGCCTGGACGTCTTCGCTGAGGAGCCGACCCCGCCAGCCCGATGGGCCGATGTGCCCCATACGGTCCTGACGCCGCATACGGCCGGTGGGACACTGGAGAGCATTCCGCAGATGGTGGGGATGACGCTCGAGAACCTGCGCCGCTTCTTCCACGGCGAGCCGCTGGCGACCCCGGTGGCGGCCTAGCGGATCAGCAGGGCGCCGAGCCCGGCGAGGAGCAGCGCCCCGAAAATGACGGCCGCCGCCAAGCGATGTTGGCGGTTGCGGATCATATGTCCCAGCATGGCGTCTCTCCCGTTGGATTCTGAGCCTTGGACACTATCAAAGTGATATCACTTTGAAGCAAGTGAAATCGACAAAAAGAAACCCTCCGCCCGAAAGCGGAGGGTGAAGTCACCCCTGGACAGGGAAGGCCTGGATCAGGCGGCCTTGGCGTAGAGTTTCTGCTCCTCCATCACCGCCTTCAGCACCGCCGGGCGGCTGAGGATGCGGCCGTGGTAGGCGGCCAGATTGGGATAGTCGGCCAGGTCCGGCCCGGCGACGCGGGTCCAGTTCAGCACCGTGGCCAGGTAGGTGTCGGCGACGCTGAACTCATCGAGCAGGAATTCACGCCCGGCCAGGTGGTCGTTGAGGTAGCCGAAGCGGCCCTTGGCCAGATGCTTGGCATAGGCCTTGGCGTCGGCCGGCGCCTCGGGGCTCAGCAGGGGGCCGAAGACGCCGCGGTGCACCTCGGCGCCGATGAAGCTCAGCCATTCGCGCAGGCGGTGGCTGTTGACCGGGGCGCCCGGGAAGCGCTCGGCGACATACTGCAGGATGGCGGCGTTCTCGGTCAGGATCTCGCCGTCGTGGGTGCGGATGGTCGGCACCTGGCCCTTGGGGTTGATGGCCAGGAAGTTTTCGCCGCCGACTGTCTTGGCCCGGGTGTCGACCTGGGTGAACTGGGCTTCGGCGCCCGTCTCGTACAACCACATACGGGTGGCCAGGGAGCAGGCGAGGGGGGCAAAGTAGAGTTGCATGACGGCGTCTCCGGGAGGGGTTTATTTATGTACCGTCTTGCACAATAATTGGCCGGTCAAGAGTTATTTGCGAAATGGTACAAAAATCAGAGACGCGTCCGCGCGGCAGGCCCCGGGCCTATGACCCCGACAAGGCGGTGGCGAAGGCGCGCGAGGCCTTCTGGACCCAGGGCTATTCGGCGACCTCGCTGGACGACCTGTCGGCGGCCACCGGCATGAATCGGCCCAGCCTCTACGCCGCCTTCGGCGACAAGCGGGCGCTTTACCTGGAGACCCTCAAGCGCACCCGCGACGGCCTGCTGGCCGGCACCAGGGCGGCGCTGGCCTTGCCGGGCGATCTGCAGACCAGCCTGGACTTCTATTTCGCCCGCGCCATCGACGCCTACATGGCGGGAGAAGGAGACCCCCGCGGCTGTTTCGTCATCGGCACCGCCCTGACCGAGGCCGTTGGGGATGACGAGATCAAGGCCGTGCTGCATGACACCTTCCTGGGGCTCGACGGTCTGCTGGCCGCGCGACTCCAGCGCGCCATTGATGAGGGAGAACTGCCGGCAACCGCTGACGCCGCCTCGCTTGGCTATCTGTTGTCCGCGGCGGTGCACGGCCTGGCCATGCGGTCGCGGGCCGGTGAGCCGCGCGAGGCTCTGGAGGGTTGGGCCAAGGGCGCTGTGGGCCAGGTGATCAAGCTCGCCAAGGCTTGACTTAAACACATAAAGATATCTTTATATCCCTGATGACGCAGGGATCGACCCAGACTGTCGAGATGCTCCGGGCGGCCGGTGAGCCGACCCGCCTGCGCATCCTCGCCCTGCTGGCTGCCGAGGAACTCAGCGTCCTCGAACTCTGCCGTATTCTGGACCAGAGCCAGCCGCGTGTCTCGCGCCACCTCAAGCTGCTGGCCGAGGCCGGGCTGGTGCAGAGATTCCCCGACGGCGCCTGGGTCTTCTACCGTCTCAGCGCCGCCGGCACCGCCCGGCAACTGGTTGACGGCATTCTCGACCTGACCGACGAAGCCGATCCGGTGTTGCGCCGCGATGGCGACCAGCTGGCGGCGGTCAAGGCGGAGCGCACGAACGAAGCGGCTGCCTATTTTGCCAGAAACGCGGCGCGATGGGATGAAATTCGCTCCCTCTACGCCTCGGAAACCCAGGTGGAGGCGGCGATCAATCAGGCGGCGGGCCACGGCGCCATCGGCCGGCTGGTCGATCTGGGCGCGGGCACGGGCCGGATGCTGACCCTGCTGGGTGAGCGGGCCGAGCGGGCCATTGGTCTGGACCTGTCGCAGCAGATGCTGAACATCGCCCGGGTCAACGTCAGCGAGGCCGGTCTTGCCGCCTGCGAGCTGCGCCACGGGGACATCTTCGCCACCGGGCTGCCGGCGGCCAGCGCCGATCTGGTGACGGTGCATCAGGTGCTCCACTACCTGGGCGACCCCGTCGCCGCGATCACCGAGGCCGCGCGGCTGGTGGCGCCGGGCGGGCGGCTGCTGATCATCGATTTCGCCCCCCATAGCCTGGAATTCCTGCGCAGCCAGCACCAGCACCGCCGGCTCGGCTTCTCCGACGCCGAGATCCTGCGCTGGCTGGAGGCCGCCGGGCTCGAGGGCCAGGTGAGTGAGACCCTGCCGACCGCCAATGGCGAAGGCCTGACCATCAAGATCTGGACCGGGACGCGCCCGGCCAACGCCAACAGGAGCGCCGCATGAGCCCGCACCGCCGCGTCATCGGACCGGTCGCCCGCTCGGCCGAACGGCCCAACCGCAAGCTCGGCATCAGCTTCGAGTTCTCGCCGCCCAAGACGCCCGAGGCCGAAGAGAACCTGTGGAACGCCATCCGCCGGCTGGAGCCCCTGCAGCCCGAGTTCGTGTCGGTGACCTACGGCGCCGGTGGTTCGACCCGCGACCGCACGCACCGGACGGTCAAGCGGATCGTCGAGGAAACCAGCCTGAAGCCGGCGGCGCACCTGACCTGCGTCGAGGCGTCCGCCGCGGACGTCGACCAGGTGATCCGCGACTACTGGGACGCCGGCGTGCGCCATCTGGTGGCCCTGCGGGGCGACCCGCCCGGCTCGATCGGCGGGGCCTATGTGCCGCGCGCCGACGGCTATGCCAACGCCACCGAACTGACCCGGGCGGCCCGGGCGATCCAGCCCTTCGAGGTGCTGGTCGGGGTCTATCCGGAGGGCCATCCGGAGAGCCCCGGCATCGACCACGACATCGATGTGCTCAAGGCCAAGGTCGATGCGGGCGCGACGCGCGGCATCACCCAGTTCTTCTTCGAGATCGACCCCTTCCTGCGCTTCATGGAGAAGGTGCGGGCCGCCGGGATCACCATCCCGATCTCGCCGGGCATCATGCCGGTGTCGAACTTCAAGGGCCTGGTGAAGATGTCGGGCGCCTGCGGGGCGACCATTCCCGGCTGGCTGGGCAACCTGTTCGACGGCCTTGACGTCGATCCCGATACCCGCCGCCTCATCGCCTGCAGCGTGGCCGCCGAGATGTGCGCCAAGCTGGAGGAGGAGGGCTTCTCCGACTTCCACTTCTACACCCTCAACCGGGCCGACCTGGTGTATGCCATCTGCCGGGTGCTTGGGGTGCGCGAACCGGCGAAGACGCCGGAGGAGGCCGCCGCATGACCTTGAAGAAACTCGTCCTTTCGGCCGCCGCCGCGCTCGGCTTGTTCGTGGTCAGCGCTTCCGCCCAGGTCCCCGCAGCCTGGACCAGGCCGACCACCGGCTTCCAGGTGATCGGCAACATCTACTACGTCGGGACCGAAGGCCTGTCGGCCTGGCTGATCACCAGCTCCAAGGGCCACATCCTGATCGACGGCGGCATGCCGCAGAACGCCGCCCTGGTCGAAGCCAACATCAAGGCTCTGGGTTTCAAGCTGTCGGACGTCGACCTGATCCTCAACAGCCACGCCCACTTCGACCACGCCGGCGCCCTGGCCCAGTTGAAGAAGGACACCGGCGCCGTGGTCATCGCCAGCGCCGGCGATAAGTGGGCCCTGGAGAACGGCAAGTATCCGGGCTCGGAGGACCAGACGGTCCTGAACTTCCCGGGGGTGAAGGTCGACAAGACCGTCGCCGACGGCGAGACGCTGTCGGTCGGCTCCAACACCCTGAAGGCCAACATCACGCCCGGCCACAGCAAGGGCTGCACCTCCTGGACCACCTCGGTGAAGGAGGGGGCCAAGAGCTACAAGGTGATCTTCTGGTGCAGCACCTCGGTGGCCGCCAACCGGCTGGCTCCGAACCCGCAGTACCCGGGGATCGTCGCCGACTATCAGAAGACCTTCGCCAAACTGGCCGGCATGCAGGCCGACGTCTTCTTGGCCCCGCACCCGGATCAGATGAACCTGGCCGCCAAGCGGGCCAAGCTCGGGCCGGGCAAGCCCAATCCCTTCGTCGATCCCACCGAGCTGTCCAAGGTCACCGCCAGATCGAAGGCGGACTTCGAAGCGCAGCTCGCCAAACAACAGGGTGGATCATGACCCGACAGGACCGCATCGCCCTTCTCCATCAGGCCGCCAAGGAGCGCATCCTGATCCTCGACGGCAGCTGGGGGGTGATGTTCCAGCGTGAGGGGTTGTCGGAAGAGGACTTCCGGGCCGAGCGCTTCAAGGACCACAACGTCCTCCTGAAGGGCAACAACGACATCCTCTGCCTGACCCGGCCTGACCTGGTGCAGAAGCTGCACGAGGCCTATTTCGCGGCCGGCGCCGACATCAGCGAGACCAACACCTTCAGCGCCACCTGGATCGCCCAGGAGGACTACGGCTGCCAGTCGGCGGTGCGCGACATCAACTTCGAGGGCGCCAGGCTGGCCCGGGCGGCGGCCGACAAGTTCACGGCGGCCGAGCCGGACAAGCCGAGGTTCGTGGCCGGGTCGATCGGGCCGCTGAACAAGATGCTGTCGATGAGCTCGGACGTGAACGATCCGGGCGCCCGGCTGGTGACCTTCGATCAGGTCTATGAGGCCTATCGCGAGCAGGTGCAGGCGCTGCACGACGGCGGGGTGGACCTGTTCCTGATCGAGACCATCACCGATACCCTCAACTGCAAGGCCTGCATCAAGGCGATCATGGACCTCGAGGACGAGGGCTATGAGCCGCTGCCGATCTGGATCAGCGGGACGATCACCGACCGTTCGGGTCGGACCCTGTCGGGCCAGACGGCAGAGGCCTTCTGGAACAGCGTCAAGCATTCGCGGCCGTTTGCGGTGGGCTTCAACTGCGCGCTCGGCGCCGACCTGATGCGGCCGCACATCGCCGAGATGAGCCGGGTGGCCGACACCCTGGTAGCGGCCTATCCCAACGCCGGCCTGCCCAACGCCATGGGCCAGTATGACGAGGAGCCGCACCAGACGGCCTGTCACCTGGAAGAGTGGGCGCAAAGCGGCCTGGTCAACATCCTGGGCGGCTGTTGCGGCACGACCCCGGAGCACATCCGGCATGTGGCGGAAGCGGTGAAGGGCAAGAAGCCCCGGCCGATCCCCGAGCGTCCGAAAGCCATGCGGCTGGCGGGCCTGGAGCCGTTCGAGCTGGCCTGATGAAACTCGACAAGGCCGACGCGCTCACCACAACCGAGACCGAACTGCTGCGCGACCTGCGCAGCCGGCTTGGCCGTGCGACCAACGACAAGGCCGCTGCGGTGCTGGTCAATGCGCTGGTGCAGACTGCGCCGCGCGTCGATATCGGACCCGCGCCGGGCGATCCGGTGCTGGAAACCAAAGACTTTGACGCCTTCAAGCTGGCGGTGGCCGGGGCATCAAAGGCCCAGCTGCGGTCGGCGGTGGCTGGACTGAAGCAATTGCACGGGCAGGGGCCCGGTCCGGTGATGAAGGCTGTCGCCGCCGGTCTGCCTCAGGCGGTGATCAGTCGTCGCCTTGCTCTCGGAGGGCGCGAGCCCGCACTCGATAACGGACTGCTGTAGTGAGACCTGTCTTCGTCAACGTCGGTGAGCGGACCAACGTCACCGGCTCGGCCAAATTCCGCAAGCTGGTGGTCGATGGCGACTATACGGCGGCCCTCGCCGTCGCGCGCCAGCAGGTCGAGGCCGGCGCCCAGGTCATCGACGTCAACATGGACGAGGGCCTGTTGGATTCGAAGCAGGCCATGGTCACCTACCTGAACCTGCTGGCCGCCGAGCCGGACATCGCCAAGGTGCCGGTGATGATCGACAGCTCCAAATGGGAGGTGATCGAAGCCGGTCTGAAGTGCGTCCAGGGCAAGGCCATCGTCAACTCGATCAGCATGAAGGAAGGGGAGGATACCTTCCGACACCATGCGCGCCTGTGCCTGCGCTACGGCGCCGCCGTGGTGGTCATGGCCTTCGACGAACAGGGCCAGGCCGACACCGCCGCCCGGAAGATCGAGATCTGTACGCGCGCCTACCGCATCCTGGTGGACGAGGTGGGTTTCCCGCCGGAGGACATCATCTTCGACCCCAACATCTTCGCCGTGGCGACGGGGATCGAGGAGCATGACAACTACGCGGTCGACTTCATCGAGGCGACGCGGGCGATCAAACAGCAGCTGCCTTACGCGCGGGTGTCGGGCGGGGTGTCGAACGTCTCGTTCAGCTTCCGCGGCAACGAGCCGGTCCGGCGGGCGATCCACTCGGTGTTCCTCTACCACGCCATCAATGCCGGCATGGACATGGGGATCGTCAACGCCGGCGACCTGCCGGTCTATGACGACATCGACCCGGAGCTGCGCGAAGCGGTCGAGGATGTGATCCTCAACCGCAAGCCCAAGGCAGGCGGCAGCCAGACCGAGCGGCTGGTCGATCTGGCGCCCAAGTACAAGGGCGACGGGACCGTGGCCAAGGTCGCCGACCAGGCCTGGCGGGCCGGGACGGTGCAGGAGCGGCTGACCCACGCCCTGGTCAACGGCATCACCGAGTTCATCGACGCTGATACCGAAGAGGCGCGGTTGCAGGCCGAGCGGCCGCTGCACGTCATCGAAGGCCCGCTGATGGACGGCATGAACGTGGTCGGGGACCTGTTCGGCTCGGGCAAGATGTTCCTGCCGCAGGTGGTCAAGTCGGCGCGGGTGATGAAGCAGGCGGTGGCCTGGCTGATGCCCTTCATGGAAGCCGAGAAGGAAGGCCAGCCGCGCAAGGCGGCGGGCAAGATCCTGATGGCCACGGTCAAGGGTGACGTCCACGACATCGGCAAGAACATCGTCGGGGTGGTCCTGCAGTGTAACAACTACGAGGTCATCGACCTCGGCGTCATGGTCCCGGCCGACCGCATTCTCGACGAGGCCAAGGCGCATGGGGTCGACATCATCGGGCTGTCGGGCCTGATCACCCCGTCGCTGGACGAGATGGTCTTCGTCGCCGCCGAGATGGAGCGGCGCGGCTTCGACATCCCGCTTCTGATCGGCGGGGCTACGACCAGCAAAACCCATACGGCGGTGAAGATCGAGCCGGCCTACCGCCGCAGCTCGACCACCTATGTGCTGGACGCCAGCCGGGCGGTCGGCGTCGTATCGGGCCTCCTTTCCGAAGAGCGGCCCCGGCTGGAGGCCGAGACGCGCGATGAATACATCCGGGTCCGCGAGCAGTTCGCCCGGGGCCAGGAAGCCAAGAACCGCACCCCGATCGCCCGGGCACGGGCCAACGCCCACCCGGTGAACTGGACCGAGCAGCCGACGGTGAAGCCGAGCTTTATCGGCGTCCGCGCCGTCGAGGGCGACCTGGCCGACCTCGCCCGCCACATCGATTGGACGCCCTTCTTCGCCAGCTGGGAGCTGGTCGGGCGTTATCCGGCCATCCTCGAGGACGACATCGTCGGCGAGGCGGCCAGCGACCTGTTCCGCGACGCCCAGGCGATGCTGAAGCGGATCGTCGAGGAGAAGTGGTTCACCGCCAAAGGGGTTGTCGGCTTCTGGCCGGCCCAGGCGGTGGGCGACGATATCGCGGTGTTCTCGGACGAGACGCGCGATGCGGAACTGGCCCGCTTCCACACCCTGCGCCAGCAGATGGACAAGACCGGCGGCAAGGCCAACCTGGCCCTGTCCGACTTCGTCGCCCCGGCCGACAAGGCCCAGGACTGGATCGGCGCCTTCGCGGTGACCGCCGGGCACGGCGAGCTGGAGATCGCCGCGAAGTTCAAGGCGGCGGGCGACGACTACAACGCCATCCTGTCGGCGGCCCTTGCCGACCGTCTGGCCGAGGCCTTTGCCGAGTCGCTGCACCGGCAGGTGCGCACCCAGCTGTGGGGCTATGCCCCCGACGAGCCCTTCGACATCGACGCGCTGATCGCCGAGAAGTACCAGGGCATCCGCCCGGCGCCGGGCTACCCGGCTCAGCCGGACCACACCGAGAAGGCGACGCTGTTCAAACTGCTCGATGCCGAGAACCACACCGGCATGGCCCTGACCGAGAGCTATGCCATGAGCCCGCCGGCTTCGGTGTCGGGCCTCTACTTCGCCCATCCGCAGGCCCACTATTTCGGGGTCGGAAAGATCGACCGCGATCAGGTCGAGGACTATGCGGCGCGCAAGGGTTGGACCGTGGCGACCGCCGAGCGCTGGCTGGCGCCGATCCTGGCCTATGATCCATTGGCGCGGGCGCGGGAGGCGGCGGCGTAGCGGGGTGGTCCTGGGAGCTTCGGTCTTGAGCTTGTCGAAGCGAAGCTATTGTAGCACGGACCGTCGAAAAATTGTTGAGTAAATTCAGTCTGTTTTGACCACCCGGTGGGGCCGGATCAGCCTGCTGAAGAGGTCGTTTCGGCCACCGGCGGAGCGTCGGGGGACCACCCTTGAGCCACCCTGTCGCGACCGGGGGCCAGAAGAGGGGACCCATTGAATTGCCGGGCGCCGACGGCGCGCGTCCTGGCGATGACGCCAGCGGCAATTCAATGTGTCCCCGTTTCAGCTTCCGGCGGGCGGAAGATGAATATGTCTAGACCTATTGCGGGCCGCGCAGATCGGGGGCCGGGGTTTCTTCCGGCTTGGCCGCTTCGGTGGCGGCGGGCTCTTCGGGAGCGGCGGCCGGGGCGTCGGCCTGGGCGTCGCTGACGGCGTCGGCGATCGGGTCCGCGGCCGGCTCCGGGGCCGGTTCCGGGGCAGCCGGGGCGGCCGGCGGCTTGACGTTGTAGGTCAGGGCGCTGCCGAACAGCTTGGAGCGGGTGGCCAGCTTCTCGGCGGTAGGCAGGCAGCGGCCCGGGAGACCCCAGCTCATCCATTCGCGGGCCAGGTACTTCTTGTCCTTGGTTTCGCGGATGGTGGACCAGACGCCGCCGCCACGCTTCAGCTGCTCGGCGCCGTAGGTCGCGATCGGCTTGGCGGACGCCTTTTCGGCGGCCTCCATCGAGCCGCGGAACAGCTTGAGCGTATCCCTGCCGGCGTCGCGCTGCTCCTTGTAGGCGCCCATGTCGGCGGGCGGCGCCCCGGGGATCTTGGCGATCTCGGTCTCGATGCGGGTGACCTCGGGCAGCACCTTGTCATAGAGCTTCATGTGGCCGTCGAGGGCGCCGTAGCACCAGGCGACCAGGCCGTAGTCGTCGTCCGGGGCGCCGGGCGGGATCGGGTACTCCACCTCGGCGGTCTCGGCGGCGGGCGCGGGCGCTTCAGCGGCCGGCGCGGCTTCCTGAACGATCATCAGGGAGAGGAGCAGGGGAAGGATCGGGGCCATTCAAAGGTCCTGGTCAGGGGCAAAACACAAGCGAACTCAAGCTGTCACCGGACCATAACCACCGCCCCCCGGGGTCTTGATCTCGATGACGTCGCCGGCCGCCACCCGTACGGAGAAGCAGCCGGTCAGGTCTCTTACCTCGCCGTTTGTGGCAATCAAACGTTGCTCGCCCGGCAAAGCATCCCCGCCCCCGGCGATTCCGCGCGGAATATTCAGCCTGCGGCTTGAAAGCAACGCCGCGTCCATGGGGGCGAGGAAGCGCATGCGGCGGATGGCGCCGTCGCCGCCGGGGTGTTGGCCGGCCCCGCCGGAGCCGTGGCGGACGCCGAAATGCTCGACCCGGACGGGGAAGCGGCGTTCGAGAATCTCCGGGTCGGTGAGGCGGCTGTTGGTCATGTGGGTGTGGATGGCCGAGGCGCCGGGGCCGCGGGCGGTGGCGCCCGAGCCGCCGCAGAGGGTCTCGTAGTACTGCCTGTCCTCGTCGCCGAAGGTGAAGTTGTTCATCGTGCCCTGGCCGTTGGCCATGACCCCGAGCGCCGCATAGAGGGCGTCGACGACATGCTGGCTGGTCTCGACATTGCCGGCGACCACGGCGGCCGGCGGATGCGGGTCGAGCATTGAGCCTTCACGGGTGAGGATGTTGAGGGGTGCGAGACAGCCGGCATTCAGCGGAATCTCGTCATCGACCAGGGTGCGGAAGACGTAGAGGGCGGCGGCGCTGACGATGGCGCTGGGGGCGTTGAAATTGGTGGCCAGCTGGTCGGCGGAGTCGCGGAAGTCGAGGGTCGCTTCGCGGGCGGCGGCGTCGACGGTGACCTTGACGACGATCTCGCCGGCCCCGTCGAGGGGGACGCGGGCCTCGCCGTCGGTGAGCTTCTCGATCGCGCGGCGGACGCTGGCTTCGGCGTTCTGTTGGACGAAGGCCATGTAGCGGGCGACCGTGCGGGCGCCGTGGCTCTCGATCATCCCGGCGACGGCGGCGGCGCCGGCCTGGCAGGCGGCAAGCTGGGCCTTGAGGTCGGCGATGTTGCGGTCGGGGGCGCGGGCTGGCCACTGGCCGGTGGCGAGGGCGGCGCGGGTCTCGGCCTCCAGGAACACGCCACCCCGCATCATGGGGAGGGCGTCGAGCATGACGCCTTCCTCGTCGATGGTTCTGGAGAAGGGCGGCATGGACCCCGGCTGGACGCCACCGACATCGGCGTGGTGGCCCCGGGCGGCGACGTAGAAGCTGGGCTGGGCGTCGGCCCCTACTTTTTCTGGGGGGTCCATGAAGACCGGCATCACCACGGTGATGTCGGGCAGGTGGGTGCCGCCGAAATAGGGGTTGTTGAGAACGAAGGCGTCGCCGGGAGCGAAGCTGTCGTGGCGGGCCTGAACGGCGCGGACGGAGGCGCCCATGCTGCCCAGGTGGACGGGCATGTGGGGGGCGTTGGCGACCAGGCCGCCGTCGGTGTCGAACAGGGCGCAGGAGAAGTCGAGCCGCTCCTTGATGTTGACCGAGTGGGCGGTGCGTTCGAGGGCCGCGCCCATGGCTTCGGCGACGCCCATGAAGCGGCGGTTGAAGAGTTCGAGGGTGACGGGGTCGGGGCGGTCGGTGTCGGACTCGGCGACGGATCTGGCGGCCGTGCGGGTGAGGCGGATGAGGCCGTCGTCCTCGCGGGCGGCGGTCCAGCCGGCGGCGACGGCGATCTGGGTGTCGCCGCGGACGATGAGGGCGGGCCCGGGGAGGGGGTGGTTGAGGTCCGCTGCCTGGACGACAGCCCCCAGTTCCTCCCCCTCTGGGGGAGGGGGACCGCCGCCGGAGGCGGTGGTGGTGGGGGCAGCGCCGGTTGTTGTGGGCTCGCTCTGAGCAGGTTCGGCGCCGGTGTTCATGGTCTGCGGGCTACCGCCGGCGCTGCCCCCACCACCACGCGCTTCGCGCGCGGTCCCCCTCCCCCAAGGGGGGAGGAACTGAGCGTGCGCCAGCTCCTCCGCCTCGACTTCGACGCTGGCGATGAGAATGGTGCGGGCCGGTTCGATGAAGCCGAACAGCCTTTGGTGGGCCTGTTCGAAGGCGGTCTTCACCGCCGCTTCGTCGGCGGGCGGGACAGGCAGGACCGCGTCCGCGCCGTCGTAGCGGAGCATCAGTCGGACGGTGCGGTCGCCGGGGGCGGAGCCCTGGGCGGCGAGGGCTTCGGTGGCTTCGGTGGTGAGGCGGTCGGCCAGCGCGGCGGCCGATGAGAGGCCTTCGAGGGAGAGGGGGGCTTCAAGGCCGGCCTGGCGCAGGGCGCGGACGCGGGCCTGGCCGATGCCCCAGGCCGACAGGAGGGAGGCGGGCCTCGGGCTCAGCACCGTCGTCATCCCCAGCGCATCGGCCACATCGCAGGCGATCTGGCCGGCCGCGCCACCGAACGCCACGAGCGCATGATCCCTGGGGTCGAAGCCGCGCTCGGTGGAGATGCGGCGGATGGCCTGGGCGGTGTGTTCGACGGCGACGGCGATGAAGCCTTCTGCGGCGGCCTCGGGCGACGGCAGGCTCATGGCGGCGGCGAGGTCGCCCAGGGCCCGGCGGGAGGCGGCGACGTCGAGGGGGGCGTCGGCGGCGGGGCCGAAGATGCTGGGGAAGTACGCCGGGTCGAGGCGGCCGAGGACCAGGTTGGCGTCGGTGACGGCGGGCGGGCCGCCGCGACCGTAGGCGGCGGGACCGGGATTGGCGCCGGCGCTGTCGGGGCCGACCCGGGCGCGCATGCCGTCGAAGGCCAGGATCGAGCCGCCGCCGGCGGCGACGGTCTCGACGTCGAGCATGGGGCTGCGGAGCTTGGCGCCGGCGACATTGGCCTTGTCGCGCCGTTCGAGGACGCCGGCGAAGCGGCAGACGTCCGTCGAGGTGCCGCCCATGTCGAAGCCGAGCACGGCGGGGGCGTTCGCCTGGCGGGCGGTCTCGGCGACGCCGACCACGCCGCCGGCGGGACCGGAGACGACGGCGTCCTTGCCCCGGAAGGCGTCGGCGCGGACCAGGGCGCCGGCGCTGGTCATGAACCAGAGGGGCGCGCCGTTCACGGCGTCGGCGACCTGGTCGACATAGGCGCGCAGGACCGGGGTCAGGTAGGCGTCGGCGACGGCGGTCTCGGCGCGGGGAACGAAGCGGGGGAGGGGAGAGACTTCGCTGGAGAGGGCGACGTAGGTGAATCCGGCGGCCTGCGCGAGTTTGCCGGCGGCGATCTCGTGGGCGGGGTTGAGGTCGCTGTGCAGGAAGGCGATGGCGACGGATGTGGCGCCGTCGGCGCGGGCCTTTGTGAGGGCGGCGGTCAGGGCGGCTTCGTCAAGCGGGCGGACGACAGCGCCGTCGCTAGCCAGGCGTTCGTCGGCTTCGAGGACGGCGGCGTAGAGCGGAGCCGGGCGGAAGAGGTCGAGCGCGAAGAGTTCTGGGCGCGACTGGTCGCCGATGACGAGCGAGTCGGCGAATCCCTTCGTGGTGACGAGCAGGGTGTTGGCGCCCTTGCGCTCCAGGAGAGCGTTGGTGGCGACGGTGGTGCCCATCTTGATGGCTTCCACGCGGTCGGCCGGGAAGGGCTGGCCGGGGACGGCCTGGAGGAGGCGGCGCATGGCCTCGACGGCGGCGTCCGGGTAGGCGGGGGATTGGGAGAGGAGCTTGAGCGTGTGCTCGGCGCCTGCGGGGTCGCGGGCAACGACGTCGGTGAAGGTGCCGCCGCGGTCGATCCAGAAAGACCAGCGGGTCATGCAGGGCTCCATCCGTCAGTACTCCGATAGCCCTCCCCTCGAGGGGGAGGGTTGGGAGGGGTGTGCGCTCGAGGGTTCCGAAAGAGTGCGTAAGGCGCCGGCGCCCTCTTTGACCTTCGCTTCCAAGCCGGCGCGTACACCCCATCCCCGACCCTTCCCCCTCGAGGGGAAGGGAGAGTTTGGGTGAGCACGGCGAGGATGGCGGGCAGATTCAGGGCAACGGTCAGGGACCCGCGAGTCTTCCTGACAAAAGCTTCACCCGACTGCTTCCCCGCCGTCATTGTCATGCCGCCGCCATCATCGTATCCTGTCGTCTCCTTCCCATGACCTTTTGGCGCAACATTGCAAGGCTTGCCGCGAACCGCGTGGACGAAGCCGAATGTCCCGACTGCCCGGCGGGGCTGCCCGGTGAGGACCCCGCGTTCTCGACGGCGGTGACGGCGCTTGGGGCCAAGCTGGCCAAGGCCGACGGGCGGGCCGACCATTCCGAATATGCGACCTTCGCCACCGTCTTCCAGCCGGACGAGGGGTCCGAGCGCAACGTGCGGCGGCTCTACGAGCTGGCGCGGCAGACGTCGCTGGGGTTCGAGAGCTATGCCCGGCGGCTGGCCAAACGGTATCGCGGCTGCCCGCAACTGCTGGAAGACGTGCTCGACGGGCTTTTCCATATCGCCGGGTCGGACGGGTACGTGACGCAGGACGAGCTCGACTATCTGGAACGGGTGTCGGACCTGTTCGGGCTGTCGCGCTTGACCCTGCGGCGGCTGAAGGCGACGCATCTGGGGGCCGGCAAGGACGACCCCTATGTCATCCTCGGCGTCCTGCCCGACGCCAGCGACGAGGAACTGAGGGCCGAGTGGAAGAAGCAGCTGTCGGCGGCCCACCCGGACCGGGCGCGGGGCCGGGGCCTGCCCGAGGAATTCATCGCCGTGGCCGAGGCCAAGGCGGCGGCGATCAACGCGGCCTTCGACACCGCCATGGCCGAGCGCCGCGAACTGAGGATGGCGGGGGCGGCCTAGGGCCCGCCACGCATTCTGGCGCCGGTCTAAAAATTGCCGTGTGAACCGCGCATTTGGTTGACGTTCAGGCCGGACGGCCAAACTATAAGGCCAAGGTCGCCGGTTTGGCGGCTGGAGGAGTAGCGATGACCCAGACTGCGAACGGGGGAATGAAGGCCCTGGCCTGGATCGGCGGCCTGTTGGCCACCGTGGCGGCCGTTGTGATCGGGTCCGTCCTCACCGTGTTCGCCGTCACGACCGTGGTTGTCCTGGCCGTCATGACCAGCGCCACCCTGGCCTTCGTGGCCCTGGCCAACCGCGCCGGCCGCAAGGCCCGCGCCCGCGCCGCTGACGACGGCGTCATCGAGGCCCATAAGGTCGGGGGTCACCACTGGGTGGCCTACGGCTGGAACGAGCGGCGCTGACCCTGACCACCGCGTCACGGCTGCGGCCCCATCTGGTGGCCGGCGACTACATCGAGATCACCTTGAAGGACGAGGTCGGGGGCGAGGAGCATGAGGGCTTCGTCGTCGGCCTGACCGGCGGCTTCGTGCTGCTGGAGGTGTTCGAGGCCTGGACCAGCGACGGGGTGCGGATCATCCCCCTGGAGCACATCGAGGCCATCGCCCGCGATCCCATTCACCGCGACCGGCAGGCGATTCTGGCCTGGAACGGGGCGGTTCCGACCGAGGCCTTCGACTGGCTGAACCTGTCGGGCTTCCGGCCGCTGTTCGCCTCGGCCCTGGCGGTGGACGCCACGGTCTGCCTGCACGACGGCGACGAGATGGAGGTCGGCAAGGTGCTGGCCGTGTTCGACGACCGGGTGCGGCTGCAACTGCTGGACGGGGCGGGGGCCTGGATGGCCGAGCCATTGGACTATCCGTTCGAGGACATCGTCATGGTCGAGACGGGGGACCAGTACAGCACGGTGTTGCGGCGGTACGCCGAGGCGATGGCGGCGAAGGGGGCGGAGGGGTAGGCGGCGCTTCCCTCCACGTCACGCTTGCTCAGGGCCGCGCGCCGCGCCATGGTCGGTCAAACACTTGTTTGGGAGAGAGACGATGATCGGTGTTGTGGCCAAGCTGTTCGTGCAGGAAGCCAAGGCGGCGGAGTTCGAAAAGGTGTTCCTGGACCTGGCGGCCAAGGTGAAGGCCAATGAGCCGGGCTGCATCGCCTATCAGCTGACCAAGAGCCGCACGGAGCCGGGCGTCTACAAGGTGCTGGAGCTCTACGCCAACGAGGACGCCCTGAAGCACCACGGCGGCACCGACTACTTCAAGGCCGCCGGCGCGGCGATGGGTCCGACCATGGCTGGCCGTCCGGAGATCGAATACCTCGACGGCGTGGAGTAGTCCGCCATGGACCTGGCCTTTTCCGACGCCGACCGGGCCTTCCAGAAGGAAGTCCGCGACTGGATCGCCGCCAACTATGACGACGGGCTGAAAGCACAGCTGGCCCAGTCGAAGAACGGCTATCTCGACAAGGCCGGCCAGGTCGCCTGGCAGAAGAAGCTGGCGGCCAGGGGCTGGGCGGCGCCCGACTGGCCCGTCGAGCTGGGCGGGCCGGGGTTCACCGCTTCGCAGCGCTACATCTTCAACATGGAGATGAGCCTGGCCGGCGTGCCGACCTCTTCGCCCATGGGGCTGAAGATGGTGGCGCCGGTGATCATGGCCTTCGGCTCGGACGAGCAGAAGGCGCAGCATCTGCCGCCGATCCTGAACTCCGACATCTGGTGGTGCCAGGGCTATTCGGAGCCGGGGTCGGGGTCCGACCTGGCCAGCCTGCAGATGAAGGCCGAGCGGGACGGGGACGACTACGTCCTCAACGGCTCGAAGATCTGGACGACGCATGCGCAGTGGGCCGACTGGATGTTCTGCCTGGTGCGGACCAGCCAGGAGGCCAAGACGCAGAACGGGATCAGCTTCCTGCTGCTGCGGATGGATACGCCGGGGATCGAGATCAAGTCTCTGCCGACGCTGGACCAGCCGGTCGACGGGCAGCAGGAGATCAACCAGGTCTTCTTCACCGACGTGCGGGTGCCGGTTTCGAACCGCATCGGGGAGGAGGGCAAGGGCTGGACCTACGCCAAGTATCTGCTCGAGTTCGAGCGGGGCAACGCCTACGCGCCGGGGCTGATGAACAGCCTCAAGAAGGTGCGGAAGATCGCGTCGGCGGAGCTGGGCGACGATGGTGAGCCGCTGATCCTCGACCACGATTTCCGCCGCAAGATCGCCGAACTGGAGATCAAGGTCGAGGCGCTGAACGCCACCGAACTGCGCATCTTCTCGGCCATGGAGGGCGGTGAGCCGGTCGGTCCGGCGTCCTCGATGCTGAAGTGCGCCGGATCGGAGGCGCAGCAGGCGATCACCGAACTGGTGCTGGAGGCGGTCGGCCACTACGCCGCGCCCTATGCGCCGGCCTTCGCGGGCGGCAACGACTACTTCCCGGGGCCGGATTATGCGGCGCCGGCGGCGGGGGCCTATTTCAACTACCGCAAGGCCTCGATCTACGCCGGCTCCAACGAGATCCAGCGGAATATCATGGCGAAGCTGGTTCTGGGGCTTTAGTCAGCGCCGCCTCACGGGATGCGGAATTGGGGGACGCGTTGGATTCCAGCGTGTCCCCTATTTCTTACGCCCCTCACATGACTCCGATTTAAGTTTACGCCGCTGCGAAAAGTGATATCACTTTCATATCAAATTCGGAGGGCTGAACATGACCGAGCACAAGGCGATCAATCGCACCAACGAGCGGCCTGGCGGCGGGATCAACGGGATCCTGGTGCTGCTGGTGGCCATCATCCTGATCGCGGCCGGGGCCACGCAGGTTCCCTTCATAGATGAGAACACGCCGCGGGCCCTGCTGGGCATCGCCGCCATCGTTCTGGGCGGCCTGGCGACGACCGGCTTCTACATGCTGCAGCCGAACGAGGCCTCGGCCATCACCCTGTTCGGCAACTACAAGGGCACGGACCGCAACACCGGCCTGCGCTGGGTGCTGCCCTGGTACGGCCGCAAGAAGGTCAGCATGCGGGTGCGCAACGTCACCAGCGAGATGCTGAAGGTCAACGACAAGGGCGGCAACCCGATCGAGATCGCGGCGAACGTCGTCTGGCGGGTGGCCGACTCGGCCCAGGCCCTGTTCGACGTCGACGACTACCAGGCCTTCATCAACATCCAGATCGAGACGGCGCTGCGCGAGACTGCCCGTCATTACGCCTATGACCACGCCGAGAACGACGAGCCGACCCTGCGGGCCGACGCCGAGGTGGTCGGGGAGCGGCTGAAGGCCGATCTGCAGGATCGGGTGGCGGTGGCCGGCATCGTCGTCGACGAATGCCACCTGATGCACCTGGCCTATGCGCCGGAAATCGCCGGGGCAATGCTGAAGCGCCAGCAGGCCCATGCGGTGCTGGCGGCCCGGGCGCTGATCGTGGCCGGCGCCGTGTCGATGGTGGAGAGCGCCCTGCAGCAGCTGTCCGAACGCGGCGTCGTCGACCTGGACGAGGAGCGCAAGGCGGCCATGGTCTCCAACCTGCTGGTGGTGCTCTGCGCCGACCGCGAGGCCCAGCCCGTGCTCAACACCGGCTCGCTCTACTAGGGCCATGGCCAGCCCCGGCAAACGCTCCTACCTGCTGAGGGTGAAGCCCGAGGTGCTCGACGCGGTCGAGCGCCTCGCGGCCGATGAGCTGCGCAGCGTCAATGCGCAGCTCGAGGTGCTGATCCGTGAAGGGTTGGCGAAGCGTGGGCGGTTGAAGAAGGACCCGCCGGAGAAGGGTTAGAGCCGGCTCACCCGGGACTGGAACAGGCGGCAGGTCATGGAGTCGACGCGATAGTCGATGTCGCGACCCTCGAAGGAGAAGAACCAGTAGACGTCTTCGGCTTCGAGGATGTCGTCCCAGGCGGCCTTGGCGGTGATGCCCCGGTCGGCGACCAGGCGGGCGATGGCCAGGTTCTGATAGGTCTTGTTGAGCGTCTCCTGCTCGGCGATCTGGGCTGGTGTCGCGCCCTGGTGTTCGATCCGCAGCTTCTGGATCCCGTGCATGTCGGCGCACCACATCAGCGCCTGCCACCAGGCCGCGCCGTTCCAGGTGGCGGCCATGGCGGGAAGGTTCTCGGCCTTCTTGTCGGCGGCGACGATCGGCGCGCGCACGTAGCCGGTGGCGGCAAAGTCCTCGGGACCGGGCGGCTCGTTAAGGGCGGCGGCAAGGGCCAGGGCAAGGAAAGCGGACATGGGCAGACTCCAGACTGAGCGCGCAGACTAGCCGGGCCCGTTTGGGTGCGAATGCCTAAAATATGGGGGAGAGTGGCGCGAATGACGGGACTCGAACCCGCGACCTCCGGCGTGACAGGCCGGCGCTCTAACCAACTGAGCTACATCCGCATCGCTTCGCAGCAGCGCGAGGAGGGCGGAATAGGGGGATGCTCCAGCGGTGTCAAGCGAAGGCCGAAAGCTTTTTGAGGACGGTCCTGAAATTCAGTGTCCGGGCGGCTTGTAGGGGATGACGGGGGCCCCTGGCGCCGCTGCGGCCGGGGCCGTGTAATGGAAGGGAGCGGCGGGTCCCGTGGGCCACTGCATCACGCCCCACAGGCCGGTGACGCCAAGGGCCACGACCATGAAGGCCATGCTGAAGGGCAGCACCGAGCTCATCAACCCGCCGACCCCCAGGGTGGGAATCCAGCGCTGGGCGAAGGCCAGCACCAGGGGGAAGTAGGGCATCAGGGGGCTGGCCATGTTGACGGTCGAATCGCCCATGCGGTAGGCGGCGGTGGTCATCTCCGGGCTGACGCCCAGCAGCATGAACATCGGCACCAACACCGGGGCCAGCGCCGCCCACTTGGCCGAGGCCGAGCCGATGAAGAGGTCGAGGAAGGCGGTCAGGACGACGACGCCCAGCAGCATGACGACCAGCGGCACGCCGGTGGCCTTCAGCGCCTCGGCCCCGTTGATGGCGACGATGGCCCCCAGGTTCGACCAGGTGAACATGGCGATGAAGTGGGCGGCGGCGAAGGCCAGGACGATGTAGGGCGCCATGGCGATCATTGACTCGCCGGCCAGCCGTACGACGTCGCGGTGGCTTTTGATGACCCCGACGCTGGCCCCGAAGGCGATGCCGGCCATCAGGAACAGCACGAAGAAGCCGGCGACCAGAGATCGGAAGAAGGGCGTCCACTGGCCCATGCCGGCGACGGTGCGGTCGAGCAGGGGGCCGGTCGGCAGCAGGGCCATCAGCGTCCAGAGGCCGACGACGCCGAGCACCGCGAGGCCGGCCAGGATCAGGCCTTTGCGCTCTTCCGGGGCCAGGGGCATGTCGGAGGGCTTGTGATCCTCCGGCGGGATCCAGGGGCCGAGCCGCGGCTCGACGATGGCCTCGGTGACCCACCAGCCGATGGGCACGAAGAAGGCGGCGGCGGCGGCGGTGAACCACCAGTTGCCGACCAGGTTCACCTTCCAGCCGGCGTCAAGGATATGCACCGCCGGCTCGGTGAAACCGAGGATCAGGGCGTCGAACTGGCTGGGGGTCGGATTGCCGGCGAAGGCCCCGACGCAGGCGGAGAAGGCGGCGGCCATGCCGGCCAGGGGGTGCCTGCCGGCGGCGGCGAAGGCGACGCCCGCCAGCGGGATGAGCACGACAAAGCCGCTGTCGACGGCCTGGTTGCTGAGCAGTCCCAGCAGGATGATGACCGGGGCCAGCAGCCGCCTGGGCGTGTGGCGGACGAGGCCCCGGATGGCGGCGCTGAGCAGGCCCACGCGTTCGGCGACCCCGGCGCCCAGCATGACCAGCAGCACCATGCCCAGCGGCGGGAAGCTGGTCAGGGTCCTGGGCATCTCGACGAACAGTTTGCGCAGGTTCTCGGCCGACAGCAGGCTCTGGGCGGTCATCACCTCCTGGGTCGCCGGATTGACCACCGACAGGCCGATCTGGGCGCAGATCGCGCTGGCCAGAACCAGCGCGCCGATCAGCCAGACGAAGATAAAGACCGGGTCGGGGAGCTTGTCGCCGAGGCGCTCAACGCCGTCGAGGAATCGGAGGGCCAGCGGGCGCTTAGTCATAACGGCGATATCGGCATGGCGCCGAAGATTCAGCAAGCTTGCAGAACCCTTTGAACCCCCGCAGTCCTTGGTCTACAACGCGCGCGACTCCTCCCCGGGGAAACCATGGACGCCTTCCTGCTCAACTACCTGCCCATCCTGATCTTTCTCGGGATCGCGCTGGTCATCGGCCTTGTCTTCATCTTCGGCGCCGCCATCCTGGCGCCGTCCGCGCCGGACCCGGAAAAGGTCAGCGCCTATGAGTGCGGGTTCAACGCCTTCGACGACGCGCGGATGAAATTCGACGTGCGGTTCTACCTCGTGTCGATCCTGTTCATCATCTTCGACCTGGAAGTGGCCTTCCTGTTCCCCTGGGCGGTCAGCCTGATGAACCTGCCCAAGGACGCCTCGATCTTCGCCTTCTGGTCGATGATGCTTTTCCTGGGCGTGCTCACCGTCGGCTTTATCTACGAATGGAAGAAGGGAGCCCTGGAATGGGAGTAATCGTTCCGGGCAGCACGGCTGCGGTTCCGGCGCAAGTCCCCGCTCTTGGGGCAGCCCGCTCCACCGTTCCGGCCTACGACCCCAAGGTCCACGACCCCTATTTCGACGCCATTTCCGACCGCCTGGCCGACAAGGGCTTCGTGGTCGCGGCGGCCGACGACCTGATCACCTGGGCCCGCACCGGTTCACTGATGTGGATGACCTTCGGCCTGGCCTGCTGCGCCGTCGAGATGATGCACTCGGCCATGCCGCGCTATGACCTTGAGCGCTACGGCTTCGCCCCGCGCGCCAGCCCGCGCCAGTCGGACGTGATGATCGTCGCCGGCACCCTGACCAACAAGATGGCCCCCGCCCTGCGCAAGGTCTACGACCAGATGCCGGAGCCCCGCTACGTCATCTCCATGGGCAGCTGCGCCAACGGCGGCGGCTACTACTATTACAGCTACAGCGTCGTGCGCGGTTGCGACCGCGTGGTGCCGGTGGACATCTATGTCCCGGGCTGCCCGCCGACCGCCGAGGCGCTGGTCTACGGCGTGCTGCAGCTGCAGAAGAAGATCCGCCGGACGGGGACCATCGAGCGATGAGCCTGACCCATGCCGAACTGGACGCCAGCCTCGAAGCGCTCGGCCAGTCCATCGTTGCCAACAGCGCCGGTTCGATCGTCGCCTACAAGGTCGAGTTCGGGGAGTTGACCGTCAGCGCCCAGACGACCCGCATCGTCGAGGCCCTGACCCAGCTGCGGGATCATCCGGACTACCGGTTCCACCAGTTGATCGATCTCGCCGGCGTCGACTATCCCGAGCGGGCCCAGCGGTTCGACGTCGTCTACCACCTGCTGTCGATGGTGAAGAACCACCGCATCCGGGTGAAGGTCGCCACCGACGAGGACACCGCGGTGCCGTCGATCACGGCCGTCTACCCGGTCGCCGACTGGTTCGAGCGCGAGGCGTTCGACATGTACGGCATCTTCTTCGACAACCACCCCGACCTGCGCCGCATCCTGACCGACTACGGGTTCCATGGGCATCCGCTGCGCAAGGACTTCCCGATGACCGGCTATGTCGAGGTTCGCTATGACGACGAACTGAAGCGGGTGGTCTACGAGCCGGTGAAGATCGCCGAATTCCGCAACTTCGATTTCCTCAGCCCCTGGGAAGGCGCGCAATACGCGCTGCCCGGCGACGAGAAGGCGGAGACCAAGTGATGGCCGACGACGCTTCGATCATTCCGGCGGTCCCGGAAACCCCCGTCCGCAAGTTCAACCTCAACTTCGGCCCGCAGCACCCGGCGGCTCACGGCGTGCTGCGCCTGGTGCTGGAGCTGGACGGCGAAGTCGTCGAACGCGTCGACCCGCACATCGGCCTGCTGCATCGCGGCACCGAAAAGCTGATGGAAGCGCGGACCTATCTGCAGAACGTGCCCTATTTCGACCGCCTCGATTACGTGGCGCCGATGAACCAGGAGCACGCCTTCTGCCTGGCCATCGAGAAGCTGCTGGGCGTCGAGGTGCCGATCCGCGGCAGCCTCATCCGGGTGCTGTATTCGGAAATCGGCCGCATCCTGAACCACCTGCTCAACGTCACCACCCAGGCGATGGACGTCGGCGCCCTGACCCCGCCGCTGTGGGGATTCGAAGAGCGCGAAAAGCTGATGATCTTCTACGAGCGCGCCTGCGGCGCTCGTCTGCACAGCAACTACTTCCGTCCCGGCGGCGTCCACCAGGACCTGCCCGACCAGTTGGTCGAGGACATCGACGCCTGGGCCAAGGCCTTCCCGAAGGTCTGCGACGACATCGAGGGCCTGATCACCGAGAACCGCATCTTCAAGCAGCGCAACGTCGACATCGGCGTGGTGACCAAGGAAGAGGCCCTGGCCTGGGGCTTCTCGGGCGTGATGGTGCGCGGTTCGGGCATCGCCTGGGACCTGCGCCGCAACCAGCCCTACGAGTGCTACAACGACTTCGATTTCCAGATCCCGCTGGGCAAGAACGGCGACTGCTACGACCGTTACCTCTGCCGCATGCAGGAGATGCGCGAGTCGACCAAGATCATCCGCCAGGCCTGTGAAAAGCTGCGCACCGTGCGCGGCCCGGTGATGACCGAGGACAACAAGATCACCCCGCCGCGCCGCGCCGAGATGAAGCGGTCGATGGAAGCCCTCATCCACCACTTCAAGCTCTACACCGAAGGCTTCCGCACGCCGCCGGGCGAGGTCTACGCCCAGGTGGAAGCGCCCAAGGGCGAGTTCGGCGTCTATCTGGTCAGCGACGGCACCAACAAGCCCTACCGCTGCAAGATCCGCGCGCCGGGCTTCCCGCATCTGGCGGCCATGGACTGGATGAACCGGGGCCATATGCTGGCCGATGTGTCGGCCATCCTCGGCAGCCTGGACATCGTGTTCGGCGAGATCGACCGGTGACACCCGAAGAGGTGGTGGGCGCCCAGCTGGACGCCTACAACGCCCAGGACCTGGAGGCGATGTGCCGCTGGTTCACGTCCGGCGTCGTGGTGGCGAACCTCGGCGAGGCGCCGAACCTGACGGGCATCGAGGCCTACCGCGAACGGCATGTGGGCCTGTGGGCCCAGTTTCCGCAGAACCGCGCCGAGCTGCTGTCGCGCACCTGTGTGGCGGGCAGGGTCCTGGACCACGAGCGGGTGTTCCGTTCGCCGGACGCCGATCCCTTCGAGGTCGTGGCCATCTACACCTTCGAGAACGGCCTGATCGCCCGGGTGGATTTCGTCCGTTAAACGGGGAAGGGGGCTCGCCGTGACAATCGGTCCCTCCAACTGGATAGACCGGGGTCCACCCCTTATGTATCCTGACAGTTCACCGATCCGGAGTTTCGCCGCATGATCATTGGCCTGACCGCCGCCGCCCTGGCCGCTCTCGCAGCCGCCATCGCCGTCGCGCGCGCCCGTGAACAGCAGGCCAAGCCGGTTCGCGTCCGGGCCCGCCGGGACCGCTAGTGGAGCCGCTCGGCGCCGTTCTGGCTTTTTGCGTTCCGCTGACGACCGGGCCGGTTCCCGAGCCCACGGCCGTCGTTGATGCCTACAACGAAGCCTACAATCGCCACGACCTTAAGGGCATGGCGAAGTTCATGGCGACCGACGCCGTGGTTTCAGGCCGCAGCCTGACGGAAAACGCAACCGGGGCGGACATCGTTGAATCCGTCGGCGCGAACGTGTTCACCAACTATCCCGAGGTCAGGATCCGGGTTCATGACCGGATTTTCGCCGGCGAAACGGTTGCCCAGACGCAAAGCTATCCGGGTTCGGACCTGGAAGGCACAAGACTGACGACCTACTGGGTGTCCGGCGGCTGCATAACGGGCATGTACCTCGGCCACTAGGTCGCGGAAGCAGCGCCATCCGGCCGCGCCGCCTTCCCGGGCCGGTCCGTTTCGGCCATCCTCGACGCCATGACCTACGCCCTTCTCACGGTCCTTATGGCCATCCTCCCCTGGGTGGGCTTCAGCTGGCTGGGCTGGCGCAATTCCAGACAGATGCGCGCCGTGTTTCCGGGGGGAGAGGGTCGGCTGTTCCTGGCCATCCTGATGGCCACCATGCCGTGGTTCATGATCGCGTCGCTGTCGCTGCCGATCGGCAAGATGGTGACGCAGCTGACCGAAGCGCGGCCGGTCGAGGGCTGGGCGATCGCGGCGACCGGACTGCTGTCCGCCGCCGTGGTGCTGGCCACCGTGCTCAGCCGCAAGCTGGTCGCGACCTACATGCGCCTGCGGGCGGTTCAGGGGTGGGGCGGCGACCTGGCGCAGGCAGCCGCCGCGGCGGCGAACGCGCCCCGCTGACCCTTCACAGGTTCCCCGGTTCGGGCCAATTTGCCGACAACGGGGTCGGGCCGTGGGTCGGCGCCCTGTTGCGGCGCGAGGCTCGCGGTCGAGGCCACGGCGTATTGTAAGTGTTACCGGTCTGGGGGGACTGACCATGACTATCGTACCGCACGAAGAGTTTGCCTTTCCGCCGCTAGAGGCTTTCCTGATCACGCCCCGGTTCGTGGCCAGCGACCTGTGGGTCTGGCCGCTTTATGTGGTGCTGCTGTTCCTGTGGTTGCGGTCGATCCACAAGGCGGCCGGCCTTACCGGGCGGGACATCGACATCCTGACGGCCGTGCGGGTCCTGAACGGGCTGTTCCTGTGGGGATCAATCATCGCGCTCGGCAACGCCGTGCACCGGGTGACCGACGATGTCATCGTCTCCGGCCTGTGGGTGGGGGTGGTGCTGACCCTGTCGAATCTGGCCTATCAGGGGGTGCTGAAATACAGCCCGCTGGCCCCGATCGACAAACGGGCGCGGGCGGCGGTCGACGCCTCCCGTGCGGAGGCCAAGGCCAGGCAGGAGGCTTACAAGCAGGCCAAGGCGCGCGGCCAGATGTTCGTCGACCCGGCCCCTTCGGCAGCCGACGCAGCGAGTGACGGGCCGGTGGCCCAGCCGGTCCGCCGCCAGCGGGTGCATGTGGCCCGCGACAGCCCCGCCGACGCCCGCCAGCAGGTCTCGGCCCTGATGCGGCGCGACCTGTTCGCCGACCCGCCCCCGCCCGCGGAACCGGCGCCCCAGGCGGAAAAGCCGCCAGTGGCCTGACGGCCATTGTCGCGCTGCGGCGGTCAGGCTACATCGGCGCGAATTGCCTGACCCGGCCAGGGAGTCTTTCGCGAGTCTCCGGGCCGTGGCCGTTTCGCTGGAAGACCGTTTCATGTCCGTCCGCCGCCTTGCCAAAGACCAGCCCGACAGCTTCGCCTTCTCGAAAGAGTCGATGAAGGACGTCAATTTCTGGCTGGCCAAATACCCGGCCGCCCGCAAGCAGTCGGGCTCCATCCCGCTGCTGTGGATCGCCCAGAAGCAGGAAGGCTGGGTCAGCAAGCCGGCCATCGAGCTGATCGCCCAGATGCTGGAGATGCCGGTCATCCGCGTGCTCGAGGTAGCCACCTTCTACACCATGTTCCAGCTGGAGCCGGTCGGTAAGGTCGCCTTCGTGCAGCTGTGCGGCACCACCCCCTGCATGATCCGTGGGGCCGGTTCGCTGATCGATGTCTTGAAGAAGAAGATCGGCCCGAAGAACCACGTCTCAGCCGACGGCAAGTTCAGCTGGGAAGAGGTCGAGTGCCTCGGCGCCTGCTGCAACGCCCCGATGGCGGCGATCAACGACTACTACTACGAAGACCTGACGCCCGAGAGCCTGTCGCAGATCCTCGACGACTTCGCGGCCGGCAAGAAGCCCAAGCCCGGCTCCTACGACGGCCGGGGCGCTTCGGAGCCCAAGGGCGCGATCCACACCCTGACCGATCCCAAGCTGTACGACGGCAGCTACGCCAAGAAGATCAAACTGCCCAACGCCCCGGAAAAGGCCAAGAAGGCCAAGGCCGCCAAGGCGCCCGCCTGATCCATGGCTGACAAGCCGACCCTGCGCGAGATGATCGCCTACCGGCCCTTGGTCATTGCCTGGGTCTGGGAGCTCGCCTGCACGCTGGGCGCTTTCGCGGCGATCGCGGTGTACGACAGCATTCCGGCCTTCTTCGGCCTGGTCTTCGCCGGCATCATCCCCTTCACGGTCGTGTTCCTGATGTTCATGCAGGCCCGAAAGCGCGGTGAGCCGGCCTCCCGACCGGGGAGCATCGTGGAATGAGCGACGAACACCTCGAGGAAGCCGAGATCCTCAAGCGGCGCATCGCCTACATCGACACCCTGCGCGGCCTCCATCGCTTCGAGCGGCTGGTCGGGCTGGTCATCATCCTGATCGGGGTCGGCATCGTGGTCGCCTCGACCTATACCGCCCTGCCCAAGCTGGCCGTGCTGTTCGGCTATGCCCTGCTGGCGGCCGGTTGGGTGGTGTTCTTCTACGTGATCTGGAAGCGGACGGCCTGGCGACGGGCCAACCCCTTCGAAACCTGGAATCCCTGACGGGGGCGTTTCCCCGAAAGGCCAATAGCTGATAGGGCGGGGCGTTCCCGCGAGAAAGAGACGAGACTACCGATGGTCGGCATCCTGGAAGACAAGGACCGCATCTTCACCAACCTCTACGGCCTCCACGACTGGGGTCTGGAAGGGGCGAAGAAGCGCGGCTGCTGGAACGCCACCAAGGACATGCTGGACGCCGGCGCGCCCTGGATCATCGACAACATCAAGAACAGCGGCCTGCGCGGGCGGGGCGGCGCCGGCTTCGGCACGGGCCTGAAGTGGTCCTTCATGCCCAAGGAAGTGAAGGACGGCCGTCCCCACTACCTGGTGGTCAACGCCGACGAGTCCGAGCCGGGCACCTGCAAGGACCGGGAGATCATGCGCCATGATCCCCACCTGCTGATCGAAGGGTGCCTGATCGCGTCGTTCGCGATGCAGGCCCACGCCTGTTACATCTACATCCGCGGCGAATACGTGCGTGAGCGCGAGATCATGGAAGCCGCCATCAAGCAGGCCTACGAGGCCAAATTGATCGGCAAGGACAACGTCCACGGCTGGGATTTCGACCTCTACATGCACCACGGCGGCGGGGCCTACATCTGTGGGGAAGAGACCGCGCTGCTGGAAAGCCTGGAAGGCAAGAAGGGCCAACCCCGTCTGAAGCCCCCGTTCCCGGCCGGGGCCGGCCTCTATGGCTGCCCGACGACGGTGAACAACGTCGAGTCCATCGCCGTGGTCGGCACCATCCTGCGCCGGGGCGCCGAGTGGTTCGCCGGTTTCGGGCGGCCGAACAACACCGGCACCAAGCTGTTCTGCATCTCCGGCCACGTGAACCTGCCGTGCAACGTCGAAGAGGCGATGAGCATCAAGTTCCGGACCTTGATCGAGGACCATTGCGGCGGCATCCGGGGCGGCTGGGGCAACCTGAAGGCCGTCATCCCGGGCGGCGCCTCGGTGCCGATGATTCCGGCCGAGCAGTGCGAAGACCTGTTCATGGACTTCGACGCCCTGCGCGAACTGAAGTCGGGCCTGGGCACGGCGGCGGTCATGGTCATGGACAAGGACACCGATCTCGTCCGCGCCATCGCCCGGCTGAGCTACTTCTACAAGCATGAGAGCTGCGGCCAGTGCACGCCGTGCCGCGAAGGCACCGGCTGGATGTGGCGGGTGATGGAGCGCATGGCGACCGGCGAGGCCGACATGAAGGAAATCGACACCCTGCTGGATGTCACCACGCAGGTCGAAGGCCACACCATTTGCGCCCTTGGCGACGCGGCGGCCTGGCCGATCCAGGGCCTGTTCCGCCACTTCCGCCATGAGGTCGAGGACCGCATCTCGAGCTACCGCGCCGGCAAGCCGCACGTGCAGGGCGCGACCCTGGTCGCGGCCGAGTAGGGCAGGGCGGCGTGGGAGTCGCCATCGTCCTGTTTGCACTCGCCCTCGCGGCGGCGCCTCTGGTGGCAGCCACCATTCTTGCCCACCGAATGGGGCGGCGAGGCCTTTGGAAGGTCTGGCCGTCGGTTGTCGGTGTCTTGTTCAGCCTGGCTACGGGCGCAGGCTCATTGGTCTCCACAGGCGGCGCAGTGGCATTCTTCCCAATTCTGGCTGGCGGCTACGTAGCCTGCCTGTCCCTGCTGGTGGCGCTTGTGATCATGCGGGCGGCGCCGGCGTCTGAAGCAGACGTGTTTTGAGCACCTGGCGCCTGGTTGCGGAGATCGAAGACCCCGTCTTCCTCCCGAACCTGCTCACCTTCGCCCCGCAGGCGCTGATCTATTCCCTGCCGCTCGGCGCCATGTCGGTGATCCTGCACAGAGCCGGCCGGCGCGGCATCTGGCCGAGCTTTCCCTGGGTCCTGGCGATGTTGTGCGGCCCGGTCTACGCCATGCTGTTCTGGCTGGCGCAGGGCCAGGGCTACTACCAGTACGGCTTCATCAACGGCTGTATCTCCAGCTGGGCCAGCGGGGCCGGCATCTCGGTCGGCATCTGCGTGGTGCTGTTCGCCGTCATCGGCCTGGCCCCGCCGCCGCATCTTCCAAAGGACTGACCCTGAGGGTTGCGAGCCGGCGCGGCGCACGCGAGGATGGCCGCCGGTTTTGGGGATGGGGCAATGTTCGGGCTGGCGTTCACGTTGGGTGAGACCCTCGGGCTGATCTTCACCCTGGTCATCAGCCTCATTCCGATCATCGCGGCGACGGCGCTGTTCTGGCGCGGTTTTCGCCGGCGCTGGTGGCCCGTCTTGCCCGGCGGCCTGTTTCTACTGGCGCTGCCGCTGATCGGGCTGGTGGTCTGGGGGACCGGTGGCATGGATAGTTCCGATGGCCCGGCCTTCGGGATCGCGGCGACCATTTTCCTCAGCGGTTGGGTGGCGTTGGGTCTGGCCCTGGCGACCCTGGCCATCGCCGGACCCAAATGGCCGACCCTCAATGTCAGTGAAGTGTTCTGATCATGTCGGACGACGAGATCATCGCCTTCAGCATCTTCGCCCTTGTGGCGGTGATTCCCCTCTTCGCCGCCTGCGTGGTCGCCCACAGGTACCGTCGGGGGCGGTGGTGGGTGGCCGCGCCCTGGCTGCTGCTTCTGGGCCTGGCGGCGCTGGGCGCACAGCTGCTCTACAGCATGGGGGACTTCGGTCCTGGAAACGATGTCACAGTGAACCTGCTGATGATCCTGCTCATCTCGGCCTGGCTTGCCACGACCATATTCCTGATCGCCCTGGTCATTGCCGGGCCAATCCTGCCGCCGTCGGCGAACATCGGGCGAAGATAGGGTTGCGGCCCGCCGCCGCCGCATCGAATATCCCCTCCGGGGCGACGCCGTTGCGGCGGTCGCAAGAGGGCGAAATTCATGCGCGGCAAGGTACTTTCCTACAGCGACCTGGACGGCACGGGCCTGATCAGCGGCGACGATGGTCAGCGCTATCCGTTCACGCGCGGCGACCTGGGCGGCGGCACGCGCAGCGTGGTGCCCGGCACCGAGGTCGACTTCGAGCCGGAAGAGGGCGCGGCCCGCAACATCTATGTCACCACCCCGGCCTATGGCGGGCTGTCGGGCGACAAGAACAAGATCGTCGCCGCCCTGCTGGCCTTCTTCCTGGGCTGGCTGGGCATCCACAAGTTCTACCTCGGCAAGACCAACGCCGGGATCATCATGCTGCTGTGCGGCACCATCGGCTGGATCCTGCTGGCCATCCCGCCGCTGATCGTCAGCATCATCGCCTTCGTCGAGTTCATCATCTACCTCGTGAAGTCGGACCAGCAGTTCCACGAGGACTATGTCGTGGGCGACAAGAGCTGGTTCTAGGCGGCGATAGACGCTCCGAGGCGTGTGCTCCGGGGCGGCCAGTTGCGAGCGTTTCTCAATGCGTCCGGACCCCTTGAACCTGCGGGGAAACCGGTGCACTCAGCCGCCCAATTGTTAGTCCCGGACGAACTATGCCCAAAGCCAAGGTCAACGGCGTCGAGGTCGAATTCGAGCCCGGCATGACGGTGCTCCAGGTGGCCGAGATCGCGGGGGAGGAAATCCCCCGGTTCTGCTACCACGAGCGCCTCAGCATCGCCGGCAACTGCCGCATGTGCCTCGTTGAGGTGAAGCCGGGGCCGCCCAAGCCGCAGGCGAGCTGCGCCCTGCCGGCCGCCGAGGGCCAGGAGATCTTCACCAAGACTCCGATGGTCAAGAAGGCCCGCGAAGGGGTGATGGAGTTCCTGCTCATCAACCACCCGCTGGACTGCCCGATCTGCGACCAGGGCGGCGAGTGCGACCTGCAGGACCAGGCGATGGGCTACGGGCGGGACGAGACCCGCTACGAAGAGAACAAGCGTGCCGTCGAAGAAAAAGAGATGGGCCCGCTGATCAAGACGGTGATGACGCGCTGCATCCAGTGCACCCGCTGCGTGCGGTTCATCACCGAAGTCGCCGGCGTGCCGGAGATCGGCCTGATCTCGCGCGGCGAAGACGTTGAAATCACGACCTATCTGGGCGCCGCGGTGACCAGCGAGCTGTCGGGCAACGTCAACGACCTGTGCCCGGTCGGCGCCCTGACGCACCGGCCCTGGGCCTTCAACTACCGGCCCTGGGAACTGAAGAAGACCCAGAGCATCGACGTCATGGACGCCTTGGGCAGCGCCATCCGCGTCGACAGCCGCGGCGCCGCCGTGCTGCGCGTGCTGCCGCGGGTGAACGAGGACATCAACGAGGAGTGGCTGAGCGACAAGAGCCGCTACGCCGTCGACGGCCTCGGCCGTCAGCGCCTCGACCGGCCGTATGTAAGGACCGGCGGCAAGCTGGCTCCCGCGACCTGGCCCGAAGCCTTCGCGGCCATCGCCGGCAAGCTGTCGACCACCGCGCCCGAAAAGGTCGGGGTCATCGCCGGCGATCTGCAGGACGCCGAATCGATGAAGGCGGCGCTGGACCTCTTCACCTCGTTGGGGGTGAGGAACCTCGACTGCCGCCAGGATGGGTCGGCGCTCGGGACCGGTCCGCGCGAAAGCTGGCTGTTCAACTCGACCCTGGCCGGCGTGGAAAACGCCGACGTGGTGCTGATCATCGGGGCCAATCCGCGCACCGAGGCCGCCGTGTTCAACACCCGCCTGCGCAAGCAGTGGGTGGCCGGCAAGACCCGCATCGGCCTGATCGGCCAGCAGGTCGACCTGACCTACAGCTACGACTACCTGGGCGCGGGCGTTTCGAGCCTGTCGGGTCTGGCCAAGTCGAAGTCCGACTTCGTCAAGGCCTTCAAGGGCGCCGAGCGTCCGGCGATCATCGTCGGCGCGGGCGCTTTCGCCCGCGAAGACGGCGCGGCGGTGCTCAAGGCGCTGGCTGGGGTGGCCAAGAGCTTCAACGTGGTGCGTGACGGCTGGAACGGCTGGAACGTGCTGCACAGCGCCGCCGCCCGCGTCGGCGGCCTCGACATGGGCTTTGTCCCCGGCGAGGGCGGCCTCTCCACTCGCGAGATGCTGAAGCCCGGCGCGCTGGACGTCCTGTTCCTGCTCGGCGCGGACGAGTGCGAGGCCTCCGCTTCGGGCGCCTTCACCGTCTATCTGGGCAGCCATGGCGACCGGGGCGCGCACAAGGCGGACGTGATCCTGCCCGGCGCCGCCTATACCGAAAAGAACGGCCTCTACGTCAACACCGAGGGCCGGGTGCAGATGGGTGAACGCGCCGTGTTCCCGAAGGGCGAGGCCCGCGAGGACTGGGCGATCATCCGGGCGCTGTCGGACCGGGTCGGCAAGACCCTGCCGTACGACAGCCTGGACGCCCTGAGAGCAAAGCTGTTCGCCGATCACCCGACCTTCGGCCAGATCGACTATGCGCCCGGCTCGGTCGCCACCAGCTTCGACCTCAGCGGCCTCGGCGCCGCCGGGGATGTCTCCGACGCGCCGCTGACCAGCGCCGTCGAGGCCTTCCACCTGACCAACCCGATCGCGCGCGCCAGCGTGACCATGGCCGAATGCGCGGCCCTGGCCTCCGGCGCCGCGAAGATGGCTGCGGAGTAGCCCGTGACCACGACACCCGACTACTGGTCGCACGGCATCGGCTGGTTCCTGCTGCACACGGGCCAGATCCTGGCCGTGCTGGTCTGGATCCTGCTCAGCCTCGCCTTCCTGCTGTGGGGCGACCGCAAGGTCTGGGCCGGCGTGCAGATGCGCAAGGGGCCCAACGTGGTCGGCCCCTTCGGCCTGTTCCAGTCCTTCGCCGACTTCCTGAAGTTCCTGCTGAAGGAAATCGTCATCCCGGCCGGGGCCGACAAGACGGTCTTCCTGATCGCACCGATCCTGACCTTCGTCCTGGCCTTCGGGGCCTGGGCGGTGGTGCCGCTGGCGCCGGGCTGGGTGATCGCGCCGATCAACCCGGCCATCCTCTA
This sequence comes from Caulobacter sp. SRI_014, assembly GCF_057586315.1. Taxonomy (NCBI): domain Bacteria; kingdom Pseudomonadati; phylum Pseudomonadota; class Alphaproteobacteria; order Caulobacterales; family Caulobacteraceae; genus Caulobacter; species Caulobacter sp. SRI_014. Next base: position 107,330 of record NZ_JBYCZQ010000005.1, on the reverse strand, counting down.
CATCTTCGCCATCAGCTCGATGGGGGTGTACGGGATCATCATGGGCGGTTGGGCGTCCAACTCGAAGTATCCCTTCCTCGGCTCGCTGCGCTCGGCGGCCCAGATGGTCTCCTACGAGGTGTCCATCGGCTTCGTGATCATCACGGTGATCCTGCTGGCCAACACCATGAGCCTGACGCAGATCACCGAGATGCAGGAAGGCTGGATCTGGAACTGGAACGTCTTCGGCGGCGGCCTGAAGAACCTGCCCCTGGCCATGGTGATGATCCCGATGGCGGTGATCTTCTTCATCTCGGCCCTGGCCGAGACCAACCGCCCGCCCTTCGACCTGCCCGAGGCGGAGTCGGAACTCGTGGCCGGCTATCAGGTCGAATACAGCTCGACCCCGTACCTGCTGTTCATGATCGGCGAGTACGCCAATATCGTCCTGATGTGCTCGCTGTTCACCATCCTCTTCTTCGGCGGATGGCAGCCCGGCTTCCCGACCGACTTCATGGACGGCTGGAACTCGACCCTGGTCAGCTTCCTGCTGTTCCTGGTGTTCTTCGCCAAGACCATCTTCATGTTCTTCCTGTTCGCCATGGTGAAGGCCATCGTGCCCCGCTATCGCTATGACCAGCTGATGCGCCTGGGCTGGAAGATCTTCCTGCCGACATCGCTGATCGCCGTGGTCCTGGTCGCGGCCTACCGCGTCTACACGGGACACGCCTGATGCGGGCCGCCCTGCTTCTTCCCCTGGTCTGCTTAAGCGCCTGCGCCACGCAGCCGGACGCCAACCCGGGCAGCTATGCGCTGGGTCGTGGGCTGGTGACCTATGACGAGCTGAAGCGGGCCAAGGACAAGTGCGTCGAGGCCGGCGGCACGGTGCGCCCCTTCGGCGATGGCGGCGACACCTACCAGCTGTCCAACTACCAGTGCGTCATTACCCCCAAGGAGAAGGCTCAATGAGCCGCCTGGCCCAGACCATCAAAGGGTTCGCCCTGCTGGACTTCATCGGCGCCTTCGCGCTGGCCATGAAGTACATGCTCGCGCCCAAGAAGACGGTGATCTACCCCAATGAACGCGGGCCCCAGTCGCCGCGCTTCCGGGGTGAGCACGCCCTGCGCCGCTATCCCTCGGGCGAGGAACGCTGCATCGCCTGCAAGCTGTGCGAGGCCATCTGCCCGGCCCAGGCCATCTACATCGAGGCCGAGCCCCGTGAGGACGGCAGCCGGCGCACGACCCGCTACGACATCGACATGGTCAAATGCATCTACTGCGGCCTGTGCCAGGAGGCCTGCCCGGTGGACGCCATCGTCGAGGGACCCAACACCGAGTTCGCCACGGAAACCCGTGAAGAGCTCTACTACGACAAGGAACGGCTGCTCGATAACGGCGACCGTTGGGAGCGCGAGATCGCCAAGAATCTGGAGTTGGACGCGGCCTATCGTTAAGAGGCTGCGCACGATTCCGACGGTGATTTCGAAGTTTGAAGAAGGGATGAGGGCCACATGGGCCTGCAGGCGATAGCCTTCTATCTGATGGCGACGGTGACGGTGCTGGCGGCGTTTGCCGTGGTGTCGGCGCGCAACCCCGTGCACTCGGTGCTGTTCCTGATCACCGCCTTCTTCAGCGCGGCCGGTCTGTTCGTGCTGATTGGCGCTGAATTCCTCGCGATGCTGCTGGTCGTGGTCTACGTCGGCGCGGTGGCGGTGCTGTTCCTGTTCGTCGTCATGATGCTCGACGTCGACTTCAAGTCGCTGCGCCAGGGCTTCGCCCAGTACCTGCCCTTCGGCCTGATCGTGGCCGGCATCCTGACCCTCGAGATGATCGTCGTGGCGATCAGCATCGCCACCAAGGGCGCGGCCAGCAAGGTCAGCGGCCCGATGGCCAGCGCGCCGGACATCTCCAACGCCGAGACCATCGGGCGGGTGCTCTACACCGACTACGTCTACTTCTTCCAGGCTGCCGGCCTGGTGCTTCTGGTCGCCATGATCGGGGCCATCGTCCTGACCCTGCGCCACAAGCCGGGCGTCAAGCGCCAGAACATCGCCGCCCAGAACCGGCGTGGTCCCAAGAGCGGCATGACCATCGTCGACATCAAACCCGGCGCCAATTTTGGAAAAGAAGGGGAAGGCGAATGATCGGCCTCACCCACTACCTCACGCTGGCGGCGATCCTGTTCACCATCGGGGTGTTCGGCATCTTCGTGAACCGCAAGAACATCATCGTCATCCTGATGTCGATCGAGCTGATCCTGCTGGCCGTGAACATCAATCTGGTGGCCTTCTCGGTCTACCTGCACGACGTCGTGGGCCAGATCTACGCCATGTTCGTGCTGACCGTCGCCGCGGCCGAGGCCGCCGTCGGCCTGGCCATCCTGGTGACCTTCTTCCGTAACCGCGGTGATATCGCGGTCGACGACGCCTCGGTGATGAAGGGCTGATCGCACCCATGTCTCACGAGCTTCTCGTCACCATCCTGCTGTTCGGCCCGCTGCTCGGCGCGGCCATCGCCGGCCTGAGCGGCCGCCGGATCGGCAACGTCGCCAGCCAGGCGGTCACCACCGGCCTGCTGTTCCTCTCCTGCGCCCTGGCCTGGACCACCTTCTTCGGCGTCGCCCTGGGCGACTGGCAGGACTTCACCGTCAAGCTGCTGCCGTTCATCAACGTCGGCGACTTCCAGTCGGCCTGGTCGATCCGTATCGATACGCTGAGCGCGGTCATGCTGATCGTGGTGACCAGCGTCTCCAGCCTCGTCCACCTCTACAGCTGGGGCTACATGGCCGAGGACGACAGCCGTCCGCGGTTCTTCGCCTATCTGTCGCTGTTCACCTTCGCCATGCTGGCGCTGGTCACCGCCGCCGACTTCATGCAGCTGTTCTTCGGCTGGGAAGGCGTGGGCCTGGCCAGCTATCTGCTGATCGGCTTCTGGTACAAGAAGCCCACTGCGTCCGCCGCCGCCATCAAGGCCTTCGTGGTCAACCGGGTCGGCGACTTCGGCTTCGCGCTCGGCATCATGACCTGCTTCTGGATGTTCGGCTCGATCGAGTTCGCCGAAATCTTCCCGGAAGCCGGCAGCTGGACCGGCAAGACCTGGGTGTTCCTCAACACCGAGTTCAGCGCCCTCGATCTGGCCTGTTTCCTGCTGTTCATCGGCGCCATGGGCAAGTCGGCCCAGTTCTTCCTGCACACCTGGCTGCCCGACGCCATGGAGGGCCCGACCCCGGTCTCGGCCCTGATCCACGCGGCGACCATGGTCACCGCCGGCGTCTACATGGTCTGCCTGCTGAGCCCGATGTTCGAGTACGCCGACGGCGCCAAGACCGTCGTCACCGTGATCGGCGCGGTCACCGCCCTGTTCGCCGCGACCGTCGGTCTGGCCCAGAACGACATCAAGCGGGTCATCGCCTATTCGACCTGTTCGCAGCTCGGCTACATGTTCTTCGCGGCCGGCGTCGGCGCCTACCAGGCGGCGATGTTCCACCTGTTCACCCACGCCTTCTTCAAGGCCCTGCTGTTCCTCGGCGCCGGCTCGGTGATCCACGGGATGCACCACGAGCAGGACATGCGGAAGATGGGCGGGCTGTGGAAGTACCTGCCCTTCACCTATGCGGTGATGACCATCGGCACCCTGGCCATCACCGGCGTCGGCCTGCCCAACCTGCACCTGGGCTTCGCCGGCTTCTACTCCAAGGACAGCATCATCGAGGCCAGCTGGGCCGCCGGCCTGCATAATCCGGCCGCCCAGTTCGCCTTCGTGGTCAGCCTGCTGGCCGCCTGCCTGACCAGCTTCTACAGCTGGCGCCTGGCCTTCATGACCTTCCACGGCACGCCCAAATGGGCCCATGCCGACCACGGCCATGGCCACGCCGATGCGCATGGCCATGACGACCACGCCAGCCCCGCCCAGCTCGAAACCCACGACGAGCCGCTGCCCGATGCGCACGCGCACGACGACCATGGCCACGGCCATGATCACAAGCCGCACGAGTCGCCGCTGCCCATGCTGGTCCCGCTCGGGCTGCTGGCCATCGGCGCCATCGCGGCCGGCTATTTCTTTGTCGAAAACTTCGTCGGCCATCACCAGGAAGAGTTCTGGCACGGCTCGATCTTCAACGCCTCGACCAACCACATCCTGCACGAGATGCACAATGCGCCGGGCTGGGTGCTGTGGGCGCCGCTGGTGGTCACCGCCATCGGCTTCCTGGTCGCCGTCTATGTCTACATCCTGAAGGAAGGCATGGGCGCGCGCCTGGCCGCCCAGGAAGGTCCGCTCTGGCGCTTCCTCTACAACAAGTGGTTCTTCGACGAGCTGTATGACGCCACCTTCGTGCGCGGCGCCCGGTTCCTCGGCGACCTGTTCTGGAAGGGCGGGGATCAGAAGATCATCGACGGCCTGGGTCCGGATGGCGTTTCCGCCGTCTCGCTCGCGGTCGGCAAGGGCACGGGCCGGCTGCAGACCGGCTATGTCTATCACTACGCCTTCGTCATGCTGCTGGGCATCGCGGGTCTGCTGACCTACGCCCTGTTCCAGTTCCGAGGGTAGGCCAGGACCATGACCGGCATTCTCTCCCTCATCACCTTCTCGCCGCTGGTCGGCGTCCTCGCCATCCTCGGCCTGCGCCTGACCGGCCGCACCGGCCCGGCCGTGGACAACGCCGCACGCTGGATCACCCTGACCACCACGGTCGTGACGTTCGCGCTGAGCCTGCTGATGCTGGCCCAGTACAACGCCGGCGATCCGGGCTTCCAGTTCCTCGAGGACTTCCCGCTGTTCGCGGGCTTGCACTACCGGATGGGCGTCGACGGGATCTCCATCCTGTTCGTCATCCTGACGACCTTCCTGCTGCCGCTCTGCATCGCGGCCTCGTGGAAGTCGATCGAGAACCGGGTGCCGGAATACATGATCGCCTTCCTGGTGCTGGAAGTGCTGGTCATCGGCGTCTTCACCGCCCTCGACCTGATCCTCTTCTACATGTTCTTCGAATTCGGCCTGGTGCCGATGTTCCTGATCATCGGCATCTGGGGCGGCAAGCGGCGCATCTACGCGGCCTTCAAGTTCTTCCTCTACACCCTGCTGGGCGGGGTGCTGATGCTGGCCGCGGTGCTGGCCATGATCGGGATTTCGGGCACCAGCTCGATCCCCGAACTGATGAACTACAAGTTCGACCCGATGCTGCAGACCTGGCTGTGGCTGGCCTTCTTCGCCTCGTTCGCGGTCAAGATGCCGATGTGGCCGGTCCACACCTGGCTGCCCGACGCCCACGTGGAGGCGCCGACCGCCGGTTCGGTCATCCTGGCCGGCATCCTGCTGAAGCTCGGCGGCTACGGCTTCCTGCGCTTCTCCCTGCCGATGTTCCCGCAGGCGTCGGAGGTCTGGACCCCGCTGGTCTTCGGCCTGTCGGCCATCGCCATCATCTACACCTCGCTGGTCGCCTTCCGGCAGACCGACATCAAGAAGCTGATCGCCTACAGCTCGGTGGCCCACATGGGCTTCGTGACCATGGGCATCTTCAGCGGCAACGATGTCGGGGTGCAGGGCGCCATCTATCAGATGATCAGCCACGGGGTGATCTCCGGCGCATTGTTCCTCTGCGTCGGCGTCGTCTATGACCGCATGCACACCCGCGAGATCGCCTTCTACGGCGGCCTGACCCAGCGCATGCCCTGGTATGCGGCGGTGTTCCTGCTGTTCACCATGGGTAACGTCGGCCTGCCCGGCACCAGCGGCTTCGTCGGCGAGATCATGACCATGACCGGCACCTACCAGGCCTCGACCTGGACGGCCCTGCTGGCCGCCACCGGCGTCATCCTCTCGGCCATGTACGCGCTGACCCTGTACCGGCGCGTGATGTTCGGCGAGATCACCAATCCGCAGCTGGCCAACATCACCGACCTGGACTGGCGCGAGGTCGCCATCTTCGTGCCGCTGATCGTCTCGACCCTGTTCCTCGGGGTCTATCCGCACAGCATCTTCCAATACACCGGCGCCTCGGTTGACGCGCTGGTCGGCGCTTACCGCGCCGCGACGGGCGGGTAGGGGTCACGCCATGTTCATGAGCTCCCTCTCTCTCGCCTGGCCCGAAGTGGTCCTGATGGCCTCGTCCTGCGCGCTGCTGGTCTGGGGCGCCTTCCAGGGCAAGGCCACCGCGCTGTTCAACGGCGTCGCCATCCTGTCGCTGATCGCCGCCGCCTGGCTGGCAATGGTCGGGCCGCATGGCACGGCCTTCGCCGGTGGGCTGATCGCCGACCCGATCTCGGCCTTCGCCAAGGTCTTCATCTACGGCTTCACCGCCGTCTCGATCCTGCTGACCGACCGCTGGCTGGCACGGCGCGGCGAGGCCAAGTTTGAACTGACGGTGCTGATGCTGCTGGCCGCCCTCGGCATGGGCGTCATGGCCTCGGCCGGCGACCTGATCAGCCTCTACATGGGCATCGAACTGCATTCGCTGGCCCTCTACGTCCTCGCCGCCTTCCGCCGCGACGACGCCAAGGGCTCGGAAGCCGGCCTCAAGTACTTCGTGCTTGGCGCCCTGTCGTCGGGCCTGCTGCTCTACGGCGCCTCGCTGATCTACGGCTTCGCCGGCTCCACCCAGTTCCCGGTCATCGCCGAGGCGGTGAAGGCGGGCGGGGCAGGGGCGGGTGGGCTGTTCGGCCTGGTCTTCCTGATCTGCGGCATCGCCTTCAAGGTCTCGGCCGCGCCGTTCCACATGTGGACGCCGGACGTCTACGAGGGCGCCCCGACCCCCATCGTCGGCTTCTTCTCGGCCGCGCCCAAGCTGGCCGCCATGGTCCTCCTGGCCCGGGTGTTGAACGACGCTTTCGGCACGGCTCTGGCTGAATGGCGCCAGGTCATCGTCGCCATCGCCATGATGTCGATCTTCGTCGGCGCCTTCGCGGGCCTGGCGCAGCGCAATCTGAAGCGCCTGTGGGCCTACAGCTCCATCGCCAACATCGGTTACGCCCTGCTGGGCCTGGCCGCCGGCGGCCAGGCCGGGACCTCGGCCATGCTGCTGTTCATGGTCCTCTACATGGTCGACGTGACCGGCTTCTTCGCCATCCTCTGCGCCCTGCAGCGGGACGGAAGGCCGATGGAAACCATCGACGACATGGCCGGTCTGGTGAAGGAACGTCCGGGCCTGGCCCTGGGCATTACCGCCCTGTCCCTGTCGGCGCTGGGCCTGCCGCCGTTCGCCGGCTTCTGGGCCAAGATCTTCGTCTTCCAGGCGGCCATCGGGGCCGCCGGTCCCAGCCCCTGGGTCGCGCCCGGCCCCAACGCCTACATGGCCTGGGCCGCCGTTCTCGGCCTGGTCGGCAGCGTCGTCGCCGCCTTCTACTACCTGCGCCTGATCAAGGTCATGTGGATGGACCCCTCGCCGGGCGCCACCGAGAAGCCGCCGCTGGAGGCCCGCACGATCGGCATCCTGGGCGCCCTGTTCAGCTTCCCGGTCTGCATCGTGGCGCTGATCTGGCTCGAGCCGCTGGCCAAGGCCGCGGCGGCGGCGCTGGGGTAGGCGATCTCCTCCGTCGAGACCTTCAGGGCCGGGCTCGACCCGGCCAATCTGGCTACCGTCGACGCCCTGCGCGGGCTCATCGCCTTGGCCGGGCCACAGCTGACCGAGCGGATCAAGTGGAACGCGCCGAGCTTCGCGCTCGGCGATGACGACCGCATCACCCTGGGCATCGAGCGCAAGGGCGGCGTCCGCGTCGTCCTGCATCGTGGCGCCAAGGTGAAGGACGCCGCCGGGTTCGCCGTCGCCGATCCCGCCAGGCTGGCCAGATGGCCCGCGCCGGATCGCGGTGTCGTCGTCTTCGCGGACGCCGCTGCCGTGGCCGCCAAGGCCGACGCCTTCTCCGACCTCTGCGCCCGCTGGCTGGAGGCGACTGCGTGACTCTCCCGCCCATTGTCGCCTACGACGAGATCGACTCCACCAACGCCGAGGCCCGCCGCCGCGCCGAGGCCGGCGAGATGGGGCCGGTCTGGCTGACCGCAGGGCGCCAGACCGCCGGGCGCGGCCGTCGGGGCCGCAACTGGGAAACAGGGCAGGGGAGCAACCTCGCCGCCACCCTGCTGCTCACCACCCAGCGCCCGCCGGCCGAGGCGGCGCAGATCAGCTTTGTCGCCGCCCTGGCCGTCGCCGACCTGGCCGACGCCTATGTCCCGGCCAGCCTGGTCACCCTGAAATGGCCCAACGATCCGCTGATCGGGGGCAAGAAGACCAGCGGCGTCCTCATCGAATCCGGGCCGTCACCGCTCGGGGGTCTATGGCTGGCGGTCGGCATCGGCGTGAACCTTGCCGAAGCTCCCGAAAATCCCGAACGCCCGGCCACCACCTTTGCCGCCCACATGACCGGCCCGCCGCCCAGGCCGCTGGACGCGCTCAACGTCCTGGCCGAGGCCTTCGCCCGCTGGCAGGCGGTCTGGGACCGCCTGGGCTTTCCCGCCATCGCCGACGCCTGGACCCGCCGGGCCCATGGCCTGGGCGAGCCCTGCGTCGCGCGGCTGGGCAATGAGACCCTCGAGGGCGTCGCCGAGGGCCTCGATACCGACGGATCGCTCAGACTGCGCTTGCCAGACGGCATGCTGCGCCGCATCACGGCGGGCGACGTGTTTTTCGGAGACCGCTGAATGCTGCTGGCCATCGAACAGGGCAACACCAACACCCTCTTCGCCGTACATGACGGGTCGGACTGGATCGCCCAGTGGCGCACCGCCACCGAGAGCACGCGCACGGCTGATGAATACGCCGTGTGGCTGGCCCAGCTCCTGGCCATGTCGGGCATGAGCCTGGGGGCCCTGACCAGCTGCATCATATCCAGCGTCGTGCCGCAGTCGCTGTTCAACCTGCGCAATCTTTCCCGCCGCTATCTGCACGTCGAGCCGCTGGTCATCGGCGAGAACGCCGAGCTGGGCATCCCAGTGCGCATCGACAAACCCTCCGAGGCCGGCGCCGACCGCCTGGTCAACGCCATCGGGGCGCACATCGCCTATCCGGGCCCGCTGATCGTCATCGACAGCGGCACCGCCACCACCTTCGACGTCATCGGGGCCGACGGGGGCTTCGAGGGCGGAGTCATCGCCCCCGGCATCAACCTCTCCATGCAGGCGCTGCACGAGGCCGCGGCCAAGCTGCCCCGGATCGCAATCCAGCGGCCCGAACGCAACCGCGTGGTCGGCACCGACACCGTCACCGCCATGCAGTCGGGCGTCTTCTGGGGCTACATCGGCCTCATCGAAGGGCTGGTCCGGCGCATCAAGGAGGAACGCGGCGGCCATCTGACGGTTGTCGCCACAGGCGGGGTCTTCTCGCTGTTCGAGGGCGCCACCGACACCATCGACATCTTCGACGGCGACCTCACGATCCGGGGTCTGCTGGAAATCCACCGCAGGAACACCACTTGACCGTCATGCCTACGCCTCACGCCAGCGATGAACTCATTTTCCTGCCGCTGGGGGGCTCCAACGAAATCGGCATGAACTTCAATCTCTACGGCTACGGGCCGGAAGAGGACCGCAAGTGGATCGTCGTCGACCTCGGCATCACCTTCGGCGACCAGACGACGCCCGGCGTCGAGGTCATCCTGCCCGATCCCGAGTACATCGAGGCCTATGCCGACGACATCCTCGGCATCGTCCTGACCCACGCCCATGAGGACCACATCGGCGCCGTCGCCTGGCTGTGGCCGCGACTGAAGGCGCCGGTCTACGCCACGCCCTTCACCGCCTTCCTGCTGCGCGAGAAGCTGCGCGAGAAGGGCATCCTCGACGAGGTTCACATCACCGAAGTCGCCCTCGGCGGCTCCATCGAGCTCGGCCCCTTCGAGCTCGAACTGATCACCCTGACCCACTCGATCCCGGAGCCCAACGGCCTGGCGATCCGCACGCCGCTCGGCACCATCCTGCACACCGGCGACTGGAAGATCGATCCGGACCCGCTGCTGGGCGCCGTCACCGACGCGGCCGCCATCCGCCGCCTCGGCGACGAGGGCGTGCTGGCCATGGTCTGCGACAGCACCAACGTCTTCGTGGACGGCTTCGCCGGCTCCGAAGGCGAGGTCCGCGTGGCGATGACCAAGCTGATCGGCTCGCTCAAGGGCAAGATCGCCGTCGGCTGTTTCGCCTCAAACGTCGCCCGCATGGACACCGTCATCCGGGCCGCCGAGGACGCCGGGCGCCGTGTCTGCCTGGTCGGCCGCTCGATGCACCGCATGGCCGCCGCCGCCAAGTCGGTCGGGCTGATGAAGGGTGTGGCCGAGTTCGTCAGCGAAAAGGAAGCCGGCTACTTCCCCGAGAGCAGCATCCTCTACCTCTGCACCGGCAGCCAGGGCGAGCCGCGCGCCGCCCTGTCGCGCATTGCCTCGGGCACCCATCCCCACATCACCCTGGGCAACGGCGACCACGTCATCTTCTCCAGCCGGGTGATCCCCGGCAACGAGGTGCCGATCCGCGCCCTGCAGAACGGCCTCTCGGACCGGGGCGTCCGCCTCTACACCGAGCGCGACCACCCGGGCATCCACGTCAGCGGCCACCCTTGCCGCGACGAACTCAAGCAGATGTACCAGTGGGCCCGGCCGCAGATCGCCGTCCCGACCCATGGCGAGCGCCGCCACCTGCTGGAACACGCCGCCCTGGCCAAGGACCTGCAGGTGCCAATGACGGTGACGCCGCGCAACGGCGACATGGTCAGGCTGGCGCCCGGCCACCCGTCGATCATCGACGAGGTGCCGTCCGGCCGCCTCTACGTCGACGCCGGCGTGCTGACGCCCGAGAACGGCGACGCTCTCAAGCAGCGCCGCCACGCCGCCTTCAACGGCGCCCTGACCGTCTCCGTCGTCCTCGACGACAAGGGCAAGCTCGTTAGCGGCCCGCAAGTCCGCGCGCTGGGCCTGCCCGGCGACGAGGAATACCCCCTCGATGACGCGCTCGACGACCTGGCCGACGAGGCCGAACAGGCGATCCGCAAGATCCCCGGCGAGGACCGCGCCTTCGACGAGATCGTCGAGCAGGCCATCTGCCGGGTGGTCAAGAAGGCCGCCTATCGCATCTGGGAGCGCAAGCCGGTGGTCGAAGCCGTGGTGCTGCGCATCTGATGAGCGATCCCACCGGACCCTGGTCGAACGCGCCGCCGCCCGCTGAGCCGCCGCCGCGTCTGGAACGCCGCCTTGGTCCCGGCGAGCTGTGGAAACTGGCCTGGCCCAACATCGTGGTCACCGTCGCCATCCTGCTGGCCGCCGTCTGGCAGATCTGGCGGCTGCTGGAGGGCGACGGCAACATCGGCATCGACTGGGGCGGCCTCTCCGCCGCCGCCCTGGCCGAGGGCCGCTGGTGGACGCCGTTCAGCAGCATGTTCCTGCACGCCGGCATCGCCCACCTGATCTTCAACATGCTGGCCCTGGCGCAGCTGGGCCCCATCGTCGCCCTGCGCTTCGGCCGCCAGCCCAGTGCGCTCGGCATCTACCTTGCCTTCTATGTCCTCTGCGGCCTGATCGGCGACGCGGTGTATCTCGCCATCCACCCGTCCAGCGCCGTCCCGATGATCGGCGCGTCCGGCGCGATCTTCGGCCTCTGGGGCGCCAGCGCCCGCCTGGGACCGAACGGCAGCCTCGTCCCGATCTTCTCCCGCCAGGTCGCCCGCCAGACTGGGTCGGCCATCGTCAGCAATCTGGTGATCATGGCCATCGTCCTGCTGCCCGCCCTGATGTCCGGCCAGATGAGCTACGGCGGCATCGCCTGGGAAGCCCACCTCGGCGGTTACCTCGCCGGGTTGCTGCTGATTGGCCTGCCGGTCTTCCGGGCCAGGCCGATCCACTTCTAGAATTTTCTCCGGGTAAAATTCCGGGTCCCAAATTCGGCCCCGTGCGCGGTCCCGCAACGCTGCGAGGATAGAGGGTGGTTTCAGGGCGGTCGAATGTCGGCTTTCCAGCGGTCGTTTGTCGGTCCGAAGTTGGTCATAAACCGCTGAAAAATAGGCGAAAATTCCCACTTTCCCTGCGCCGCGCCGTGCTACAATGGTTCCGCTTCGATAAACCACCCTCCAGCCGGCCCCGCTGCCGCTCCGTCACGCTGGAGACGCCGCGCCATCCGGTGTACGACAGCCCCGCATCATCCAGGCAGGACTCCCCATGATCGGCAAACTCAACCACGTCGGCGTCGCCACCCCCTCCATCGACGAAGCGGTGAAGATGTACCGCGACGTGCTCGGCGCGACCTCGATCACCGACAAATGGGCCATGCCGGAGCAGGGCGTCTGGGTCTGTTTCGTCAACCTGCCCAACAGCCAGATCGAGCTGATCGAGCCCTACGGCGAGGCATCCCCGATCCACGGCTTCCTGGCCAAGAACCCCAAGGGCGGCCAGCACCACATCTGTTTCGAGGTCGAGGACATCATCGCCGCCCGCGACGACATGAAGGCCAAGGGCGCGACGGTGCTGGGCGAACCGCGCATCGGGGCGCATGGTACGCCGGTGATCTTCATCCACCCCAAGGACATGGGCGGGATGCTGGTCGAGCTGATGGAAACGCCCAAGGGGGATCACCACTGATGGGTCCGCTGACCATGTTCGCCGTCTACCTGACCATCTGGTGGACGACCCTGTTCGTCATCCTGCCGCTGGGCAGCCGCAGCTACCACGAGAGCGGCATCAAGGTGACCGACGGTGGCGACCCCGGCGCGCCGGTCAATCCCAACCTCAAGAAGAAGTTCATCACTACCACCTGGGTGTCGGCCATCCTCTGGATCATCCTGATGGCGGCGCTGAAGTTCGGCTGGATCCCGATGCCATCGCTGGCCCACTGGAACTGACTGCACAGGTTTGCGGCGCCAGCTCGCGCCGCGGCTGCGCAATCTCTAGGCACATCGGCGATTGCGGGGGCTGATCGCTCATCCCTGCTGCGATCGAGGCGGCATGGCGTGCATTCTCAGGTCTCGGAGAGCGGGCCTCGCCCGCAGTGTTCCGTGGCGTATGTTCCCCGACGATTGACTTGGAGGCCGCCTGGGTTTGACCCGGCGGCCTTCTTTTCGCCCGGTCACATTGCCAATCAGACCCCCCACCGGCTAAGTCAGCGCCGAATTCTCAACGGGGTTGCCATGCGCCTGTCGCGCTTTTTCCTGCCGGTACTCAAGGAAGTGCCCGCCGACGTCCAGATCGTCTCCCACCAGCTGATGCTGCGCGCCGGCATGATCCGGCAGGAGGCCGCCGGCATCTACGCCTGGCTGCCGCTGGGCCTGCGGGTGCTGAAGAAGATCGAGCAGATCGTCCGTGAGGAAATGGACCGCGCCGGCGCCATCGAACTGTTGATGCCGACTCTGCAGCTCGCCGACCTGTGGCGCGAGTCGGGCCGCTACGAGGCCTATGGCGACGAGATGCTGCGCATCACCGACCGCCACAAGCGCGACCTGCTCTACGGGCCCACGGCCGAGGAAGTCGTCACTGACATCTTCCGGGCCTCGGTGAAGAGCTACAAGGACCTGCCGCTCAACCTCTACAACATCCAGTGGAAGTTCCGCGACGAGCGCCGCCCCCGCTTCGGCGTCATGCGCGGCCGCGAGTTCCTGATGAAGGACGCCTACAGCTTCGACCTCAACGAGGCCGATGCCCGCAAGTCCTACAACCGCATGTTCGTCGCCTACCTCAACACCTTCGCCCGCATGGGCCTGAAGGCCGTGCCGATGAAGGCCGACACCGGCCCGATCGGCGGCGATCTTTCCCACGAGTTCATCGTCCTGGCCGACACTGGCGAGTCCCAGGTGTTCTGCCACAAGGACCTGGTCGAGATGGGCGCGCCCGGCGCGGACGTCGATTTCGACGGCGATCTCCAACCCCTCGTGGACCAGCGCACCGCCCTCTACGCGGCGACCGAAGAGATGCACGACGAGGCGGCCTTCAACGCCGTCCCCGCCGACAAGCAGCTGTCGGCCCGCGGCATCGAGGTCGGCCACATCTTCTATTTCGGCGAGAAGTACTCCAAGCCGATGAAGGCCAACGTCGCCGGCCCCGACGGCTCCAACGCGCCCGTCCACATGGGCAGCTACGGCGTCGGCGTCTCGCGCCTGCTGGGCGCCATCATCGAGGCCAGCCACGACGAGAACGGCATCATCTGGCCGGACGCGGTGGCCCCCTACGACCTGGGGATCATCAACCTGAAGTCCGGCGACGCGGCCTGCGACGCGGCCTGTGAAAAGGCCTACGCCGCCGCCAAGGCGGCCGGCAAGGCCGTGCTCTACGACGACCGCGACGAGCGGGCGGGCGCGAAATTTGCAACGATGGACCTCATCGGCATCCCCCGGCAGATCGTCGTGGGGCCCAAGTCCATCGCGGAGGGCAATGTGGAAGTGAAGGTGCGCGCCACGGGCGAACGCTCGGTCGCCTCGCTCGACGCCGTCCTGGCCGGGCTCGCCTAGGGTGAGCAAAGCCGGGGCCAAGGCCGCGCCGTTCGGGATGTGGGAGCGCGCCGTCGCCGGCCGCTACCTGCGGGCCCGTCGGCAGGACGCGGGCGTGGCCCTGATCTCCATCCTCGCCTTCGTCGGCATCGGGGCGGCGGTGCTGGTGCTGATCGTCGTCATGAGCGTCATGAACGGCTTCCGCACCGAGCTGCTCGACAAGATCCTCGGCTTCAACGGCCACGCCTATGTGGTTGGCGCGCTTCCCCTTTCCGACGCCGAGCGCGACGGGGTGGTGCAGCGGATCCGCAATCTGCCCGGCGTTTCCCAGGTCACCCCGATGATCGAGGGCCAGGTGATGATCGTCGGCCGCGGCCAGGCCGGCGGCGCCATCGTGCGCGGGGTCAGCCGCAAGGACCTGGAAGCGACGCCGCTCGTCTCCAAGTCCATCAAGCCCGGCGGCTCTATCGAGGGCTACGGCCAGGGCGAGTACGGCGGCGATCTGATCCTGCTGGGCGACCGGCTGGCCATGCAGCTGGGCGTCGGGCCCGGCGATGCGGTGACCCTTGTGGCGGCCTCCAGCTCGCCCTCGGCCTTCGGCATGTCGGCCAACCAGAAGGACTACACTGTCGGCGGCGTCTTCAGCGTCGGCATGAGCGAGTACGACCAGGCCTTCGCCTACATGCCGCTGGAGCAGGCCCAGCTGTTCTTCGGCAAGGAGGGCAGCGTCGATGTCCTCGAGGTCAAGCTGGACGACCCCGACGCCGCCGCCGAGATGAAGCCGGCCATCCGCCAGGCCGCCGGCCCCGGGGCCAGCGTCAGCGACTGGACCGAGAAGAACCAGAGCTTCTTCAACGCCCTGCAGGTCGAACGCACCGTGATGCGCTTCATCCTGTTCTGCATCGTCATCATCGCGGCGATCAACATCGTCTCGGGCCTGATCATGCTGGTTAAGAACAAGAGCCGCGACATCGCCATCCTGCGCACCATGGGGGCGACCAAGAACGCGGTGCTGCGCATCTTCTTCATGGCCGGGGCCAGCGTCGGGGTAGCGGGCACCCTGGCCGGGCTGATCCTTGGCGTGCTGTTCTGCATGAACATCCAGTCGATCCAGAAGTTCGTCGAATGGGTGACCGGGACCAGCGTGTTCAACGCCGACGTCTATTTCCTGACCCACATCCCGGCCCGCATCGAATGGCCCGAGGTGGCGCTGATCGTCGGGGTGTCGCTGCTGGTCAGCTTCATCGCCACCCTGCCGCCGGCCCTGCGGGCCGCCAGTCTCGATCCCGTCGAGGCGCTTCGCTATGAGTAGCCCGACCCTCAGCCTGCGCGGCGTCAAACGCACCTACGAAGCCGGCTCCGGCCCGCTGGAGGTGCTGAAGGGCGTCGATCTCGACGTCATGCCGGGCGAGATCGTCGGGCTGATCGGGCCATCGGGTTCGGGCAAGTCGTCACTGCTGCATGCGGCCGGTCTGCTGGAGCATCCGACCGAGGGCCAGGTGTTCATCGCCGGCCAGGACTGCACCAAACTCGGCGACCGGCCGCGCACCCTGCTGCGGCTGGCCAGCATCGGTTTCGTCTACCAGTTCCACCATCTGCTGCCGGAGTTCACGGCGCTGGAGAACGTCGCCCTGCCGGCCCTGATCCAGGGCCGCGACAAGGCCTGGACCCAGGCGCGGGCCGAGAGCCTGCTGGCCAGCATGGGCCTGTCGGAACGCCTCGACCACCAGCCGGCCCAGCTGTCGGGCGGCGAGCAGCAGCGGGTGGCCATCGCCCGCGCCCTGACCAATGAGCCCAAGCTGCTGCTGGCCGACGAGCCGACGGGCAACCTCGACCCGGACACCGCCGCCAGCGTCTTCCAGACCCTGCACGACGCGGTTCGCGACCAGGGCGTCGCCGCCCTGATCGCGACCCATAACCTGGAGCTGGCCCGCTACATGGACCGGGTGTTCGCCCTCAAGGACGGCCACCTGGAAGAGCGGCGGTTCTAATCAGGCGCGGCAGGGGAAAGCCTGCTGCATGGCCCGCTTCGCAAGGCGCTCGTTGGTCGCCTCCAAGTCCGACAGGCGGTTCAGGGCCGCGACGCCCCGGCGGTAGACCTCTTCGGAACGTTCATTGTCGCCGATACAGACGGTCCGCTCGTCATTGGCAGAGAAGAGCATCATCGAGCAATACTGTTGGGCGATTGCATCCCGCGACCGGCAAGACGCCTTTAGCCCCTGCGCCGCAGCGTCGCGGTAAGCGATACGCCGAGCCACCTGGCCATCTACTGCAGGAGCGGTGAATTGGATCGGAATGCCGACAGCGCCATTGCCGAGCGGCTTTCCGTCCGGCGTGGGGCGTAGACGAAATTTGGGCGCGAGCTTCAGAGCTGCCTCCGCAAAGCCGTTGCCGGCCGGGGTTTCATTGCGGGTGGTGCAGTCGACCAGCAGGCCGACGTCCGTCGTCTTGCACATCAGCAGCACCCGACCCGAGATCCTGGCGTTGAGCGCATTGCGGGGATAGACGGCGGCGACGTCGGCGCCGGTCGGCCGGGCGTCAAACACGGGGCGGGAGATGACCGGCTGCGGCGGCGCGGGCGGGGCCGGGGGCGCCGGAGGCGGGGTCGGCGGAAGTGGGGCCAGGCGGGCGACGGGCGCGGCGGGCGCAAGCGGGGCCATGCGACCGACCGGAGTAGGCGGAGTCGGCGCGATGGGCGGGGTCGGCGCTACCATCGGGGTCGCCGGCTCGGGCGGTTCTGGCGGGGGCGGCGGCGCCTCCGGGGCCGGCGCGGTCGGCGGAGCCGGCGGTTCTGGTGGGGAGTCGGGGGCCAGGACGATGTCGATGATCGCCGGACCAGAGCCGTCCTTGTTCGTGCCGCGAACTTTGATCAGGCCAATGTCATCGGCGTCCAGGCTGTTGGGCGTGAAGCCCTCCGGCGCCGGTTTGCCGTTGATCAGGAAGCGGACCAGAGCCAGCTCGGCGTCACGTTTGGGATCTCCGGTGGCCGCCCGCAGGCTGATGGCCGGGCGACCGCGCCAGTAGGTGACGCCATCCTGCTTTTCCATGCTGTCGGCGGCGATTGAGATCATGCCCTTGGGCGACAGGGCATTATCCTGCGAGGACTGCTGCCAGCTGGACGCCCGCCCGACGAGCGCCTTCTGGGGCGCAGCCTGCATGGCCAGGGCGACGGCGCCGCCTCCGACACTAAGGGCCAGGACGGCGCCGATCGCGATGACGCCGGCGCGGGCGCCAAGGCCGGCGGGGGCGTGAGGCTTGAGGATGGCCTTCAGGCGCATGGCGGTCTTCCTTCCGGCGCCGATGAATGCGGACTGCGGCTCCGGACCGGCGCTGAGGCGGAGCGTTTCAATGAGGGTTTCGGCGTAAGCGCGGCGAGCGGCTGTGTCGGCCTGGGCCAGGGCGATGGCGTCGCAATGTTCCTCGCGGGCGGCGTTCAATCGGGCGTGGATCATGCCCATGAAGGGATTGAACCACATGACCGCAAGCAGCAGGCCCTCGGCCCAGGCGCGCGGATTGTCGCCGCGCTTGAGGTGGGCCAGCTCGTGGCCGCAGATCAGCGCCAGACGCGGGGTAGGCAGGGCGGTGAGGGCTTTGGGAATGACGATGGCGGGCTTGAGCAGCCCGGCCAGCAACGGGCTGCCGGCCCGGTCGGAGGCCTTCAGGCTGGGGCTGCGGACCTTGAGGGCGGCGGCCTGGCGGTCGAGATCGGCCGACAGGGCGCTGTCGTCCAGCGGCCTGGCGGCGGCGAGAAGCTGGCCCAGCAGGACATGGCCACGGACGAGCAGGGCCACGGCGACCACCATGCCCAGCAGAATGACGCTGAGCAGCAGTACGGGGCCGAGCAGGACGACGAGATCGCTCGCGGTTTGCAGCGGATCGACCGCCGTGGGGGTGGTGAGTACGACGCTGCTGGTCGTCTGGTCGGCGGCGGCGGCGACCGGGGTCGCCGGCGGTGCGGGCTTCGACAGATGTGGCGAGATCAGGACGACCGCGACCACGGCCAGGACCGGAGCCAGCAGGCTGAGGCTCCAGACCCGCTCGCGCAGGCGCGGCGCGCCGGTGATCCGCTCGACCAGCAGACCGGCGGCGAGGCCGAGCGCGCTCATCGGCAGGGTGGACCCGAGGATCAGCAGGGTGAGGGTGACGCCGTTCATCACTTGTCCTCCTCGGCGTTGAGCAGGGCCTCGAGGTCACGCAGTTCGTCGGGCGAAAGAATGGCGCTGCCGGCGAAGGCGGCGGCGGGCAATGGACCCTCGACCTCGAGCACCTGGCGCATCACCCGGCGCAGCACGCCGCCGAGGATGTCGGCCTTGGCCTGGGCCGCCTCATAGACCGCCAGGCCGTGGACCGATCGCCGCACCAGCAATCCCTTTGCCCTCATGCGCTCAAGCACTGTGCGGGTAGTCGAGGCGGTCCAGTCGAGCGCCTCGGGCAGGGCGGCCTGGATCTCGCGGGCGCTGGCCGCGCCGTCGCGCCAGAAGACCTTGAGAATCTCGAGCTCGGTGTCGGATGGGGGTTGATTCATCGGGCGGCCTCGTCTCACGTCACGAGTACGCTACAAATGTCGCGTGTCGCTGTCAACCGTCACGAACAAGGGTCAGCGGCGCCCTCTGACCGGCGCCCGCGCGCCCAGATTTCGCCATGCAAACAAGGCCATAGAAACGTTCCGTAGTCGGGAGGCGTGCATGGCCCATCTGTATGAGTTCGAAGGCCAGTCAGGCCATGGCTACCGCTACCAGCCGCTGGAGGGCGAGGGGCCGATCTCTCCGACCGGGGCCAACTACCTGTTCGTCAAGTTGAAGGGCGCCGAGCGCCAGGTGGTCTTCGCCGGCGAGACCGAATGCCTGCACAAGGGTGTCCATTCCGGCTGGGACAAGGCCAAGAAGAGCTTCGGGGCCAACACCATTCTGGTTCGGCTGAACGTCACCCGGGCCATCCGCCGGGCCGAGCTGGAAGACATCGTCGCCCTGCACAATCCGCCGATGAATGGCGACGAAGCGTAACACCCGGTTCGGGTTGCTTTCGCGATAGCCCCCTCCTAGGGTCTCCCCACAGTTGCGTGTTGGGGGATGTTCCGTGACCTTTGAAGATCAGCTCCGGTTCGATGACTTCGAGGTCGAGCGCGACGATGTGAGACCCGAGGTCGAAGCCCTCCCCACGCGCGGCCCGCCGCTCGAAGAGCCGATTTCCCGTGTCGATGGCGACGACGTCATGGCGGTCAAGGTCGCCCGTCCCAGCCTGGTGTTCGACCCGCTCCCGCTGGTCGGCGGCGCCATTCCCGGCGCCCGGTTCCTGGCCGGGGTCTCGGGCGATGCCCAGTTCCTGAGCAAGCCGTCCTTCAGCGTCGCCCAGGCGGCGGAGCAGCTGACCCGCGACAATCTCTCCTGGAACGGTCAGGGCGTGCTCGGCACGCCGGTCAGCGTCTCGGTCAGCTTCCTCAACACCCGGCCGGGCTATGCCCTCGGCGAGGGCATTGTCGGCTTCTCCAGGTTCAGCGCCTCGCAGATCACCGCCGCCACCCAGGCGCTGAGCGCCTGGTCCGATGTCGCAGGCATCTCTTTCAACATCGTCAGTGGCTATTCCAACACCGGGGCCATCCGCTTCGCCAACTACAGCGACGCCAACGACGGCGCGGCGGCCTTCGCCTATATGCCGGACTCGGGCAATCCGGCTGTCTCGCCGTTCGACGATGAGACCTCCGGCGACGTCTGGGTCAATGCCACCGAGACCAGCAACTTCAACCTTACGCTCGGCGGCTACGGGTTCCTGACCCTGGTTCACGAGATCGGCCACGCCATCGGCCTGGATCACCCGGGCGACTACAACGGCGGAGACCCCACCTACGCCGGCAGCGCCGAGTACCTGCAGGACAGTAACCAGTACACGGTGATGTCCTACTTCTGGGAGACGGAGACCGGCGCCGACTACGGCGTGAACTATCCCGCCACCACCATGCTGCACGACATTGCGGCGGCCCAGCGCCTGTACGGCGCCAACACGACCACCCGCACCGGCGACACGACCTACGGCTTCAACGCCAACGCCGGCCGCGCCTGGTTCAGCGCCGCCAACGGCCCACTCATCTTCGCCGTCTGGGACGCCGGCGGCATCGATACTTTCGACTTCTCGGGCTACGTCCAGCAGCAGGTCATCGACCTGCAACAGGGCGCCTTCTCCAATGTCGGCGGCATGCGCGGCAACATCGCCGTCGCCATCGGCGCGGTCATCGAGAACGCCATCGGTGGCTCCGGCTCCGACCTCATCGTCGGCAACGACGCCGCCAACGACCTGCGCGGCGGCGGCAGTGACGACACGCTGTTCGGCCTGGCCGGCAACGACACCCTGACCGGCGGCGACGGACAAGACATCTTCCACGTCAGCCTGAGTGGCGGCGGCGACACCATCACCGACTTCGCCCTCGGCGCCGACCGGATGGATATCAGCGCGACGGGCCTGTTCGTCAGCAAGACCCAGTCCGGGGCCGACACCCTGCTGACCTTCGCCGGAGGTGAGACGGTCCTGCTGCGCAACATCCAGGCGACAGCGCTGACCCTGAACAGCTTCGTCGGCTATTCGGAGCCGATCCTCGGCACGAGCGGCAACGACACCCTCAACGGCGACACCGGCAACGACACCCTGCGCGGCCTCGGCGGCGACGACACCCTGAACGGCAATGGCGGTGACGACGTCCTCGAAGGCGGTGATGGAACCGACAGCCTGGTCGGTCTGCAGGGCAACGACACCCTGCGCGGCGGGGCCGGAAACGATGTCCTGAACGGCGGCGACGGCAAGGACGTCTATGTCGTCGAGGTCGGCGGCGGCGCCGACCGGATTACCAGCTGGGTCTGGGTCGACGACAAGATCGACATCTCCGCCTTCGGCTACTGGACCACCCTGGTCCAGACCGGCGGCGACAGCCTGTTCACCTTCGCCGGCGGCGTGACGCTGCGGGTGGTCGGCTGGACCGGCAGTTTCAACGACAACAATTTCATCGGCCGGGTGGCGCCCCCGACCGTCGTGCTCGACGGCACGGCGCTGGGCGAGACCCTGACGGGCGACGCCTGGGACGACGTCCTGCGCGGATTGGGCGGTAATGACATCCTGCAAGGGCTCGGCGGCGCCGACCAGCTGGAAGGCGGCGACGGCGACGACCAGATCTTCGGCGGCGCCGGGATGGACGACCTGATCGGCGGGGCGGGCAACGACGAGCTCATCGCCGGGGCCGACACGGATATCGACCAGCTGGCCGGCGGGATCGGCGACGACTACTACAACGTGGTCACCGGCGACATCGTCGTCGAACTGGCCGGGGAGGGGAACGACACCCTCGGCACCGCCATCAACTACCTGTCCCTGCCCGACAACGTCGAGAACCTCGTCGCCCTTGGCATCAGCCAGTCGCTGTACGGCAACGGTCTCAACAACACGATGACGGGGAACTACACCGCCCAGCTCATGGCCGGCGAGGGCGGAAACGATGTCATCCACGGACTGGCCGGCGACGACAACCTGCATGGCGGTGACGGCAACGACGAGCTGCGCGGCGGCGACGACAACGACGTCCTGACCGGCAATCTGGGCGATGATCTGCTGTACGGCGAGGCCGGCGCCGACGGCATCAACGGCCACGGCGGCGGCGACCAGCTGTGGGGCGGAGACGGCGACGACGTCGTCAACGGTGACGGCGGCCTGGACCAGCTGCGCGGTGGTATCGGCAAGGACACCATGAACGGCGGCGACGACGCCGACAGCCTTTGGGGCGAGGATGGCGACGACATCCTCAGCGGTGGCGCGGCGGCCGACAATCTGACCGGCGGGACCGGCGCTGACCGGTTCGTCTTCGATAGCTTCTCAGGCGCGGACACCATCACCGACTTCGAGGTCGGGATCGATCAGATCGACCTGACCGCCTTCGGCAACTACCAGTCGGTCGTCCAGGCGGGCGCCCATGCCGACCTGACCATCGCCGCCGGCGTCACCGTGCGGCTGCTGAATGTTCAGGCCCATACCCTGACGGCCGGCAACTTCCGTGGCCTGACCAGCCCGCCGCCGCCGCTGCCGCCGCCCGTTGCGCCGCCCCCGCCCGGGCCGACCGCGCCGGGATCGCAGGGAACCATCACCGGCACTGTCGCCGCCAACATCCTGAACGGCACCGAGCTGTGGGAAACCCTCCTTGGCCTCGACGGCAACGACACGCTGAACGGCCTGGGCGGCTCCGACCGTCTTGAAGGCGGCATCGGCGCCGACAAGCTGAACGGCGGCGACGGAGACGACCTGCTGATCGGTGGCGCGGGCCAGGACACCCTGACCGGCGGAGCCGGCGCGGACACCTTCGTCATGGGGCTGGGCGACGGGACGACCAACACCATCGCCGACTTCCAGCTTGGCGTGGACAAGATCGATCTGACGGCCTTCGGTGGCTACGCCGCCATCAGCCAACTGGCGGGCGGAGCAAGGGTGTCCCTTTCCGACGGCAGCACAGTGACCCTGACCGGGATTCAGGCCAGCCAACTGACCGCCGCCAGCTTCATCACCGGGACCAGCCCCCCTCCGCCTCCGCCGCCCCCTCCACCCCCTCCGCCTCCACCCCCTCCGCCGCCGATCTACGTGCTGCAGAGCGGCACCGACGCCGGCGATACCCTGATGGGCCTGGACGCCCGCGACGAGCTTCGGGGGCTCGGCGGCAGCGACAATCTGATGGGCAACGACAATGACGACCTGCTCATCGGCGGCGACGGCGACGACTACCTGTGGGGCGACTTCGGCGACGACATCCTGACCGGCGGCTCCGGGTCCGACACCTTCATGGCCCTGACCGGCGGTGGGAACGACACCATCACCGACTTCACGGTCGGGTCCGACCACATCCACCTAAACAGCATGGGGCCCTGGGCCGCGACCCAGGACGGCGCCGACGCCATCGTCACGGTCGGAACCGGCATGAGCTTCCGGCTGGTAGGCGTGCAGGCCGCCGGTCTTTCCGACGCCAGCTTCGTGGGCCTGCTGCCCCCGCCGCCACCTCCGCCGCCGCCGCCTCCCCCGCCCCCGCCGCCGCCACCTCCCGCGGGGCCGGGGTCCGAGCGGACGCTGACCGGCAATGCGAGCGCCAACACCTTGAACGGCGATGATCGCTGGGACCTGATCCAGGGTCTGGACGGCAACGACACGCTCAACGGCCTGGGTGGTTCCGACCGCCTCGAGGGCGGGACAGGGGCCGACAAGCTGTTCGGTGGTGACGGCGACGACGTGCTGGTCGGCGGCGCGGGTCAGGACACCCTGACCGGTGGCGCCGGCGCCGATGTCTTCATGCTGGCCACCGGCGACGGGGCCAACACCATCGCCGACTTCCAGGACGGCGTAGATAAGATCGATATCTCCGGATACGGCGGCGTCTACAGCTCGATCAGCCAGCTGGCGGCGGGCGCCAAGGTGATCTTCGCCGATGGCGGCTACGTCACGCTGACCGGGATCAACGTCTCGCAGCTGAGCGCGGCCGACTTCATCACCGGCGTCAGCCCGCCGCCGCCTCCGCCACCTCCGCCGCCACCTCCCCCGCCGCCGCCGCCTGGGCCGCCGGCAGAGCCGGGCTACAACCTGATCGTCGGGACCAGCGCCGGCGAGATCATCCACGGCGCCGCGGCGGCTGATCAGATCCAGGGACTGGGCGGGGTCGATACCCTGACCGGCGAGGGCGGCGACGACCTGCTGCAGGGCGGCGACGGCAATGACGTGCTGGCCGGCGGAGCCGGTATCGACCGGTTGACCGGCGGGACGGGCAACGACCTGTTCGTCGGCGGCGCCGGCAGCGGCGAGGATCTCGTCACCGACTTCACGGTCGGCCAGGACAAGATCGCCATCGATGAAGCCCTCTTCGTCGGGACCTATCTCGACGGGTCCGACACGGTCGTCCTGCTGGGCCCGGGCCAAAGCCTGCGCCTGCAGGGCCTGGGTCTGTCGGCGCTGGGCGATCCCAGTTACCAGGGCTTCGCCGTGACGCAGCCCGATCCATATGTCGTCACCACGGGCGAGGAAATCACCGAGGCCCACTTCGGGACCGGCGTGCGCGATTACATCAAGGCGCTGGGCGGCAACGACGATCTCTACGGCCTCGGCGGCGACGACCTGCTGAACGGCGGCAACGGCAGCGACCAGCTGCATGGCGGCGTCGGGCGCGATTATCTGATCGGCGGGGCCGGCGGTGACCTGTTTTACGGCGATGTCGGCGGCGGCATCGACATCGTCGCCGACTTCCAGGTCGGACTGGACAAGATCGGTGTCGGCAGCTTCGCCAAGTACGACAGCATTACCCAGAGCGGCGCCGACACGGTGGTCATGATCGATGCCGCCACCGGCGTCGGACTGCGGCTGGTCGGGATTAACGCCGGAGCTATCACGGCTGCCAGCTTCCACGGCCTGCCGGCGCCGCCGCCCCCGCCACCACCGCCTTCGCCGCCGGCGGGGTCCGAGCGGACCCTGGTCGGCACCGCCGGGGCAAACACTCTGAACGGCGACGACCGGTTCGACACCCTGCAGGGCCTGGACGGCAACGACACCCTCAACGGGCTGGGCGGCAATGACCGGCTCGAAGGGGGCCTGGGCAATGACAAGCTCAACGGCGGCGACGGCGACGATGTTCTCATCGGCGGCGCGGGGCAGGACACCCTGACCGGCGGCGCAGGCGCGGACATCTTCGTCCTGGCGCCCGGCGACGGGACGACCAACACCATCGCCGACTTCCAGGATGGCGTGGACCGCATCGATGTCAGCGCCTACGGCGGCTACAGCTCGATCGTGCAACTGGCGGCCGGGGCCAAGGTGATCTTCTCGGATGGCGGTTCAGTCACCCTGACCGGGGTGCAGGCCTCGTCGCTGAGCGCCGCCGACTTCATTGGCCTGCCGGTTCCGATGCCCGCCGAACCTCCGAAGGACGGCTGGCTGTTCTAGGCTGAAGGGGAGGGCGCAGGACCTCCCCGATCCCCTCCACAGCCCGCCAACAGGCTGTTCCACTTTACGCTTGCCTGTGGAACAAAACGGGAATAAGAACAAACCCGGAACTTGAACCGGGGAGGCTCGAATGGCCAGAATTGCTCGCGAAACCCTCGCTCTGGCGTCTGTGGTCAGCTTTGTGTGGATGATGTGCTCGCTGGCCTATGTCGCGGCCTGAGTCGGTCTTAAGGATGAACCCGCAGTAGGCGGAGGTTGACGTAGGCAAATGGCGGATCTGGCGAACGGCTTTGTCCATTTGCGGGTGCGCTCGGCCTATAGCCTGCTCGAGGGGGCCATCAAGGCCGACAAGACGCCGAAGCTGGCCGCCGCGGAGGGCATGCCGGCCATCGGCATCGCCGACCGGGCCAACCTGTTCGGCGCCCTCGAATTTTCCGTCGCCGCCAAGGAGGCGGGTGTGCAGCCGCTGGTGGCCTGCGCCCTGCCGGTCACCGGCATCGGCGAGGGGCCGCCCGAACGCTGGGCGCGGACGCCGACCATTACCCTGATCGCCCAGAACGAGCGGGGCTATCTAAACCTCTCCGAACTCAGCTCGTCGGCCTACCTGGACATCGACGCGGTGTCCGAACCCTCGGTGTCCTGGAGCAAGGTGGCGGCCCACAGCGAGGGACTGATCCTGCTGTCGGGCGGCACGGACGGTCCGATCGACCCCCTGTTCGCAGCCGGCAAGACCCCGGACGGCGACAAGGCCCTGGCCGCGATGCACGCGGTGTTCGGGGATCGCTTCTACGTCGAACTGCAACGTCATGGCCTGCCGCAGCAGGCGGCGGCCGAGCCGGGCCTTGTGGCCTGGGCCTATGCCAACGACGTGCCGCTGGTCGCGACCAACGACGTCTACTATCCCGACAGGTCGATGCATGAGGCGCACGACGCCCTGCTATGCATCTCCGACGGGGCCTTCGTCGGCCAGGATGAACGGCGGCGGGTGACGGCCGAACACTATTTCAAGACCGCCGCCGAGATGCGGGCCCTGTTCAGTGATCTGCCCGAGGCCTGCGACCAGACGCTGGAGATCGCACGGCGCTGCGCCTTCATGGTCAAGAAGCGCGATCCGATCCTGCCGAGGTTCGATACCGGGGCCGGCCGTAGCGAGGCGGACGAACTGGCCCACCAGGCGCGCGAGGGCCTGAAAGCCCGGCTGGCCTCGGTCGAGCTGGCGGCCCCCGAGGACGAGTACTGGGCCCGTCTCGAGTTCGAGGTCGGGATCATCCAGCAGATGGGGTTCTCCGGCTACTTCCTGATCGTGTCGGACTTCATCAAATGGGCCAAGGCCCACGGCATTCCCGTGGGGCCGGGACGGGGGTCGGGCGCCGGCTCGCTGGTCGCCTGGTCGCTGACCATCACGGGGCTGGATCCCCTGCGGTTCGGCCTGCTGTTCGAGCGCTTCCTCAATCCGGAGCGGGTCTCGATGCCCGACTTCGATATCGACTTCTGCCAGGAACGCCGGGGCGAGGTGATCACCTACGTTCAGCAGAAGTACGGCGACGACAAGGTCGCCCAGATCATCACCTTCGGCACGCTGCAGGCCCGCGCCGTGGTCCGCGACGTCGGCCGGGTGATGCAGCTGTCGCTGGGGCTGGTGGATCGTCTGGCCAAGATGATCCCCAACAACCCGGCCAACCCCACGACCCTGGCCCAGGCCATCGAGATCGAGCCGCGCCTCAAACAGGCCCGCGACGAGGACGAGCAGGTCGCCATGTGCCTGAACGTCGCCTTGCGGCTGGAGGGTCTCTACCGCAACGCCTCGACCCACGCTGCCGGGGTGGTCATCGGCGACCGGCCACTGGTCGAGCTGACGCCGCTGTACAAGGACCCGCGCTCGGACCTGCCGGCCACCCAGTTCAACATGAAGTGGGTCGAAAGCGCCGGGCTGGTGAAGTTCGACTTCCTGGGCCTCAAGACCCTGACGGTCATCGACCGGGCCCTCAAGCACATGGCCAAGCGTGGGGCGGCCATCGATATCGACGCTCTGGCGATCGACGACGCCGCCTCCTACGAGCTGATGAGTTCGGGCCAGACGGTCGGGGTGTTCCAGCTGGAAAGCCAGGGCATGCGCGACACCCTGCGCAAGCTGCGGCCCGGATCGCTGGAAGAAGTCACCGCCATCATCTCGCTCTATCGGCCGGGGCCGATGGACAACATCGACAGCTTCGTCGACTGCAAGTTCGGTCGAAAGCCCATCGACTACCTGCACCCGACCCTGGAGTCGGTGCTGAAGGAGACCTACGGCATCGTCGTCTACCAGGAACAGGTGATGCAGATCGCCCAGATCCTGGCCGGCTACAGCCTGGGCGACGCCGACCTTCTGCGCCGCGCCATGGGCAAGAAGAAGCCCGAGGAAATGGCCGCCCAGAAGGTCCGTTTCGTGGCCGGCGCAGAGACGAAGGGGGTCGATCCGAACCAGGCCAGGTCGATCTTCGATCTGGTCGAGAAGTTCGCCGGCTACGGCTTCAACAAGTCCCACGCCGCCGCCTACGCGCTGATCAGCTACCAGACGGCCTGGTTGAAGGCGAACGCGCCGGTCGAGTTCATGGCCGCCTCCATGAGTCTCGATATCTCCAACACCGACAAGCTGGCGGTCTTCTATCAGGACGCCCGCCGTTCGGGCGTGCCTGTGCGGGCTCCGGACGTAAACCGCTCGGGCGCCGACTTCGAGGTCGAAGACGGCGAGGTGCTCTATGCCCTGGGCGCGGTGCGCAATGTCGG
Source organism: Caulobacter sp. SRI_014 (assembly GCF_057586315.1). Classification (NCBI taxonomy): domain Bacteria; kingdom Pseudomonadati; phylum Pseudomonadota; class Alphaproteobacteria; order Caulobacterales; family Caulobacteraceae; genus Caulobacter; species Caulobacter sp. SRI_014. The sequence goes on along the minus strand of NZ_JBYCZQ010000005.1, from coordinate 79,258 downwards.
CCTGTCGGCCATGGAGCACCTGGTCGAGGTGCGTAATGAGGGCGGCCCGTTCAAGGACATCTTCGACGTCGTCGAGCGGCTTGATCCCAAACAGGTCAACAAGCGGGCGCTGGAAGGCCTGGCGCGGGCGGGCGCCTTCGACAGCATCCATCCCAGCCGGGGCCAGATCGTCGCCGCGGCCGATGTGCTGATCGCTCATGGCCAGAGTCTGGCCGCCGACCGCGCCTCATCCCAGGTCAGCCTGTTCGGCGGCGATCAGTCGGAGGCCTCCCGGCCGCGCCTGCCCAAGGTCGAGCCCTGGGACCAGATCCGCCGGCTGGACGAGGAGCTGGCCGCTGTCGGCTTCTACCTGACCGGCCACCCGCTGGAGGACATGGTCAAGGTGCTGCAGCGTCGGCGCGTGACCCTTCTTCAGGACGCCCTGCCGGAAGCCGAGGCCGGCCGCGACGCCTTCAAGATGGCCGGCATCGTACGCCGCCGCCAGGAACGGGCCAGCCAGAGCGGCGACAAGTTTGCCTTCGTCTCGATGTCGGACCCGACCGGCGAATACGAGGTGCTGTTCCCGCCGGAATCCTTGCGCAAATGCCGCGATGTGCTGGAGCCGGGCAAGGCCGTGGTCATCCGCGTGCGGGCCAAGGCCAAGGACGGCGAGGTCCGCTTCTTCGGCGACGACGCCGAGCCGGTCGACCAGTCCATCGAGGCGGTCGCCGCCGGCCTGCGCGTGCACATCTCGTCCGGATCGGCCGAGATCGACAGCCTCAAGCAGCGGCTGACCCGGGCGGCGTCACAGCGCGGCGGCGAGGTCATCCTGGTCGCCGGCATCGGCGGCGGGCGCGAGATCGAGATGAAGCTGCCGGGGTTCTATTCGCTGGATGCGTCACTGCGCGGGGCGCTGAAGACCGCGCCGGGCGTGGCCTATCTGGAAGACGTCTAGGGCTTCGCCGCCCCGGCGTGAAACTCGATGAACAGGCCGAGGGTGTCCTCCGTCGGGCTGCGGACCGAGGCGCCCAGGGTCCCGTCATAGCGCGGGCCTGTTGTCGGATAGGCCTCCCGTACATGGCGTTCGGCGGCCGCCAGGTCGGCGACGGCCACGCTCAGGCCGACGATCCTGGGGCCTTGGCGCCGACCTGTCGGCGCGACGCCCAGCCGGACCAGCAGGATGCGGCCTGGGCCGACCTCGACGGTCCAGGGGGAGCCCTCGATGACCTTGAAACCCATACGCCGGTAGACGGCCGCCTCCGCCGCCGGGTCGGCGACGGCGATCCAGATGGCCGACAGGGATCTGGCCGTGTTCGGGTGAGCGACGCGGGCCTGGAAGCTGGCCAGGGCCTCGGCGCTTAAGGGCTCTTCCGGCGCATACTCGATGAAGAAGATCTCGGCGCCATGCAGCGGCGGGACGGCGAAGTGGAAGTCCCGCCAGCTGGCCGGCTGCACGGGTCTGGGCCCATCGGGCCCGTCCGGATCGTGGGTGTCGCCCTCGATGGCGCCGACCTTGAAGCCGGCGGCTTCCAGCTGAGCCCTGGCGGGATCGGCGCCGCTGACCTGGAAGGCGAAGCTGTTGGCGCCGGGACCCTGGTCCACGAAAGCCAGCTCGTCCCTGGCCCGTGGGCTCGTGGCCCTGGTCCGATCAATGACGTGCAGCAACTCCAGAAAGCTGTAGTCCGCGAACATGATGGTATGGCTGCCGAAGGCGCCCTCGAAGGACGAGCCCTTCTTCAGTTTGAAGCCCAGACGCTCCAGGGTCCGCGCCATGACCTTCTCGTCCCCCCAGAGCAGGACATGGTCAGGGGCCCGGATCACCGCCGGTACGACCGGGGAGGCCGGTCCGTCGCGCGCATCGCCAACCGTCGGGGACAGCGCCAGAACGGCGCAGAGGATCAGGGCGATGCGCATGCCGCCTCCGGGCTGTGGGACCGATTGGCGGTCAGACTTGCATTTCCCGCCCATTCCGACTATCTCCCCCGCCCATCACGCACGCGGGCGTTCGGGCCGGTTGGGGAGACATCCCATCCGATCCGTTCCGGTCCAGGCAACTGCCTGGAATTGCCCGCGGAGGCGACAACCGGAAAAAGGATCCGATACAGACATGGCTCTGCCTGAATTCTCCATGCGCCAGCTCCTCGAAGCCGGCGCCCACTTCGGCCACCAGACGCACCGCTGGAACCCGAAGATGGACCGCTACATCTTCGGCTCGCGCTCGAACATCCACATCATCGACCTGTCGCAGTCGATCCCGCTCCTGCACCAGGCCCTGGTGAAGGTGCGTGAAGTCGCCGCCGCCGGTGGCCGCGTGCTGTTCGTCGGCACCAAGCGCCAGGCGTCCGACCCGGTGGCCGAAGCCGCCAAGCGCTGCGCCCAGTACTACGTGAACCACCGCTGGCTCGGCGGCACCCTGACCAACTGGCGCACCATCTCGGGCTCGATCGCCCGTCTGCGCGAGCTGGAAGGCCTGCTCGGCGGCGAAGGCCAGGGCCGCGGCAAGAAGGAACGCCTGAGCCTGCAGCGCGAAATGGACAAGCTGGAACTGTCGCTGGGCGGCATCAAGAACATGGGCGGCATCCCCGACATCATGTTCGTGATCGACACCAACAAGGAAGCGATCGCCATCCAGGAAGCCCGCAAGCTGAACATCCCAGTCATCGCAATCCTGGACACCAACTGCGATCCGGACGGCATCACCTTCCCGATCCCGGGCAACGATGACGCCGCCCGCGCCATCCAGCTGTACGTCGACCTGATCGCCGACGCCGTCCTCGACGGCATGGCCGCCGGCGCCGCCGCCTCGGGCGTCGACCTCGGCGCCTCGGTCGCCCCGATCGAGCCGACCCTGGCCCGCGAACTGACCCCGGAACCGGTGGCTGAAGAAGCCGCTGCTCCGGTCGCTGAAGAAGCCCCGGCCGCTGAAGCCGCTGCCCCGGAAGCCGTTGCTGAAGAAGCTCCGGTCGCCGAAGCCGCCGCTGAAGAAGCTCCGGCCGACGAAGCCAACTGATTTTCGGACCTCCGGCTGGTCCGGAGGGTCTGATTTCAAACCCTTGTCACAGCCGGGCCCCAACAGGTCCGGCTGCACCCCTATACGAACTCAATATCTGGAGGACTGAACATGGCGGAAGTCACCGCTGCCCTCGTCAAGGAACTGCGCGAAAAGTCCGGCGCCGGCATGATGGACTGCAAGAAGGCCCTCGTTGAGAACGACGGCAACATGGAACAGGCCACCGACTGGCTGCGCTCCAAGGGCCTCTCCAAGGCCGCCAAGAAGGCCGACCGCGCCGCCGCTGAAGGCCTGGTCGCCGTGGCCCTGCAAAAGGACGGCGCCGGCATGACCGGTGCGGTCATCGAGCTGAACGCCGAAACCGACTTCGTGGCCCGCAACGACCTGTTCCAGGCCGCCGCCCGCAAGGTCGCCGCCGTGGCCCTGACCACCGACGGCGACGTGGAGGCCATCAAGGCCGCCAAGACCGCTGACGGTGAAGTCGTCAACGACATGGTCACCAACCTGATCGCCACCATCGGCGAGAACATGACCGTGCGTCGCGCGGCCAAGTTCAGCGTCGCCAAGGGTTCGGTCTCGGCCTACGTCCACAACGCCGTCGCCCCGGAACTGGGCAAGATAGGCGTGCTGGTTGCTCTGGAAGGCGACGGCGACCAGGCCGAGCTGCAGGAGCTGGGCCGCAAGATCGCCATGCACGTGGCCGCCACCAACCCGCTGTCGCTGTCGTCGGAAGACCTCGACCCGGCGGCCGTTGAGCGTGAACGCGCCGTGCTGACCGAAAAGGCCAAGGAAGAAGGCCGTCCGGAAAACATGATCGCCAAGATCGTGGACGGCCAGATCTCCAAGTTCCAGCGTGAAGTCGTGCTGCTCGAGCAGCCCTTCGTCATGAACCCCGACCAGACCATCAAGGCGCTGGTCGCCGACGCCAAGGCCACCATCAAGGGCTTTGTCCGTCTGGGCCTGGGCGAAGGCGTCGAGAAGGCCGATGCGCCGGACTTCGCCGCTGAAGTCGCCTCGATGACCGGCGGGAACTGATCCGTCTGTTACCGAACTAAAGAGGGCGCTCCCGGCTGACGCTGGGGGCGCCCTTGGTTTATGTAGTTTTCCCGACTCAGGAGAGGGCCCTCCGGCATGACAAAGCTGCGTTACAAGAAGGTGCTTCTGAAGGTGTCGGGCGAGGTGCTGATGGGCGAGACCGCCTTCGGCATCGACATGCCCACGGTCGAGGCCGTGGCCCAGGACATCAAACAGGTCGTCGAGGCGGGGGTCGAACTCTCGCTCGTCATCGGCGGCGGCAACATCTTCCGCGGCATGGCCGGCGCCGCCAAGGGCATGGAACGGGCCAGCGCCGACTACATGGGCATGCTGGCCACCGTCATGAACGCCCTGGCGATGCAGGACGCGCTTGAACGCATCGGCGTCCAGACCCGGGTGCAGTCCGCCATCCCCATGCCCACCGTCTGTGAGCCTCTGATCCGCCGCCGGGCCCAGCGGCACTTGCAGAAGGGCAGGGTGGTGATCTTTGCCGCCGGCACGGGCAACCCGTTCTTCACCACCGACTCGGGCGCGGCCCTGCGCGCGGCGGAGATGCAGAGCGACGCCCTGTTCAAGGGCACCAGCGTTGACGGCGTCTACACGGCCGATCCCAAGAAGGACAAATCGGCCACTCGCTACGACAGGCTGAGCTATCACGACGTCCTTTCCCAGGACCTCAAGGTCATGGACGCCAGCGCCATCAGCCTGATGCGTGAGAACAAGATCCCGATCGTGGTCTTCTCGATCCGCGAGCGCGGCAACCTGCTCAAGGTCCTGCACGGTCAGGGCGTGCACACCGTGATCACCGAAGACTCCTGATATACAAACGCGTTCACGCGAGAACCGCGCGACGTCTTGACGGGTCTTCAAACCCCGTCCGCTATCGTCGCCGACAAGAAAAGGACCTCTCGAAATGGCCAATGGCGAAAAACCGGTCGTCGCGACCTACTCCAGCCGAATGGACAAGGCGGTCGCCGCCCTGAAGGAAGAGTTCGGCAGCCTGCGCACCGGCCGCGCCTCCGCCAGCTTGCTCGACCAGGTAATGGTCGAAGCCTACGGCAACACCGTGCCGCTCAATACGGTCGCTTCGGTCAGCGTCCCCGAGCCGCGCTCGATCAGCGTCAACATCTGGGACAAGGGCGTCGTGGTCTCGGTTGAGAAGGCCATCCGTTCGGCGGGCCTGGGCCTGAACCCGGTCGTGGAGGGCAACAACCTGCGCATCCCGATCCCGCCGCTGACTGAAGAGCGCCGCAAGGATCTGGCCAAGATCGCCGGCAAATACGCCGAGCAGCAGAAGATCGCCGTGCGCAATGTGCGCCGCGACGGCATGGACGACGCCAAGAAGGCCCAGAAGGCCGCGGTGCTGACCGAAGACGAGCTGAAGAAGTTCGAAACCGAGCTGCAAAAGGCCACGGACGACCACGTCAAGAAGATCGACGAAGCCTTGAAAACCAAGGAACAAGAGATCATGCAGGTTTGATGGTCCGGAGCGACGGGAACCGGATCGGATAGGGAAAGTGATGCCCTCAAAGGATGGCGTACAACCGCGGGGTCATGTCCCGGCCGGCAGCCCGGCCGAGGGCCTGCATGTCGCCATCATCATGGACGGCAACGGCCGCTGGGCAAAACGCCGTGGGCTGCCGCGCACCCTGGGACACCGCGAGGGCGTCAAGGCCCTGAGGCGCACGGTCGAGGGAGCCCCGGACATCGGCGTCTCGACCCTGACCGTCTTCGGCTTCTCGACCGAGAACTGGCGCCGGCCGATGACCGAGGTCAGCGAACTGATGAACCTGCTCAAGGCCTATGTGGAGAGCGATCTTGACCGGCTGGCGCGGGAAGGGGTGCGCATCAGCATTCTGGGGCGCCGCACGGGCCTGAAACCCGACATTCTCGAAATCATAGAGCGGGCCGAGCGGCGTACCGAGCACAACACCCGCTTCCGCCTGCAGGTTGCCTTCAACTACGGCGGCCAGGCCGACCTGGTTGATGCGGCCCGAAAATTCGCCGAGGCCGTGGCCCGAGGCGAGGCCAGCCCCGAAGACCTGGACGAGCAACTGTTCGAGAGCCATCTGTCCACGGCCGGCGTTCCGTCCCCGGACGTTATTGTTCGCACCAGCGGGGAACGACGCATCTCCAACTTCCTTCTCTGGGAATGCGCTTACGCCGAACTCGTCTTCCAGGACGTCTACTGGCCCGACTATGGCCCCGATCACCTCGCCGCCGCGGTTGGGGAATTCCGCTCTCGCGAGCGACGCTACGGCGGAGTGACGACCGATGACGTCCTCGCCACCGGCTAAGCGTTTCGACTGGAAGAACCTGCGGGTTCGTCTGATCTCGGCCTTCGCCATCATCCCGGCGGTGGCGCTGGCCGTCTGGCTGGGCGGCTGGACCTATACGGCGCTGATCTGCATCGTCGGCGCCCTGCTGGCCCGCGAATGGGGCCGCCTGGTCGCCCCCTCGGCCCCGATCCGCGTCGGTTTTGTCATCGGCGCCAGCGTCATCGCCGTCATCGTCATGGCCCATCTGTCCAGCCTGGCCAGCCAGGCCGGCTCGGCCGACGCCCATCTGTGGTGGATTGCGACCTGGGGCCTGATCCTGGTCGGGTCGGCGCTGACCACCCTGGTCGCCTTCCGGCTGACGGCCCATGTGCCCGACGCGGCCTATGGCGTCATCTACATCGCGCCGGCCGGCATCGGCATGGTCTGGCTGCGGGACATGCCCGAGGGCGCGGCCTGGAGCGTCTATCTGTTCGCCGTGACCTGGTGGACCGACATCATGGCCTACATCTTCGGCAACATTTTCAAGGGGCCCAAGCTGTGGCCCCGCTACTCGCCGAACAAAACCTGGAGCGGCTTCTTCGGCGGGCTGTTCGGGGCGATGCTGACCGCGGCCATCGTGCTGGCCATCTCCGGCGCCTTCGGGCACGGGTTCATCGGCTATCCGGGGGCCATCTCCATCGGCCTGCTCACCGGCCTGGCCACCATGGGCGGCGACCTGTGGGAATCGATGCTCAAGCGCCGGTTCGGCGTGAAGGACACGGGCGGCATCATCCCGGGCCACGGCGGCGTGCTGGACCGCGTCGACGGGCTGATGTTCGCGGTCATGGTGGTGGCCGCCGCCCGCCTGATCCAGTTCGAAGTCTTCCAATGAGCCGCACCGTCTCCATTCTTGGCTCCACGGGCTCGATCGGGGTCTCGACCCTGAGCCTGTTCGAGGAATCGGGCGTGGAGGTCGAGATCCTGGCCCTCACCGCCGGCCGCAATGTCGAGAAGCTGGCCGAGCAGGCCCTGAAGTGGCGCCCCCGCCTTGCGGTGATCGAGGACGAGACCCTGCTGCCGGTCCTGCGCGAGCGCCTGGCCGGCTCGGGCATCGAGACGGCCGGCGGGACCGCGGCGGTCAGCGGCGCCGCCGAACTGCCCGCCGAATGGGTAATGTCTGCCATCGTCGGGGCCGCGGGACTGGCGCCGACCCTGGCCGCTGCCCGGCGGGGGGCGGTGGTGGCGCTGGCCAACAAGGAGAGCCTGGTCTGCGGCGGGCCGGGCGTGCTGGAAATCGCGCGCCGGGCAGGGGGCGTGGTCATCCCCGTCGATTCCGAGCACTCGGCTATATTTCAAGTGTTGCAGGATGCCTGTCGCGACAAGGTCGCCAGGCTGATTCTCACCGCCTCCGGCGGGCCGTTCCGCACCTGGACCTATGAGGCCATGCGCGCGGCGACGCCGGAACAGGCCGTCGCCCACCCCAACTGGAGCATGGGCGCCAAGATCAGCGTCGATTCGGCGACCATGATGAACAAGGGCCTGGAGATGGTGGAGGCCAGCTATCTGTTCGCCACCCCGGAGAACCAGATCGACATCGTCGTCCATCCGCAGTCCATCATCCATTCGATGGTCGAATACACGGACGGATCGACACTGGCCCAGCTGGGGCCGCCCGACATGCGCAGCCCCATTGCATGCGCCTACGCCTGGCCGGACCGCCTGTCCTGGCCGGCGGCCCCGCTCGACCTGGCGGCCATCGGCCAGCTGACCTTCGAAGCGCCCGACCTCAAGCGATTCCCGGCCATCGCCATCGCCCGTGAGGCCCTGCGCATGGGTGGCCATGCCCCCGCCGCAATGAATGCTGCTAATGAGGTGGCGGTCGGGGCGTTTCTTGACCGCCGTATCGGGTTTCTTGATATTGCCGGGTCCGTCCAGGATACCCTGGATCGCCTCAATGGCGGCTGGGAGCTGGGCGGTCAGCCGGGGGGCGACGAACTGGAGACGGCCATGATCATCGATGCCAGCGCCCGGCGCGTGGCCACCGAGGTCGTCAGTCGCCTCGCCGCCGCGCGCGCGGCGTAAGGGGAGTGGCCGTGCAGTTGCTCCAGTCACTCTTCCTGTTCATCGTGCCGTTCCTGTTCGTGCTGACCCTGGTCGTGGTGGTGCATGAGCTGGGCCACTACTGGGCGGCGCGCTCGGTCGGCACCAAGATCGACCAATTCTCCATCGGCTTTGGCCGCGCGATTCTGCACTGGCGCGACAAGCACGGGGTTCAGTGGCGGGTCGGCTGGCTGCCGTTGGGCGGCTATGTGCGTTTCGCGGGCGATGAGAATGCGGCCAGCGTGCCCGACCAGGATGACCTGGACAGCATGCGGGCGGCCATCGTCGCCGCCGAGGGGCCGGGCGCCGAGGCCAAATACTTCCAGTTCAAGCCGATCTGGCAGCGCGCCTGGATCACCGTGGCCGGACCGCTGGCCAACTTCGTCCTCGCCATCGTCCTGTTCGCCGGCTTCCTGATGGCCTTCGGCGAACCCCTGCTGCCGGCCAGAATCACCGACGTCGTGCCCAACAAACCGGCGGCCTCCGCCGGCTTCCAGGCCGGCGACATCGTCGAGCGCGTCGATGGGCGCAAGGTGCGGGGGTTCGACCAGCTTGAGCGCTACATCCAGATGCGGGCGGGGACGCCGATCGTCTTTGGCATCGACCGCGGCGGCCAGCGGATCGAACTCACGGCCAGTCCGGTAGAGGGCGTAGTTGATCACCCTGTGGCCGGCCGCATCAAGATCGGCCAGTTGGGCATCTACAAGCCGCCCTTCGCCGAGTATCGGCGGGTCCGCTACAATCCGATCGAGGCGGTCGGGCGCGGGGCGGAGCGCAGCTGGAACGTCATCGAGACCACGGTCTTCTATGTCGGCCGCATCATCACCGGCAAATCCTCGGCCGATCAGATCGGCAGCGTGCTCGGCATCGCCGACACCTCCGGCAAGGTCGCCAAGGCCGGCGCGCACGGCGCGACCACCATCGGCGGCATGATCAGCGGCAGTACTCTGGCCCTGTTGGAACTGGCGGCCTTCCTGTCGGTCAGTATCGGCTTTATGAACCTCTTGCCGCTGCCGGTTCTCGACGGCGGTCACCTGGTTTTCTACGCCTACGAAGCCGTGGCCCGGCGGCCACTTCCGGCCCGTATCCAGGCCGTTTCATACCGCCTTGGTCTTGCCTTGCTCGTCGGTTTCATGTTGTTCGCCACCTGGAACGACCTCCAGCGGCTGCGTGTGTTCAATTTCCTGGGCGACCTCTTCTCGTGAGCTCGTTCGTATCCTTGATGGCAGACCTCATGATGCATTCTCGACGCCCCGGCGCCGCCGTCCTCACGAGCCTGGCCCTGCTGATGGGATCCACGGCCCTGATGGCGCCCGTGGCGGCTTACGCCCAGGGCCAGCAGGGCGTGGTGCAGCGCATAGTCGTGATCGGCAACGAGCGCATCGAAGCCTCGACCATCGCCTCCTACATCCCGATCCAGCCCGGTGAAGCCGTCGATTCGGCGCGAATCGACCTGGCGCTGAAGACCCTGTTCCGCACCGAACTGTTCGCCGATGTGAAAATCGACCTGCAGGGCGGCGACCTGAACGTCCGCGTCGTCGAGAACCCGATCATCAACAAGGTGGTCTTCGAGGGGAATTCCTCGGTCAAGGACGACAAGATCAAGGAAGAGCTGACCATCCGGCCGCGGGGCATCTTCACCCGCGCCAAGGTCCAGTCCGACGTCCAGCGCATCATCGAACTTTACCGCCGCTCGGGCCGCATCTCGGCGACCGTGACGCCGAAGGTGGTCGAGCTGCCGCAGAAGCGCGTCGATCTGATCTTCGAAATCAACGAAGGCCCCAAGAGCGGCGTCCTGGACGTCAACTTCCTGGGCAACGAACAGTTCTCCGACGGCGACCTGGCCGACGTGGTCGTGACCAAGGAAACCGCCTGGTACAAGTTCCTGTCGACCAACGACAACTACGATCCGGACCGGCTTGAGTACGACAAGGAACAGCTGCGCAAGCACTACCGCAACCGCGGCTACTACGACTTCCGCGTCGTCTCGGCGGTGGCCGAGCTGGCTCCGAACAAGAATGGCTTTGTCATCACCTACACGCTCGAAGAGGGCGTGAAGTACAAGTTCGGCAAGATCAGCGTCGAGACCGAGCTGAAGAAGCTGGACGGCACGGTGCTGGAGCAGCTGCTGCCGATCCGCGCCGGCGAGCTGTACCAGGACGAAAAGATCGAACAGGCGACCGACGCCCTGACCTTCGCGGCCGGCGCCGCCGGCTTCGCCTTCGTCGACGTCCGCCCGCGCTACGTGCCCAACCGCGAGACCAAGACCGTCGATGTGGTCTTCTCGGTCCGTGAAGGCCCGCGCGTCTACATCGACCGCATCGACATCGTCGGCAACAACCGCACCCTGGACTCGGTCATCCGCCGCGAAATGCTGGTGTCCGAGGGCGACGCCTACAACCGCGTCTACGTCGACCGCTCCAAGAGCCAGATCCGCGGCCTCGGCTACTTCAAGGAAGTGGACATCGAGGAAGTGCCGGGGACCGCGCCCGACCGTACCGGCCTGCGGGTCAAGGTCGAGGAGCAGCCGACCGGCGAACTGTCGTTCAGCGCCGGCTACAGCTCGGTCGACCAGCTGATTATCGATCTGGGCATCTCCGAGCGGAACTTCCGCGGCCGGGGCCAGAACCTGCGCGCCCGCGTGTCGGTCGGTTCGCTGCGTCAGCAGGTGGACTTCTCGTTCACCGAGCCGCGCTTCCTGGGCCGGGACCTGTTGGCCGGGGTGGACCTTTACACCTACCGCTACGATTTCAGCCAGCAGACGGCCTTCGACACCTCCTCGACGGGTATGAACCTGCGCGTCGGCTTCCCGCTGACGTCCAATGCCTCGATGGGCCTGCGCTACGTCCTGCGCAGCGACAACGTCGATGTCGCCGACTCGCTGTGCAACGCCGGCACCGTCTCGACCACGCTCTGTGCGCAGCGCGGGGCCCGGATCACCTCCTCGCTCGGCTACACCGTTCGCCTGGACCGCCGGAACGACCCGCAACGGCCGACCCGCGGCTTCTATGTCGAATTGTCGCAGGACCTCGCTGGTCTTGGCGGTGACGTGAACTATCTGCGTACCGAAACCAGCGGCGGATGGTACTACGGCTTCAACAAGGACTTCATCTTCAGCGCCACGGGTTCGGCCGGTTACACGACCGGCTGGCGCGGCGACACGGTCCGGATCAACGACCGCTTCTACAAGGGCGGCAACACCTTCCGGGGCTTCGAGACGGCCGGTATCGGTCCGCGCGATACGGGCTCAAACCGTGGCGACGCCTTGGGTGGCAAGCTTTACGCCATCGGCACGGCCGAACTGACGGTCCCGACCTTCCTGCCCGAGCAGTACGGCATCAAGGCCTCGCTGTTCACCGATGTCGGCACCGTCGGCCTGCTGGACGATATCGACCGCCAGACCGTTCCGGGCGTGTTCAACACCGACATCCGCGATGACCTGGGTCTGCGGGCCTCGGCTGGCCTGTCGATCCACTGGCGTTCGCCGATGGGACCCATTCGCTTCGACTTCAGCCAAGTTTTGGCCAAAGAAGACTACGACAAGACCGAAACGTTCCGGTTCTCCACCTCCACAAGGTTCTGATCTCTCATGCACATCAAGTCCTTCGCGGCCCGCGCTGTTGGCGCGGTCGCCGTTCTGGCTTTCGCGAGCTCGGCTGTCGCCCAGACCACCCCGCCCAAGCCGGCCGCCGCCCCGCCGAGGCCGGCCCAGCTGCCGGTGACCCATGGCGCCGTCATTCCTGGCTTCTGCATCTATGACGTCAACGCCGTGGTCACCTCCTCGACCGTCGGCAAGTACGTCGACGGCCGCCTCGAGGCCATCGCCAAGCAGGTCGACACCGAGCTGCAGACCGAAGAAGCGGCGATCAACAAGGAAGCCGGCGCCATCCAGACCGCGATGAACGCCCCGGGCGCCGACGAGGCGACCCTGCAAAAGCGCGCCGTCGACCTGAAGACCCGCGCCAAGGCCTGGGACACCAAGGCCGCCCAGCGCAAGCGCGAGTACCAGGCCACGGCCCAGAAGGCCGGCGTCAAAATCCTGACCGAAGTCGACCCGATCGTGGTCCAGATCTATCAGCAAAAGGGCTGCTCGATCCTGATCCGTCGCGAGTCGGTTGCCCTGAGCAGCCCGGCCATGGACATCACCCCGCAGGTGATCACGGCCCTGAACGCCAAGATCCAGCAGTTCCCGATCACTCTGGAGTCGACGCCGAGGCCGCTGCCGGCGGCGCCCGCCAAGCCGACGAACTGAGGCGACTCGGGATATTCCTTGACGCCGGGCGGTCCAGATGGGCCTCCCCGGCGTCAGGGGCCCCGGTTCGGGGCCGCGTTCGAGGAAGACATGCCCGACTCCCGATTCTTTGAGGCCCTGGGCCCCCTGTCGCTCCGACAGCTGGCCGAGCTGACCGGCGCCCGGGTCGCTTCCGGGGCCGGCGATCTGATGATCGACGAGGCCGCGCCCCTCAATCGCGCTTCGGGCGCCGCCATCGCCTTCGCTGCCAGCCGAAAATGGCTGGCCGAACTGCAGGCCAGCAAGGCCGGCGCCTGCTTCGTGCCGGCCGACCTGGTCGATGCCGTCCCGCCAGGCTGTATCGCTCTTGAGACGCGCCATCCGCAGGCCGCCTGGGCCATGGCCGCCGGGGCGCTGTGCCAGCCCATCCTGCAGCCCGCCGCCAGCGACTGGATCGATCCGACCGCCGTGATCGAGCCGGACGTCACCATCGGCCCCGGCGTCGTCATCGGTCCCGGCGCGCGGATCGGGGCCGGCACTCATCTCGGCCCCGGCGCCGTCATCGGTCCGGGCGTTTCCATCGGCCGCGACTGTCGGATCGGCGCGCGCGCCGTCGTTGGTTTCGCCCTGCTGGGCGACAACGTCGCCATCCATGCCGGCGGGGTAATCGGCGAGGCCGGCTTCGGTGCGGCCGGCGGGCCCAGGGGCGTCGTCGATGTGCCGCAGATGGGCCGGGTCATTCTGCAGGACAATGTGACCATCGGCGCCCACAGCTGCGTCGACCGGGGGGCCTATGACGACACCGTCGTCGGCGAGAACACCAAAGTCGACAACCTCGTCCACATCGCCCACAACGCACGCGTCGGGCGCAACTGCGTGATGGCCGCATATGTTGGAATTTCCGGCAGCGCGGTGATCGGCGACGGGGTGGCATTCGGCGGCCGCGGTGGCGTGGCCGACCATGTGACGGTCGGTGACGGCGCCAGCATCGGCGGTGGCTCCAGCGTCATCCGTGACGTGCCGGCCGGTGAAATCTGGAGTGGTTATCCGGGGCGCCCGCTCCGGGAGTTCTTGAGGGAGACGGCATGGGTCGCCAAGGCGGCCAGCCGAAAGGGGACAGACAAGTCATGACGACGGCAGATCAGGCCATGGCCGGCGGCGATATCGACATCACCGAGATCCTGGCGCGGATTCCGCACCGCTATCCCTTCCTGCTGGTCGATCGCTGCGAACAGTTCGTGGCCAACACCTCGATCGTCGGCATCAAATGCGTGACCTTCAACGAGCCCTTCTTCCAGGGGCATTTCCCCGGCCACCCGGTGATGCCCGGCGTGCTGATCGTCGAGGCCCTGGCCCAGACCGGCGCGATCATGATGTCCAAGTCGATGGATATCGATATCACCAACATGGTCATCTACTTCATGTCGATCGACGGCGTGCGCTTCCGCAGCCCGGTGCGGCCGGGCGACGTGCTGCATATGCATGTCGAGGTGACCAGGGTTCGCGGCGACATCTTCAAATTCAAGGGCAAGGCCCTGGTGAACGGCAAGGTCTGCGCCGAGGCCGAGTTCGCGGCCATGAAGGCCATGGTCAGCTGATGACCGCCATCCACCCCACGGCCATCGTCGATCCTGGCGCCAAGCTGGGCGAGGGCGTTGAGATCGGTCCTTTCTGCATCGTGGGACCGGACGTCACCTTAGGGGCCGGCTGCAAGCTGCGCAGCCATGTGGTGCTCGAGGGCGTCACGACGCTGGGCGAAGACTGCGTCATGCATCCCTTCGTCAACCTCGGCGGGCCGCCGCAGCATCTGGGTCACCAGGGTGAGCCGACGCGGCTGGATGTCGGAGCGCGCAACATCTTCCGCGAGAACGTCACCATCCATACCGGCACCGCGATGGGGCGGGGCGTTACCACCGTCGGCGACGACTGCCTGTTCATGGTCAACGTCCACATCGGCCACGACGTCATCATCGGCAACCGGGTCACCGCGGCTCCCAGCGTCGCCGTTGGCGGCCATGCGGATGTGGCGGATTTCGTCTTCCTTGGCGGCCTGGCGGCGATTCACCAGTTCAGCCGCATCGGCCGGTCGGCCTTCATCGGCGGGGGCGGCATCGTCACCAAGGACGTCATTCCGTACGGTTCGGTCTGGGGCAACCACGCCCATCTGGAGGGCTTGAACCTGATCGGCCTCAAGCGGCGGGGCTTCGACCGCGAGCGGATCAGCGCCATGCGGGCCGCCTACCGCCTGTTGTTCGCCGACGAGGGGACCTTCCAGGAGCGGCTTGACGACGTGGCCGAGGGCTATTCCGACATCCCCGAGGTGGTCGAGATCCTCGATTTCATCCGCGTCGACGCCAACCGCCCCCTCTGCCTGCCGCGCCGCGAGACATAAGGCCTTGAAGAAGCTGGGATTGATCGCCGGCGCCGGCGGCCTGCCGGCGGAGATCGCCGACCACTGCCGCAAGGCCGGTCGGCCCTATTTCGTCATCCGCCTGAAGGGCATCGCCGACGACGCCACGCTGGGTCATCCCGGCGAAGAGGTCGGCCTCGCCGAGCTCGGCAAGACCTTCAAGGTGCTCAAGCGCGAGAAGTGTGAGGCGGTCTGCTTCGCCGGCCTGGTCCAACGCCCTGATTTCACGGCCCTGAAGCCCGACATGCGCGGCATGGCCGCCCTGCCGGGCATCATCGCCGCCGCCCGCCACGGCGACGACGCCCTGCTGCGCCGGGTGCTGGAGGAGTTCTCCAGGGAGGGCTTCATCATCGAGGGCGTGCATGAGGCGGTGGGGGCCATGACCCTGCCGCTCGGGCTGCTGGGCAAGCATGGTCCCTCGGCTGAGCACAAGGCAGATATCGAACGCGCCCTGGAAGTCGCCAAGGCCATCGGCCAGCTCGACGTCGGCCAGGGAGCGGTCGTCTGCAACGGGCTGGTGCTGGCCGTGGAGGCCCAGGAGGGCACCGACAGCATGCTGCGCCGGGTTTCCGAACTGCCGGTGGCCCTGCGCGGCCAGCCGGGCGCCTTCAAGGGCGTCATCGCCAAGGCGCCCAAGCCGATCCAGGAATTGCGGGTCGACCTGCCGACCATCGGCGTCGCCACCATCCGCGGCGCGGCCAAGGCCGGCCTGGCCGGCGTGGTGGGGGAGGCGGGGCGTCTGCTGATCGTTGACCGTGAGGCGGTCATCGCCACGGCTGACGAGTTCGGCCTCTTCGTGCTCGGCGTCGAGCACAAGGCCCCGTGAGCAAGCCCCTGACGGTCATGCTGGTCGCCGCGGAGGCGTCCGGCGACTCCCTCGGGGCCGGTCTCGCGCGGGCGCTCAAGGCTCGCCTGGGCGATAGTGTCCGCTTCGTCGGGGTCGGCGGGGAGAAGATGGCGGCGCAGGGGGTCGAGAGCCCCTTCGACATCGCCCAGCTGTCCATTCTGGGCATTATCGAGGGCGTCCGCGCCCTGCCGATGGTCAAGCGGCGGGTGGCCGAGACAACGGCTCTGGCGGCGCGTGAGAAGCCCGACATCGCCGTCCTGATCGACAGCTGGGGCTTCACCCTGCGCGTCGCCCATGCCTTGCGCAAACTCGACGCCAAGATGCCGCTGGTGAAGTACGTCGGGCCGCAGGTCTGGGCCAGCCGGCCGGGCCGCGCAAAGACGCTCGCCAAAGCCGTCGACCACCTGCTCTCCATCCACGGCTTCGACGCCCCCTGGTTCGAGCGCGAGGGCTTGGCCGTCACCACGGTCGGCAACCCCACCCTGATCCGTGATTTCTCCGGCGCCGACCCGGCCCGGCTGCGCGCCCACATCGGCGCGGACGCTGCCGACCCCATCCTTCTGGTCCTGCCGGGCAGCCGCCCGGCCGAGATCCGCCACGTCTTTCCGCCCTTCGAGGACGCGATCCTGCGTCTGAAGGCCGACCGCCCGAACCTGCAGATCGTCATGCCTTTGGCCGCCACCGTGGCCGGCATGGTCAAGGAGCGCATCGCCGCCTGGCCCTTCCCGGTGCATGTCCTGGAGGACGCCCAGCTGAAGGACGACGCCTTCGCCGCCGGCACGGTCGCCCTGGCCTGCAGCGGCACGGTGACCACCGAGCTGGCCCTGGCCGGCTGTCCCATGGTCGTTGGCTATCGTCTGGGTCCGGTCAGCTATCGGCTGGTCATGCTGGTCTTCAAGTCGGCCTGGGTGACGATGTTCAACATCGCCGCCCAGGACATGGTCGCGCCCGAGTACCTGCAGAACGCCTGCAACGGCCCGATGCTGGCCTCGGCCATCGGCGACCGGCTGGACAACGAATCCCTGCGGACGGCCCAGATCGCGGCCCAGTACGAGGCCGTTGCGAAGATGGGCCGCCCGACGGTCGATCCGGCTGAACTTGCCGCCGACGCCGTACTCAAGCTGCTGGCCGAACGCGCCGCCTGACTACTTGAACCGAATGGTGTCGAGCAGAATGCGGGGAGGGCGGCCGTCTTCCGGCAGGCAGAAGACACCGCCGTGGGTCTTGGTGTCCCACCGATAGGCGCGGCCCTTGTTGAACACCTGACCCACCTGGCAGCGCGCCATGTTGCTGACTTGCTGGGAGCCGGACAGCCGGGCGTTCGGATACCCCGCCTCGGCCAGGACCCGCCGCGCCGTCTCCAGCCGCTGCAGGTTGGGGCGGTTGAGCCAGCTCACGAGGGGGACCAGGGCGAGGAAGATGGCGATGAAGCCAGCGCCGCCGAGGATCGCAAGACCGCGCCGGCTCACGCGCCTAGCCGTTTGAACATGATGCAGGTCGGCTCCAGCGGGCCGGCGCTGGAGCGGGCGTAGTCGGGGATCACCCCGGCCGCCGCGTAGCCAAGCCGCTCGTAGAGCCGCTGGGCCGGGTTGTCGGCCACGGTGTCCAGAACGATCAGGCTCTTGCCGAGCCGCGCGGCCTCCGCTTCAGCCGCCAGGGTCAGGGCCGCGCCGAGACCGCTCCCGCGGTGGGCCGGGTGGGTCATCAGCTTCACCAGGTCGACGCGGTGCTGCTGGTTGTCCGGCATGCCGACGACGATCTGCACCGTGCCGACCAGGGTCTCACCCTCCCAGGCGCCCCACATCAGACGCTCGCCGCTCTCCAGCGCCTCGCCGACCTTCGTCCAGAAGCCTTGGGCCTCGTCCAGAGACAAGGGGGCCAGGAACCCGACACTGGCTCCCAGCCGCACTGTTTCGATCAGGATGTCGCTCAACGCCGGGATGAGCCCGGGCAGCTGGTGCGGCGCGATGGGAGCGATCCTCACCGCGCCGGCCATGCCTTAGCGCTTGTCGATGGCGACGTAGTCGCGGTTCGTGGCGCCGGTGTAGAGCTGGCGCGGGCGGCCGATCTTGCGGCCCGGATCCTCGAACATTTCCTTCCACTGGCTGATCCAGCCGACGGTGCGGGCCAGGGCGAACAGCACGGTGAACATGGTCGAGGGGAAGCCCATCGCCCGCAGGGTGATGCCCGAATAGAAGTCGATGTTCGGGTACAGCTTGCGCTCGATGAAGTAGGGGTCGGAGAGGGCGATCTTCTCCAGCTCCATGGCCACTTCGAGCAGCGGGTCGTTGATGCCCAGTTCGCCGAGGACCTCGTGGCAGGTCTTCTGCATCGCGGTCGCCCGCGGGTCGAAGTTCTTGTACACGCGGTGGCCGAAGCCCATCAGCTTGTACTTGCGGGCCTTAACCCCTTCGATGAACTCGGGAATCTTGTCGACGGTGCCGATTTCCTCGAGCATCTCGAGGGCTTCCTGGTTGGCGCCGCCATGGCTGGGGCCCCAGAGGCAGGCGATGCCGGCGGCGATGCAGGCGAACGGATGGGCGCCCGAAGACCCGGCCAGGCGGACGGTCGAGGTCGAGGCGTTCTGCTCGTGGTCGGCGTGCAGGATGAAGATGCGGTCCATGGCGCGGGTCAGGATCGGGTTCGGCACCCAGTCCTCGGCCGGGACGGCGAAGCACATGCGCAGGAAGTTCTCCGAGTAGGAGAGGTTGTTGCGCGGCGACACGAAGGGCTGGCCCATGTGGTACTTGAAGGCGCGGGCCGCGATGGTCGGCATCTTGGCGATCAGGCGGTGGGCGCTGATCTCGCGCTCGCGGGCGTCGTCGACGTTGATGCTGTCGGCGTAGAAGGCCGACAGGGCGCCGACCGCGCCGGTCATGATCGCCATCGGGTGGGCGTCGCGGCGGAAGCCCTCGAAGAAGCGGTCGAACTGGGCGTGCAACATCGTGTGGTAGGTGATGTTGTGTTCGAACTTCTCGAACTCGGCGGCGTTGGGCAGCTCGCCGTGCAGCAGCAGGTAGCAGACCTCCAGGAAGCTCGACTTCTCGACCAGCTGGTCGATCGGATAGCCCCGGTGCAGCAGGATGCCGGCGTCACCGTCGATGTAGGTGATCTTGCTCTCGCAGCTGGCGGTCGAGGTGAAGCCGGGGTCGAACGTGAACATGTCCGACTCCGCGTAGAACTTGCGGACGTCCACCACGTCGGGGCCGGTCGTCCCCTTGAGGACCGGCATTTCGATGGTCTTGTCACCGATGGTCAGCGTGGCCTTATCCGCCATTCCCAGTCCTTCTCAGTCTCGATAGCAAACGTCTGTTCGGCACGCCTTATAGCGCCTCATTTGCCGGGCGAAAGCGCATCCTCGATCCGGCCGAGAGACTCTTCCTTGCCGAGCACGCTGAGGGTTATGCCCATATCGGGAGAGGGCGCGCCGCCGGTGAGGATGCCGCGCAGCGGCGGGCCGATCTTCCCAAAGCCCACACCTTCGGATTCGGCGAAGGCCTTGAGCCAGGCGCCGAGCGCCTCGGCCGACCAGTCGTTCTGTCTGGCCAGGCCTTCGGCCAGCCGGCGCAGGCGCGCGATGGTCTCTTCGGTCAGCAGGCCGCGGGTCTTTTCATCAATGGAAACAGGGCGTTGGGCGAACAGGAAGAGGGCCTGGTCGGCCAGTTCCAGCAGGGTCTTGCCCCGGTCCTTGAGGCCCGGCATGGCGGCGGTAAGGCGGGCGACCTGAGCCACGCTGAGGGGCGCCCCCCGGCGGGCGAAGACCTCGGCCACCAGTCCGGCCAGGCGGGCGTTGTCGGCCAGCTTGATGTAGTGGGCGTTGACGTAGTTGAGCTTGGCCCAGTCGAGGCGGGCGGCGGCCTTGTTCACATCCGCGACATCGAACCATTCGGCTGCCTGCTCATCGCTGAACAGTTCGTCGTCGCCGTGGCTCCAGCCCAGGCGGGCCAGGTAGTTGCGCAGGGCTTCGGGCAGGTAGCCCATGTCGGCGAACTCGCCGACCGCCTGCGCGCCGTGGCGCTTGGAGAGCTTGGCGCCGTCCTCGCCGTTGATCATCGGGATGTGGGCGAACAGCGGCACATCCCAACCCAGCGCCTGGTACATCAGGGTCTGGCGGGCGGCGTTGTTGAGGTGGTCGTCGCCACGGATGACGTGGGTGACGCCCATGTCGTGGTCATCGACGATGACCGCGAGATTGTAGGTCGGCACGCCGTCCGAGCGCAGGATGATCAGGTCGTCGAGGTCGCGGTTGCGGAAGGTGACGTCGCCCTGCACCAGGTCGCGGACGATGACGTCGCCGTTCTTGGGGCCCTTGAAGCGGATGACATGGGGCTTGGCCAGGTCGGCGGCGGTCGGCTCGCGGTCGCGCCAGGGCGAGCGCAGGGCATGGCCGGCCTCGCGGGCGGCGGTGCGGGCCGCTTCCAGCTCCTCGCCGGACAGCCAGCAGCGGTAGGCGTTGCTGGCGTCCATCAGCTGCTGCACGGCTTCGCGGTGACGGTCGGCGCGGGCGAACTGGAAGA
The DNA here is from genome assembly GCF_057586315.1 of Caulobacter sp. SRI_014. NCBI lineage: Bacteria > Pseudomonadati > Pseudomonadota > Alphaproteobacteria > Caulobacterales > Caulobacteraceae > Caulobacter > Caulobacter sp. SRI_014. The sequence goes on along the minus strand of NZ_JBYCZQ010000005.1, from coordinate 58,871 downwards.
TCGGCTCACCGTCCCACTCCAGGCCCAGCCAGCGGAGGCCGTCGAGGATCACCTGGACATTGGCCTCGGTCGAGCGTTCGCGGTCGGTGTCCTCGATGCGCAACAGGAACTTGCCGCCGGTGTGGCGGGCAAACAGGGAGTTGAACAACGCCGTCCTTGCCCCTCCAATATGGAGCGAGCCGGTGGGCGAAGGGGCGAACCGTGTGACAACGGGGGTAGCAGAGGACATCGGATCTCGGACCGCTCGATTGGGCGGGCGTCTTAGCACATGGATTCGGGGCGGTCCCACCCTGCTCGAAGAGGTGATGGCCCAGCGCACGCGGTGGCGGCTGTTGGCGCCGGTGGCCTTCGGGTTGGGGGCCGCCGCCTATATGGGATTGCCGCGCGAGCCGGCGTTGTGGCTGGCGGCGCTGCTCGGCGTCGCGGCGGTCGCGGGAGCCTGGACCGTGAACCGGCTGACGCGCGGCGGCGGCTGGTTCCTTCTGGCCGGGCTCGCGGCCTTGGTGGTGCTGGGCGGGGTCGCGGGGAAGGTCCGCACCGAGCTGGTGCGGGCGCCTGTCTCCCCCGACTTCGAAAAGCCGACCGTGGTCGAGGGCTGGGTGCTGGACGTCGCCAGTCCGGGCTCCAGCGGCGGCCGGCTGCTGATCGCGCCGACGCGGATCGAGGGCCTCGAGCAAAATGAACTGCCGTACCGCGTCCGCCTGACCGTCGATGAGGGTGCGGTCGTCGGGCCGGGCCAGTCCATCCGCCTGCGCGCCGGCCTTGGTCCACCGCCGCCGCCGTCCAGCCCCGGCTCGTACGACTTCGCCCGCGACGCCTGGTTCGACCGGGTCGGCGGCGTCGGGTTCGCGGTGTCGCAGCCCCAGGCCATCGCCCTGGCCGAGCCGCCGCTGGCCCTGCGATGGGCGATGGGCGTCAACGCCATGCGCTGGAGCCTGGCTCGGCGCATCGTCGACCAGATGGGCGAGCACGCCGGCGGCATGGGCGCGGCCATGGTCACCGGCCACGAGGCCTGGATAACCAAAGAGCAGACCGACGCCATGCGGGCTTCGGGGCTGGCGCACATCATCTCCATTTCCGGCCTGCACATGGCCATTGTCGGGGGCTTCGCCTTCGCTCTGGCCCGATTGCTGATCGCCGCCTGGCCCTGGCTGGCCCTGCGTATCAACGGCAAGAAGACCGCTGCCGTCCTCGGCATGGCGGCGGTGGCCACCTACCTTGTCGTCTCCGGCGCGCCGTCGCCGGCTGTGCGGGCGGCGATCACGGCCGGTGTGGCCTTTCTGGCCGTCCTGTTCGACCGGCGGGCCATCAGCCTCGATGCGTTGGCCGTGGCAGCCATGGTCATCCTGATCCTCTATCCAGAGGCCGCGACCGAGCCCGGCTTCCAGATGAGTTTTGCCGCCACCGCCGCCCTGGTGGCCTTGGTCGAACGTCTGCCCAACCCGGTGAAGGAGATCTCGACCCCCTGGTGGATCCGCTTTCCGCAGGCGGTCGCCGTCTGGATCGGAGCCAGCATCGCGATGAGCCTAGTCGCCGGTCTGGCGACGGGGCCGTTCGCCATGCACCATTTCAACCGCGTCGCCTCCTATGGACTGGTGGCCAACCTGCTGGTCGCGCCGATATCCAGCTTCGTGATGATGCCCTTTCTTGCCCTCGGCGCCGCGCTGGAGCCGCTGGGCTTGGGCGGACCGTTCCTCGCCGTAGCCGGCTGGTCGATCGACCTGATGCTGGCCATCGCCGGTCAGACGGCTCAAACGCCAGGTGCGCAGGTCACCGTCGCCAGCGGCCCGGCCTGGACCCTACCGGTCGCCTTCCTCGGCATCCTGATCCTTTGCCTGTGGCAGGGACGCCTCCGCTGGTTGGGTGTCCCCCTGGCGCTGACCGTCGCGCTCTGGCCGAGACCCGCGCCGCCGGACCTGTGGATCGCCTCCGATGGCTCAGCCCTGGCGATCCGTCGGGGCGAGCAGGCCATCCCGGCCCGGCCGGAAAGTCGGCGCTTCGCCCTGGAGGTCTGGGCCCGCAGGCGCGGGTTGACGCTGGATGACGTGGATTCCCCGGACCTTTTCGACTGCAATCGCCGCCGGTGCCTGGGGGAGGTGGCGCAATGGAATCAGCGCCGGGTCCCGGATGAGAAAACCCTGGCCGAGCTGTGCGCGGCCAGGGTTGTCGTGTTCCGGTCGGAGGCTCCGCAAGGCTGCCGGTCCGACCTGATCCTGAGCGCCGCCGACTTCAGGAAGGGCGGCTCCGCCGAACTCTACCGCCAGGGGCAGGGCTGGCGGATCGTCTGGGCGCAGCCGCTACGCGGCAGGCGCCCCTGGACTATCAGTGATAGCGGCGGATGAGGCCGACCAGCTTGCCCTGCACGGCCACCTGGTCGGGGCCGTAGATCTGGGTCTGGTACTTGGGGTTGGCGGCCTCCAGGGCGATGGAGGCCCCCTTGCGGCGCAGGCGCTTCAGGGTGGCGGTCTCGCCCTCGACCAGGGCGACAACGATCTCGCCGCTGGTGGCCTGGTCGGTGCGGCGGATGACGACGTAGTCGCCGTCAAGGATGCCGGCCTCGATCATCGAGTCGCCGTCGACTTCCAGGACATAGTGTTCACCGGCGCCCAGCATGGCTTCGGGCACCGGCATGACGGAACGTTCGTGCTGTATGGCGTCGATCGGCACACCGGCGGCGATGCGGCCAAGCACCGACAGCTCGCGTACATCGTTGGCCGGCTCGGGCCCGCTCATGGCGGCGCGGGAGCCTTCGACGACCTGGGGCTTGAAGGTCTGGCGGCCGCCGGCCGGGGCCGAGGTGGTCGCCTGTTGCGGCAGCTTGACCACCTCCAGCGCGCGGGCCCGATGGGCCAGGCGGCGCAGGAAGCCGCGCTCCTCGAGGGCGGTGATCAGCCGGTGGATGCCGGACTTGGAGGCCAGGTCCAGGGCGTCCTTCATCTCGTCGAACGACGGCGAGACGCCGGATTCCTTGATCCGTTCGTGGATGAACATGAGAAGTTCGTGCTGCTTGCGGGTCAGCATGGGCGGGCTCTCCAGGCGCGATTCAGTGGGAACAAATCGCAAACGATATGGATGTTCTCTAGGTGTTCTTTCTTGATGTCAAGTTAACCGCGTTGCTCATCCGACATAGGAACAAGCGGAATTTTCCGCCGTTGATCAGTCCCCATCAGCGGCCGCGTGCTTCATGTTCACCCAACTCAATCCCTGCCTGCCCGTCACCGTCCAGGACAAAGGGAACGGCTATGCGTTTGCGGTCATCGACTATGGTCAGGAGCATCATCTGATCTGGGTGGTGGCGCTGGACGACAGCGGGGAGATCTGGTCGGCGCCGAACCCGAAGGTTCGGGTCTGCGGCAACTGGACCATGGGGCGGCGCGCGGCGCCGCCCGCGAGCGTGGCCCCGCTGCGGACGGCGGCAGCGGGCTGAGCCCTATCGAAGCGGCTTACCATTATAGCCGGGATCGGCGGGCGCCATGGGCGGCCCTCGGGGGCAGGCGTTGAAAACACTGAGGAAGCGGTGGCTTTGATGTTGGCCGACCGGCGGGGCGCGTAGGCTCCGGCGTAGGTGAGGCGTGGGTCCGGGCGCGGGGATTGTTGGTCTGTTTGTGATCGCGCCGGCCTACGCGGCGGGATGGCCCGGAGGCCCGGAAAATCAGGGCCTTGAATTTCGCCCGGAGTTTATTTCAGGCCAGCAGGGCGCGGGTGGCGGCGGTGACATCCGCCTGCCGCATCAGGCTTTCGCCGACTAGCATGGCGCGGGCGCCGGCGCGGGCCATGCGGTGGGCGTCGTCGGCGGTGAAGACGCCGCTTTCAGTGACCAGCAGGATGTCCGCCGGCAGATCGACAGCCAGCCGCTCGGTGACGGCGAGGTCGACGACGAAGCTGCGCAGGTCGCGGTTGTTGACGCCCAGCAGCGTAGCGCCGAGGGCAAGGGCGCGGTCGCGTTCGGCCTCGTCGTGGACCTCGACCAGGGCGTCCATGCCGTGGCGGGCGGCCTCGGCCATCAGGTCGGCGGCAAGGGCGTCGTCGATCATCGCCATGATGACCAGGATGGCGTCGGCCCCGAGGGCGCGGCTTTCGGCGACCTGCCAGGGATCGACCAGGAAGTCCTTGCGGATGCAGGGGAGGGCGACTTCGGCGCGGGCGGCGACGAGGTAGGCGTCGTCGCCCTGGAAGCTGGGACCATCGGTGAGGACCGACAGGCAGGCGGCGCCGCCGGCCTCATAGGCGCGGGCGAGGGCCGGCGGGTCGAAGTCGGCGCGGATCAGGCCCTTGGAGGGCGAAGCCTTCTTGATCTCGGCGATCAGGGCCAGGCGGTCGCCGGAATTGGCCTCCAGCGCCTTGCGGAATCCGCGCGGGGCCGTGGCGCCGCTGGCGTCGACCGTCGGCCGGGCGGCCTTGCGGGCGGCGACGTCCTCGCGCTTGTAGGCGGCGATCTTCGCGAGAATGTCGGCCATCAGCTGTGGGTCGCGGCGACCAGGCCGGCCAGGGCGGCCTTGGCGCGACCGTCGTCGATGACGGCGGTGGCCAGCTCGACCCCTTCGCGCAGGGTCTCGACCTTGTCGCCGATCAGGAAGGCGGCCGCGGCATTGAGCAGCACCACATCGCGGTAGGCCCCCTTCTCACCGTCCAGCAGGCGGGTCAGGGCGGCGGCGTTGACCTCCGGCGTGCCGCCGGTCAGTTCGTCGAGGCTGTGCTTCTGGAGGCCTACCGCGTCGGGGGTGATGTTGAAGTTGCGCACCCCGCCGTCGCGCCATTCGCAGACCATGGTGGGGCCGGTGACGGTCATCTCATCCATGCCCGAGCCGTGGACGGTCCAGGCCCGCTCGGCGCCGAGCGCGCCCAGGACGCGGGCCAGGGGCTCCAGCAGGCGAGGGTCGTAGACGCCCAGCACCTGGCGTTTGGCGCCGGCCGGGTTCGATAGCGGACCCAGCAGATTGAAGATGGTGCGGAAGCCCAGCTCCGCCCGGACCGGCAGCACGTGGCGCATGGCGCCGTGGTGGGCGGGGGCGAACAGGAAGCAGATATTGGCCTCGTCCAGCGCCTTGCGCTGTTGCTCGAGGCCGGCGTCGATCTTGACCCCGAGGGCGGCCAGGACGTCCGAGGAGCCGGACTTGGAGCTGAGGGCGCGGGTGCCGTGCTTGGCGATCTTCAGGCCGCCGCCGGCCGCGACCAGGGCGCTGGCCGTGGAGATGTTGAAGGTGTGCAGGCCATCGCCGCCGGTGCCGCAGGTATCCACGACCTCGTAGGGATGATCGAGGGTGACGGCGGCGCGGCGCATGGCGCGGGCGCAGGCGGTCAGCTCGCCCACCGTCTCGCCGCGCAGGCGGATGGCGGTGACGGCGGCGGCGATCTGGGCCGGGGTCGGCTCGCCGCGCAGGCAGGCGGCGAAGAACTCCTCGGCGTCGAATTCCGACAGGGTCTGGCCGTCCGCCAGGCGGGCGAGGAGGGGCTTGAAGGCGTCGGACATGTCTTAGACCACGGCTGTTCTTAGACCATGGCCGTTCGGGGCACATTGGCCAGATCGAGGAAATTGCCCAGCAGCTGGTGGCCGCAGTTTGTGGCGATGCTTTCGGGGTGGAACTGCACGCCGTGCACGGGGCGGGTCCTGTGGGCCAGGCCCATGATCTCGCCGTCCTCGGTCCAGGCGGTGACTTCCAGTTCCGCGGGGAGGGTCGCGCGGTCGACGGCCAGGCTGTGATAGCGGGTGGCGGTGAAGGGGCTGGGCAGGTCCTTGAAGACGCTGGCCCCCTCGTGCAGCACCGGGCTGGTCTTGCCGTGCATGATCGACTTGGCGCGGATCACATCGCCGCCGTAGGCCTCGCCCATGGCCTGGTGGCCCAGGCAGACGCCGAATATGGGCATGTCGTCCGGGGCGCCGCGCAGCAGGGGCAGGCAGATGCCGGCCTGGGCCGGGGCCTTGGGACCGGGCGACAGCAGGATGGCGGCCGGGCGAAGGCCGAGCGCCTCCTGCACGGTCAGCGCATCATTGCGCCGGACAAGCGTCTGGGCCCCAAGCTCGTTCAGGTAATGGACGAGGTTGTAGGTGAAGCTGTCGTAGTTATCGATCACCAGGATCATGGGTCGCTTCTAGCGGGGATGATGGGCGAGGGGAACGGGCGCATTCGTTGAAGCCGGCGCCGAAAAACTGGAAGAGGGCCGGCCGCGCCGATGGGGGACTTGTTTTGCGGGGGCGGGCGGCGATGATTGGCCGATGCCCGCCGATTCCGCGCTGCCCGTTCACCCCACGGCTATCGAGCCCGAGGCCATCGCTTATGCGCGCGGCCTGCTGAAGCCGCCGTTGCCGAAAGACTCGACCTGGGCGGCGATCGGAGCGGGGGCGTTGCTGGCCGTGGCTTCGCTGGCCCTGGCCTTCGCCATGCTGACCGCGCCGGCGCCGGGCGGGGACCTGCCCAAATCGCGGGTGGATATTCCCGCCGGCTAGTGGGCCTTGGGCGGCCCTTCCTGGCGGTACTTGGCCGCCTCGGCGGGGGTGATGTCCATGAAGCCCGGGACCACCGCGTTATACGCCGCCTCGTTGCGGGTGCGGGCGACGACCTCGCGATGGCCTTCCCAGATCATGTGCAGGGCCACGTAGAGCACGATGGCCAGGCCGACGTAGCCGATCCAGCGATGCTTGTGCAGCAGCTTGGCGATCCAGGTGGCGGCCACGCCCATCAGGGCGATGCTGAGCAGCAGGCCGAAGACCATGATGCCCGGGTGCTCGCGGGCGGCGCCGGCGACGGCCAGGACGTTGTCCAGGCTCATCGAGACGTCGGCGATGAGGATCTGGATGAAGGCGGACTTGAACGACTTGGCCGGCTTGACCTGCGGCACCGTGTTCGGGTCGTCGTCCAGCGCGGCCTGAGCCTGCTCCTCGCCATCGGATGCGGTGTCGCGCATCTCGCGCCACATCTTCCAGCAGACCCACAGCAGCAGCACGCCGCCGGCCAGCAGAAGGCCGATGACGGCCAGCAGCTGCACGGTGATCAGGGCGAAGCCGATGCGCAGGGCCACGGCGGCGATCAGGCCGTAGAGAATGGCCTTCTTGCGCTGTTCCTGCGGCAGGCCGCCGGCGGCCAGGCCGACGGCGACGGCGTTGTCGCCGGCCAGCACCAGATCGATCATCAGGACCTGGAGGAGGGCGGCGCCCGCGCTCGCCAGGTCGGGTCCAAGAATGCTCTCTAACATGGGCCCTCAATGCGTCAGCCGCCGATCCCTTGCAAGGACCGACGGCTGACGTTTTTCAGGTCGCGTCCCGAATTGCCCTCAGGCGTGCTCGGGTTCGCGATGGTGGTGATCGTCGTGAGCCGCGTGGCCGCGGTCGTCATGGCCATGAGCATCGGCGGCGTGGCCGTGATTGTCGTGACCGTGGCCGTCATGGCCGTGGGCGTCGTGGCCGTGCGCGTCGGGGGCCGGGGCGGCGGCATGGGCGTCGTGACCATGGTCGGCCGGCGCGGCGTGGGCGCCATGCCCGTGGTCGTCATGGGCCGGGGCCGCATGACCATGATCGCCATGGCCATGGTCCGCGTGGGCGTCGTGCGACTCTTCGCTGTGGAAGGTCATCGGCGCGGTGTCGCTGTGATGGTCGGCGCCGTGGTCGTCATGCACCGCCTCGGCCTTGCCGTGGTCGTCGTCATGATGCCCGAAGGTCATGGCTGCGGCGGCTCCGGCGGCGGCGCCCCCGGCGGCGGCGATCATCGGATTGACCGAATGATCCTTCTCCGGTGTCGCTTCCGGCTCGACGCGGCCGTAGTCGGTCATGGTGCGGAACTTGCGGCGACGCTCGTCGCGGGCCCGGCGACCGGCGCCGCTGCGGGCCATGGCCAACAGGATCAGGCCGATGACGAAGGCGATGATGGCGGCCGTGGTGGCGCCCGGCGGGATGACGGTCTCGCCGATCTTGATCGGCTTCAGGCCGGGAATGGCCAGCTTGTCGAGGTTGAAGCCCAGCTTCTTGGCCTGCGACTTGCCGGTTTCGATGGTGTTGGCGACCACCTGCTCGAGGGTGGCGATGGAGAAGGTCTTCGGCGCGCCCTTCTGGCCCTTGAGGGCCCCTTCGACGGTGGCCTTCAGCGGGGTCTTCTCGCCGTCGCCCGGCTTGACCTGCCAGTTGAAGGTGGCGGCCTCGCCCTTCTTCAGGGCCTGGGTCTGGGCGGCGTTCGGGGTGATCGTGTAGCCCTCGCCGGTCAGGGTGGCGGAGACTTCAGACTTCCTGGCGGCCTTGGTCAGGCCCAGCTTGGCGGCTTCCGACTGGATGACGTCCAGCAGATTGACCGGCAGGGCCAGGGTGACCTTGGATTCCTCACCCTTGGCCAGGCTGTCCGGCACGGTCAGGGTGGCGCCCTTGATGGCTTCGGCGCTGACCGCCGTCGACAGGGCGGCCATCTTGGGATCGATCGGCTTGGCAGGTGCGGCGGCCGGGGCCTTGGCGACCGGCGGCGGAACGACCGGCTTGGCCACGGGGGCCGGAGCGGGCGCGGCCTTGGCGACGACCGGCGGCGCGACCTTGGCCGGCGCCGGGGCCGGTTTCACGACGGGCTTGGGCGCGGGAGCGGCGGCGACCTTGGGCTTGGCCGGAGCGACGGCGGCTTTCGGCGGCGCCGGCTTGGCGACCACCACCTTGGGCGGCGGAGCCTTGGCGGCCGGAGCGGCGGCGACCTTCGGGGCGGCCTTGGCCTTAGGCTTCCAGACGGTCCAGCTGCGCTTGGGGCTCGATTTCGGCCCCGGCGCGTAGCGCTTGCCGTAGATGCGGCGGCGCTCGGCGGCGGTCATGTCTTCGGGGTTGGCGATGGGGTCGTTGTGGACCACCCAGATGCCCTGGGCGTTGCGGTAGGAGCGCAGGGCCTTGGACGGGGCCTTCGCGCCGCCTTTGCCGGGCTGTGCCTGGGCGTAGTCGCCGGCGCCGGGCAGGGGGCGGTACTTCAGGTGATCGTACTTGTTGCCATAGATCCGGCGGCGCTCTTCGAGCGGCAGGTTCTCCGGGTTGGGGATGGCGGCCATGCCACGGACGGCGGGGCCACCGGCCAGACCGTCGGTCGGGGGAGGCGAGGTGGGCTTGCCGCCCATCAATTCGCCTGTCGGGCGACTTTCCTCGTAGGACGACGGCGCTGGACCAGCGTAGCCATCGTCGGGGGCGCTACCGCCGCAGCCGGTAAGGCCAAGCAACGCAACGCACGACACGGCATATGCCGTTGAAATCAACCACTTGTTCGCCACCGGAACCCCCGAACCCATCGCGATATGTCTCCGGCGATAATTCGCTCGCCGGCAACGGAAGCCGGAGCAAATCACGCCTTGAGGCGAAGTCAAAAGGGAAAATTCACTTTTGGGTAACCTCTTCCCCCGGAGCGCGAATGCGGCTGCACTCATAGAGTGCGATAGCGGCGGCGTTTGACACATTTATGCTCTCGAACCCCCCGGGCATGGGGATTTTGGCCAGCACGTCACAGTGTTCGGCGACCAGTCGTCGCAGGCCCTCGCCCTCCGAACCCATGACAATAACGGTGGGGGAGCCGTCGAGGGCGGATTCGAGGGTCTGGGTCGCTTCCCCGGCCAGGCCGACGATGCGCCAGCCCATCTCGTTCAGAGTCTCCAGCGCCCGCGAGAGATTGACCGCCGAGGCATGCGGAATTTTATCGACGGCGCCGACCGCCGCCTTGGCGAGGGCGCCGGTCAGGGCCGGGGCATTGCGATCCTGCAGGATGACGCCCCTTGCCCCGAACGCGGCGGCGCTGCGGAAGATGGCGCCGACGTTCTGGGGATCGGTCACCTGGTCGAGCATGACCAGCATGCCGGACGCCGGATCGCCGATCTCCTCTATAGAGAGTGGCAGCAGCGGATCGGGCTTCATGGCCACGCCGTTGTGCACGGCGCCGGGGGGCAGGGCGCGGTCGATGTCACGCGGCTCGACGATCTCGACCTCCAGCTTGCCAAAGCGGGCGTTCAGCTGTTTGGCGCGGTCGGCGGTGGCGATGATCCGGCGCGGTTTGCCCCGCGCGGGATTCGCCAGAGCGGCCTCGATCGCATGCACGCCCCACAGCCAATCCTTGCCGTCCGGACCGCTCGGGCGGCCTGAACCCCTTGTGTGGCTTGGCTTTTCGCCCTTTTGCGAGTTTCCGCGAAAGGGTTGTTTCCGGTCGTTGCGTTCCCGGGATGAGGACACTATAAGACGCGCTCCTTTTGGGGCCCTGGTTCTTCCCGTTACGACGGAAGGGGCCGCGCCGCCAAGGAAATGCCTGCATGCGCGCTGGGGGAATGTCCCGAGCGGCAAAGGGGGCGGACTGTAAATCCGCTGCGAAAGCTTCGAAGGTTCGAGTCCTTCTTCCCCCACCACGCGCTGCAGGCATTCCTTCGCGACGAGCGGTTTCCAAGCTGACCAATGGGAGTTTCGGCGCCCTGCCGGATAAGCGGGTATAGTACAATGGTAGTACAGCAGCCTTCCAAGCTGAATACCCGGGTTCGATTCCCGGTACCCGCTCCAGTTCCCGATCACAGAAACCCGCCCGCCGGCGCGAAGGTATAGAGACGATGGCCAAGGAAAAGTTCGAACGTAACAAGCCGCACTGCAACATCGGCACCATTGGTCACGTTGACCATGGCAAGACGACGCTGACCGCGGCCATCACCATGGTGCTGGCCAAGTCGGGCGGCGCGACCGCCAAGTCCTACGCCGACATCGACGCGGCGCCGGAAGAAAAGGCCCGCGGCATCACCATCAACACCGCGCACGTGGAATACGAGACGGCCAACCGTCACTACGCCCACGTCGACTGCCCCGGCCACGCCGACTATGTGAAGAACATGATCACCGGCGCCGCCCAGATGGACGGCGCGATCCTGGTGGTGTCGGCCGCCGACGGCCCGATGCCCCAGACCCGCGAGCACATCCTGCTGGCCCGTCAGGTCGGCGTGCCGGCTCTGGTCGTGTTCATGAACAAGGTCGACATGGTCGATGACGAAGAGCTGCTCGAGCTCGTCGAGATGGAAGTTCGTGAGCTTCTGTCGTCCTACCAGTTCCCGGGCGACGACATCCCGATCACCAAGGGTTCGGCCCTGGCCGCCGTTGAAGGCAAGACCCCGGAAATCGGCGAACAGCGCATCCTGGACCTGATGGCCTCGGTTGACGCCTACATCCCGCAGCCGGAACGCCCGGTTGACCTGCCCTTCCTGATGCCGGTCGAAGACGTGTTCTCGATCTCGGGCCGCGGCACCGTGGTCACCGGCCGTATCGAAAAGGGTGTGGTCAAGGTTGGCGAGGAAGTCGAGATCGTCGGCATCCGTCCGCTGCAGAAGACGACCTGCACCGGCGTCGAAATGTTCCGCAAGCTGCTCGACCAGGGTCAAGCGGGCGACAACGTCGGCGTTCTGCTGCGCGGCACCAAGCGTGAAGACGTCGAGCGTGGCCAGGTTCTGTGCAAGCCGGGTTCGATCACCCCGCACACCAAGTTCATGGCTGAAGCCTACATCCTGACCAAGGAAGAGGGCGGCCGTCACACCCCGTTCTTCACCAACTACCGTCCGCAGTTCTACTTCCGGACCACGGACGTGACCGGGATCATCAAGCTGCGCGAAGGCGTGGAAATGATCATGCCGGGCGACAACGCCGAACTGGACGTCGAGCTGATCACCCCGATCGCCATGGACCAGGGCCTGCGCTTCGCCATCCGCGAAGGCGGCCGCACCGTCGGCGCCGGCGTCGTGGCCAAGATCGTCGAGTAATCTCTCTCAGCCTCACGGCTGACTGAAGCGAAGGGCCCGGAGAAATCCGGGCCCTTTTGCTATTGTCGGATCGACGCCGGGGGGAGAGCGCCCTCGCGGCCGGAAATCTGTACAGTGCCGCCTGTGACTGTTGACCCCCCGCCTTCGCCGCCGCGTCGCCGCGCCCTCATGCTGGTCAATCCCAATGCCCGCAGGGGTCCGCAGGCGCTGGGCCTGGTCCCGCGGCTCGCCGCCGGCGGCATCGACGTCACCGTCGAGCAGTTCACCTCACCTGCCGAGGTTTCGCCCGATATCGTGCGGCGCGCAGCCGAGATCGACCTCGTGATCGTCTGTGGCGGCGACGGCACCATCGCGGCGGCGGCGCGGGGCCTGCTGCAGGCCGGCCTTCCCATGGGCATCCTCCCGCTGGGGACCGCCAACGACCTGGCCCGCACGCTTGGCCTGCCACTGGACCTCAGCGCGGCTGCCGACATCATCGTGCGTGGAAGGACAGAGCGCATCGACATGGGCGAGGTGAACGGCCACGCCTTCTTCAATGTCGCCAGCCTTGGACTGAGCGCCGACCTGGCCCGGGGGCTGACAGCGGAGAGCAAGCGGCGCTGGGGCCGGCTGGCCTACGCGATCCGCGCCATGGAGGTGCTGTTCGCCGCCCGCCCCTTCGACGCCGAGATCATCAATCGACAGGAAACCGTCGCCGTCAGGACCCTGCAGGTCGCCATCGGCAACGGGCGTCACTACGGCGGAGGCTCGATCATTCACGAAGAGGCCAGCATCGCCGACGGCCACCTGGACCTCTACAGCCTGGAACCCCGCGCCGTGTGGAAGCTTGCCCTCCTGTTCGGCGCCTTTCGTCAGGGCCGCCACGGCCTCTGGGCCGAGGTCCAGACCTCAAAATGCGTGGAGTTCGACGTTCGAACCCGGACGCCGCGACCGATCAACGTCGACGGCGACATCGTCACCGAAACCCCCGCCCACTTCATCGTGCGGCCGGCGGCGATCGAGGTGTTCGCGCCCTGAGGAGGCGTCCCCGGGATCGGGAGTTGGCGTTGGCCCCAAGATGTGCGCTCATGAGGTCTCGGTTGGAGGGACTTCCCATGATCAAGCGTCTGCTTATCGTTGTGGCCGCCCTGATGGGCGCCGCGCTCGTCGCCTCACCCGCCGCCGCCCAGGCGAGCCGGACCTGGGTGTCCGGGGTCGGGGACGACGTCAATCCGTGCAGCCGCACCGCGCCGTGCAAGACCTTCGCGGGGGCCATCTCGAAGACAGCCGCCGGCGGCGAGATCAGCGTGCTGGATCCAGGCGGGTTCGGGGCGGTGACCATCACCAAGTCGATCAGCATCGTCGCAGAGGGCAACGAGGGCGGCATCCTGGCCAGCCTGACCAACGGCATTACCATCAACTCGCCGACCGCCGTGGTCTACATCCGGGGCCTGATCATCGAGGGCAAGGGTGATGGCCTGAACGGGGTCAACATCGTCGCCGCCAAGTCGGTGCTGATCGAAAACACCGTCATTCGCGGCTTCAAGGGCGCCGGCCCGGGCAACGGCGCGGCGGTGAAGGCGGCGGGCACGGCCAAGGTGACCATCGTGCGCTCGACGCTGGCGGACAACCGCGTGGCCATCAAGGCGGACGTGTTCGGCACCGAGGTGCTGATCCGAGGCCTGACCATCACCGGCAATGACGTGGTCATCGAGAGCACGGCCTTCGTGCGGTCCTACGGCGACAACGTTATCAACCACAACACCGCCGACGGGACGCTGCTGCCGAAGATCCCGCTGAAATAGCCCGTTCCTTAACCCGACCTTCGTCACCCCTCCCGTAAAGCGAACTGGCACACCGCTTGCGGGAATTCGGTCAGAAAGACTGAAGGGGTTTCGTTTTGGGTCGCCAGCTACAGGTCGAGATCGTCGGGACGGAGGCCTTGAGCCCCGCCGAGCGCTCGCTATGGCTGGGCTGGACCGCCAGCAACACGGCGCTTGAATCGCCCTTCTTCCATCCCGACTTCACCGCTGTCGCCGGCCAGGTCGCGCCGGAAGCCAGGCTGGCCGTGCTGCATCGGAACGGCACAGTGGTCGGCTTCCTGCCGCACCAGCGGCGGGGTGGCGCGGCCCAGGCGCTGGGCGCGCCGCTCAACGACTATCACGCGGTCATCGCCGGGCCGGACCTGGCGGTCTCCATCGACCAGGCCGCCGAACTGCTCGGGGCCCGCACCTTCACCGCCACCGGCTGGACCGGCCCGGCGCAGGAGAGCGAGGGCCGCACCCGGGCCCGCACCCTGCTGGCCGACGCTTCGCAGGGCTGGGATGGCTGGTACGCTGGACGCAAGGCGACGTTCAGCAAGTTCTTCAAGGACAAGGAGCGGGCGCGGCGCTCGTTCGAGCGGGACCTCGGGCCGATCCGCGTCGAGACGGCGACCGGGGACCTGAGCCACTTCGACCGGCTGATTGCGCTGAAGCAGGCGCAGTATCAGCGCACCCGCCGCCACGACATCTTCGCCTGCGGCTGGACCGTCGACATGCTGCGGGCCCTGCTGACCCACCAGAGCCTGGACTTCGGGGCGCGGCTGGCCGTGCTTTACGCCGGTGACCGGCCCATGGCCTATGAGCTGGGTCTCAAGGGCGGCGGCCACTATCACTTCTGGCTGCCGGCCTATGAGGCGGACGCGGCTCGCTACTCGCCGGGCATGCTGCTCAGCATGGCGACCATGCAGGCGCACGACGCGGCCGGGGAGGGGACCGGCCTCTACGACTTCGGCTTCGAGGGTGAAGCCTACAAGAAGTACTTCTGCGATCTGACCCGCGAGGTCTGGGAGGGCGTCGGCCATGCCGGCGGCCCCTCGGCCCTCGGCGCGTTGTCGGGTCTTGCCCCAGGAGGTCTGGCGCAGAGCGTGCGCCGCCGCTGGGCCACCATCGACGCCTGCGAGACCACGACGCTCGGCCGGGTGCGGGCGCTCAGCGTCGCCGCCCAGGCCATGGCCGGCCGCGGCCGCTCCCAGACTGCCGCCAGCCTGATGCTGGCCGCCTCCACCCTTTGCCTCTGACGGGATGAGACCATGAGCTGGCTGTCGCAACCGAAGGTCTACGATCACAAGATCCATGAGACGGGCCTGGCCTCCGATGAGGCCCTGGCGGCGCTGCTGGACTGCTATCCGGCCGAACTGCTGGATATCAACGCCTACAGCTACGACGCCGAGGGCCAGGTCAGCCTGGCGACGGGCGAGCGGGGCCGGGCCGACGGGGCGACCCTGCTGGACGCCATCAAGGGCGGCCGGGTCTGGATCAACCTGCGCGACGCGCATGAGGCCCATCCGGAGCTGTGGAGCCACATTCAGCCGCAGTTCGACGCCATCGCCGAGGACCTGGGCGTCAAACCGATCAAGGTCACCGGCCAGCTGATCCTGTCCTCGCCGCAGACCAAGGTGCCCTACCACTTCGACGCCGCCGGGGTGGTGCTGTTCCACCTGCGCGGGGTGAAGAAGCTGTGGGTCTACCCGACCGACGAGGCGCACCAGCCGCAATCGTCGATCGAGAAGGTGATCATGCGCGTGCAGGCCGAGGAGCTGCCCTACCGCATGGCGTTCGACCAGGACGCCCAGGTCGTTGAACTGCAGCCGGGCCAGGCCCTGACCTGGCCGCTGTATGCGCCGCACCGGGTGGAGAACCAGGGGGTGTTCAATGTCTCCCTGTCGCTAGACTTCCAGACCTGGGGCACCCGCCTGATGCGCGGCGCCCACTATGCCAACGGCGTTCTGCGTCGCTACGGCGTCAAGCCGGCGGCCATGGAGCACACGCCGGCGGCGGCCCGCGCGGCCCTGTGGGCGGCGTCGCTGGCCATGAAGAAGGCCAACCTGGCGCCCAACCTGATCAAGGACTACGAGCGCAGCTTCGAGCTTTCGGCCCAGGGCAAGAAGGCGGCGTAGTTTTTCCTTGGTCGCGCGTTTGTCCCGAGAACCGGTTCCGACTTCTCGGAACGCGCTCGTTTGTTTCAGGTCGGACATGAAACATTGGTCATGACCTCGAATTAAGCTGCCTTGCCGCACGGTCGGTCCTAGCGTTCCCTCACCATTCAGGAGGGACAAACCCAATGCGCCTCATCGCCACTGCCGGGCTCGCCGCCCTGGCGCTCGTCGCCACTGCCACCGCCGCATCGGCCGGCGACCGTGAACACCGCGTCGTCATCAAGAACGCCGTCGCCCGCGTCACCGTCGTGCCGCAGGACCGCACCGACGTGCAGGTGGTCGTCAAGACCAACGATCCCCGCCTCGTCCTCAAGGTCGAGAAGAAGGGTGAGCGGACCATCCTCGACGGCGACCTGAAGTGGAACAAGATCCGCAACTGCACGGGCACGGGCGAAGCCGCCACCGCCGAGATCAAGGACGTCGGCGTGATCAAGTACAAGGACATGCCGGAAGTCGTCATCTACACGCCCAAAAACGTCGACGTCGGCTCCTCCGGCGCGGTCTGGGGCTATATCGGCCGGGCCGACAGCGTGAACTTCGCCAACGCCGGCTGCGGCGACTGGACCATCGCCAACGTGTCCGGAAAGCTGGACATCGCCCAGGCGGGCTCGGGCGACGTGCTGGCCGGTGATGTCGGCGGGCTGGACCTCAGCGTCGCCGGATCGGGCGACACCAAGCTGAAGGCGGTGGCCGGCATGGCCGACATCTCCATCGCCGGCTCGGGCAACGTCATCATGGCCTCGCTGAACGGCAACCTCGACGTCTCCATCGCCGGGTCGGGCGACATCCGCATCTACGGCGGCAAGGCCGACAGCGTCGATGTTTCCGTGGCCGGTTCGGGTGACGTCCGCTTCGCCGGCGAGGCGACCAAGGTCGACGCCAGCTTCATGGGCTCGGGCGACCTGTGGGTGACCAAGGCCGGCTCGGTCGACAAGTCGGTCATGGGCTCCGGCGCCGTGCACGTCGGCGAGTTCGATATGAAGAAGGACTGATCGTCCTTCACGATTGAGCCTGAAGAGGAAGGGCGCTCCGTTGCCGGAGCGCCCTTCTTTGCTTGTGAGCCGCTGCTGGGCCTACCCCTAGGGGCAGCCGAGCAAGCAGGAGCCCAAAACATAGTCGGCCTCCCACATGCAGTTGCCGTAGTCGATCAGCTGATCGTTCGTTGGCAGGTTAGGCATGGCGCGGCGGCACTGGTCCTGAGCCCCAGCCCAGCGGTTTACACATTGGGTAACGCAGGTGCTGGCGGGATCCGCGCGCGCCAGCTCAGGCGTGACCAAGGCGGCGGCCGGCCCTAGCAAGAACATGCTCAGCCCCATGGCCCCGATGGCCAGCTTCTTCATCAACATGGCAATCCTCCCGTTTCGCGAGAAGATGGTCGCACGACAATCCTATATTGCAACCCATATTGAGCGTCAGGGTTGGCTTTCGAGTCCGGGCGCGCAGGTATTTCTCCAGGTTCGCGCCGTTTCGACTGGTGTCCCTCCGGAATCTCTTTATAGAGCCCGCTCCGGCGTGTGACGCCCGTCGATCCTGTTCAGCGAAACGGCCCACAAGCCTTGACGCACCGGGATTCGAGGGGTATTAGCGCGCCTCCTGTTGGACCGGCAGTGCCCTTGGGCAGACGCGGTGCGCAGAAACACCAGGGACCCATTCGGGGTTTCTGGCTGAAAAGGCTCTCGCCGGGCAACCAGCGCGAGCCTCTCGTTTTTTGCGGACTTGTGCGTATCCGGACGTCTTTCGAGGCGTTTGGGCTGGTCTTTGAAATGGTTCGAGATCACGCGGACGGGCCGCCGTCTGTTGGGAATGAAAGAGCGATATGGATCGTCAGAACATCCGCATCCGGCTCAAGGCCTTTGACCACCGCGTGCTGGACCATTCCACGCGCGAGATCGTCAATACGGCCAAGAGGACCGGCGCGACCGTCCGGGGGCCGATCCCCCTGCCGACGTTGATCGAGAAATTCACCGTGAACCGCTCGCCCCACGTCGACAAGAAGTCGCGCGAGCAGTTTGAAATCCGCACGCACAAGCGCGTGCTCGATATCGTCGACCCCACCCCGCAGACCGTGGACGCGCTCATGAAGCTCGACCTGTCCGCCGGTGTGGACGTCGAGATCAAGCTGTAAGGGGATCGAACCGATGCGTACCGGATTGATCGCCAAGAAACTTGGCATGACCCGCTTCTTCGACGAAGCCGGCCAGCACGTCCCCGTCACTGTTCTGTCGCTCGACGGCTGCACCGTGACCGGTCACAAGACCCAGGACCGTGACGGCTACGTCGCTCTCCAGCTCGGCGCTGGCGCGAAGAAGCCGAAGAACACCTCCAACGCCATGCGTGGCCACTTCGCCAAGGCTCAGGTCGAGCCGAAGCGGATCGTCACCGAATTCCGCGTCGACGAAGACGCTCTGATCGATGTGGGCGCGGAGTTCACCGCCGACCACTTCGTCGCCGGCCAGAAGGTCGACATCCAGGGCATCACCGTCGGTAAGGGTTTCGCCGGCGCCATGAAGCGCTGGAACTTCGGCGGCATGCGCGCCACCCACGGTGTCTCGGTCTCGCACCGGGCCCACGGTTCGACCGGTCAACGGCAGGACCCGGGCAAGACCTTCGCGGGCAAGAAGATGGCTGGCCACCTCGGTCAGGAAACCGTCACCACCCTGAACATCACCGTCTGGAAAGTGGACGCCGAGCGCGGCCTGATCCTGGTGAAGGGCGCCGTTCCCGGTTCGGAAGGCTCCTACGTGAAGATCCGCGACGCGGTTAAGTCCGCCCGCCCTGAAGAAGCTCCGGTCCCCGGCGCCTTCCGCAAGGCCGGCCAGGAAGCCGCCGCCGCTCCCGCTGAAACCCCCGCTGAAGAGGCTCCGGCCGCCGAAGCGTCGGCCGAGGGTGCTGAATAATGAAAATCGACGTCATCAAACTGGACGGCGGCAAGGCCGGCTCCGTTGACCTCGACGACGCCATCTTCGGCATCGGCGAGATCCGCGGCGACATCCTGCAGCGCGTCGTGACCTGGCAGCTGGCCAAGCGCCGCGCCGGGACCCACAAGATCCAGGTCCGGAACGAAGTCTCCCGGACCTCGAAGAAGATGTACAAGCAAAAGGGCACCGGCGGCGCTCGTCACGGTTCGCGCCGTGCCGCGCAGTTCGTTGGTGGCGCCAAGGCCCACGGTCCGGTCGTTCGCAGCCATGCGTTCGATCTGAACAAGAAGGTCCGCGCCCTCGCTCTCCGTCATGCGCTTTCCTCGAAAGCCAAGGACGGTTCGCTGGTCATCCTCGACAACGTCACCCTGACCGAAGCCAAGACGGCCGCTCTGCGCGCCACCCTGGGCGGCCTGGGTCTGACCAACGCTCTGGTCATCGCCGGTCCGGAAGTGGACGCCAACTTCAAGCTGGCCGCCCGCAACATTCCGAACATCGACGTGCTGCCGAACGCCGGCCTGAACGTCTATGACGTGCTGCGCCGCCAGAAGCTGGTTCTGACCAAGGCGGCGATCGAGGCTATCTCGGCTCGCTTCTCCGATCAGAAGGAAGCCGCGTAATGGCCGTCACCGCTCGTCACTACGACACCATCCTGGCCCCGGTGATCACCGAAAAGGCTACGATCCTGTCGGAACAGAACAAGGTGGTCTTCCGCGTTGCCGATACGGCGACCAAGGACGAGATCGCCGCCGCCGTTGAAGCCCTGTTCAAGGTCACGGTCACCAAGGTCAACACCCTGAACGTCAAGGGCAAGACCAAGCGTTTCCGTGGTCGGATCGGTCGTCGCAACGACGTCAAAAAAGCCATCGTGACCCTGGCCGAAGGCCAGTCGATCGACATCACCACGGGGCTCTAAGTCATGGCCTTGAAGCAATTCAAACCGACCTCTCCGTCGCGTCGCCAGCTGGTGCTGGTCGACCGTTCGGAGCTCCACAAGGGTCGCCCGGAAAAGAGCCTCGTCGAGGGTCTGACCAAAAAGGGCGGCCGTGGCGGCGGTGGCCGGATCGCCGTCCGCTTCCGCGGCGGCGGCGCCAAGCGCCTGTACCGCATCATCGACTTCAAGCGTCGCAAGTTCGACGTCGCGGCGACGGTCGAGCGCATGGAATACGATCCCAACCGGTCGGCCTTCATCGCCCTGATCAAGTACGCCGACGGCGAGCTGAGCTACATCCTGGCTCCGCAGCGCCTCAAGGTCGGTGACGAAGTCATCGCCTCGGCCAAGGTCGACGTGAAGCCCGGCAACGCCGCTCCCCTGAGCGGTCTGCCGATCGGCACGATCATCCACAATGTCGAGCTGAAGCCCCTCAAGGGCGGTCAGATCGCCCGTTCGGCTGGCGCCTACGCCCAGCTGGTCGGTCGTGACGCCGGCTACGCCCAGATCCGCCTGCAATCGGGCGAGCTGCGCATGGTCCAGGACAGCTGCATGGCCACGGTCGGTTCGGTGTCAAACCCGGACCACATGAACCAGAACCTCGGCAAGGCTGGTCGCGTTCGTCACATGGGCTTCCGCCCGCACGTTCGCGGCGTTGCCATGAACCCGGTCGACCACCCCCACGGCGGCGGCGAAGGCCGCACCAGCGGCGGTCGCCACCCGGTGACCCCGGCTGGTAAGCCGACCAAGGGCGCCAAGACCCGCGTGAACAAGGCCACGGATAAGTTCATCATCCGTAGCCGTCACAAAGCCAAGAAGGCCCGCTAGAGATGACCCGTTCCGTTTGGAAAGGTCCGTTCGTCGACGGCTACCTGCTGAAGAAGGCCGATACGGCCCAAGCCAGCGGCCGCAAGGACGTGATCAAGATCTGGTCGCGTCGCTCGACCATCATGCCGCAGTTCGTCGGTCTGACGTTCGGCGTGCACAACGGCCAGAAGCATGTGCCCGTGATCGTGTCGGAAGACATGGTCGGCATGAAGTTCGGTGAATTTGCGCCCACGCGTAACTTCCCGGGCCACGCGGCCGACAAGAAGGCCAAGAGGAAGTAGCGATGAGCAAGCCCAAGACTCAACGCCGCCTTCCCGGCACCGAAGCGATGGTCAAGCTGCGCACCCTGCGCACCTCGGCCCGCAAGCTGAACCTGGTCGCCCAGTCGATCCGCGGCCTCCGGGTCCAGCGGGCGCTGAACGAGCTGGAATTCAGCCACAAGCGCATCGCCAAGGACGTCCGCAAGGCGCTGTACTCGGCCATCTCCAACGCCGAGAACAACCACAACCTCGACATCGACAGCCTGGTCGTCGCCGAAGCGTTTGTGGGCAAGAACCTGATCATGAAGCGTTTCTCGCCGCGCGCTCGCGGCCGGGCTTCGCGGATCGAGAAACCGTTTTCCGAGATCACCATCGTGGTCCGCGAGCTGGGTGAGGCCGCCTGATGGGTCAGAAAGTCAATCCGGTCGGGCTTCGCCTCGGCATCAACCGCACCTGGGACAGCCGTTGGTTCGCCGACGGCGCCGAGTACGGTCGTCTCCTGCACGAAGACATCAAGGTCCGTCGTGAGCTGAAGAAGCGCCTGTACCAGGCCGGTATCTCGCGCATCATCATCGAGCGTCCGCACAAGAAGTGCCGGGTCACGATCTATGCCGCCCGTCCGGGCGTCATCATCGGCAAGAAGGGCGCCGATATCGACAAGCTCCGCAAGGACCTGTCGGCCCTGACCAACGCCGAAGTGCACCTGAACATCGTCGAGATCCGCAAGCCGGAAACCGACGCCCAGCTGGTGGCCGAGAACATCGCCCAGCAGCTCGAGCGCCGGGTCGCCTTCCGCCGCGCCATGAAGCGCACGATGCAGTCGACCATGCGTCTGGGCGCCAAGGGCGTTCGGATCAACGTGGCCGGCCGTCTCGGTGGCGCTGAAATCGCCCGGATGGAATGGTACCGCGAGGGTCGCGTTCCGCTGCACACCCTGCGTGCGGACATCGACTACGGCTTCGCTGAAGCCAAGACCACCTACGGCATCATCGGCGTGAAGACCTGGATCTTCAAAGGCGAAGTGCTGGATCACGATCCCATGGCCCTGGACAAGCGTCTGGCCTCGGAATCGGGCCCCGCCGGTGAAGGCGGCGGACGTGACCGTGACGACCGTGGCCCCCGTGGCCCGCGTCGCGACCGCGGCCGTGGAGCTGAGGCTTAAACGACATGCTGTCTCCGAAGAAAACCAAGTACCGGAAGGCCTTCAAGGGCCGGATCCACGGCACCGCCAAGGGTGGCACCCTGCTGAACTTCGGTTCGTACGGCCTGAAGGCCGTCGAGCCGGAGCGCATCACGGCTCGCCAGATCGAAGCGGCCCGCCGCGCGATCACCCGCCACATGAAGCGCCAGGGCCGCGTCTGGATCCGGATCTTCCCGGACCTGCCGGTCACCGACAAGCCGGCTGAAGTCCGGATGGGTAAGGGCAAGGGCGCCGTGGATTACTGGGCCGCTCGCGTTCACCCCGGCCGGATCATGTTCGAAATCGACGGCGTCGCCGACGATATCGCCCGTGACGCCCTGAAGCTCGGCGCTGCCAAGCTGCCGATCAAGACCCGCATCGTCACGCGTATCGACGCTGGCGTCGGCGCGGAGCACTAGAGATGAAGATCGATCAAATCCGGGCGATGACGCCCGACCAACTGGCCGAAAGCCTGCTGAACCTGAAGAAGGAGCAGTTCAACCTGCGCTTCCAGGCGGCGACCGGCCAGGTGGAAAAGACCCACCGCGTCAACGAGATCCGCAAGGATATCGCCCGCATCAAGACCGTGCTCCGCACCAAGCAAGCGGCGTAGGGAGAGGACAGATGCCTAAACGTATTCTCGAAGGCCTCGTCGTCTCCGACAAGGGCGACAAGACCGTTGTTGTGAAGGTCGAGCGGACCATTCTGCACCCCGTGCTGAAGAAGACCGTTCGTCGTTCGAAGAACTACCACGCGCATGACGAAGCCAATGCCTACAAGGCCGGCGAAGTCGCTCGCATCATCGAGTGCGCACCGAAGTCCAAGCTGAAGACCTGGGAAGTGCTTCCCAAGGCTTCGGCGTAATCTGGAAGGTTTGAACCATGATCCAGATGCAAACTAACCTGGAAGTCGCCGATAATTCCGGCGCCCGCCGGGTCATGTGCATCAAGGTGCTCGGCGGGGCCAAGCGCCGCTACGCGCACGTCGGTGACAAGATCGTTGTCTCCGTGAAGGAAGCCATCCCGCGCGGCCGCGTGAAGAAGGGTGATGTGCTGCAAGCCATCGTCGTTCGCACGTCTTCGGCCATCAAGCGCAAGGACGGTTCGGTGATCCGCTTCGACAAGAACGCGGCCGTCATCGTGAACAAGCAAGCCGAGCCGATCGGCACCCGGATCTTCGGACCGGTTCCGCGCGAACTCCGCGCCAAGAACCACATGAAGATCATCAGCCTGGCTCCGGAGGTCCTGTAATGGCCGCGAAGATCAAGAAGGGCGACAAGGTTGTCGTTCTGACGGGCAAGGACAAGGGCAAGACGGGTAACGTCGTGCGCGTCCTCCCGAAGGAAAGCCGCCTGGTCGTCGGCGGGATCAACATGGTCCAGCGCCACACCAAGCCGACCCAGGGCGACCCCCAGGGCGGCATCAAGAACAAGGAAGCGCCGCTGCACGTTTCCAACGTCGCCATTGTCGATGGCAACGGTAAGCCGACCCGCGTCGGTTTCCGCATCGACGGCGACAAGAAAGTGCGCGTCGCCAAGAGCACCGGTGAGGTGATCAATGGCTGATCAAGCTTATACGCCCCGGCTGAAGTCCGAGTATCGCGAGCGCATCCGCGCCGTGATGAAGGAGCAGTTCGGCTACACCAACGAGATGCAGATCCCCAAGCTCGACAAGATCGTCGTGAACATGGGCATCGGCGAAGCGGTTGCCGACTCCAAGAAGGCCGTCGCGGCCATGAAGGACCTGGCGGCCATCACCGGTCAAAAGCCGATGCCGACCAAGGCTCGTCTCTCCGTCGCCCAGTTCAAGGTGCGCGAAGGCATGACCGTGGGCGCCAAGGTGACCCTGCGGGCCGACCGCATGTATGAGTTCCTGGACCGTCTGATCACCATCGCGCTGCCGCGGGTGAAGGACTTCCGTGGCCTCAACGGCAAGAGCTTCGATGGTCGCGGCAACTACGCCATGGGTCTGAAGGAACACATCGTGTTCCCGGAGATCAACTACGACGAAATCGATCAGATGTGGGGCATGGACATCATCGTCTGCACCACGGCCCGGACCGATCAGGAAGCCAAGGCTCTCCTGAAAGAGTTCCAATTCCCGTTCACCTCGTAAGCGGGAAGGAAAAGAACCATGGCTAAGAAAAGCGCCGTCAACCGCAACGAAGCCGTCAAGGCCCTCGTGAAGCAGCTCGCCGCCAAGCGCGCCGACCTGAAGAAACAGGCCAACGACGAGAGCCTGCCGCTGGAAGAACGCTTCGAGGCTCGCCTCAAGCTCGCCAAGCTTCCGCGCAGCTCTTCCGCGACGCGCATCCGCAACCGTTGCGAAGTCACCGGGCGCCCGCGCGCCTACTACCGCAAGCTCAAGATGAGCCGGATCGCGCTGCGGGAGCTTGGCTCCGCTGGCCAGATCCCCGGCCTCGTCAAGTCGAGCTGGTGAGGACCATCAGATGTCGATGAACGATCCCCTGAGCGATCTGATCGCCCGTATCAAGAACGCCGCCATGCGCAAGCGCGGCAAGGTCTCGACGCCCGCGTCGAAGCTCCGCGCGCGCGTCCTGGATGTCCTGGCCGATGAAGGCTACATCCGCGGCTATTCGCTGGTTGAGAAGCCGGGAGCCTTCCCGGAGTTCGAAATCGAGCTGAAGTACTTCGACGGCCAGCCGGTCATCGCGGAAATCGCCCGCGTGTCCAAGCCCGGCCGCCGCGTGTACAGCTCGATCAAGGACCTGAAGCCGATCAAGAACGGCCTCGGTATCTCGATCCTGTCCACTCCCAAGGGCGTCATGTCCGACAACGCGGCGCGCGACGCCAACGTTGGCGGCGAAGTCCTCTGCAGGGTCTACTAAGATGTCCCGGATTGGCAAGAAACCCATCACGATCCCGTCGTCCGTGACTCTCACGGTCGATGGTCAGACGATCTCGGTCAAAGGCCCGAAGGGACAGCTGTCCTGGACGGTGATCGACGACGTCGTGATCACCCACGAAAACGGCGAACTCACCCTGGCCCCGCGCGACGACACCGCTCGCGCCCGGTCGATGTGGGGTCTGTCGCGCACCCTGGTCGGCAACATGGTCACGGGCGTCACCGAAGGCTTCGAGCGCAAGCTCGAGCTGGTCGGCGTCGGTTACCGCGCCGCCCTGAAGGGTGATGCGCTGTCGCTGCAGCTCGGCTTCAGCCACGACGTCGACGTCCCGCCGCCCGCCGGCGTGACATTCGCCGTGCCGAAGCAGACCGAAATCACGATCAGCGGGATCGACAAGCAGGCGGTTGGTGAAATCGCTTCGAAGATCCGCCGCCTGCGTCCGCCGGAGCCCTACAAGGGCAAGGGCGTCCGCTACGCTGGCGAAAAGGTCCGCCGCAAGGAAGGCAAGAAGAAGTAAGCCATGCCGCTCTCTCCCTCTGAAATCACCAAGCGCCGCGCGACCCGCATCCGCAGCCGCCTCAAGAAGGTCGGCAACGGTCGTCCGCGCCTCACGGTGTTCCGCTCGTCGAAGAACATCTACGCCCAGGTCATCGACGACCTGCGCGGCGTCACCCTGGCCGCCGCCTCCACCCTCGAGGGTGAAGGCAAGTCGGGCGGCGACAAGGATGCCGCCGCCAAGGTGGGCAAGCTGGTCGCCGAGCGCGCCATCGAAAAGGGCGTCAAGGACGTCGTCTTCGATCGTGGCGGTCACATCTTTCACGGCCGGATCAAGGCGCTGGCTGACGCCGCGCGTGAAGCCGGCCTGAACTTCTAAGGATCGATCATGGCTCGTGAACAACAACGCGGTGATCGCCGCGACCGCCGCGACCGGCCCCAGGAAGACGGTCCCGAAAGCGACATCGTCGAGAAGCTGGTCCACATCAACCGCGTCGCCGCCACCGTGAAGGGCGGCCGTCGCTTCAGCTTCGCCGCTCTGATGGTCGTCGGTGACCAGAAGGGCCGCGTGGGCTTCGGTCATGGCAAGGCGCGTGAAGTGCCGGAAGCCATCCGCAAGGCCACCGAGGAAGCCAAGAAGTCGATGATCCGCGTTCCCCTGCGGGAATCCCGGACCCTGCACCACGACGGCAATGGCCGTTGGGGCGCTGGCAAGGTGATGGTCCGCTCGGCGCCTCCCGGCACCGGCATCATCGCCGGTGGTCCGATGCGCGCGGTTCTGGAAACCCTGGGCGTTCAGGACGTGGTCGGCAAGTCGACCGGCTCCTCAAACCCCTACAACATGGTTCGCGCCACCTTCGAAGCTTTGAAGGTGCAGTCGTCGCCCCGCCAGATCGCCGCCAAGCGCGGCAAGAAGGTCAGCGACGTCCTGAGCCGCCGCGCCGACGGGGCTTCGGCCGCGCCGGAAGCTGTCGAGGGCTAAGACATGGCCGAGAAGAAGACCGTCACCATCCGCCAGACCGGCAGCCCGATCCGTCGGAACGCCATCCAACGCGCCACCCTGGCCGGCCTGAAGCTGAACAAGCTGGGCCGCGTCTCCACCCTGGAGGACACCCCCTCCGTCCGTGGCATGATCCTCAAGGTCCGCCACATGGTGGAAGTGGTCGACTAAGACCGCTATAGAGCTGCGAAACGCCTTCCCCGAAAGGGGAGGGCGCTTTCTCATTTTTACATCCAGCCGAGTCCGGGGTTGCCCCGGGCGCCAGATCTCCAAGGAGAGGCAACTATGACGAAACTCAACGAAATCGCTCCCCGCGAAGGCTCCACCAAGGGCCGTATGCGCATCGGCCGCGGCCCGGGTTCGGGCAAGGGCAAGACCGGTGGTCGCGGTGTGAAGGGTCAGAAGGCGCGCTCGGGCGTCGCCATCGCCGGTTTCGAAGGCGGCCAGATGCCGCTGCACATGCGTATGCCGAAGCGCGGGTTCAACAACCCCTTCGCCAAGCAATTCGCCGAAGTGAACCTGTGGCGCCTGGAACAGGCCGTCGCGGCCGGCAAGCTCGACATCAAGAAGGCCATCGACGCTGACGTCCTGGTCGCCTCCGGCATCGTCCGTCGCGCCAAGGACGGCATCAAGCTGCTGGGCAAGGGCGAACTGAAGGCCAAGCTGAACCTGACCGTCTATGCGGCCACCCCCTCGGCCGTCGCGGCCGTGGAAAAGGCCGGCGGCAGCGTCACCCAGACCCGTCCGGTCAAGGCTGAAGCCGAAGCCTGATAAGTCCTTCAGTAATTAGGGGTCGCGGAATCCTCCGTGCGCCCCTATCTGATGGCCTCATCTGAGTCAGGGGATTGTCGATGGCCTCGGCCGCCGAACAGCTAGCAGCCAACATGAACTTCGGGGCCTTCCAGAAGGCCACCGAACTTCACAAGCGTATCTGGTTCACGCTCTGGGCGTTGATCGTCTACCGCGTCGGGACCTACATCCCGATCCCCGGTATCGACCCGGTCAAGTTCCAGGAGACGTTCCAGCAGCAGACCCAGGGCATCCTGGGGATGGTCAACCTGTTCAGCGGCGGCGCCGTCGAGCGGATGGCCATCTTCGCCCTGAACGTCATGCCCTATATCTCGGCTTCGATCATCGTCCAGCTGATGGGCTCGGTGTATCCGCCGTGGGAAAAGCTGCGCAAGGAAGGCGGCGAAGCCGGCCGCAAGCAGCTGAACCAGTACACCCGCTATCTGACGGTGGCCCTGGCCATCTTCCAGGCCACCACCATCGCTTTTGGTCTGCAGAACTCGGGCGTCGCGGTCGTTCCCGGCTGGATCTTCATTCTCTCGACCGTCGTCGGCCTGACCGGCGGCACCATGTTCCTGATGTGGCTGGGTGAGCAGATCACCAGCCGCGGCGTCGGCAACGGCGTGTCGCTGATCATCTTCGCCGGCATCGTCGCCGCCCTGCCGATCAGCCTGTGGAACCTGCTGCAACAGGTCAGCACCGGCCAGGTCAACCCGATGCTGCTGCTGCTGCTGGCGGGCCTGGCGGTCGTCGTGGTCGGCGCCATCGTCTTCATGGAGCGCTCGCAGCGCCGCCTGCTGGTGCAGTATCCCAAGCGCCAGGTCGGCAACCGGATGATGGGCGGCGAAAGCTCGTTCCTGCCGCTGAAGATCAACACCGCCGGGGTCATCCCGCCGATCTTCGCCAGCTCGCTGCTGCTGCTGCCGGCCACCGCCGCCGGGTTCCTGAAGCCGGACACCATGCCGGGCTGGGCCCAGTGGGTGCCGGAAGCGGTCCGCCTGCTGCAGCATGGTCAGCCGATCTACATCGTCGTCTACGGGCTGCTGATCATCTTTTTCTGTTTCTTCTACACCTCCATCGTCTTCAATCCGGACGACACGGCCGAGAACCTGCGCAAGTATGGTGGCTTCCTGCCGGGCATTCGCCCCGGCAAGCGGACGGCCGAGTACCTGGACTATGTGCTGACGCGGTTGACCGTGATCGGGGCCGCCTACATCACCGCTGTCTGTCTGGTTCCGGAGATTCTGGTCAGCTTCATGAACGCTCCGGCCAGCGCGCGGGCGCTGGGCGGCACCTCGATCCTGATCGTCGTGTCGGTGACCATGGACACCGTGGCGCAGATCCAGTCGCACCTGCTGGCGCACCAGTACGAAGGGCTCATCAAGAAGTCCAAGCTGCGCGGCGGCAAGAAGTAGGGCAGGGGAGGCCCGAAGCGATGAACCTGATCCTGTTCGGGCCGCCCGGCTGCGGCAAGGGCACCCAGGCCAAGAAGCTGGTGGACGGACGCGGCATGGTCCAGCTGTCCACCGGCGACATGCTGCGCGCGGCCATCGCCGCCCGGTCGGAACTGGGCCAGAAGGTCGAGGGCATCATGGCCCGCGGCGACCTGGTTCCCGACGAGGTGGTCATCGCGCTGATCGAGGAGCGCCTGCCCGAGGCCGAGGCCGCCGGCGGCGCCATCTTCGACGGCTTCCCGCGCACCGTCGCCCAGGCCGAGGCCCTGGACGCGATGCTCGAGGGGCGCGGCAAGAGAATCGACCGGGTCATCCGCCTGATGGTGGACGAACCGGAACTGCTCGCCCGGGTGACCGGGCGATTCGAACAACAGGGGCGACCGGACGACAATCCGGAAACCTTCGTCACCCGTCTGGCTGCCTACAACAAGCAGACCGCGCCGCTCGTCCCGTATTACACGGCGGCCGGCAAAGTCCGCGAAGTGAACGGCATGGGGACCATGGACAGCGTGGCCGCGGATATCGCGGCGGCTCTGGACGAGGTCGAGGCCTGAAGTTTCGCCGGGAAGGAATCTTTCCCCACCGGCATTGACGGAAACAAAACGTTGCTTATAACGCTGCGTTTCCGCGAATGGCGCGACTCTCACCGACTCTCTTTCGAGAGCCTGGTTGGCGTGGCGTTTCGTTTTGCGTGCACCGTTTGGGTGCAACTGAAGAGAGAGCAGACGTGGCCCGTATCGCAGGCGTCAATATTCCGTCGAACAAGCGCGTCGTTATCGCGCTGCAGTATATCCATGGCATCGGCCCGAAGTCCGCAAAGGACATCGTGACCAAGGTCGGGATCGAGGACAGCCGCCGGGTCAACGCCCTGAGCGACGCCGAGGTCCTGCAGATTCGCGAGACCATCGACAAGGACTTCACCGTCGAAGGTGACCTGCGTCGTGAGACCGCTGTCAACATCAAGCGTCTGATGGACCTGGCCTGCTACCGCGGCCTGCGTCACCGCAAGGGCCTGCCGGTCCGCGGTCAGCGCACGCACACCAACGCCCGCACCCGCAAGGGTCCGGCCAAGCCGATCGCCGGCAAGAAGAAGTAAGAGAGCGCCCTGATGGCCAAGGAACCGGCTCGCGTTAAACGTCGCGAACGCAAGAACATTACCTCGGGCGTGGCGCACGTGAACGCCTCGTTCAACAACACCATGATCACCATCACCGACGCCCAGGGGAACACCATCTCCTGGTCCAGCGCCGGCATGATGGGCTTCAAGGGCTCGCGCAAGTCGACCCCGTACGCCGCCCAGATGGCCGCTGAAGACGCGGGCAAGAAGGCGGCCGAACACGGCGTGCGCACCCTGGAAGTGAACGTCTCGGGTCCGGGTTCCGGTCGTGAGTCGGCCCTGCGCGCTCTGCAGGCCGCCGGCATGACCATCACCACCATCCGTGACGTGACGCCGATCCCGCACAACGGTTGCCGGCCGCCCAAGCGCCGCCGGGTCTAAGACCCGAGCGACCGATTTTAACTGGCCGGCTCCGCGTCCGCGGGGCCGGCACACGTGTTTCGAGGATATCCGCCCGTGATCGAACGCAATTGGAACGAGCTGATCCGCCCGGAAAAGCCGCTGATCGAGACCGGTTCCGACGCTAACCGCAAGGCGCGTCTGGTGGCCGAGCCGCTCGAGCGCGGCTTCGGCGTGACGCTCGGGAACGCGCTGCGCCGCGTTCTTCTCTCGTCGCTGCAAGGCGCCGCCGTCACCGCCGTTCAGATCGACGGCGTGGTCCACGAGTTCAGCTCGATGGAAGGCGTCCGTGAGGACGTCGTCGACGTCGTCCTGAACATCAAGCAGCTGGCCCTCCGCATGCACTCGGAAGGCCCCAAGCGCATGACGCTGAAGGCCACCGGCCCCGGCGCCGTGACCGCCAGCCAGATCGAAGTCCCCTCGGACATCGAGATCCTGAACGGCGACCATGTGCTCTGCACCCTGGACGAAGGCGCCTCGGTGCGCATGGAGTTCACGGTCAACAACGGCAAGGGCTACGTGCCGGCCGACCGCAACCGTCCGGAAGACGCCCCGATCGGCCTTATCGCCGTCGACAGCCTCTACTCGCCGGTCAAGCGCGTCGCCTACCGCGTCGAGCCGACCCGCCAGGGTCAGTCGCTGGACTATGACAAGCTGGTTCTGGAAGTTGAAACCAACGGCGCCGTGTCGCCGGTGGACGCGGTGGCCTACGCCGCCCGCATCATCCAGGACCAACTGCAGATCTTCATCACCTTCGAAGAGCCGAAGGCCAAGTCGGATGGCGAAGCCAAGCCCGACCTGCCCTTCAACCCGGCCCTGCTGAAGAAGGTCGACGAGCTGGAACTGTCGGTCCGTTCGGCCAACTGCCTGAAGAACGACAACATCGTCTACATCGGCGACCTGATCCAGAAGACCGAAGCCGAGATGCTCCGCACCCCGAACTTCGGCCGCAAGTCCCTCAACGAGATCAAGGAAGTGCTCTCGGGCATGAACCTGCACCTCGGCATGGACGTGCCCAACTGGCCGCCGGAAAACATCGACGATCTGGCGAAGAAGTTCGAAGACCAGATCTAAATCCTGTAGTAAGACCCCCCGCCGCCGAGAGGCGCCGGTAAGTTTTTGGAGAGACCGACATGCGCCACGGTTACGCGCACCGCAAACTGGGCCGCACTTCCAGCCACCGCACCGCCATGTTCGCCAACATGTCGGCGTCGCTGATCAAGCATGAGCAGATCGTGACGACCCTGCCGAAGGCCAAGGAACTGCGCCCGATCGTCGAAAAGCTGGTCACCCTGGCCAAGCGCGGCGACCTGCACGCCCGTCGTCAGGCCATCAGCTCTGTTCGTGACGTCGAACAGGTCGGCAAGCTCTTCGCCACCCTCGGCCCGCGCTACAAGGATCGTCAGGGCGGCTACATCCGCGTCCTGAAGGCCGGCTTCCGCTACGGCGACAACGCCCCGATGGCCGTGATCGAGTTCGTCGATCGCGACCCGTCGGAAAAGGGCAAGGACTCCGGTCCGGTCCAGGTCTTCGGCGACGACGAATAGTCGGGCCAACAGTCTGAAATTGAAGAGGGCGGTGGAGCAATCCACCGCCCTTTTTCTTTGCCGTCAGGCGACCGGCGGCCGCCGCGCCAACAGCCGGCGCTCGTAGTCGTCGCCCAGGGCGTGCAGGGCGGCCGCGCCGTCGCCGCGAAACGAGGGTCCGTGCATCAGGGCCAGGGTGGTCGGCGCCAACGCCGCCAGGCGGTGCAGGGTCGTTCCCATCTCCGGGCTCTGGGCCGAGTAGCCGAACAGGTCCTCGGCGGCGATGGCCGGGCCGACGATGTCGCGCTCGACGAGGGCGGGGACATCCTCCTGCTGGGTGAAGAGGTCGCCGCAGAACAGGGTCCCGGTGGTCTCCTCATGGATCAGGCCGGCGTCCCAGCCGTGCGGGGTGTGGGGCGTATCGATGTAGCGGACGCGTTTGCCGCCCAGGTCGATGACCTCGCCATCGGCCAGGGCCCGGGGCGGGCGGTCGGCCATGTCGGCCACGGAGACGTTGCAGCCGGTCTGGCCGTGGGCGACCTCGGCATGGGGCGCGGCGGCCAGCCAGTCGTTCATCGCGCCGCATTCGTCGGCTTCGTAGTGGCCGAAGGAAATCCAGCGCAGGGTCCTGGGGTCGATCACACGCGCGGCGGCCTCATGGACCAGCGGAAACATGCGGCGCAGGCCGGTGTGGAACAGCAGGGGCTCGTCGCCCACCACCAGGAACTGGTTGAAGGTCAGGCCGGCGGGGCCGCCGACGCCGGGCACGAAGGTCGACAGCCGGTAGATGCCGTCGGCGATCTCATTGACGCGGGTTTCCATGTTTTCCTCCTTGGACGGGGTTGTCATTTCGCGATACACACACGTGCAGTTAAATAGCACGCCGTCAAAATGACTGCACATTAATGTTTAGTGAAATGTGAGATGGCCCGCGCCTACACCCTCAAACGCCGCGGCGAACAGCAGGCCCAGACCCGGCAGAAGATCGTCGAGGCGGCGGTGGAACTGCACGGCACGGTGGGCCCGGCCCGCGCGACCCTGAGCATGGTGGCCGAGCTGGCGGGGGTGCAACGGAACACCCTCTACGCCCACTTCCCCGATGAGCGCAGCCTGCTGATGGCCTGTTCGGGCCTCAGCCTCGAACGCAGCCCGCCGCCCGATGTCGAGACCTGGCGCGGCCTCGCCGAGGGATCGGAGCGGCTGCTGGTCGCCCTGCGGGCCATCTACGATTGGTATGCGGGTTCGGCCCAGCTGCTCGCCTGCGTTCTCCGCGACGCAGAGCACTACCCGCCGGTCCAGGAGATCGCCGCCCTGCGATACGGGCCGGTCATCGGCGCCTGGCATGCGGTGCTGGGCGAGGGGCTCGAAGGCCCGCAGCAGGCGATGCTGCACCTGGCCCTGAGCTTTCACAGCTGGCGCGCCCTCGCCGAGGCGGGGACGGGCCCGGACCAGGCGGCGGCCTTGATGACCCGGGCGATCGAAACCGCCCGGGCCTGAGCCCTACAGCCCGAAGGTCGAGGTGATCGTCTGGCCGCCGCGTTCGATGGTCAGCTGCCAGCGGCGGCCGTTCTGGGCGGTGGCCTGGGCGAGGTCGGCCTCGGTGCGGACCTGCTTGCCGTTGACCGCCCGGATGAAGTCGCCGGGGCGCAGGCCGACGCGGGCGGCCAGGCCGTCCGGGGCCACCTGCAGCACGACCACGCCGCGCCCGACAAACGGATCGACCCCCCTAGCGTCCGCCAGGGCGGGGGTCAGCTCGGCGACGAAGGCGCCCTGCAGCGGGTTGCGGCCCTCGATGGTCCGGCCGCCATCGGCCCGGCCCGGGGCCTTCTCGGCGCGGACGGTGATCGTCTGCTCGCGGCCATCGCGCAGGATGGTCAGCGGCGCCGACTGGCCAAGCTTGAGGTTGCCGAAGAAGTAGGTGACCGCGCCCTCGTCGTTCACCGCCTCGCCGCCGATGCTGAGGATGACGTCGCCCTGACGCAGGCCGGCCCGCGCGGCGGCGGCGCCCGGCCAGACGTCGGCGACCAGCACCCCGCGCGGGGCTTCGAGGCCGAGGCTGTGGGCGATATCGGACGTGACCGTCTGGCCCCGCGCGCCCAGCCAGGGCCGGACCACGGCGGTCTCGCCGCCGAGGGCGGCGGTGACGACCTGCTTGGCCATGCTGGCGGGAATCGCGAAGCCGACGCCCGAACTCTGGCCCGAGCGCGACAGGATGGCGGTGTTCACCCCGATCAGATCGCCGTCCATGTCGACCAGCGGCCCGCCGGAGTTGCCCGGATTGATGGCCGCGTCGGTCTGGATGAAGAAACCGAAGTCGGTGATGCCCAGGTTGGACCGCGCCGTGGCGGAAACAATGCCATTGGTCACCGTCTGGCCGACCCCGAACGGGTTGCCGATGGCCAGCACCAGGTCGCCGACCTGCAGGTCTTCGCGGGTGTCGATGGCGATGACCGGCAGCTTCTCGTTGCCGACGTCGATCTTCAGCACGGCAAGGTCGGCGCGGGGATCGGCCAGCAGCACCCTGGCCGGGAACTCCCGACGGTCTGCCAGCTGGACCATGACCTCGTCGGCGCCTTCGATGTTGTGGTTGTTGGTGATGATCACCCCGTCGGCGCGGACGATGGCGCCGGAGCCAAGGGATTGCTGCACCCGTTCGCGCGGCACCCCGCCGCCGCTGAACATCTCCCAGAAGGGGTCGACGCGCTGGCGCACCGTGCGGCGGCTGGAGACGTTGACCACGGCCGGGGCGGCCCGCTTCACCACCGGGGCGAAGGACTGCTTCATGGCCGCGGCGCTGGCCGGCACGGCGCGGGTCGGTTCCGGCAGGCCCTGGGCCTGGGAGTCGTGACCCGGCGAACAGGCGGCCAGAACAACCAGGGACGGGATCAGAACTTTAAGGGCTCGCATGGGTCTCCAACGTGTCTCGACGCTCGAAAGCCGGTCAGGCGGAAGTGGAAACCGGTTCCGCCGCCCGGACCGGCTTTCCAATCCAGAGTCTGAGGCTTTCCGGATCTTCGATCCGGCAAGCCTCGGCCCCTAGAAAGGGCAGGTTTTCGGCGCAATCAAGGCGTTGAAGCTGTCAGACCGGCACGGGTTCCGCGGGTGGCGCGGGCCTGGCGACCTGCAGGGCGATCAGGAAGGCGCCGACCATAAGAGCCGAGGCGATCAGGATCGGCAGGCCCGGCATGTGAAGGGTATCGTTGTGCCGGACCGCGAAGGCGAAGCTGAACCCGAACAGCGACGGCGCGATGATGCCGGCGATGCCCATCATCGCGCCGTTGGCGCCCTGCAGCTGGCCCTGCTCATGGGGGGGCACCCGGCTGGTCATCAGGGCCTGCATGCCGGGCCCGGTGAAGCCCATCAGAGCAAAGACCGGAATGCCTGCAAGATAGATCCAGCCGTTCGGCGCCAGGCCGAAGATGGCGAAGCCGGCCGCGCCGCTCGCCAGGCCCAGCAGCAGCGCGCCGCGCTCGCCAATCCGCTTGACCACGGGCCCGATCAGCAGAGCCTGGACGATGATGTTGGAGACGCCGGTGCCCAGCATGCTGAGGCCCACGATGTCGGGGCCCCAATTGTAGCGGTAGCCGGCATAGAGGATAAAGATCACCGGCAGGACGACATGGGCCAACTGGAACAGGAAGCCGACGCTGGCCAGGCCCAGCAAGCCCTTGTGCGAGCGCAGCAGCTGCAGGGAGCCAATCGGATTGGCCTTCTTCCAGTTCAGCTTCGGCTCGCGCTTCTCGGGTGGAAGGGACTCCGGCAGGATGAAATAGCCGTACAGCCAGTTGAGCAGCGCCAGTCCGGCGCAGACGAAGAAGGGCAGGCGAAGGTCGATCTTGGTCAGCAGTCCGCCCAGCGCCGGCCCCAGGGTGAAGCCGAGGCCGAAGGCCGCGCCCATCATGCCGTAGGCCTTGGCGCGGTTCTCGGGCGCCGTGACGTCGGCGATATAGGCGTTGGCGGTCGAGAAGCTGGCCGCCGTGGCGCCGCTGATCACACGGCCGACGAACAGCCAGCGGATGGTCGGCGCGAAGGCCATGAACAGGAAGTCGATCCCCAGCCCGAAGATCGACGTCAGCAGCACCGGCCGCCGGCCGAAGCGGTCCGACAGCAGCCCCAGCACCGGCGCGCAGAAAAACTGCATCAGGCCGAAGACGGTGGCGAACGCCAGGTTGATCTCGCTGGCCATGGCGTAGTCGCCGCCGGCCATCTGTTTGATCAGGTGGGGCAGCACCGGAATCATGATGCCCAGCGCGACAATGTCGATCGTCGCGGTGATGAAGATGAACCGCACAGCCGCCTTGCGGCGATGGCCCGTCAGGCTGTCCTGTTCGCTCATGCCGCCCCCAGCATCTTCTTGGGCGCGACCTGCCGCCAGGCGAGGCGGATCAGGTCGGCCAGCTTTTCGTCATCCATGGACCCGATGGCGATCAGGGTCCAGCCGCCCTTGTCCCATCCGCCCGGCAAAGCCCGCACGGCGTCGGGGTCCGATTGTCGCAGGCTCTCCTTGATCTCGGGCAGCAGCTTCAGAACCGCCTCCTCGCCCCCCGGCGGCAGGGTGGCGAAGATCTTGCCCTTCACCCGGAAGGAGGCGCGGTCGAAGTGTGGATGCTCCTCGGCCAGCGGCAGGGAGAGGGCCAGCGCGCGAATGTCGTCCTGGGTCACACGATTTCTCCCATCCGGTCGATCAGCTCACGCCACCAGTCGCCGTGGCGCTTCTGGAAGTAGCCGTTCTCCATGCCGTGCTTGGCGACATGCTCGCGTGGGACGCTATCCCAGCCGGTGTGGACGACGGTGACCCGGGTCTCGTCGCCGACAGCCTCGAAGGTCACCTCGACATCGGTCACCTGATCTGGCGTGAAGGTCGCCTGGCGCCAGCCGAACGCCAGCCGCGCGCCGGGCTCCCAGGCGGTCACCTGGCCGACCTCGAACACCTTGCCGCTGGGCAGGCGCTCGACCAGCCGTGTCTGGTCCTCGAAGGCCATGACGCCCGGAGAGCGGGGGGTGAAGGCGAACTCCGGATTGGGCTTCCACCAGAGGGCAATATCCCGGGTGAAAACCTCGAAGGCGCGCTGGGGCGTCGATTTCACCCGGACGGAAATCAGGACCCGGCTGGCCACCTAGTCCTGCTCCAGGTGCGCCTTGAAGGCGGCCAGCTGGGCGGTCCACATCCGCTCGGTCTGTTCCAGCCAGCGCAGCAGATCCACCATCGGTTCGGCCCTCAGCTGATAGACGCGCACCCGGGCGTCGAACTCCGGATGGCTTTCCTCGACCAGGCCAGCCACTTCTACCAGGCCAGATTGGCGCAGGGTCTTCAGGTGCCGGCTCATGGCCGGCGGGGTCAGCCCCGCCGCCTCGGCCAGTTCACCTGCCCGCCGCGGCCGCTCGCGCAACAGCTCGACGACCTGGCGCCGATGGGGATCGGCGAGGGCGGCGAGCGTCTGGTCCAGTTTGGCGGCGGCGGTCATTCCTTGATGATCGTCGCCTTCAGGCCGGTGTCGCGATGCCAGTCCTCGGGGCTGGTCGTCCGCACCGTCTGACCGACGGTCCAGATATGACCCTCGGGGTCTTTGCAGCGGTAGGTGCGGTCGCCGTAGAACTGGTCCTCTGGCTCGGCGATGATCAGCGCCCCGGCCTTGCGGGCCCGTTCGCAGTGGGCGTCGATCGTGCCGTCCCCGGGCTCCAGCTGGACATGGACGGTCTGGGTCATCATGCCGCCGATGGAGGCGGGGCTCTTGTGCTCGTCGGTCCATTCGCTGCCGATCATCACCGCCCCGCTGCCGAAGCGCATCTCGCTGTGGCCGACGTTGCCCAGATCGTCTTCGATCAGCAGGATGATCTCGAAGCCGAAGGCGTCCTCGAGGAACTTCAGCGCGGCGCGCGGGTCCCGATAGCAGAGGGCGGAGACGAGGGCGGGGCGGGTCCAGGCCATGGCAAGGCTTTCTGTTGTCGTTTGAGTTAATATTTCACCCAAAACGAAACTATGTCAACTCCGCCCCCGTGACTTCCTCCCGGAGGAGGAACTACCGCAGCACCCCCGCTGGCAGCTTGCCGTCGCCTTTGACCGGCTCAACGCCGATCATCCTTGCGAGCAGGGGATAGACGTCGACGTTGTCGAAGGTTTCCACGCTGGTTCCCTGCCTGACGCTGGGTCCCCAGGCCAGGAACAGGGCCCGCATGTCGGGCTCTGCATTGTCGTAGCCATGGGCGCCGGTGACGCGGGTGTCCGGCCTGCGGGTCGCCGCCATTTCGGCGTTGGAGATATACCAGCCTAACTGGGCCATGCAGACGATCGCGGGAATGCGGGGGTTGGTCCCGAAGCCCAGCCGCCTGGGCACATCCTGCTTGCGCCAGCAGGTCATGTGGTCGTGCTTCCTCAGCAGCGCCGCCTCGCCTCGCCCCTCCTGGCCCGGGATCAGGGCGAAGGTCGCCGCCGCCCCGCCGCTGACCATCTTCACCGCGCCCGGATCGGCGGCGTCGGCGATCACGGTGTTTCCCGGCGCCACCGCCGTCATGCCGTGGTCGGCGACAATGACCAGATTGGCGGCGATCCCCCGCGACTTGAGGCCTTCCAGCAGCCGGGCTATCGCCCCATCGACCTGCTGCACCGACTGCCTGACCTCCGGCGCGCCGGGGCCGAAGCGGTGGCCGGCGGTGTCGACCACGTCGAAGTAGAGGGTGGCGAACCCCGGCTTCACGGCGGGATCATCCAGCCAGCCGAGCAGAACATCGACCCGGTCCGGGCCCGGCATCTTCTGGTCGAATACTGACCACTTCCAGGGGCGCACGCCCTGAATGTCGGCCTCCGAGCCCGGCCAGAACATGGTCGCCGTCCTGACCCCACGCTTCTCGGCGGTGACCCACAGCGGTTCGGCCTGATCCCACCAACGGCGGTCGGTCACCGCCTCCTTCTTGCTCAGGGCAAAGCTCCCGAGCACGGGGTCGTCCATGGTGTTGCCGACGATGCCGTGGTGGTCGGGTCGTTTGCCGGTGACCAGGGTGTAGTGGTTGGGAAAGGTCAGGGACGGGAAGGATGGCCGCATGCCGGCCGGCGCCACCACGCCTTCGGCGGCCAGCCGGTCGAGGGTCGGGCTGTCTCCCTGGTGCAGGTAGTCGGGCCGGAAGCCGTCCAACGAGATCAGGATGGTCAGCGGCCGCGGGGCAGGGGGCGTGTCCGGCGTGGTCGCGCAGGCGCTGACGACCATCACGGCGATGACCGTCATCCAGACCTTCAACCGCATCATCTTCCGCCCTCCTTGGCGACTCATCGGCCCCACGGCCATAGTCACCCGTCACGACAGGCCGATGATGGCTTTCGGAGCGTCCATGAGTTTCGCCCTCCAGGCCATCGGCCTAAGCAAGACGTTCGGGTCCGGGACCGGCGCGGTCAAGGCGCTGGACGATTTCAGCCTGGAGATTCCGCGCGGCGGGGTGTTCGGCGTGCTCGGCCCCAACGGCGCCGGCAAGTCGACCCTGTTCCGCCTGGCGCTGGGCCTGATCCATCCGACCGCCGGCGAAGTGCGCCTGCTGGAACAGCCGGCCGGGGACCCGAAGGCCCTGCGCCGCATCGGCTCGATGATCGAGACGCCCCGCTTCCACCCCTACCTGACCGCCCGCGAAACCCTGACCATGCTCAGCGCCCAGAGCGGCGTCGCCTCGCCCGACATCAACGGCTGGCTTGAGAGGGTTGGCATCGCCGAGGCGGCGGACCGCAAGACCAAGGGCTTCTCCGTCGGCATGAAACAGCGGCTGGGCCTTGCCGCCGCCCTGATCACCCGGCCTGAGGCCGTGATCCTCGACGAGCCGACCAGCGGCATGGACCCCTCGGGCATCCTCGAGATCCGCGGTCTGATCCGCGAGTTGGCCAACAAGGACGGGGTCACCGTCATCCTCGCCAGCCACCAGCTCGACGAGGTCCAGCGGGTCTGCAACCGGGTCGCCTTCCTGGCCAAGGGCAAGCTGACCGCCATCGAGGACCTCAGCCAGACCGAGGAACAGCTTCGCCTGCTGGCCACGCCGCAGGCCGCCGTGCTCGAGGTGCTCGGCAAGCGGGGAACCGCGGACGGCGGCTATGTGCTGGCCGCCGTCACCCGCGCCGAGGCCCCTGACCTGATCCGCGCTCTGGCCAGCCGCGGTGTCGACATCGTCGAGGCCCGCTGGATCAGCGGCGACCTCGAACGGGCCTATCTCGTGCACACGGGGACCTAGAGCCATGCTGCTGGACGCCTTCAACGCCGAACGCTTCCGCATGGTGCGCGACCGGGGGGCGATGTTCTGGGGGGTGATCTTCCCGGCCCTGTTCATCTTCGCCCTGTCGTTCCTGGAGACGGTGCTCGGCCTGCTGGTCAAGAACGCCAACGCTGTTCCGACAACCAAGGTGGTGAACCTGGCCCAGGCCATCATCCACGGCTTCAACTGGGCCAACGCCTTTCCGATCCAGCTGTTCGTATTGCTGGGCGTCAGCGCCATGTTCGCGGCCGACTACCGCTGGGAGACCTGGCGGCTGCAGGCGCCGCGCAACAGCCGCGCCAACCTGATCATCAGCAAGTTTCTCGCCTTTGCCATTCTGGCCCTGGTCGCCCTCATCCTGCTGGCGGCCGCCTCGACGCTGGCCACACTCGTGCAGGGGGCCGTGCTGAAGATGCCCTTCGCGCCGTTCGGCGAGGGGGTCACGCCGCTGATGCTCCTGCGCGGCCTGGCGGCCGGCTGGCTGGAGCTGATGGTGGTCGGATCGATGGCGGCGCTGATCTCGATCATCACGCGATCAAACATGGCCGGGCTGTTGATTCCCGTCTTCATCTCCGCCGCCCAATACATCGGCCTGGCGATCAAGCAGATCCATCCCGGCATCGCCACGCCAGAAATCATCCTGGCCTTCCCGAACCTCGCCGCCCAGGTGCTGCGCGGCGACGGCGGCCCGTTGCATGAGCCGGCCCACCCGCTTTTCGCTCTGCTGGGCCTGACGGTCTGGGCGACCCTGTTCACTGTTGGGACGGTCGTCATGTTCCGCCGTCAGGAACTCACACGCGAGTAGCATTCCATTAAGCATAACAATGAGATTCTGCGGGTGCTTCGCGTACCAGGATCTTGATCAGCGCATGCTCGCGCGTTTCCGCCCCTACCTGCCGACGATCACCCTGCTGGGACTGATCGTGTATTTCGTGTTCCACGGTCTGACCGGGGAGCTCGGATGGCTATTGTCTAATCAGCGGCGGGCCGAACAGACGCAGTTACACGAAAAGCTGAAGCTGACCCGGCAAGAGAGGATGGACCTCGAAGCCCGGGCTCGGCTACTACGCGACGGCAGCCTTTCGCGGGACCTTTTGGAAGAACGTGCGCGTTCTGTCCTAGGCTTCGCGGACCCAAGGGATTATGTGATCCGTCTGCAGCCCTGAGCCGGGTCGATCTTTTCGCCCTGGCTTAGTGCCGAGGGAAAGAAAAGGCCGCCGTGATAACGGTTCTGGGAGAAATGCATGGCGCGGGCGACTAAGGCCAAGACATCGGGCAAGGGTTCTGACACCGGTGTCACGACCAGCCGCGAGACGCTGCTGAAGTACTACAAGGACATGCTGCTGATCCGCCGCTTCGAGGAGCGGGCTGGCCAGCTGTACGGCATGGGCCTGATCGGCGGCTTCTGCCACCTCTACATCGGCCAGGAAGCCATCGCCGTCGGCATGGAAGCCATCCGCGTGAAGGGCGACCAGATCATCACCGGCTACCGCGACCACGGCCATATGCTGGCCGCCGGCATGGACGCCCGCGAAGTCATGGCCGAATTGACCGGCCGGGCCGGTGGTTCGTCCAAGGGCAAGGGCGGCTCGATGCACATGTTCTCGACCGAGGCCGGCTTCTACGGCGGCCACGGTATCGTCGGCGCCCAGGTCAGCCTGGGCACGGGCCTGGCGCTGGCCAACAAGTACAAGGCCAACGGCAACGTCGCCTTCGCCTACTTCGGCGACGGCGCGGCCAACCAGGGCCAGGTCTACGAGAGCTTCAACATGGCTCAGCTCTGGGACCTGCCGGTCGTCTACATGATCGAGAACAACCAGTACGCCATGGGCACCAGCATCGAGCGCTCGGCGTCGGAAACCCACCTGCACAAGCGCGGCATCTCCTTCCGCATCCCGGGCGAGGAAGTCGACGGCATGGATGTCGAGGCCGTGGCCGAGGCCGGCGCCCGCGCCGCCGAGCACGCGCGCAGCGGCAAGGGCCCCTACATCCTCGAGATGAAGACCTACCGCTATCGCGGCCACTCGATGAGCGACCCGGCCAAGTACCGCAGCAAGGAGGAGGTGGACGAGGTCAAGAAGACCCGCGACCCCATCGACCACCTGCGCGAGAAGCTGGACGCCGCCAAGGTGACCGAGGACGAGCTGAAGACCATCGACGCGGAGGTGAAGCGCATCGTCGCCGAGGCCGCCGAATTCGCCCGCACCTCGCCCGAACCCGATCCGTCCGAACTCTACACCGACGTCTACCTGGAGGCGGCCGAGTAATGACCGATATCCTCATGCCCGCGCTCTCCCCGACGATGGAGGAGGGCACTCTCGCCAAGTGGCACGTCAAGAAGGGCGACATGGTCAAGGCCGGCGACGTGATCGCCGAGATCGAGACCGACAAGGCGACCATGGAGGTCGAGGCCGTCGATGAAGGCGTGATCGCCGACATCCTGGTCGAGGCCGGCGCCGAGAACGTCAAGGTCAACACCCCCATCGCCCGCCTGGAAGGCGAGGAGGGCGCTGCGCCCGCGCCTGCCGCCGAACCGCCGAAGGAGGCCGCCGCCCCGGCTCCCGAAGCCCAGCCGCAACCCGAGTCCGAAGCGACAGCGCCGGTGACGCCGAAGGTCGAGCTCCGCGACCCCGAGATCCCGGCCGGGACCAAGCTGGTCAAGATCACCGTCCGTGACGCCCTGCGCGACGCCATGGCCGAGGAGATGCGGCGCGACGACAAGGTCTTCCTGATGGGCGAGGAAGTCGCCCAGTATCAGGGGGCCTACAAGGTCAGCCGTGAACTGCTGCAGGAGTTCGGCGACCGCCGCGTCATCGACACCCCGATCACCGAGCATGGCTTCGCGGGCCTCGGCGTCGGCGCGGCGATGGCGGGCCTCAAGCCCATCGTCGAGTTCATGACCTGGAACTTCGCCATGCAGGCCATCGACCAGATCATCAACTCGGCCGCCAAGACGCTCTACATGTCGGGCGGCCAGATCAAGTCGTCGATCGTCTTCCGCGGCCCCAACGGCGCGGCCGCCCGCGTCGGCGCCCAGCACAGCCAGGACTACAGCGCCTGGTACGGCCAGGTTCCCGGCCTCAAGGTCGTGGCCCCCTACGACGCCGCAGACGCCAAGGGCCTGCTGAAGGCCGCCATCCGCGATCCCAACCCCGTCGTCTTCCTCGAGCATGAGATGATGTACGGCGTCGAGTTCGACATCCCCGATGTCGAGGACTGGATCGTCCCCATCGGCAAGGCCAAGGTCCGCCGCGAGGGCTCGGGCGTCACCATCACCGCCCACAGCCGCATGGTCGGCCTGGCGCTCAAGGCCGCCGAGGAACTGGCCGCCGAGGGCATCGAGGCCGAGGTCATCGACCTGCGCACCATCCGTCCGCTCGACCACGAGACCATTGTCGAGAGCGTCAAGAAGACCAACCGCATCGTCTGCGTAGAAGAGGGCTGGGGCCCGATGGGCGTCGGCGCCGAGATCGTCGCCCGGGTGATCGAGCACGCCTTCGACTACCTCGACGCCCCGCCGCTGCGCGTCCACCAGGAAGACGTGCCGCTGCCCTACGCGGCCAACCTCGAGGCCCTGTCGCTGCCGTCGGTCGAGAAGATCGTCAAGGCGGCCAAGGCGGTGAGCTACAAGTGACCCAGGCGGCGCACAGCTGGCACGCCGGCGGCTGCCACTGCGGCGCCGTGCGCTTCGAGGCGGCCCTGCCGGCCGTCGTCGAGGCGCAGAGCTGCAACTGTTCGATGTGCCAGAAGGTCGGCTTCGTGCACGTCATCGTGCCGGAGAGCCGCTTCCGCCTGACCGCCGGCGAAGACGCCATCACCACCTACAGCTTCAACACCGGCGTGGCGCAGCACACCTTCTGCAAGGTCTGTGGCGTGAAGGCCTTCTACCGCCCGCGCTCCAACCCGGACGGCTGGTCGGTCAACGCCCGCTGCCTGGACGATGTCTCGGGCCTCGACCTGCGGATCGAAGCCTTCGACGGCCAGAACTGGGAAGCCCACGGCGCTTCCCTGGCGCACCTCTCCGAAGAGGACGCCCATGCCTGAGATCACCTTCGACGACTTCCTCAAGGTCGACATCCGCGTCGGCGAGGTCATCGCCGCCGAACCCTTCCCCGAAGCTCGCAAGCCGGCCATCAAGCTGCGCATCGACTTCGGCGGCGACATCGGGGTCAAGAAGTCCTCGGCCCAGATCGTCAAGAACCACCCGGTCGAGACCCTGATCGGCCGCCAGGTGCTGGCCGTGGTCAACTTCC
Source organism: Caulobacter sp. SRI_014 (assembly GCF_057586315.1). Classification (NCBI taxonomy): domain Bacteria; kingdom Pseudomonadati; phylum Pseudomonadota; class Alphaproteobacteria; order Caulobacterales; family Caulobacteraceae; genus Caulobacter; species Caulobacter sp. SRI_014. Next base: position 14,951 of record NZ_JBYCZQ010000005.1, on the reverse strand, counting down.
CGCCGCGCCAGATCGGCCCCTTCATGTCCGAGGTCCTGACCCTGGGCGTGCCAGACGCCGACGGCGAGGTCATGTTGATCGGCCCCGACCGCCCCGTTCCCATCGGTGGAAGGCTCTACTGATGCGCCTTTCCCAGTTCCAATGCAGAGCCAACAACGAGCCGCGCCATGTCCATTGAAATCCTGATGCCCGCCCTGTCGCCGACCATGGAAGAAGGCTCGCTCGCCAAGTGGCATGTGAAGCCCGGCGACACGGTCAAGGCCGGCGACGTGATCGCCGAGATCGAGACCGACAAGGCGACCATGGAGGTCGAGGCCGTCGACGAAGGCGTGGTCGAAGCCATCCTGGTTGACGCCGGGACCGAAGGCGTGAAAGTGAACACCCCCATCGCCCGCCTGGCCGGGGAAGGGGAGGCGCCCGCGCCGGCTCCGGCCCCCAAGGCTGAAGCCCCCAAGGCCGAAGCCCCCAGGGCCGAAGCGCCGCCGCCCGCCGCGCCCGTGCAGGCCGCCGGTGAGACCGGCGCGACGACCAAGGCTCCGGCCCCCGTGCCGGCGACCGCGTCCGGCGACCGTATCATGGCCTCGCCGCTGGCCCGCCGCCTGGCCCAGGCCGCCGGCCTCGACCTCGCCACGGTGAAGGGCACCGGCCCGCATGGCCGGGTGGTCAAGGCCGACGTCGACGCCGCTCGCGGCAAGGCCCCCGGAGCCGCACCTTCGGCCGCGCCCGCCGCTGCTGGCGCTGCGGCTCCGGCCCGCGCGCCGCAATCGCTGGCCCAACTGGGCATCCCGGAAGGCACCTACGACCTCGTCCCGCTCGACGGCATGCGCAAGACCATCGCCCGCCGGATGACCGACAGCTTCCGCGACATCCCGCACTTCCCGCTGACCATCGACCTGGAGATCGACGGCCTGCTCGCCGCCCGGTCCAAGATCAACGCCATGCTGGAGAAGGACGGCGTCAAGGTTTCGGTCAACGACCTGGTCATCAAGGCCGTCGCCGTCGCCCTGACCCGCGTGCCCGAAGCCAACGCGAGCTACTCGCCCGAAGGCCTCGCCATGCACCATCACGCCGACATCGCCATGGCCGTGGCCATCGACGGCGGCCTGATCACTCCGATCATCCGCAAGGCCGACACCAAGGGCCTGGCCCAGATCGCCACCGAGGCCAAGGACCTGGCCGGCCGCGCCCGCGACCGCAAGCTGAAGCCCGAGGAGTTCCAGGGCGGCACCTTCTCGGTCTCGAACCTGGGCATGATGGGCATCAAGTCCTTCGCCTCGATCATCAACGAGCCGCAGGGCTGCATCATGAGTGTCGGCGCGGGCGAGCAGCGCCCGGTCGTCAAGAACGGCGAGCTGGCCATCGCCACGGTGATGACCGTCACCCTGACCTGCGACCACCGGGTCGTCGACGGGGCCATCGGCGCGAGGTTCCTGCAGGTGTTCAAGTCGCTGATCGAAGACCCGCTGACGATGATCGTCTGATCGGCCGTCCCCAGCGCATCTGAACCTTTGGAGTGATCCCGTGAGCGACTTCGATCTCATCGTCATCGGCGCTGGCCCCGGCGGCTACGTGGCGGCCATCCGCGCCAGCCAGCTGGGCCTGAAGACCGCCATCGTCGAGCGCGAGAACCTCGGCGGCATCTGCCTCAACTGGGGCTGCATCCCGACCAAGGCCCTGCTCAAGAGCGGCGAGGTTTATGAACAGCTGAGCCACCTCGACGCCTACGGCCTGTCGGTCACCGGCCGGTCGTTCGACTTCTGCAAGGTAGTCGAGCGCTCGCGCGGTGTGGCCAAACAGCTGGCCAGCGGCGTCGCCTTCCTGATGAAGAAGTACAAGATCGAGGTTATCGAAGGCACGGCCAGGCTCGAGAAGGGGCAGGACGCCCCCAAGGTCGTGGTCGCCCTCAAGGCCGGCGGCAGCCGCACCGTCGCCGCCGAGTCCGTGATCCTCGCCACCGGCGCCCGCGCCCGCACCATCCCGGCCATCGGCGCCGTGCCGGACGGCAAGGCCATCTGGGCCTACCGCGAAGCCCTGACCCCCAAGACCTGTCCCAAGACCCTGGTGGTCATCGGCTCGGGCGCCATCGGCATCGAGTTCGCCAGCTTCTACCGCGCCCTCGGCGCCGAGGTGACGGTGATCGAGGCCGTCGACCGCATCATGCCGGTCGAGGACGAGGAGATCTCCAAGGCCGCCCAGAAGGCCTTCGAAAAGCGGGGCATCAAGTTCCGCATCGGCGCCAAGGTGTCCAAGGTCGCCGCGACCAAGACCGGCGTCAGCGTCGCCGTCGAGGCCAGCGGCAAGGCCGAGACCCTCGAGGCCGAGGTCTGCATCGTCGCCGTCGGCATCGCCCCCAACACCGAGGATCTGGGCCTCGAAGCCTTGGGCCTCAAGCTCGACCGCGGCCATGTCGTCGCCGACAAGCACGGCGGCACCAACGTCCCCGGCCTCTACGCGATCGGCGATGTCGCCGGCGCCCCCTGGCTGGCCCACAAGGCCATGCACGACGGCGTCCACTGCGTCGAGCATATCGCCGGCGTGAAGGTCCCGACCGTCACCGCCCCGATCCCGGGCTGCACCTATGCCAACCCGCAGGTTGCTTCCGTCGGCCTGACCGAGGCCGCCGCCAAGGCTGCAGGCTACGAGGTCAAGGTCGGCCGCTTCCCCTTCAAGGTGAACGGCAAGGCCATCGCCGCCAGCGAAACCGAAGGCTTCGCCAAGACGGTGTTCGATGCGAAGACCGGCGCCCTGCTCGGCGCCCACATGATCGGCCACGAGGTCACCGAAATGATCCAGGGCTACACCATCGCCATGACCATGGAAGGCACCGAGGAAGACCTGTTCAACACCGTCTTCCCGCACCCGACCATGAGCGAGGCCATGCACGAGGCGGCCCTGGACGCCTTCGGCAAGCCGCTGCACATCTGATGATCCGCCGCGCCCGGCCGGACGACCGCGCGGCGCTGGTGGCGCTGATGATGGCCAGCAACGGCTACGAGGCGCCGGCGGCGCGCGCGATGATCGCCGAGTTCACCCCGCGCTGGACCTTCACCGAGGCCGACGAAGTCTGGCTCGACGAGGAGGCCGGCGAGGTCATGGGCTTCCACCAACTGATCCCGCACGGCCCGGACACGCTTGAACTCGACCTCTTCTTCACCGCCAACGCCGCCCAGGGCAAAGGCGTCGGCCGCCGGCTGTTCGCGCATATGGCGGAGCGGGCGAGGGCGCTTGGGGCCAGCGCGGTGGTGATCAGTTCGAACCCCCAGGCGGCCGACTTCTATCGCCGCATGGGCGCGGCCGACGCCGGGGTCTCTCCGCCGGTTGGTGAGATCACCTGGGAACGTCCGAAGTTCCGGCTCGAACTCTAAGAGCGAGATCAGCAATATAAGCTCTCCCCCCGCGAAGTGGGGGGAGGACAGATTTCGAGCCTTGGCGAGAAATCAGGAGGCGGGCCCCACCGGCGGTAGGGAGGTTCCTCCTGACATCGGGGGTTCCCCCCTCCTGCTTTGTCGCTGGACGCTCCAAAGCGGTCCTCCCCCGCTTGCGGGGGGAGAGCTTGATTTTCGCCGCCGCCTTAGCTCCGCACCTTCACAAACGACCCCGGCGCATCTTCCAGCGGCTTCAGCGGCCCCTTGGTCGGATCCCGCGCCGGGACCATGTCGCCCGACCGCTCGTTCAACCAAGCCGCCCAGTGCGGCCACCAGCTGCCGGGATGCTCCTGAGCTCCGGCGATCCATTCATCCACGGTCGCCGGCAAGGCGCTGTTGGTCCAGTGCTGGTACTTCTTCGCGTCCGGATGGTTGATCACCCCGGCGATGTGCCCCGACCCCGCCATCGTGAACGTCACCGGCCCGCCGAACAGCTTGGCCCCGCGATAGATGCTGCGGAACGGCGCGATGTGGTCCTCGCGGCTCGACTGCACATAGATCGGCGTCTTCACCTTCGACAGGTCCAGCTTCACCCCGGCCAGGGTCAGGTTCCCCTCCGCCAGCGCGTTGTCCTTGTAGAAGTTGCGCAGATAGAACAGGTGCAGCGCCTTGGGCATCCGCGTCTGGTCGCTGTTCCAGAACAGCAGGTCGAACGGCTTGGGCTCCTTGCCCATCAGGTAGTTGTTGACGAAGAACGACCAGATCAGGTCGTTGCCGCGCAAGGCATTGAACGTATCGGCCATCGACTTGCCGGGCAGGAAGCCGCCGGCCTTGTCCATCTGGGCCTCGATGTCCTTCAGCCAGCCCTCATCGACGAACAGCCGCAGGTCGCCGGCCTCGGCGAAGTCCTGCTGGGCCGCGAAGAAGGTCGCCGAATTGATCCGCGCATCACCCTTGGCGGCCATGTGCGCCAGCGCGCAGCTGAGCAGCGTGCCGCCGATGCAGTAGCCGACGGTGTTCACCCTGTCCGTCCCGCACTGCTTCATCACCTGCGCGGTGGCGTCGTAGATGCCTTCGACCAGGTAGTCCTCGAAGGTCTTGGCGGCGAGCTTCTCGTCCGGGTTCACCCAGCTGGTCACGAACACACTGAACCCCTGGCCGGTCAGCCAGCGGATCAGGCTGTTATCGGGGCGCAGGTCGGTGATGTAGAACTTGTTGATCCATGGCGTGAACAGCAGCAGCGGGATCTCCCGCACCTGGTCCGTCGTCGGATTGAACTGCAGAAGCTGCAGGATGTCGTTCTGATAGACGACCTTGCCCGGCGCCGTGGCGACGTTCTGGCCGACCACGAACTCGTCCATGTCGGTCTGGCTGATCGACAGCTGGCCGCCGCCGCGGGCCAGGTCGCCGGCGAACTGGTCCATGCCGCGCACCAGGCTCTCGCCGCCGGTGGCCACCACCTCGCGCAGGGCGGCGGGGTTGCTCATCAGGAAGTTCGACGGGCTGACCGCGTCGGTCAGCATCTTCATGAAGAACTCGACCCGCCGCTTCTCCAGCGGATCGACCCCCTCGACCTCGGCCACCAGGGTATTCAGCCAGTTCGAGGTCAGCAGATACGACTGCTTCATCACGTCGAACAGCGGATGGGCGCCCCAGTCGGGATCGTTGAACCGCTTGTCACCCTTGGCCGGGACGACGGTCGGCTCGACCGTTTCGCCGCCCATCCGCTTGGCCGTGTTCTGCCAGAGGTCGAGATAGCGCGAGAACAGGTCCGCCTGGGCCCGCAGCATGCGGTCCGGCTCGCTGGCCAGCTTGCCCATCACCTGGGTCAGGGCCGGCCCCACATGGAAGGGATCGGTGTTCAGCGCCGCCGGGGCGTCGGCCTGACGCAGCGCCGCCTCCGCAATGGCCCCCTGAGCCGTGATCGCCGCCCGCGCCAGATTCGCCGACAGCTTCTCGAACTGCTCGCGCTGTTCCTTGGGAATGAAGCCGGCCGGATCGCCAATCGGCGGAAACTGCGGCGCCTCGGGGGCGGACGACTTGGGCGGCGGGGGAGGGGCCGTCGCCTCGCGCGCCGCCTGGATCCGGTCGTCCGGCGCCGCTTTCGCCTTCGCCGCTTTCGGGGCCGCCTTGGGTTTGGCGGCCGCCTTCGGCTTGGCTGTCTTGCGGGTCGGGGCCTTGGCTTCACCGGCCATGCATCGTTTCCTCACCTGCAAGGGCGTGGCGTCGCCCTTTCGCTTGCCGCAATCATCGCATATGACCGGACTTGAGATGAACGGCCAAGCCCGCATTCCGTTGTCGCGCGTAATCAGCGCTTCCGTCCTGATCCTGGGCGCCCTGTCGCTCGCCGCCTGTGTGTCGCCCTCGGGCCGCCAGGTGTTCGCCGAGGTCCCGGTCAACCCGACCTCGCCGGCCAAGGAACAGATCGAGGCGGTGCTGGCCAGGCCGGCCAACGACTTCCCGACCTTCGCCTCCATCCCGGCCCCGCCGACCGACCTGCCGACCGCCGAAGCCGTCAAGGCGGCGGTCGAGGAGGAGCAGACCGAGGCCCTCTACGTCACCAACAGCACGGCCCCGGAAACCTGGGACCTCGACGCCAACGACGCCTTCGCCGCCCGGGCCAAGGCCGACGCCGGCGACCTGCAGGCGCCGACAGACGCGGAAATCGCCGAATCCGAGCGCTTCGTCGCCGCCGCCAAGGCGCGAGCTAAGGCGCCCCCGAAGCCGAAGTAGGGAACTACGGGCGTCGGGGGCATAATCTTCCAAGAGCCTGCTTGGTACAGGCCCCTCCGTGGGCTATCCATGCGCGACTTCAGCTCCCACGCGCCGATTTGCGGCGACGAGCCCCAATGACAACCGATTTCCACCGTATCCGCCGCCTGCCGCCCTACGTCTTCGAAGAGGTCAACCGCATCAAGGCCCGCCTGCGCGGCCAGGGCGTCGACATCATCGACTTCGGCATGGGCAACCCCGACATGCCGACGCCCAAGCACATCGTCGACAAGATGATCGAGACGGCCCGCGACCCCAAGTCCGGCCGCTACAGCGCTTCGAAGGGCATCATCGGCCTGCGCCGGGCCATGGCCGGCTACTATGACCGCCGCTACGGCGTGAAGCTGAACCCCGACACCGAGGTCATCGCCACCTTGGGCTCCAAGGAAGGCTTCGCCAACCTGGCCAACGCCCTGACCGCGCCGGGCGATGTCATCATCTGCCCCAACCCCGCCTATCCGATCCACGCCTTCGGCTTCATCATGGCCGGCGGCGTGATCCGCCACGTCCCGGCCCTGTCGCCGGAAGAGTACCTGGCCGGGGTCAGCCGCGCGGTGAAGAACTCCGTCCCGCCCCCGACCGTCCTGATCCTCAGCTACCCGTCCAACCCGACGGCGCAATGGGTCGATCTCGACTTCTACAGAGACGCCGTCGCCCTCGCGAAAAAGCACGACCTGCTGGTCATCAGCGACGTCGCCTATTCGGAAATCTACTTCGACGACAACCCGCCCCCCAGCGTGCTGCAGGTCGAGGGCGCCAAGGACTGCGCCGTCGAGGTCAACAGCCTGTCGAAGACCTATGCCATGGCCGGCTGGCGGGTCGGCATGGTGGTCGGCAACGAGCGCATGTGCGCGGCTCTCGCCCGGGTGAAGTCCTACCTCGACTACGGCGCCTTCACGCCGATCCAGGTCGCCGCCGCCGCCGCCCTCAACGGGCCGCAGGACTGCGTCGACGAAATCCGCGCCACCTACAAATCGCGCCGCGACGTTCTGGTGAAGTCCATGGCCCAGGCCGGCTGGGACATCCCCAGCCCGCCCGCCTCGATGTTCGCCTGGGCCCCGATCCCCGAGCAGTACAAGGAGGCCGGCTCCATGCTGTTCGCCAAACTTCTGGTCGAGGAAGCCGGCGTCGCCGTGGCGCCCGGCTCGGGCTTTGGCGAATACGGCGAAGGCTATGTCCGCATCGGCCTGGTCGAGAACGAGCAGCGCATCCGCCAGGCGGCGCGCAATGTGAAGAAGTTCCTGGCGAACTCTTCGGAAATCCTGGGCCGGGCTCACAACGCCCTGGCGGCGCAGTGAAGAACCATTTCTATCAACCGCTCATCCCGGCGAATGCCGGGACCCAGATTCATCATCTGGCGTGGGCGGGTTTCATCTGGGTCCCGGCATTCGCCGGGATGAGCGGAGGTTGGGGTGTCTAAGAAAACCTGGCGTGTCGGCGTTGCCGGCCTCGGCACTGTCGGCGGCGGCCTGCTCGAATTCCTCGCCGAACGCCCTGACTTCGCTCCCGCCGGCGACCGCGCCGTCATCACCGCCGTCAGCGCCCGCAACCGCACCCGCCATCGGCCGGTCGACATCTCCAGCCTCGCCTGGTTCGACGACCCGGTCGCCCTGGCCGCCAGCCCCGACATCGACATCTTCGTTGAACTGATCGGCGGCTCCGACGGCCCGGCCAAGGCGGCCGTCGAGGCGGCCCTCAAGGCCGGCAAGCCCGTCGTCACCGCCAACAAGGCCCTGATCGCCGTCCACGGCGCCGAACTGGCCGCCCTGGCCGAAGCCGCCGGCGTGCCCCTGCTGTTCGAGGCCGCTGTCATGGGCGGCACCCCGGCTGTGAAGATGCTGCGCGAAGCCATGGTCGGCGACGATGTCTCTGCCCTGGCCGGCATCCTCAACGGCACCTGCAACTTCATCCTCAGCGAGATGGAATCGAAAGGCCGCGCCTTCGCCGACGTGCTGAAGGACGCCCAGGCCATGGGCTATGCCGAGGCCGACCCGACCACCGACGTCGGCGGCTTCGACGCCGCCCACAAGATCTCCATCCTGGCCGCCCTGGCCTTCGGCTGCGCCCCCAACTTCGCCGCCGCCGAGATCGAGGGCATCGACGGCGTCGAACAGCTCGACATCGCCATGGCCAAGGACCTCGGCTACCGCATCCGCCTGATCGCCTCGACCGAGCGCACCGAGGACGGCGTCGCCGTCCGCGTCCACCCCAGCCTGGTCGCCTTCGGCCATCCCCTGGCCGAGACCCGCGGCGCCACCAACGCCCTGTTCATCGAGGGGACGCGCATCGGCCGCATCTTTATCCAGGGCCCCGGCGCCGGCTCGGGCCCGACCGCCGCCGCGGTCGCCGCCGACATCGCCGACGTGATGACGCTCGCCAAACGCCCGGTCTTCCAGGCCCCGGCCGGCGACCTGCCGCCGTTCGTGGCGGTCGCCCCCACCCGCCGGGTCGGCAAGGCCTATCTGCGCCTGCTCGTCGAGGACAAGGCCGGCGTCATCGCCGCCGTCTCCGAGACGCTTGCCGAATGCGGCGTCTCCATCGACAGCTTCCTGCAGAAGCCGGTGGAAGATGTCGGCGGCGTCCCCATCGTCCTGACCACCCACGCTGTGGCGGAGTCGGTGCTGACCGACGCCATCGACCGCCTGGAACGCCTGCCGGTGGTGCTGGAACGGCCCAAGCTGCTGCGAATCGCCCGGATCTGATCTGGTCCGGGCCGCGGCGCTCTACCGACGGTCCGGAAGTGTTGTCACCCGAGCAACTGCCAGACGATCAGGCCCGCCCCGCCCAGAATGGCTGTGTGCGAGCCGGTCATGCCGAGGATGCGGCCAAGGTCGTCCGTGGCCTTGAAGGACAGGAACAGGGCGTGCGCGATCCGGCCGGCGACGAGGGTCGCGCCGAAGAGGTGCAGCCACTCCGGACCGGCGCCCATGGTTTCGGCCATCCACAGCAGGATGAGCGCCAGCGGCACATATTCGGCGAAGTTCGCGTGGACGCGGATCCTGCGTTCAACGTCCTCATCGCCGCCGCTGCCAAACCCCAGGCGCCGGCCGCGTCTGGCAAGGATGACCCGGGTCGAGAGCAGGATAAACAGCGGCGCCAGGGCGGCGGCGTACACCGGGATGATGGGCATCGCAGGCTCCGACGGTCAGCGAGGGGCCCAGGCGGCCCAGATGAGGGCCGGCCAGAGGGCGATGATCACGATGAAGCTGAGGGTCACGCCGTGCGGCGCCGCGCTCCAGCCCTGCGCCCGAACCAGTGGCAGGACGAACAGCCCCAGATACAGGCTCTTGTAGATCACCTGCAGGACCAGCACGCCGACGAAGACGCGGGGCTGAAAGAGGCCGGCGGCGGAACAGAGCAGGATGGCCGCCCAGAGGCTGGCCACCAGCAGGCGCAGGCCGGGTGACTCGCCGACCTTGTGCTCAAAGGCCTGGACAGTGACGCCGTTGGCTCCGACCAGCATCGAGCCGACCACAGGCAGCAGGATGAGGATGTTCAGCCCGTAGGCCGCTCGCAAGAGGGTGTCGATCATGACTCCGCCGCTTCTGCTTACACCGTAAATGGTGATCTGGAGCGAAGCGCGGCGTGGGCAAGGGCCTCATCAACCCTAAGCTAGGGGCAGCGGTCGGCCGCAACGAGCTGCACGTTGGCATGGCTCAGCACCGCCTCGCGCTGCGCATCGTCACCCGTCTCGATGTTGGCCTTGCCGCTGAACGTCGCCGGCCAGGTCGTCGGGCCTTCCGTCCGCTCCGCCGCCTGAACCGATCCATGGATGCTTACCAGAACCAACCCCTCCAGCGGCTTCATGTCCGAGAGCCAGGTCACCCCATGGCTGCTCTGCCCGCTGATTTCGCCGCTCGGGGCGGCGCTGCGGCCCGCCGTGATCGTCCACCCCGCGGGGATGTGACAGACGGCCAGGACGTCGACGCCCCAGGTGTCGATCTTGAAAGCGTCCAACCGCTCTTCCGGCCCCAGGGGAACGGTGATGGAAGCGATGTAGCTCGTGCCACCGTCCTTCGCCGCCGCCGGCATTTCGGCCTTCGGCTCAGGCGAGGGGGAGCAGCTGGCGCACAGCAGGGCGGCCAGGGTGGTGATGATGAGCGCGCGCATGTCTGGCGGAGTCCCTCGGCGACGACCCATGACGCTCGCGGAATCGGGCGCTCGAAAGGCGTTACGGCTGGTCGATGTTCGCGGCGGGCGACAGCTGGCGCGGCATGACCACGAAGCGGTAGGGCGTGCCGTCCACCGAGTATTCGAACGACGGTGTCGAGGTCAGGGTCGCCGGCATCGACATCACCTTCGGCGCCTGCCAGGCGCCGTCCTTGAACAGCGCCATCTTGGCGGTCGTGAAGGATTGTGCGTTGGCGTCAGGCCGCTCCGCCGAAACCTCAACGCGCATCAGGTCGGGGATCTCGATCCGCACGGTGCGACCGTATTGACCGACGACATTCCGCCTGGCCAGCAGCTGGCCGTCCTTCAGGAACAGGGTGGTGTAGACGACATCGGGCTGGTCGGCGGCCGGCTGATCACCCCCGGCCATTGCCATGGATGCCGACAGGACGGTTGCCGCCGCGGCGGCGGCCAGGACTTTCCACTTCATGCTTCGCTCCCCCGGATTCGAATCACATCGGTATTCCGGTCGAGGCTGAGCCACGGCGCGGGTTCGCGCAATTCCTGGTGGAGGATGCGGAGGGCTCGCCTGGGCTTCATTGACATGATATAACAGCACTTATATATTATCGGCATGTCAGACGCCCTGCCCACCCTCGGCACCCTCGTTCGGAGCCTGCTGGATCGACTCGACAGCGAGGTCGAGGCCGCCTACGCCGCCGCCGGCCTCGCCTGGCGGCCGCGATACACCCCGATCCTCCGGGGTCTGCTGCGCAATGGGCCCGCCTCGATCAAGACCTTGGCCCAAGGGATGGGCGTCAGCCACTCCGCCGCCAGCCAGTCCGTTTCCCAGATGGCCCGCGAGGGTCTGGTGACCCTCAAGCCCGGCGCCGATGGCCGCGAGCGGATCGTGGTCACCACCCCCAAGGCCGACGCCATGTTGCCGGCGCTCGAACGCCAATGGGCCGCCACCAACCGCGCCGCGGCCCAGCTGGACGCCGAACTGTCCTTTCCGCTCTCGGCCGCGCTCGCCGAAGCGATCGCCGCCCTCGACCGGCGCCCCTTTGGCGCGCGCATCAGGGACGCCGCCGAGACCCTCAACGCCTCGGAATAGCCCGAGCCCCGACACCAACGGAGAACTTCCATGGGCCCGAAATCCTCGGCCGCCGACATTGCGCACGCGCCGAGGGGCCCCCTCGGATGGCATCCGCCGGATCTCGGTGAGCGAAGGGTCCTGCATCCCGGGCCCCTGCGCTGGTTGCGGGCCATCGGCTGGATCCTTGCGCTGGTCTTCCTCGTCGCCCTGACCTCGCTGTCGGCCGGGGAGGCCCTGGGCCACCTGTGGCCGAAAACCTCGGAGCCCCTGCAACTGGCCGCCAACGTCATCGGCGCCCTGATCGGCCTGGCGGTCTACGCGATCGCGGTCTTGCTGGCAGAGGGGCGATGGCCGTCGGAGCTTGCCTTGCGGCCCCTGGCGCCGGAGCTCGCCGCCGGCCTTCTGATCGGCGCCCTGATGTTCGCGGCGGTGATGGCCGTCATGGCCGTCTTCGGCCTCTACGATATCCGCAGCGCGGGTGAGGCCCCGGCCTGGATGGCCGTCGGCCGGGCCGTTCAATCGGGCGTGGTCGAGGAGATCATGATCCGGGCCATCCTGCTGCGACTGGTCTGGCGGGCCTTCGGACCCTGGGTGGCCCTGGCGGTGTCGGCGGCCGTGTTCGGCTTTGGCCACCTGCCCAACCCCGGGGCGACCGTGTTCGCCGCCGTCTGTATCGCGCTCGAGGCCGGCATCATGCTGGCGGCCTTCTACGCCCTGACCGGCCGGCTGTGGGTCTCGATCGGCGTTCACGCGGCCTGGAATTTCACGCAGGGCTATGTGTTCGGCGCGGCCGTCTCTGGCGGTGACTTTGGGCCTGCGATCGCCAGCAGCACCGCGCGCCCGGGCCTTCCGGCCTGGCTGACCGGCGGTGTGTTTGGTCCGGAGGCGTCGTTGCCGGCGGTCGTCATCTGCACCGCCGTGGGCGGCGCGGCCCTGTGGCTCGCCTGGCGCCGGGGACACCTCAAATCCCGGCAGACCGCCTGAGCCTGGCCGGCTTTGTCGACAGCCGGGAGGCGGTCTACGGCCCGGTCGAAGGGCTGCTCACCGCCGGCTTGTCAGCCGGCGCCTGGCCCAGCAGCTTATGGCTCGGCGGCGGCGACACGACCGAAACGACCGCGATGTAGAGGTAGAGCAGGATGTGTGCGCCTATGGCCGTCGCGAACAGCCACTTGCGCTTCGTCCAGGCCGCCACGCCGACCAGGACGATGTAGATCGCCATATTGGTCGAATAGGCAGAGATCAGGGCCTGACCGTTCTCTCGCGTCAGATTGACCGCCAGCATGCCGCAGACGCCGATCAGATTGGCCAGGATCAGCAGGCAGAGGGCCGCCCGCCGGTGGGCCCAGAAATGGTCATCCAGCGGCGTTTCCGGGTCGGTCTCGTCGGGAAACACCAGGGCGGCGGCGATGAAATAGACCACCGCATCGACCAGCCCGCCGATCAGCAGGCCGTAACTGAACGGCAGCTCGCGGTAGTTGACCCAGGCCGCCTCCCAGAAGGTGGCGATATCCAGAGCCACGAACACGGCCAACAGCGGCGTCAGCCACCCGACGGGCCGCGTCTTGCGGTGCTTGAAGGCCCGCGCCGCGCCTGTCGCCAGCACCGCCACCGACAGGCCGAGCAACAGGCCGTAGAAGCTGAAGAAGAATTCAAAGGCGCTCATGGAATCCCCCTCCCGCAGGCGTCGCACCTTGCAAGACGGGCCTGCGCGCCGCAACGTCCTGTTGTGGAGCATGCCGGACGGCGGCGCGGGAGACAGGCCAATGATGCTGCGCGCTATCGTGCTCGCCGCGGCCCTGCTGGCCGCCACGGCGGCGCAAGCCTCCGATCTGAAGGGGCCGGCCCGGTTCTGCGGCTACTCGCCGATCATCGACCTGAGCGCCGGCGAGACGGTGACGACGCTGGGTGGCGGCATTCACGGCGGCCGCTTCCGCTGGGACGGCGCCTTCGGCTCGCTTGAGGTCTTCGGCATCGGCTGGGCCAGCAAGCCGCCCGGCCATATCGTGCAGCCGAAGGCCGGCGACAGGCCCGCCCGCTTCGGCGAGCGGAAGGATGAGGATGGCTACGTGATCGCGATCTGGAACGGCGAACACGGCGCCGCCTACTTCACCTCCAGGACCCCCTTCACGGCCAAACAGCGCCGGGCCATCGCCCGCGTGCGCCTGTTCAACGAGGGTGAGGACCCCGAAGGCTGCGATCTGCGCACCATCTTCGTGTGGGAATGACTATGCGCATCACCGTCGTTGCTGCGACCTTGCTGGCCCTTCTCCTCGGGACGGTATCCGCACCGACCGGAGTGGCCGCCGAGCGCCGACTTCACAAGGGATACGCCTGGGGCCGATGCCTGCTGAAGGTGGCCGACAAGATGCTGATTGCCGGGCGCTGTTCCTACGAAATCCACAAGGGCGGAGCCTTCAGCTTCCACGGGCCTCGGCAGGTCTGGGATGGCATCGACTACGAAAATCCCGGCGGCGGCGGCGCCGGGCAGCGATCCGCCGACTACTGGGTGGCGGTGAACCTGGACGAGGACGGAACCTGGTATGGCTACAGCGTCTACGATGTCAGCTCGACCCACGGCACGATGCACTTCGAGACCCTGACGCGAGACGGGGCCTGCTACCTCGGCAAGACGGCGACCGGCTGGACCGAGGCAGGCTGGACCGCGCCTGGCGCCCCGGTCCGCATCTGTCTCTGGAAAGAATAACCCGTCATCCCGGCAGCCAGCCTAGGCCAGTGTTCCCAACAGCTCGTCCAGTTGTTCGAACTGTTCGGGCAGGCCTTCCTCGGCGCCGCGTTCGGCCTCCAGCGCCGCCTTGCTGGGGAAGCGGTCGCTGTAGGTCAGCAGGCACTGATCGCCCCGGTCCTCGAAGGTCACGGTGGTCACCGCCCCCTCGTCGCCTTCCTCGTTGGTCCAGACCATCCTGGCGTTCGGAATCACCTCGAGGTACCGGCCGTAGAAGCTGAACGACGACGCCTCATCCTGGCCGAAGGTCAGCTTGTAGCCGCCGCCTGTCCGCACATCCATTTCGCAGGCCAGGATCGGCATCCCCAGCGATCTCGGCGACCACCAGCGCTTGAACAGCTCGGCCGTCGACCAGGCCTGGAAGACGAGCCTTGCCGGCGCGTCGAACAGGCGGGTGACCACCAGCTCCGTGTCCGAAACCCGTTCGATCTTGGTGGGGCCATTCTGGCTAGCCTGGTTCTCGGCCATCGGCTTTCTCCTTTGCCTTGAGTTCTTCAATGATCCCGTCCAGGGCCGCGAAGCGGGCGTCCCAGAGCCGTCGATAGCTGTCGATCCAGTCCGCGGCCTCTTCCAGCCGCCGCCGGCCCAGCTGGCAGGTCCGCACCCGGCCGACCTTGCGCGTCGTGACGAGGCCAACCCCCTCCAGCACCCCGATGTGCTTCTTCATGCCCGTCAGGGTCATGTCGAACCGATCCGCCAGATCGGTGATCGAGGCGTCCGCCCGGCCAAGCTGCTCCAGCACCCCGCGCCGGGTCGGGTCCGACAGGGCGGCAAAGGAGGCGTCGAGGCCGGTCTGCTGAAACTGAACCATGTGGTTCAGTGTTAGCGCGTCGTTCCATAACCTGCAAGCCCGCGCGCTCGATGA